>PABA01000227.1 GCA_002699025.1 Sandaracinus sp. | reverse complement strand
GCCGCACCTCCGCCGACGCGAAGAACCGCCCCCTGTGACGCCGCGGCCACGCGGCGCCGAGCCGCCCACGGCGGCGCTGGCAAGCCGAAAAGACAAACGACCGACGCCGCCGCCCGGCTCCGCCCCCGCCCGGCAGGGGGAGCGCCCCCATCTCCGCCCCCGCAGCTCGGCCCCACGGAGCCGCACCTCCGCCGACGCGAAGAACCGCCCCCTGTGACGCCGCGGCCACGCGGCGCCGAGCCGCCCACGGCGGCGCTGGCAAGCCGAAAAAAGACATCAGCCCGGCCGGGAGAGAGTCCGGCCGGGCCGACGCGAGGCGTCACGGGGATGAGTGGATGACGGATGGTGTGTGGTTACGGATGTCCCGTGACGCCCCCCCACGCGACCTCGCGGCCGCGCGGGCTCCCGGCGGTCACCCGCCGAAGTCGTAGAGCCAGCTGAGGCGCCGGAGCACGTTCATGTTGTCCACGAAGCGCGCCAGCTCCCCCTCCGCACCGTTGTCGGCCAGCGCCTGGGCATGCAGCACCATCTGCGCCGCCGGCCCGGTCTCGTAGCCGTCCGCGTCCGGGTAGGACGCGGCCTCGTAGGTCAGCCCCGTGCGCGGATCCGTGAAGCTCACGGTCGCCACGCTCGGGTCCGGCGTGATGGCGTCGGCGCCCCCGCGCACCCAGATCCGCGCCCGCTGGAAGAAGGTGCGGTCGAAGGTCTCGGGGATCTGCGCCATCGCGTAGGTCGCGCCGTAGAGCTGGATCGAGAAGCTCGCGTTCGGATCCACGGGCGTGCCGCTCATGGGGTCGCCCGCGAGGTTCAGCGGGTCGGGGAAGCGGAGCTCGCTCCGGTCCACGGCCCGCGGCGCGATCGCCCCCCAGTCCTCGCCGAGCAGCCCCCGGAAGAACCCGGTCACGGCCGGCGAGAACGAGCTGTAGAAGTTGATCTGGTAGCGCCGGACGTCCGCCGCCGTATCCCGGCCGAGGAAGTTCGACTCCGGGTCCACCAGCGTCTGCAGCGCGAGCACCTTGTCGTAGTAGAAGCCGGCCCGCTCGAGCTGGTCGAACCAGAAGTAGCCCGCGTCGAAGTTCCAGGTCGTCTCGAGGTGACGCCCCTCGAAGCCGTCCAGGCTCAGGTCCCCGAAGAGGCCACCGCCTCCCGGCAGGAGCGCCTCGCTTCCGTCCCCGCGCGTGCTGCGCTGGTAGTTCCCGGGCTCGGGCGTCGTGACGATCCGCGTGAGCAGCTCGAAGGCCGAGCCGACGGCCGCCGTGTAGGGGCCCATGCCGTCCTGCCGCGTCCAGAAGCGCTCGTAGCCCGGCGCGTCCCCGAAGACGTCCTCGAAGACGGTCCGGTAGAGCGAGTAGATCTGGTTCGCGTACTTCAGCTTCTTCAGGTAGCGCCCCCAGACGCGCTCCGCGTAGGAGTCGGTGCCGAAGCCGAGCCGGCCGCGCCGGTAGGCGTTGAAGACGTAGTAGTTCCAGTAGCTGTCGATGACGCTCGTGACCGTCTCGTAGGGGTCCGCGCCGGCGTCGTAGCGGTAGCAATCGGGCCCCAGGTCGGCCTGCTCGTCGCTGCAGAACTCGTAGGGCACCACCGGGCGCCCCTCCGCGTCGATCATCGGATCGGTCACGCCCTGGGAGGCCAGCGCCGGGTGCGCCTGGAGCGACTCGTAGGGCACGTCCGCGCGCTGCTCGAGGCGCTCCCGGCCCCCGACGAGGCCCGGCAGGTCCGTGTAGTTGTACGCCGCGAGCTCCCCGCCGGTGAACGCGCTGAAGCGCAGCGGCACGGGCCAGTTGGCGTTGAAGAAGCTGTACCAGGCGAGCTCCTCCGAGCTCGGCACGGGCTCGGCGAAGACCTCGACGAGATCCGCGTAGCCCATCTTGATCGCCGCCCGATCGTAGTGGCCGAGGCCGTGCGCGTCCGTGACCACGAAGTTGTGGCCGTAGTCCATGACCGTCGAGTACTGGTGCTCGTGGATCCGGCCGTCGATCTCGGCCTCCGTGAGCGGGTCCCAGGCGCGCGGCGCCATCGCGCCGTCGTCCCGCAGCGCCCAGTAGTCCGCCCGGTAGTTCAGCGCGTCGTGGCTCCCGCTGAAGTTGTGCCGGAGGCCCACCGTGTGGCCGATCTCGTGCGCCGTGACGCCGTGGAAGATCGGCTGGCGCACCATGTCGCGGACCGCCGCGTAGTCGATGCCGCCGCCCTCGGCGAGCACCGAGTAGGTGCGCCCGTACCACTCGAGCGTTCCGTCGCCCTCCTCCACGGCGCGCTGGATGGCGCGCGCCAGGCCGAGCATGCCCTCGTCGGCGAAGTCGGCGTGGAGCAGGCAGTGCCCCTGCTGGTGCATCTGCGAGTGCGCGCGCTCGATCGCGTCGAGGCGGCGCAGGCTCATGCCCCGGAGCGGCGAGGCCTGCTCGAGGACCTGCGCGTCGTCGGACGCCAGCGCCGGGTCGACCCCCGCCGCGAGCCGCATCTCGGGCCCGGTGAGGAGCCGCTCGATGTCCGTCCCGCGCAGCCCGTGGAGGCGCGCGGCGCCGACCTCGGCCTCGTCCCCGAAGGCGCCGGCCCGGAGCAGACGCTCGCGGCTCGCGTCGAAGCGCTCGAGCGCCTCCGCCGGCGAGCTCGGCGCGCCCGCCGCGGGGCCGGCGCCGAAGTCGCGGACCCAGGAGAAGTCCATGGCCGCGTTCACCCGATCGACGTTGAAGCCGTCCGTGCTCGTCACGTGGTCGTCGGCGGGGCGGCCCGTCGTCAGCGACGCCGGATCCCGGTTGGCCTCGACCCAGGCCTCGACGACCTCGCCGTCGGTGATCTGCGTCTCGCGGAGGTCGCCCGTGAGCAGCCCGAGGATGTCGCGGGCGAAGCTCTGGAGCGTCTCGAGGCCGGCGCCGTAGATGAAGGCGTTGCCCATGATGATCTCGCCCGTCTCCGGGTCCGCCGAGGAGGGGCCGTAGCCGAGCGGGCTCGAGGCGTGCGGGTCGTTGACCCAGCCGAGGAAGGAGTAGCGGAGGTCACCGATCTCGGCGGAGGTCCCCGGCGCGCCGCAGGCGGCCGCGTCGTCCTCGCGGACCGGGTTGTGGCAGAGCACGAAGACCTCCTGGCCGTCCTCGCGCGCGCGCTCGGCGGCGCAGCCCGCGGCGTCGCCGCCCTGTTGGAGGCACTCGCTCTCCCGGAGCGAGCCGACCGTCTCCGCGAAGACCGCGTTCCAGCCCGCGGCGACCTGCTCGGCGTTCTCGATCAGGTCCTCCGGGAAGTTCGCCGAGAGGTGGTAGGCGATGGGCCGGACCGTCCGCTCCCGGTAGGGGATCGTGCAGGCGCCGAGCCACTCGCCGCTGCTCTCGTCGCGCTCGCGCCGGGCGCGCGCCCAGGCCAGATCACAGCGCGCGCCGCCGCCGCCACAGACCATCTCCGCGTTCGCCTCCGTGCAGCGCACGGGCTCCTCGCGCGTGAGCGGCGCGCCCTCGTCGTCGAGCGCCGGCTCCCCATCCTCGTCGAGCACGGGCACGCTCGTCGTCTGGTGCGAGCGCTCCCAGAGGTTGTGACGGTTCACGAAGCGGAAGCGCGCGGGCTCGACCACGCCGTACTCGTCGTCGTAGCCGCTCCGCTCCGTCACGAAGTAGCCGAAGCGGTCCATGCGGTCGCCCGTGTAGACCATGGGCTCGTAGTCGCGGCGCTCGTCCACGCGGAGGAAGGAGTTGCGGACGGTGATCTCGCCGGGCGCGCAGTCGAGGTGCCCCTGGCTCACGAGGAAGCAGGTCGGGATCTCGCCGTAGCCCTCGAGCTCCGCCGTCGTCGGGCGCACGAACATCTTGTTGACGATGTCGATGTAGTGGATGCGCTCGGTGGTCTCGTCGCGCACGAACTTCGGCTCGTGCGGGTGGCCCGTGCCGGGCTCGACGAAGTAGGCGACGGGCTCGGTCTCGATGCCGTCGAAGATGCGCGCGGCGACGAGGAAGTCGTTGTTGGTGATCAGGTTTTCGGACCAGTCGACGCGCATGAAGGCGCGCTGATGCCAGGGCCGGTCCCGATCGTTCTCCTCGAGGACGTTCGACTCCTCGCCGGTGAGCGGGTTGTAGGTGCGGCGGATGTCGAAGTGCTTCTCGATCGCGAACATCGCGATGGCCGCCCCCGGCTCGGTCTCGCCGGCGAGGCCGTCGGGCTCGCTGCCGGCGATGTGCGAGTAGGCGCGGCGGGCGATGAGGAAGTCCTCCTGGATCTCCCAGACGATCTTCTCGGTCGCGCCCTGCTCGCCGACGAAGGTGTAGGAGGCCGAGTAGGGCGTATCGATGACGGTCTGGAGGAAGTACCACTCACCGTCGAAGATCCCCTTCTCGACGACGTTCGGCTGAACCCGGTTGATCGTCGGCGTCTCCTTGCCGCAACCGGCGAGGAGGGCGAGGAGCAGCGCCGCCGCGAGGGCGTGAGCGGTGCGAGGAGAAGAAAGCGATCGAGGCATCGGACGGAGGTCTCCCTTCGAGCGCCCGGCTCGGTGCGCGGCGGGGAGGCGGCGCGCAGGAGGGCGCGCACCACCGACGCCGCGCGCGGCGGGCGCCGCGCGTCGTGGTGGGGGGTGGTCGGCGCGCCGTGCGAGGCGCCATGGCCGGCCGAAACCGGAGGCAGCTCGCGGGCGTCGCCGTCGAGAAACGTTGCGCAGAGAGACTCAGCAAGAAGCGTGCGCACCCTCACCCGCGACCGGAATCCCCCTGTTCCGAAGGGGCATCCGCGCATCGACTCCCTCGAATGGGCAGTGCGCGCTTCCGCACGCCGACGCGAGCCGGCGTCAGGAGGCTAACGGTCGCGCCCCCTCGGCCCGTCGCCCTCGCCACTCCGCGGACCCTCCGAGCTCCCTTCTCCGGGTTCTCCTCTTCGCGAAGGCGCGGCAGCGCCACTCCCTCCGCTCATCTCTTCGCGCTCTCCTTTCCGCGCTCTCCTTTCCGCAAGCGCGCCGCGGCGCTATCCCTCCCCCATGCTGACGTTCCACGTGCAGGGCGAGGCCGGCTACGAAGACGCGCTCGCGCAGCTCGCCCGCCGGGGCGACGCGGACCTCGAACGCGTCGAGGAGAGCGTGCGCGCGATCCTCGCGGCCGTTCGGGACCGCGGCGACGAGGCGATCCGCGAGCTCACGGAGAAGTTCGAGCAGCGCCGGCAGGAGCACGTGCGTCTGCCCGAGGCGCTCTGGCGGGCCCAGGCGAAGGAGGCGCCCGCCGAGGTGCGCGAGGCGCTCGCCGCGGCCGCCGAGCGCATCCGCCGCTACCACGAGCACCAGCGGGAGCCGGGCTTCCGCTACGAGGAGGAGGGCGTCGAGCTCGGGCAGCGGGTGCTCCCGGTGAAGGCCGCCGGCGTCTACGCCCCGGGAGGCAAGGCGCGCTACCCGAGCACGGTCCTGATGACGGCCGTGCCCGCCGCCGTCGCCGGCGTGCCGCGCATCGTGCTCGCCACGCCGCGGCCCACGCCCGAGATCCTCGCCGCCGCGGAGGTCGCGGGCGTGACGGAGGTGATCGACGCCGGCGGCGCCCAGGCCATCGGCGCCCTCGCCTACGGCACGGCGAGCGTCGGGCGCGTCGACAAGATCGTCGGCCCGGGCAACCTCTACGTCGCCTGCGCGAAGCGCCTGGTCTTCGGGCTCGTCGACATCGACTCGATCGCCGGACCGAGCGAGATCCTCGTGGTCGCCGACGACGCGGCCGACCCGGAGGTGGTCGCGGCGGATCTCCTCAGCCAGGCCGAGCACGACGAGGACGCCTACCCGCTGCTCGTCACGCTGAGCCGGGCCCAGGCGGAGGCCGTCGACGCGGCCGTCGCGCGCCAGCTCGCGGACCTCCCGCGCGAGGCCATCGCGCGCCAGAGCGTCGAGGACAACGGGCACTGCTTCGTCGTCGAGGACCGGGCCGAGGCCGCGCGCGTGGCCGACGCCCTCGCCGCCGAGCACCTGAACCTCTCGGTGGAGGATCCGGACGCCATGCTCGAGGGCATCGGCGCCGTCGGCGCGGCCTTCCTCGGCTACCACACGCCGGAGGCGGCGGGGGACTACGCGGCGGGGCCGAGCCACGTGCTCCCCACGGGGGGCGCCGCGCGCTTCGCGAGCCCGCTCGGGGTCTACGACTTCGTCGTGCGGACGAGCCTGATCCGCTACTCGAAGGAGGCCATCCGCGCCCAGGCGGATCTCCTCGAGGGGCTCGCGCGCCTCGAGGGCCTCGAGGCCCACGCCCGCGCCGTGAAGGCTCGCCGCTGAGCCGACCCGCCGCGCGGCGCTCTTCGCAGGAGACGGCCCCCCGATGGGGCCCGGCGTCGCGGAGGGCGGGCTCAGCTGCTATGGATCGCCGCCCATGGCATCGACGCACGAACGACTCGAAGCGCTGGAGCACGAGCTGGAGGCCCGCGGCGCGGACGGCGCCCGCCTCGAGCTCGTCCGGCGCGCACGCAACTTCAAGCGGTCCTGGGTGGAGATGGCCGAGGGGCTGGCGAAGGTCCGCTCGCGCGAGCTCCACCTCGAGTGGGGCTACGAGGACTTCTACTCCTACTGCCAGATGGAGCTGCTCCTCACGAAGAGCACCGTCGACAAGCTCACGGGCAGCTACCAGGTCGTCCGCGCCCACGCGCCCCAGGTGCTCCAGCGCGACGGGGTCGCCCAGCCCATCCCGAGCATTGACGCCGTCGACTACTTCGCCAAGGCGCTCCGCGAGGGCGAGCCGGCGAACGATGGCGAGGAGGCCGAGGAGGGCCCGGGCGAGGAGGCCGTCGAGGAGCTGAAGCAGGCGGTCTTCGACGACGGCAAGTCGGTCGCCGTGCTGCGGCGGACCTTCAACCCGCTCTTCTTCCCGAAGCCCGAGGGCGCGGAGAAGGTGGAGACGCTCGAGAAGACGCGCTCGGCCGCGCGGCGCCTCGAGGGGCTGCTGGGCCGGGTCGAGGGGCTGGACGAGGCGCGCGTGAAGGAGCTGATGCGTCAGCTCGCGGAGCTCCGGAAGGAGCTCGACGAGGTGCTCCCCGAGGCGAAGGCCGCGCTCGGCGAAGCGAAGCGCAAGGCCGGCTGAAGGGCCGCCGAGCCGGCAGCCGCCCGCCGAGCCGCCGAGCTCGAGTCAGGCCGTGGCCGCCGCGGGCACGCGCTTGCGCGGCCGCGGGATGGCGTAGCGATCGAGGCGCGAGACGAGCGTCCGCCGGCTGACGCCGAGGAGCTTCGCCGCCGCCGTCTGGTTCCCGCCCGTCCGCGCGAGCGCGGCCTCGATGCGCTTGCGCTCGTCCGGGTGGTCGAGCCCGCCCTCGGTCACGCCATCGGCCATCATGGTCGCGGCCCGGACGCGCATCTCGTCCGTCGGCAGGTCGCCCAGGCGGAGCCGCTCCCCATCGGAGACGAGGAGCAGGCGCCGCATCACGTTGCGGAGCTCCCGCGCGTTGCCGGGCCAGGGGTAGGCCTCGAGCCAGGCCGCGAGCTCCGGCGCGATCGTCGGCGCCGGGACGCCCTTCGCCTGGCAGCGCTGCCGCACGAAGTGGCGCGCGAGCGGGAGGATCTCCTCGCGGCGCTCGCGCAGCGGGGGGATCCGGATCGGGAAGGCCATGAGGCGGAAGTAGAGGTCCTTGCGGAAGCGCCCGGCGGCGACCTCGGCCTCGAGGTCCCGGTTCGTCGCGGCCACGAAGCGCACGTCGAGGCGCCGCTCGGCGCGCCCGCCCATGCGCCGGCTCCGCCGATCCTCGAGCACGCGGAGCAGCTTCACCTGCACGGCCGGGCCGAGCTCGCCGATCTCGTCGACGAAGACCGTCCCCCCGTCCGCGCTCTCGAGCAGGCCCGGGCGCGCCCGATCGGCGCCCGTGAAGGCGTGGGCCTCGTGCCCGAAGAGCTCGGCCTCGAGCAGCGTCGAGGTGATCGCGGCGCAGTGCACGCGCACGAAGGGGCCCCGGCGCCGCGGCGAGAGGTCGTGGAGGCGCTCGGCGGCCACCTCCTTGCCGACCCCCGTCTCCCCCAGAAGGAGCACCGTGATGTCGTCCTCCGCGGCGCAGCGCACGGCGGCGTCCACGGCGCGCATGGCGTCGCTCCTTCCGTCGATGCGGGCCATCACTCCCGAGCGGGTGCGCGTCCTCTCTCGTCCCATGTCCAGAAAGAGAACGGTCGCGCGAGATGTGAAGGCGCCCGACGCGAGAACACGCTTCACACGCCGGGTGAAGGCCCCCCCGCCGCCTGCCCTCGACCTCGGACGTCGCGCCCTCGCCGACGCGAAGGCCGACTCGACCCCCACGCGGCGGATCGCGCGAGGACGCGTCGACCCGTGACGAGCCGGCCTCAGCCGCGCCGGCGCCGCGTCACCCAGAGCACGAGCGCCAGGCCGAGCAGACCCCCGGCGTCCGACCGCCGGGCCGTCCGGCAGCCGCAGCCGCCCTCGCCGTCGCCCTCCGCGCCCTCGTCCCCCGCGCCGCCGTCCGCCCCCGCGTCCTCGGCCTCGGCCCCGGCGTCCTCCGGCGCCGCGCCGCCGTCCCCGTCGACGGCCCCGGCGTCCCGATCGGGCGCGCCGGCGTCGGGCGGCGGGTCCGGGATGTCGACGCGCACGGTCACCCGCAGGCGCAGGTCGAAGGAGACGTCGCTCGACCCCCCGCTACGCTGCTTCACGAGCGCCGCGATCACGTTCTCTCCGACCGTGAAGGCCGCGCCATCGATCGTCGCCGAGGCCCGCTCGTCGTCGCCGGAGGCGTCCGACGCGAAGACCTCGTGCGCCAGCCCGTCGTCGACGTTCACGCCGAAGACCTGCTCGCCCCCGACGAAGACCGCGATGCCGTCGTCGTAGAGGACGTCGAGCTGCGCCGAGACCACCTCGCCCGGCAGCTCCACGCCCCGCCGGAAGTAGACCGTCGGCACGTTCGGATCCTCGTCGCGCAGCACGGTGGCCTCGTCCCCGTCGCCGTAGCCGAGCTGCGCCGGCCCGCTCGGCCAGCCGCCGAGCGTCGTCGACCACTCCGCCGGCGGCGCCTCGGGGGCGTCGTGGTACTCCCAGGTGCCCCCGAAGGGCGCGAGCGTGATCTCGGTGGTGTCGGTCAACGCGAAGGGCGCGCTCACGTCCTCCCGGTCCACCTCGACGGAGTCGCTCAGGCGCACGCGCGCGTCCTCCGTGAGCACCCGCGGCAGCGTGAAGCGATGCTCCCCGTCGTCCTCCGTGCCCTCGACGATCGGCGTCCAGCTCGCGCCCCCGTCCAGGCTGAGCGCGAGGTCCACCTGCCCGCTCCCCTCGCCCACGCCGGTCCAGCGCACGGCGAGCTCGCTCCCGGCGAGCAGCCGCTCGCCACCGGTCGGCGCGAGCAGGTAGAGCCCCTCGCCGCGCACGAGCGTCACCCGATCCGTCTCCGCGCCGTCCCGCCGCACGTTCACGAGGGTCATCGAGCCCCCGTTCACGTCGACGAGCACGGAGCCGTTCTCCACCTCGCTGAAGTACATCAGCGGGTGATCCCCGTCGCCGCTCACGCCGGCGCCGCCGTGCCCGGCCACCACGTAGAGCGCGCCCGGCCCGACCATGTCGTAGGCCCCGTCGCCGTCGAGGCGCCCATCGCCCGGGTCGACGATGTGCCCGGCGGCCCGCGTCGGCGTGTCGTAGGCGCCGCTGACCAGGTAGGAGCGCTCGTAGATGTGCGAGTGGCCGCCGAGCACGACGTCCACGCCCCAGGCCTCGAGGATCGGCAGGGCGTTCTCGCGCATGTCGATGTGCGCGCGCTCCGTGTCCGAGTCGTGGCTGCCCTTGGTGTAGGGCGGGTGGTGGAAGTAGGCGACGATCCACTCCTGGTCGGTCGCCGCGAGATCCTCCTCGAGCCAGCTCAGCATGCTCCCGCCGGGCGAGCGCGGGCTGTCGTAGGAGTCGAGGACCACGAAGTGCACGTTGCCGTGGTCGAACGAGTACCAGGCCTCCGTGCCCGAGGGGACGCCGCCCGCACGCCCGTCCCGCGGGAGCACGTAGGCGTCGTAGTAGGGCCCGCTCTCCGAGTCGGAGTCCGAGGTGTAGCCCTCGTGGTTGCCCATGGCCGGCCAGCAGGGCGTGTTCCGGAGGATGTCCGCGTAGACGGCGAAGAAGCGGTCCGTGAACTCGCCCGTCGTGCCGCTCGAGTAGGCCATGTCGCCGACGTGGAGGAAGAGGTCCGGGCGGCGGTCGCCAGCGTGGGCGAGCATGGCGTCGCGCACCTCGCGCTGGCGCGAGCCGCCGGTGCCCGAGTCGCCGACGACCCAGAGGCGGAAGGGCTCGCGCGAGCCGACGGGCGGGCCGGTGCGGAAGGTGTCGGCCTCGTCGGCGCGGGCGGGGCAGGCGCCGTCCGTGACGGCCGCGTACCAGTAGCGCGTGTTCGGGCTCAGGCCCGCCAGGCGGAGCTCGTGCTGGGTGAGGCCGTCGACGCCGTCGACGCGCTCCGAGAGGGCGTCCGGCGCCGGGCCCCAGCAGACGGTGCCGCGGGCGGCGTCGGCCGTGCGCCAGACCACGGTGACCTCGGTCGGCGTGAGGCGCTGGAGGTACGGTGCGCGCTGGGCCGTGGCCGGCGCGGCGAGGAGAAGGCCGAGCGCGAGGGCGGCGATCGGCCGGGCGAGGGCGGAGCGGCTCATCGGCGGGCCTCCAGACGGGCGAGGAAGGCGCCGACGGGCCGCCAGGTCGGAGCGAGGGCCCGGGCCCGGAGCGCGTCCGCGCGGGCGGCCTCGCGTTCCCCGAGGGCGAGCCGGGCGCGGGCGCGCTCGAGGAGGGCCCCCGCG
>PABA01000226.1 GCA_002699025.1 Sandaracinus sp. | reverse complement strand
GGGTCCGCAGGACACCCGGGAAGGGGTCCGCAGGACACCCGGGAAGGGGTCCGCAGGACACCCGGGAAGGGGTCCGCAGGACACCCGGGAAGGGGTCCGGAGGGCTGGCGCTAGAACGGTTCGGGGACGCAGACGCCGCCCGCGCAGACCAGGGGCGAGCAGCAGTCCGCGTCGCTCCGGCAGAGGCCGCAGGTGCCGTCCACGCAGGCCTGGTTGCCGCAGTCGAGGCAGCTGGTGCAGGTCGCGCTCGGCGCGCAGTCGTCCCCGGCGTCGAGCACCGCGCGGTCGTAGTGCACGCGCAGCCCGCCCGAGGAGACGAGCCGCCGCACGAAGAGCGAGCCGAAGACCTCCACCTCGCTCGGCGTCACCAGCTCGGCCCGCGGCGCGTAGACGTTCCCCGCGAAGAGCCCGCCGCCCGCCAGGTCCACGGTGCCGCTCCCGCCCACGTAGAGCCGCACCCGCGCCGGCGCCGCCGGATCGCCGAGCATCCAGCGCGCCGCGCCCACGACGTTCCCGGCCACGAAGAGGTCGATCTCCCCCTCGCCCTCCGTGCGCACCTCGAGCGGCCCCTCGAGCGCCAGGTCGCCGCCGACGAAGAGCGCGACCCGCCCGCGCGCCACGATGGTCAGCGCCTCGCCCCCGATGCGCGAGAGCCAGACCTTCCCACAGTCGAGCTCGAGCGTGCGCGCGCCGCCGTTCGCGTAGTCGTCCGGGTCGATGCCGAGCGCCGCGTCGTCGTTCGCCTCCTCGTGGGCCGCCACCAGCGCCCCGACGTCGAGCAGGCGCTCCTCTGCGCAGTCGCAGGGGGCGGTGACGCTCACCGGCGCGCGCCGGGTCTCGCCCGTGCTCAGCGCGGGCACGTCGAGCGTCGCCTCCGCCGGCAGGGTCAGGACGCCGCCGACGTCCAGCGCGCTCAATCGCACGTCCCCGGCGACGTAGGCGTCCTTGCCGACGGCCACGGGCGCCCCGCCGCCGAGCTCGCCGCCGCTCCGGAGCGTCCCGGTGACGCCGCCCTCCACGCTGAAGTGGCAGCGCTCGGCGCCGATCAGGCTGCCGTCGATGGACGCCCGGGCCGCGATGTCGAGCGCTCCATTGGTGCCGACGGAGCCGCCGCCCTCGCCCGGCGCCCAGGGGCCGACGCGGCTGTCGAAGGCGTCGGTCTCGACGGGCGTCGAGAGCGCCAGGCCGTCGCAGGTGCAGATGGCGTAGCGGAAGGTGGTCTCGGCGACGCTGCCGCCGCAGCGGGTGCGTGGCCCGTCGCCCACCAGGACGAGCGGGCCTTCGCCGGCGCAGAAGCCGCCATCGGGGGCGTTTGCGTCCATCGCTGCGGCGTCTTCGGCGGCGCCGCCGTCGCGCTCCTCGAGGCGCGCGATCACGTCGGTGCTCGGGCAGCCCGCGAGGAGGCCGAGGAGCAGAGAGGCGCGCGCGAGGAGCCGCATCGCGTGCAGTCTAGCGCCGTGGTGGGGCCGCGGAGCCGGGCGCCGCCTCCACGAGGGCGCGGAGCGGAGCGGCGAGGAGGACGCCGAGGAGGGCTTCGTCGAGGATGCGGTGCGGGGCTTCGTCGAGGGCTCCCGCCGCGACTCGCGCGCGGTCCGCCCGGCCACCGGAGGCCCACCGGCGTCGAGCGACGGACGCGGGTCCGGTGATGGGGTCGCGGGCTCGCCGCGTTCTTCTGCGGGAGGCTCCCCCCTCAGCGCGCGGCCTCCAGCTCCTCGAGGCGCCGCCGCGCCGCCTGCGCGAAGGGCGAGCCGGGGTGGCGCGCGACCAGCGCCTCGAGCGCCTCCGCCTCCCGCTCGCGCTGGCCGAGGCGGCGATGGGCGCGCGCGAGCCCGTGACGGGCGTCCGCGTCCAGGGCCCCGCCGTGGCGCACGGCCGAGCGGTAGAGCCGCAGCGCGCCCCGCGCGTCGCCCAGGTGCTCGAGGCGGAGGGCGGCGGCCGAGACCTGCGCCACGTACGCGGCGTGGGTGCCCGGGTAGGCGCTCGTGACCTCGACGTAGGTGCGCTCGGCCTCGCGCCAGCGCGCGGCCCGGCGCGCGTCGTTGGCCCGACGCAGGAGATCGTCCGGGGTCTCGGCCGGGGCGACGGGCCGGGGGCGCCGACGCGGGCGCCGCGCCTCGGGCGCCTCCGGCTCGTCGACCTCGTCGACCTCCGGCTCCACGCGCACCTCGCCGATCTCCATGCTCGCGCGCGGCGGCGTGGGCGCGACCTCCGGCAGCGGCGGCGCGGGCTCCGGGGCCGCCGGCGCGGGCGGCGGCGTCTCTTCCGGCGGCGTCTCTTCCCGCGGCGTCTCTCCCGGCGGCGTCTCTTCGGGCCAGGCGAGCCAGGCGGCCGTCGCGCCGCCGGCCACCAGGAGGGCGCCCGCGGCGATCAGCCAGGGCCAGCGGGGCGCGCTCGCCGGCGCCGGCGTCGCCGCCTCGGCCTCGCCCGCCTCCCAGGCGTCGAGGGCGCCGGCGATCAGCGCGTCCGCCGCGCCTTCGTCGAGGGGCCGCGCGGGCCCCGGCCCGTCGTCGAGCGGGAAGAGCTCTCCGATCTCGTCGCTGCTCATCGTCCCCGTCCCCCCTGCGCCGCCTCGGCGCGCGCGCGCAGCTTCTTCTTCGCCAGCCGGAGCCGGCTCTTGGCCGTGTCGAAGGGCACGCCGAGCGCCTCCGCCACCTCGGGCACGCTCATGCCCAGCACGTGGTGCAGCACCAGCGCCTCGCGTTGCTCCGCGGGCAGCGTGTCGAGCAGCCGCGCCGCCTCCCGCCGCTCGAGGTAGGCGTCCGGGCGGGCGCCCTCGGCGCGCACGACCCGCAGGTCCGGCGCCGCCTCCCGCCGCGCCTGCGCCCGCGCGCGTTCCTTCTTCGCGATGCGCAGGGTCTCCCGCACGGTGATGCGGTCCGCCCAGGCCTCGAAGGAGCCCGTGCCCTGGTAGCTCGGCAGCCCGCGCAGGATCGCGATCAGCGCCTGCTGGGCCATGTCGTCCACGTGGCTGTCGCCCCGCACCAGGTAGCGCACGAGGTTGCGGACCCGCGGCAGCAGCGCCCGCAGCACGCGCTCGGCCGCGCGCCGGTCTCCCCGCTGCGCCGCGGGGAGCCAGCTCTCGAGGCCGTCGTCGTGCGGGATGGCCACCTGCATCACCTCCAGAGAGGCCCGCGCTCGGTGGATCGGGTCACGGCGCCTCCCGGAAAATTGCACGCGGCGCGTGAGCGAGCTCTCGCGTCGCCGAATTCCTTCCTGTATTCGGTGCTGTACGCACGACGAGGGCGAGCCCGAGGAAAGGCTGAGCGAGCCAGAGGGCGTTGCGGCGGCGCTCCCCTTCGGGAGCCTCGTAGACCAGCTCGGGGGCGGCGGGGACGAGGTCGGCGCCGAGGGCGAGGCGGAGGCCCACGAGCGGATGGGGCGTCCAGGTGAGCCGGAGCGCGGCGCCGACGAGGGCGCTCCAGTGGTGCCGGGCCGGGGCCGCGCTCGTGGCGCTCGGGGCCCGGAGCTCGACGGCGCCGCGCTGCCAGTGGGCGGCGCCCAGCCGGAGCCCGAGGTCGAGGCCGCCGCGCTCGCCGCGGAGGAGCGCGACGCCGAGGGAGAGGGCCAGCGCGTCCCGGCGGAGCTCCACGCGGGTGAAGGCGTCGCTCAGGGTCGCGGCGATTCCCGTCGCCACCTCGAGGCCGACCCGGAGCCGCTTCCAGCGCAGCGCCAGGCCGGCGTGGGGGCCGTGCGCGGCCGGGCTCTCGCCGTCGAGGGCCGCGAGCCAGCCGAGCTCCGCTTCGAGGAGCCAGGGCGAGGTCGGTGGCGGAGGTGGGGGAGGGGCCGGCACGGCGGGCGGCCTCTGGGCCTCCGGCGTGGGCGCGGGCGCCGGCACCGCCACGCCGACCTCGCCGCCGAGGCTGAGCGCCTGGAGCGCGCCGCGGATCAGGAGCGCGGCGGTCTCGTGGAGCGTGGACGCCGCGAAGGCCTCGCCCTCCGGGGGCGCGACCTCCCGCTCGAGGAGGCGCCGGTCGCGGAGGTCGACGAGCGAGAGCCGGAGCGCGTCGCTCTCGCCTCCGCGCACCCAGACGACCACCCGCGCCTCCGGGAAGGCCCGCGCCGCCGCGTCCAGACCCGCCGGGCGCGGCGCCGCAGGCTCGAAGCGGAGCCGCCAGGCGAGGTCGCCGGTCTGCCCTTCGACGCGCGCCCGGAGGTCGCCGGGGAGCGGACCCGCGACCACCGCCTGGGCGGGCGCTCCGTTCGCCGGCTGCGCTCGCGCCGCCGTCGCCAGCAGCGGGAGCGAGAGAGCGAGGGCGAGGCGGGCACGCACCCTGGAGAGGGTACCGCGCGCGGACGCCGGACGCGGCGCCCTCCGCGGCGGAGGACGCCGCGTCGAGGCGGCGCGGCGGGCGGCCCGAAGGCGCGGCGCGCGCTCAGCGCTGGGCGCAGAAGCCGAAGTCGGCGCTCTCACCCGGGGCCAGCGTCGCGTTCCAGACGACGCCGCGGAAACGCACCCGGCCGCTCTCGCCGCTCGCCTCCGCGTTCCAGAGCGTCGTGATGCTGCCGTCCAGGTCGGTCTCCCAGGACCAGGTCAGGGAGGCCTCGCCGACGTTCGTCACGACGACCTGGTGGCAGGCCCCCGTCGGCCACTCGCTGTCGATCGTGTCCTCGACCTCGAGGTCGCCGGTCGCCGTGGGCGGCTCGGGCTCGGGCTCGGTCGGCTCCGGGTCGGGCTCCGGCTCCGGGTCGGGCTCCGGCTCGGGCGTCGGCGTCGTGACCTCGCCTTCGCGCCGCTCGCGCACGTGCGGCGCCGTCGCCAGGGCGATCAGCAGCTCCTCGATGGAGAGGTCCGCCGCGTCGAAGCGGGCCTGCACGTCCTCGAGCAGGCAGCGCAGCCGCTCCCCCGCCTCCGTGCCGTAGCCGAAGCGCAGCCACTGGCGCGCGAAGCAGCCATGCACCTCCGGGCTCTCGCTCAGGTGCGCGGCCAGCTCGCCCACGCCCTCGAAGCGCCCGTCGGTCGCGCGGCTCGCCACGATCTCGCCCTGGTCGTCGATGGCGTGCTCGCCGTCCGTCTCGCGCCAGCGCCCGACCCCGTCGAAGTGCTCGAAGGCGAAGCCGATGGGATCGATGAGCCGGTGGCAGCTCACGCAGGGCTCCTCCGAGGAGTGCGCCGCGAAGCGCTCGCGCGTCGTGAGCGACGGGTCCACCGGCGGCGGCTCGGCCACCACGCCGGGCGGGGGCGGCGGGAGCTCCTGGCAGAGGAAGCGCTCGCGCACGAGCAGGCCGCGGTGGATCGGCGAGGAGCTGTTCGGGCGCGCGTGCACCGTGAGCATGGCGCCGGTCGTGAGCAGGCCGCTCCGGCGCGGCGCGTCCACCACGCCGCTCCCCTCGAGCCCGTAGTGCGCCGCGAGCGGACCCTCGAGGGCGGCCACGGGCAGGGTGAGGAGGTCGCGGAAGTCGCCTCCCTCCTCGAGCACGTGGTCGACCAGCGCGGCCTCCTCGGCGGCGAAGGCGGCGCGGAGCGCGTCGTCGAGCTCCGGGTAGGTCGCCGGATCCTTGGGCACGCTGCGCACCTGGTCGGTGCCGAGCCATTGGGCCACGAAGCGGTGGATCTGCGGCCGCGCCCGCGGGTCCGCGAGGAGCCGCCGAGCCTGCGCCTCGAGCTCGTCCGGGTCGCTCAGGGCGCCGCTCTCGGCCGCCTCGAAGAGCGCGTCGTCCGGGAGCGTGCCCCAGAAGAAGTAGCTCAGCTGCGTCGCGATCTCCCAGGGCGTGAGCGTGAAGGTGCCGTCCGCGCCGGCCTGGCCGAGCTCGCTCCGGTAGAGGAAGTTCGGCGACTGGAGCATGGCCTGGAGCACCAGCTCGACGCCGCCCGCGAAGCCCTCGCCGAGCGCGTGGAGGCGCAGGTAGCGGCCCACCTCGGTCTCCGTGAGCGGTCGACGGAAGGCGCGCCGGCCGAAGTCGCGGACGAAGCGCTCGGCGCAGGCGTCGTCCCCCGCCGCGAGCGCGCAGGGCACGAGCTCGCGGCGCTCGCTCAGGGCGCGCGCGGCGAGGTCCTCGGCGGCGAGCCGGAGCTGGTCGGCGAGGAGATCGCTGACGACGAGCGCTTCGGCCTGGTTGTCGAAGCCGTGCACCACCTCGTCCGCGGCGAAGCTCGCCCCGTAGGCGGCGTCGACGCCGAGCAGGTCGCGCACGGTGGCGTCGTACTCGCTCGGCGTCAGCCGCCGGAGCAGGCGCCGGCCGGGGATCGGCCCGTCGCAGGCCGGCGGCGCGTCGGCGGGCGCGTCGCAGGCCTCGCTCGCGGCGCTCGCGCTGAACTCCCCGAGCTCGCGGTACGCGCGGGAGTCGACGTCCACCAGGTCGCCGCCCGTGTGCCCGTCCGGGTGGAGGTCCGTCGGCTTGAGGAGGAGCAGGGGCATGCCGCCGGCCTCGGCCACGGCGACCCGGCGCGTGGCGAGGTAGTTGGCCTCGCGCCAGCCCTCGACCTCCTCGCTCTGGAGCACGAGGCGCGTGTTCCGGGCCGGGCCCTCGCTCGAGTGGCAGCCCACGCACTGCACCGAGAGGAGCGGCTGCCAGAGGTGCGTCTCGAACCAGACCAGCTCCTCGTCGCAGGGGGGCGGGAGGTCGTCGGCCGGATCCTCGCCGGGCGGGTCGCCCGGTCCCGTCGAGCCATCCCCGGGGCCCGCGGGCCCGTCGATGTGCCCCTGGCAGGCGCCCAGCAGCCCGAGGAGGAGGAGCATGCCCAGGGGGCGCGGCGTCATCGTCGTCTCCATCGCCTTCGTCGCCTTCGTCGCCTTCGTCATCTCCATGGCCTTCGTCATCTCCATGGCCTTCGTCGCGCGCGCGTCCATCGCCGCCCGCCTCACGCCGCCAGCCCCTCGAGCGGGCCGGTCCCGTGCGCCGGGTCACCGAAGACCCGGTCATCGAGCCCCATGGCCTGCGCGATCGAGACCAGGAGCTTCGTGTGCGAGGTGCCCCCGGTCTGCAGGTACTGCCCCGTGCGGAGGAACCCGTCCGCCGCCCCCGCGAGCACGAAGGGCACGTCCACGCACTCGTGCAGGCGCCCATCGCCGAGCTCCTGCGCCCAGATCACCAGCGTGTGGTCCAGCATGGTCCCGTCGCCCTCCGGGTCCGGCGTCGCGTCGAGGCGCTCCAGCAAGTAGGCGAACTGCTCGGCGAACCAGCGCTCGATGGCCACGAAGTCGGCGATCCCGGCCGGGTTCCCGTCGTCGATGTGCGAGAGCGAGTGGTGCCCCTCGGAGATGCCGAGCCAGCTCGGCACGAAGGGGCCGACCGTGTGCGACCACTGGAGCGACGCGACCGGGGTCATGCCGCAGGCGAGGGCGGCGACGGCCAGGTCCATCTGCGCGCGCCCGACCGCCGGGAAGTGGTCGTTCGCCATCGGGTCCATCTCCATCACCGCCGCCGGCGCGTCGCAGGCGCCCGTCGCGCCCGGCACCATCAGCGAGGTCTCCGCGCTCCGCAGCGCCTCGAGGTGCGCGTCGAGCTTCGGCCGCTCGAGCGCCCCGGCCCGGCCGCGCAGATCGGCGAGCTCGTCCTGCAGCAGATCGAGCACGCTCGCCCGCCGCGCCATGACGGCGTCGACCTCCGCGGGCTCGCTCGCGAGGCTCCCGAAGACGCGCCGGTAGACGTCGTTCGGCCGGTCGTTCGGCGGGACGTAGGCGCCGCCCCGGTAGCACATGCGCGTCTGCACGTTGCCGCCCCAGGCGCTCGTCTGGACGCCGAGCTCGAGGGAGCCGAAGGGCGCGCTCGCGCCGAGGCTCGCCGCCACGTGCTGGTCGATGGAGGTGTCCCCGCCCCCGGTGAGCATGGCGCGCATGCCGCCCTCGTGGTTGGACGCGCCCTCGAAGACCAGGCCGTCGATCACGTTGAGCTGGCTCCGCCAGGGCGTCAGCGGCGAGAGGATGTCGCCCTCGCGGAAGGCGAAGTCCGCGCGGCCGCCGGTCGGCCGCCAGTGCCGGTGCACGGTCCCGTTCGGCGTGAAGAAGACCAGCAGCCGCTTCGCGTGGCCGCGTCCGTCCGCCTGCGTGCGGCTCCGCCCCAGCACCCCGCCTCGCCCGGCCAGGCCGCCCAGGAAGGGCAGGGCCGCAGCGCCCGCCAGGGCCCCGCGGAGAAATCGCCGTCGATTGCTCGTTCGTCGCGCCATGGTCACCTCGCCCGGAGGAGAGGCGGGCGGCGCGCGGATCGGGTCACGGGGCCGCGATCTTTTTCGCTCGAGCCTCCCGCGCTCCCCGCCCGGCCCGCGCCGGGAGCGCGTCGGCAAGCGCGCCGGGCGGGCCTGGTCGAGGATCCGTCCTCGCGCCGCCGACAGCGCCCTCCTCGCGCTCCTGGAACGAGCCCCGCGGCTCGCCGAACGCTCACCGGGTCGCGCCCCAAACGAACGAAACGAAAGGCGTTTTCGGCCTCCGAGCGCGAGCGGAAGCTCACGACCCGCCTTCCGGCCGCCCGCGCCGCCCCTATATGCTCCGCGACCGCGCGGCCCCGCTCCGCACGCCAATCCCTCGCCCCTTCCCCGACGCAGCCAGGACGACCGACCCATGCATCAGCCCTTCCTCGATCACCTCGCCAAGGAGACCGCCGCCCTTCGCGACGAGGGCCTCTTCAAGGAAGAGCGCGTCATCACCTCGCACCAGGACGCGGCGATCCAGGTGGGCGACGACGGCCAGGAGGTCATCAACCTCTGCGCCAACAACTACCTCGGCCTCGCCAACCACCCGCGCCTGCTCGAGGCCGCCAAGAAGGCCATCGACGACCACGGCTACGGCATGGCCTCGGTCCGCTTCATCTGCGGCACGCAGGACGTCCACAAGGAGCTCGAGGCGCGCATCAGCCGCTTCCTCGGCACGGACGACACCATCCTCTACGCCGCCTGCTTCGACGCGAACGGCGGCTTCTTCGAGACCTGCTTCGGCCCCGAGGACGCGATCATCAGCGACGCGCTGAACCACGCCTCGATCATCGACGGCATCCGCCTCTGCAAGGCCCAGCGCTTCCGCTACGCGAACAACGACATGGACGACCTGCGCGCCAAGCTCGAGGAGGCGAAGGACGCGCGCTTCAAGGTCATCGCCACGGACGCCGTCTTCTCCATGGACGGCTACTACGCGAACCTCCCGGCCATCTGCGACCTCGCCGACGAGTACGGCGCCATCACCTTCGTCGACGACTGCCATGGCGTCGGCTTCGTCGGCGAGACCGGCGCGGGCACGCACGAGAAGCTCGGCGTGAAGGGCCGGGTCGACGTGATCACGGGCACGCTCGGCAAGGCCCTCGGCGGCGCCTCCGGCGGCTACACGGCGGGCCGGAAGGAGATCGTGGCCTGGCTGCGCCAGCGCTCGCGCCCCTACCTCTTCTCGAACACGCTCGCGCCGGTGATCGCCGCGACGAGCATCGAGGTGCTGAACCTCCTCGAGAGCGAGGGCGCGAAGCTCCGCGCGAAGCTCTGGGAGAACGCCGCCTACTTCCGCGAGAAGATGGAGGCCGCCGGCTTCGAGCTCCTCCCCGGCGACCACGCGATCATCCCGGTCATGCTCGGCGACGCCAAGCTCGCCAGCCGCATGGCCGACCTCCTCCTCGAGCGCGGCATCTACGTGATCGGCTTCTCCTACCCGGTCGTGCCCAAGGGCCAGGCGCGCATCCGCACGCAGATGAGCGCGGGCCTCGAGCGGGCGCACCTCGACCGCGCCATCGACGCCTTCATCGCCGTCGGCAAGGAGCTGGAGGTGATCTCTTGAGGGTCGAGGCCGAGCTCCCGAAGAGCATGAAGGCGCTCGTGAAGAAGGAGCGCGCCGAGGGCATCTGGCTCGAGGAGGTGCCCGTCCCCGAGGTCGGCCCGAACGACCTCCTGATCCGCATCGCCAAGACGGCCATCTGCGGCACGGACGTCCACATCTACAACTGGGACGACTGGGCCCAGCAGACCATCCCCGTGCCCATGACCGTGGGCCACGAGTTCGCCGGGGTGGTCGCCGCCGTCGGCTCGCACGTGCGCGGCTTCGCGGTCGGCGACCGGGTGAGCGGCGAGGGGCACATCACCTGCGGCCACTGCCGGAACTGCCGCGCAGGCAAGCGCCACCTCTGCCGCAACACCGTCGGCGTGGGCGTGAACCGCTCCGGCGCCTTCGCCGAGTACCTCCAGCTCCCGGCGGAGAACGCCTTCAAGCTGCCGCCCTCGATCCCCGACGAGATCGCCGCCTATCTCGACCCGCTCGGGAACGCCGCGCACACGGCGCTGAGCTTCGACCTGGTCGGCGAGGACGTGCTCATCACCGGCGCCGGGCCCATCGGCATCATGGCCGCCGCCATCGCCCGCCACTGCGGCGCGCGCCACGTCGTCATCACGGACGTGAACGACTACCGGCTCGCGCTCGCGCGGAAGATGGGCGCTTCGCTCGCCATCAACGTGCGCGACGCGAAGACGGCGGTGGAGCCGGTGAAGGACGCCATGAGCGAGCTCGGCATGACCGAGGGCTTCGACGTGGGCATGGAGATGAGCGGCAACGGCGCCGCCTTCGAGAGCCTCCTCCAGACCATGAACCATGGCGGGCGCGTGGCCATCCTCGGCATCCCGCCGAAGGACGTCTCCATCGACTGGAACCAGGTCATCTTCAAGGGGCTGATCCTCAAGGGCATCTACGGCCGGGAGATGTTCGAGACCTGGTACAAGATGGCCTCCATGCTCCAGAGCGGCCTCGACGTCTCGCCGCTGCTCACGCACCGCTACCCGATCGAGGGCTTCCAGGAGGGCTTCGACGTGATGCGGAGCGGCCAGAGCGGCAAGGTCGTCCTCGATTGGACCTGAGCGCCTCCGCGCGTCCGCAGAAGCGCGCGCTTCCGTTCCCGCTCCTCGTCCCGCTCCTGCTCCTCGCCTCGCTCGTCGCCGGCTGCGGCTCGGACATCGACGCGAGCTGCGGGAGCGGGGACGAGTGCGCCTTCGAGTGCCCCGAGGGCTTCTGCAACTTCTACTGCGCGGACGCCGTCTGCGACGGGAGCTGCGCGGGCGGCGAGTGCACGCTCACCTGCACGGGCGGCGCAGACTGCGCCTTCGACTGCGAGGGCGGCGATTGCGCGCTCTTCTGCCGCGACCAGGCCCGCTGCGCCTTCGCCTGCTCGGGCGGGGGCTGCGAGACCGACTGCCGCGGCGAGAGCGTCTGCGAATAGGGTCGCGGACGCTCGCTCACTCCGAGTAGGTCGCGTTGCGCGGCGTGGCGAGCCGCTCCGTGCGGTAGCCGAGGGAGGCGCAGGTCTCGCGGACCGGGCCGGCCCAGTCGACGGCGGACTCGTGTTGCGCCGGCGGGCTCAGGTATTCGTGGAACTCACCCTCGGCGTACCCGGTGCAGTGCTCCTGGGTCGAGGGGCCGTCGCAGACGGTGGTCTGGAAGGCCTCGCTCGGCTGGACGCAGACGCCGTGGGTCTCGCCGCAGCCGGCGAGGAGGAGGGCGGGGACGAAGAGGCCGAGAAGGTGGTGTCGCATGGCCTGGTCGTACGCCGCGGGCGGCCCGGTTTTCCACGCGGGCTGCGGATTCTCAGGTCTCCTCAGGCTTCCTCATCAGGTCGCCTCGGCTCGGCCTCACGGCCCTTCCGCCCGACGGCCCAGCCCGATGTCCCAGCCCGATGTCCCAGCCCGATGCGAGCTGGGCGCCGAACGGGGTCCTGTCCCACCGCGCCCAGCGGACCGGTCACTTCTTCGTGATCGCCGTGATCACGTGGCGGCCGCCCTCGCGCGGCTCGAAGGTGAACTCCACGCGGTCGCCCACGGAGAGGCCCTCGAGCAGGGAGGCCTCTTCCGGGAAGAAGGGCATGGTCATGGCGGGCATGTAGCCCTCGACGTCCTCGTGATCGATGTCGATCCGGTCGCGGGCGTCGCTGATCTGCATCACGTCGCCCTCGACCGTGAAGCGGCGGAGCTCGGTCATCGCGCCCGTGCCCGCGCCGCCGTGGCCGGCGTGCTCGCCGCCCTCGTCCATGGCCGAGCCCCCGTGCTCCCCGCCGTGCTCGCCGTGCATCTCGGAGGCGCTCTCGGGGCGCTCCATCGGCTCGCCTTCGCCGGGTTCCCCCTCGCCGCCGCAGGCGAGCAGGAGCGCGAGGGAGAGGGCGGTCATCGTCGAGAGCGGGCGCATGGGCCCGTTTTCCCAGAGCGCGCCGGAGGGGTCAATCGCCGAGGGTGGCGTCGTCGGCGACCGCCTCGCCCATCACCGAGCCCCGCAGCTTCTCGTACTGGGGCAGAAAGCCCTCCCAGCGGCGGCGGCGCTCCTCCTCGTCCGGCGGCTCGAAGGCCCGCGGCTTCTTCGAGAGCACGAGCGCCTCCTCGTCGACCTCGTCGATCAGCTCCTCCGGGAGGAAGCGGTCGGCGTACTTCCGATGCAGGCCGCTCGTCACGAAGAGGTCGAGCAGGTCCGGGTCGAGGTGGTTGTCGGCCTTCATGAAGCCCATGATCCGCATGGTCTCCGAGAGGGTCTTCCCCTTCTTGTAGGGGCGGTCCTGCGCCGTCAGCGCCTCGAAGACGTCGGCGATGGCCATGATGCGCGCCGGCACGGACATGTCGCCGGCGTAGAGCCCCTTCGGATAGCCCCCGCCGTCCATCTTCTCGTGGTGGCCGCCCGCGTACTCGGGCACGCGCCTCAGGTGCCGCGGGAAGGGCAGGGCCTCGAGCATCTGGATGGTCTGCACCATGTGCCCGTTGATGATGAGCCGCTCCTCCTCCGTGAGCGTGCCGCGGCTGATGCAGAGGTTCTCGAGCTCGTTCTCGCTCAGGAGCGGCCGCTCCTCGCCGCCCTCCACGTAGCGGCGCGCGCCGATCGCGCGGATGCGCTCCTTCGCCTCGTCCGAGAGGAACTCGCTCCCCACGTTCGCGTGCTCGAGGAAGGCGAGGTCCTCGCGGAGCCCCTTCACCTCCTCCTCGAAGCGCGCCTCGGCCTCCGCGTCGCCCGCCGCCTTCGCCTCGAGCATGCGGATGCGCGCGTCCCGCTCGAGCACCTCGAAGCGCGCGCGCACCATGTCGATGCGGTCCCAGATGGTCTCGAGCTTCGTCGCCTTGTCCATCACGTGGACCGGCGTCGTGACCTTGCCGCAGTCGTGGAGCCAGGCCGCGATCTTCAGCTCGTACCACTCCTCGTCCGTGAGCGAGAAGCCGGCGAAGGGGCCCTCCGTGGCCTCGCAGGCGGCCTCCGCGAGCATGAGCGTCACGATCGGGACGCGTTCGCAGTGGGCGCCCGTGTAGGGCGACTTCGAGTCGATGGCCGCCGCGATCATCTGGATGAAGGACTCGAGGAGCTTCTTCTGCCCGTCGAGGAGCATCTGGTTGTCGAGGGCGACGGCCGCCTGGGAGGCGAGGGCCTCGACGATGCGCTGCTCCTCCGGGTCGAAGGGGACGACCTCGCCGGTCTGCGGGTCCTTCGCGTTGAGCAGTTGGAGCACGCCGATCACGCGGTACTGGTTGTTGATGAGCGGGATCGTGAGGAAGGACTGGGAGCGGTAGCCGCTCGAGGCGTCGAAGCGCTGCGTGCCGGAGAAGTCGAAGCCCTCGGCCTCGTAGGCGTCGGGGATGTTGATCGAGCTCTTCAGGATGGCGGCGCAGGTGGCGACGTTGTTGTCGTTCGGGCGGCCGTCCTCGTCGAAGAGGGGGATGGGCGGCAGGTCGATGGGCTTGCCGGTGGAGCCGCCGAGGGCGATGCCGAGCGAGTCCGTGTGCATGATCGCGAAGCGGAGGTGATCGTCCTCCGTGCGCAGGTAGAGGGTGCCGCCGTCGGCGTGGCAGAGCTTCTTCGCCTCGAGGAGGATCGTCTCGACCAGGCGGTCGCGATCGCGCTCGGCGGTGAGCGCCACCCCCACCCGGTGGAGCAACTCGAGGCGCGCGACCTTCTCTTCGAGCGACACGGCCATGGGGCCATTGGTACCATCGGCCGGGTGAACGGCGGAAGCGCCCTGCCGTGGTGGGGCCCTCTCGGCTGGTTCGCGGATCCCCCATGCGCGTGGTCTTCCAAGAGCTGCCCGAGCCCTGCGTCGTCGAGGTCGACGGAGAGCCGCGGGAGATCTGGCCGGTGCTCGTGGAGCACGCGCTCGGCGGGCAGGCGGTGCCGTTTCGCTTCGCCTGGGACCGCCACCACCGGCTGCTCCGGGTGGACGCGCGCTGGGAGGCGCGGGCGAGGCTGGGGGATCGAGAGGCGGCCGCGCTCGCGGGGCGGCTCGCCCGCGAGGTGCTGAAGCGGGCCGCCGAGCGCGCGTCCGAGTGAGCGCGGCGCGGGCGCGGCCCTGCGGCCTCTTCCACCCTCCGCACCCCGCTGTCTTCCACCCTCCGCCGCGTTCCACCCTCCGCCCTCCGACGCCTTCCGCTGCCCGTGCTGGCGCGAACCTGCGGCGGTCCACGCGGCCTTCGCGGAGCGGCTGGCGCGCGTCCGGGGGCGCCGCGGCGGGGCCCCTCGTCGCGGCGTGGGAACGGCCCCACGCCCGTGGGCGGGGACCCGCGTCCCGGGACGGCGGGGGCTTCGCATGCGAGCGGCCGAGCCCGTGTTCGGGGAGGGCACGCGCCTTGCTGTGCCGTCCGCGTCTGGCGCGGCCCGGTTCGGCCTGGTGGGTGGCCCCCTGGGACGGCGCGCGGGAAGGTCTTGCAGGGAAGGGCCGCGATGCGGTCCGATGCGGCGCGAGAGAGGTAGGGAGTGATCGGGATGCAGAGACACGCAGCTCGCATGGTCGTGGCGCTCGTGGCGCTCACGCTCGGGGCGTCGGCGGCATCGGCGCAGGGCTCGATTCAGCTGGAGCGCTTCCGACCGTCCGAGACGCCGGAGGGCGGCTTCGCGCTGAGCCGGCCCGACGATCAGGGCCACATGCGCGTCGGCGCGCAGCTCCACCTGAGCTACGCGAACGATCCGCTCGTCTACGAGCGGAACCTCGGCGACGCGGGCACGGAGGACCGGAGCGTGGTCCGGCATCACCTCGTCGGCACGCTCGGCGTCTCGCTCGGCCTGATGGATCGCTTCGTGGTCTTCGCGGCGCTCCCCGTGAACCTCCTCATGGACGGCGATTCGGACCTGCCGACGGGGGTGCCGCCCGCCGACGACTTCGGCCTCGGCGACCTCGCGATCGGGGCGCGCGCGCGGCTCCTCGGCGAGCAGGGGGATCTCTTCGGCCTCGCCGCCCAGCTCCGCCTCACGGCGCCCATGGGCCAGGGCAACTACCGCGGCGACGACAACCTCACCTTCCACCCGGAGGTCCTCGCCGAGCTCCGCCCGGGCTCGCTCCGCTTCACCCTGAACCTCGGCGCGCGCGTGCGGGAGAACCAGACCTTCCCCGGCGAGGTCGAGATCGGCGACGAGCTCACCTTCGGCCTCGGGCTCACGGCGCCGCTCTACGGCGACTACCAGGACCCGAGCGCGATCCGCCTCGACATCCACGCGCAGGTCTTCGGCGCGTCGGGCTTCGGCGACTTCTTCGGGCGCGAGGAGACGCCCGTGGAGGCGCTGGCCGGGCTGAAGCTCCACCACCCGAGCGGCTGGGTCGCCGGCCTCGCGGGCGGCGGCGGCGTGATGCGTGGCTTCGGCGCGCCGGACGGGCGCATCGTGGCGACGGTCGGCTGGCTGCAGCCGGTGGAGCGCGCCGAGGAGCCGGAGGAGAGCGCGCCGACGGATACGGACGGCGACGGCGTGAACGACGACGCGGACGGCTGCCCCGAGGAGCCCGAGGACGCGGACGGCTTCGAGGACGCGGACGGCTGCCCGGACCTCGACAACGACGGGGACGGCGTGGCGGACGACGCGGACGCTTGCCCCATGGACGCGGAGGACGCGGACGGCTTCGAGGACGAGGACGGCTGCCCGGACGCGGACAACGACGGGGACGGCGTGGCGGACGCGGACGATCAGTGCCGCGACGAGCCCGAGGACGTCGACGAGCACGAGGACGCGGACGGCTGCCCGGACCCGGACAACGACGGCGACGGGCTGATGGACGGCGCGGACCGCTGCCCGCTCGAGGCCGGCCCGGCGGCGAACGACGGCTGCCCCGACACGGATCGAGACGAGGACGGGGTCGTCGACCGGCTCGACAACTGCCCGGACGAGCCCGGCCCGGCGGAGAACCAGGGCTGCGAGGAGCGGCAGCGCGTGCGGATCACCGAGGGGAGCCTGGAGATCCTCGACAAGGTCTACTTCGCGACGAACAGCGACCGGATCCAGCGGCGGTCGTTCCGGCTGCTCGCGAACGTGGCGCAGGTGCTCAACAACCACCCGGAGATCCAGCACGTGCGGGTCGAGGGGCATACGGACGACCGCGGGCCCGACGACCGGAACCTCGAGCTGAGCCAGAAGCGGGCCGAGGCCGTGGTGGCCTGGCTGGTGGAGCGCGGCGAGGTCGCGGCGGAGCGGCTCGAGGCGCGCGGCTTCGGCGAGACCCAGCCCATCGAGAGCAACGACACGCGCGAGGGCCGGGCGGCGAACCGGCGCGTGGAGTTCGACATCGTCGAAGAGGGCGAGGCGGAGGCCGACGCGACCGAAGAGGACGCGGAGGCGGGCGCCGAGGACACGGCCGAAGCGGACGCGGAGGCGAGCGCCGAAGCGGAGGCCGAAGCCGAGGACACGGAGGCCGCTCAGGACCGCGAACCGTGACGCCGCGGGGCCAATACGTCAGCCCAGGACTGGAGTCTGGGCGCGAGCGTGGCGACGTCGACAGGGCCGCTGCGACTACGATGAACCGGGAAGAGTGAGAGTCGCAGCTCGTGCGGAGATCTATCCGCCCGAGACGCAGACGGGGGCTCCCGCTTTCCCGTACTCCTTTTCCCGTACTCCGAGGCCGCCTACTCTGAAGCGCTCTGCGTCAGCTACTCTGGCGCCGAAGCCGGGGTCCTCGGTGGCTGCAGTGTTCCCTCTGTCCCGTTGGCCTCCGCGACTTCAGACAGCGAGGTCATTTGGGAAAAGGACTGGGTTTCGTCCTGCCGATGTTGGTGGCTGTTTGCGCGGTTCGATGCTCGGCGCCTTCGGATCGCGGCGACGCGGGGGCTTCGGACGGAGGTGTGAACGGCGACTCTGGGCGCGCGGAGGATGGTGGTCCGCGGGACGCACAGCATGACGTGGGGTCTTCACTCGACTCTGGACCGGCTGAAGGGCGGGTGACGTTCGGACCGCTGGCCTCATCGGGCGAACGTTGCCGCGGCTGGGACGATCCTCCCGAGCCCTTGCCCAGTCCCGAGCCCCCCGTCGGACGTCCGACTGTTCGATGGGTATTGGACCTCGAAGCGGATCCGCTGGGGCGTGGTGACACCGGAGTCGGCGCCTTGCGTGGGGTTGTCATCGGCGTGGATGAGACGATGTGGTCGGTCGGGCCCGCCTACGGAAACCCCGGTGTGGTGGCGATCCGCGATGGTCGTATCCAAGGCCGTCTCGACGGCGTCGCGGGGTCCTTGGCCGCAGCTCCCGACGGCACCGTCTTTTCTCGAGTTCCGAGGGGAGCGCCTTGTGGGTTCGGCTGCGCACACGAGGACGGATCGATCGTCAACCTACGGGCTACCTCGGAGGGCGTGGCTCGCGTGAGCTCGATGAGACTCGCGTCCAGCCTGGATGAGACCCGGGTGCGACCTTCCTTGGCGATCGGTCCACGCGGCATGGTGTTCACCGTCGTTGGTGAGGACCGGCTCGTGGCTACATGCAGGGGGCGCCGCGTCATGTGGAGCAGGCGATTGCAGGCCGATGCCCACGTGGAGCTCGCGAGTATTCGGACGTTGCTCGTCGACTCCGAAGGGACCTTGATCGCGCACGTGCGGAGTGAAGTTCCCGAGCAGTCCCGTATCGTCGTTCTCGGCCGCAACGGGGAGATCCTGGCGGACGGCGATGATGGCAGAGTGGTGCATGAAATCGTCGCCGGAATGATGGATGGGTCAGCCGCGCTGATAGGCTCGACGTTCAGTGGCGCAGAAAGAGCGATCGCATACCGTTCATCTGTCGCTGCGGAGGAGTGGAGCTCTCGGACGGTCTTCGGTCCCAGCGACCTCCGACTCCTACCGGATGGGCGAGCTCTGCACGTTTCGGACGGTCCGCTGGTCGCGGTGTACTCCGGCGAAGGAGTGCGTTCGGAGTTGGTGTCGGTGCCAGAGTTCTGGCATCGCAGTCTCGTTCTGGGAGCTACGCAGGGGTTCTGGTTCGGAGCGGAGGGAGAGCGGATGGAGCTCCGCTATGGCCCGTACGCGGACGTGCCGACCTCCGAGTACGACGTCGTCGAGTTCGACGTCGACGGATGGAGAGGGGGGGTCACGCAGGGGTCAGACCGCCCGGTCTACGCTGCAGGAGATGGTATGGCGCTGTCTCCCAGCGGGATCCTCTACATCGCGGCTGGGCGCTATGCGTTCGCTGTCGCGACGGGAACTGAGACGGTCTCGAACGAGAGCTGCCTCAACGCAGGCTGCAATCACCGGCGGGACGGCCGGATATCGGATGTCTTCGACTACCGCATGCTTACCGAAGACGGTGGCGACGTGGAGTGAACGCTGCGTGCTGCGGCGCAGCGGCTCCATGACTTGGTCGCGAGCAGTGAAGGGGCTGGCGTAGCCATTCTTTTCGGGCCCGTGCCCTCCGCGGCCGGCTATGGTGCGCTCGTGGACGCGGAGGAGAAGCGCCGCTGGTTCCCCGTGCTCGTCTGGGGCATCCCCGCGGCCCTGCTCACCTACCTCCTGTGGCGCTGGATCTTCTTCCACCCGCCCTGGCTCCCGAAGGTCGCCGAGCCCAAGGCCGACGCCCCGATCCGCGCCCCGCGCTGAGCCTTCCGGGGGCGCTCCCAGCCGCCACGTCCTGGTCGACGTTCGTCGACGTGCACGACTCGTCTGAAGCAACTCCGGAGGCGGAGAGCTCGCGGCTTCGGGGGGGTCGAATCTGCCCCTCTCGTCGATCTCGTGAGTGCTGGGCGTGCGAAACGTCGACCTGCGGAGAGCGGATCTGACGGAGGTCGAGTTGCTTCAGGCGAATGGTGCACGTGCACGAGGACGTGGCGCGCGACCGCAGGAAGCGCGCCCGGCCCGCGCCGAGTGCGACCGACCGCTCCGCGCACGCGGCATGGACCGCCGCAGCCGAGCGTCAGCCCGGACAGCGGAAAGCGGACGGCAGACAGCCGCGCGACCGCAGGGAGCGCGCCCAGCCCGCGCCAGCTCACCCCCCGGCCGCTCCGCGAAGGCGGCATGGACCGCCGCAGCCTGTGCAACCCGGACAGCGGAAAGCGGACGGCAGACAGCCGCGCGACCACAGGGAGCGCGCCCGGCCCGCAACACTCCGGCCGCTCCGCGAAGGCGGCATGGACCGCCGCAGCCGAGCGCCAGCCCGGACAGCGGAAAGCGGACGGCGGATAGCCGCGCGACCGGAGGGAGCGCGCCCACCTCGCCGCGCCAGCTCACACCCCGGCCGCTCCGCGAAGCGGCATGGACCGCGGCAGCCGAGCGCCAGCCCGGACAGCGGAAAGCGGACAGCGGACCGCCGAGCGACCGAAGGGAGCGCGCCCGTTTCAGTCGAGGTCGCGCTCGACCGCGTCCAGCGCGAAGGCCCGCCGGAGGAGCCGATCCGTGAGCGCGGCCGGCACCCAGGGCGCCGCGCGGACGGCGACCCGCGCGGCCAGCGGCGCCTGGTAGCGCGCCTCCGGGCGCGGCGCCCGGGCCGCCTCGTGGATCACCTCGGCGATCTCCTCGGGGCGGCAGCCGACCGCCGTGAGCCGCCGCTCGATCTCGTCCATGCGCGCGAAGGCCGCGCCCCAGTCGTGGGCCTGGCCGTCGTACTGCTCGAGGGTCTGTCGCGCGCGCTGCGCGAAGCCCGTGGAGACGAAGCTCGGCTCGACCAGCACCACGTCCACGCCGAAGGGCCCGAGCTCCTGGCGGAGCGCGTCGCTCAACGCCTCCACCGCGTGCTTGCTCGCCTGGTAGACGCCGAGGAAGGGGAAGGCGAGGACGCCGAGCACGCTCGAGACGTTGATGATGCGTCCGCTCCGCCGGTCCGCCATGGCCGCCGCGAAGCCGCGGGTGATGCGCATCAGGCCGATCACGTTCACCGCGAACTGGCGCCGGTAGGCGTCGCCGTCCGCGAGGTCGAGCGGCCCGAGCTCCGCGTAGCCGGCGTTGTTCACGAGCAGGTCGACGCCATGCCCCTCGGTGGCTTCGCGCACGTGGAGGCGCGTCGCGGCGACGCTCCGGGCGTCGGTCACGTCCAGGGGCCAGAGGTCGAGCTCGAGGCGCTCGGCCTCCGCCTCGGCGCCGAGGTGCGCGAGCGCCTCCTCGTCCTTGTCGGTGGCGAAGACGCGGTAGCCGGCGCGCGCGAGGCGGAGGGCGGCGCGGCTCCCGATGCCGCCGCCGGCGCCGGTGATCAGCGCGACCGGGCGGGCCTTGTAGACCGTGCGCTCCACGGGCGCCGGGCGGCGCGGGGCGAGGCCGAGGGTGCCCCGCACGAGCCCGTCGAAGGCCTCCGTGGGGAGGAGGCGCGCCGCGGCGAGCTGGGTGATGGCCGAGGGGTTCGCCAGCACGTAGCGCCGCTGCGGCCGGCGGGCCTCGATGGCCCGGCCGAGGAGCTTGGCGACGCGCTCGGGCGGCACGCCGAGGCGGCGGATGGAGCGCTCGAGCCCCTGGAGCCGATCGATGACCGGGTTCCAGCGCGAGCCGCTCCAGCGCTTCGCGTCGAGGCCGCGGAAGGCGTCGTCGAGGAAGGGGGTGCGGACCGTGCCCGGCTGCACGAGGACGACCTCGACGCCGAAGAGGGCGAGCTCCTGGCGGAGCGTGTCGTTCAGGGCGCGGAGCGCGTGCATGGACGCGCCGTAGGCGCCGTGGGTGGCGAGCGTCAGCCGGTCGACGACGCTGCCGACGTGGACGATGCGCCCGGCGCGCCGGGCCTTCATCTCGGGCAGGAAGGCGCGCGTGACCGCCATGGCGCCGAAGACGTTCGTCTCGAAGTGCCGCTCGAGGGCGGCGTCCGTGACCAGCATCAGCGGGCCGAGCTCGGCGAAGCCGGCCGCGTGCACGATGGCGCCGAGCCCCTCGCCGCCCGTGCGCTCGAGGATCTCTGCTCGCGCCGCCTCGATCGACTCGCCGTCCGTCACGTCGAGCTGCACGAGCTCCACGTCGCCGCCGGCGTCCCGCACGGCCTCGCGCGTCCGCAGCAGCCGCTCCGCGTCGCGCCCGGACGCGAAGACCCGATGCCCGCGCGTCGCCAGTCGGACGGCCGTCGCCTCGCCGATGCCGCCCGTCGCTCCCGTGATCAGGACCGTCTCGCTCCGTCTCGCCATCACGCCCCTTCGCGCCGGGTGTACCAGCGCCCGCCCCGCGGCGCACTCCCTTCGGACGCGGAGCCGTCCGCGGTCCGCTCTCCGCCCTCCGTGCTGGCGCGAACCCGCCGCGGTCCATGCGGTCATCGCGGAGCGGGCGGCGCTCTCAGGGGCGCGGTGGTGGAGCGCGGTCCCGTCGGTGGCGCAGCCCCCTCCGCCCGATCAGAGCACGCGGGCGGCGAAGTCGCGGAGGGTCTGCGCCGAAGGGGGACGCTCGCCGGCGGCGATGGCGTGCACGGTGCGCTGGGCCTCGGCGTTGACCGGGGTCGCGATCCCGTGGCGCGCCCCGCGCTCGACGACCTCGCCGTTGAGGAAGTCGACCGCCGGCGCGCGGCCGCGCTCGATGGCGTAGAGCATCGAGCTGCGGAGCTTGCGGTAGCGCGCGCCGACCGCGAGCAGGAGGGAGTGCTTGGCGACCAGGCTCGCCGAGCCGCCGCGGCGCTCGTTCTCCCTCAACGCCAGCCAGTTCAGATCGAGGGTGCCGCTGACCTTGCGGAGCTCCACGCCCTCCGCGCGCGCCACGTGCACGGTCTCGGTCATGATCTCGAGGGCGAGGCGGCGGACCACGCGCTGCTTCATCAGGGCGCCGAGCCGGTCGCCGCCGATGGTCCCGAGGGTGGAGATGGCGCAGTTGATCGCGAGCTTGCTCCAGCGCGCGCCCGCGAGGTCCGGCTCGACGTCCACGGGGCCGATGGGCTCGAGCATGGTGGCGAGCTCGCGAAGGCGCGGGTCGTCCCGGCCGTCGAAGCGCCCGACGGCGAAGCCGCCGTGCGAGGTGCGCTCGACCACGCCGGGCTCCTTCACGGAGGCGCCCCAGGCGATGACGCCCCCGAGGACGCGCCCGGCGCCCGCGATGGCCGCGACGCGCTCCTCCACGAGCCCGTTCTGGAAGCAGACCATGGCGCCGTCCGGCGCGAGGAAGGGCAGGGCGTCCCGGGCGGCGGCTTCGACCTGGGGAGGCTGGGTGGAGAGGAGCACCCAGTCGTAGGTCCCGCTCGCGGCGCGCACGCAGCGCACGGGCGCGACGCTCTCGCCTTCGACGCCGACGATCCGGAGACCGTCTTCCTGGATGGCGCGGGCGATGGCGTCGTTGGTGGTGAGGGCCTCGACCGCGTGCTCGGCGCCCTGATGCTCCGTGAGGCGCGCGGCGACGAGGCCGCCGATGGCACCGCAGCCGACGACGAGGATTCGAGCCATGGGCGGGAGCCTACCCGTTCGGGAGCGCGAGGCGACCTCCCGCCCCTGCCCCCGCCCCCGCCCGCGTCTGCTCGAGGCGCGGGACGGGTTCCCGCTCGCCGACCGTGGTGTAGCCGCTCCCTCCTCCCCTGATCCGAACGGGCAGGGGCGGGGGCACGGGAGGCCGCCCTTCTGTGCTCTTCGGCGCCCTAGCCCATGAACGGGTAGCGCCAGTCGGTCGGCGGGACGAGGTTCTCCTTGATCGACCGCGGCGAGACCCAGCGGAGCAGGTTCCACATGGAGCCCGCCTTGTCGTTCGTGCCGCTCGCGCGCGCGCCGCCGAAGGGCTGCTGGCTCACCACCGCGCCCGTCGGCTTGTCGTTCACGTAGAAGTTGCCCGCCGCGTGCCGGAGCCGCTCGGTGGCCTGCAGCACGGCGGCCCGATCCCGCGCGAAGACGGCGCCGGTCAGCCCGTAGGGCGAGGTCGAGTCGACCAGGTCGAGGGTCTCGGTCCACTTCGCGTCGTCGTAGACGTAGGCCGTCACGACCGGGCCGAAGATCTCCTCCTGCATCAGCCGGTGCTTCGGATCGTCGACCTCGACCAGCGTCGGGTCGACGAAGAAGCCCTTCGAGTCGTCGGCGGTCCCGCCCGCGACGATCGTGCCGGTCTCCTTCCCGAGCTTCTGGTAGCCGGTGATCTTCTCCCAGGCCTTCCGGTCGATCACCGCGCCCATGAAGTTCGCGTAGTCGCGCGGGTCGCCGACCTTCAGCTGGCCGATCTCCGCCGCGAGGCGCTCCTTCATCGCGGGCCACATGCTCTTCGGCACGTAGATGCGCGACACGGCCGAGCACTTCTGGCCCTGGTACTCGTAGCCGCCGCGCACGACGGCGGTCACGGCCTGCTCGAGGTCGGCGCTCGGGTGGAAGACGATGAAGTCCTTGCCGCCGGTCTCGCCGACGATGCGCGGGATGGTCCGGTAGCCGGGGAGGTTCTCGCCGACGCCCTGGTAGAGCGTGCGGAAGGTGCCGGTGCTCCCGGTGAAGTGGATGCCCGCGAGGTGCTCGTTCTTCAGCGCCACGGCGCCCTGCTCCGGGCCGTCGCCGGGGACGAGCTGGACGACGCCGTCTGGGAGGCCGGCCTCGCGGAGGAGCTCGAGCACGGTCCAGGCGCCGACCATGGAGGTGTGGGCGGGCTTCCAGAGCACGACGTTGCCCATGAGCGCGGGCGCCGTCGGGAGGTTCACCGCGATGGAGAGGAAGTTGAAGGGCGTGACGGCGAAGACGAAGCCCTCGAGGGGGCGGTAGTCCGCGCGGTTCCACTGGCCCGGGACCGAGCGCGGCTGCCAGTCGTAGATGGCCTCCGCGTAGGCGCAGTTGAAGCGCCAGAAGTCGATGAGCTCGCAGGCCGCGTCGATCTCCGACTGGTGGCAGGTCTTCGACTGGCCGAGCATGCAGGCCGCGTTGACGCGCTGGCGCCAGGGGCCGGCGAGCATGTCGGCGGCGCGCTGGAAGATGGCCGCGCGCTGCTCGAAGGGCATGGCCTGCCAGGCGGGGGCGACGCGAAGCGCCCCGGCGATGGCCTTCTCGACGTCCTCGGCGCCGGCGTGGTGCACCTTGCCGAGCACGTGGCCGTGGTCGTGGGGCATGACGACGTCGGTGGTCGTGCCCGTGCGCAGCGGCTTCCCGTCGATGAGCACGGGGATGTCGAGGGTCTCCCCCGCCGCCTTCTCCAGGGCCGCGTCCAGCTCCGCGCGCTCGGGCGAACCGGCCACGTAGCCCTTCACGGGCTCGTTCTCGGGGGTGGGGACTCGAAAGGTGCCGTCGCTCATGCGGGATCTATCGAGGGCCAGCGCCGTTCCCGCGTTGTGTCTACTCACGGTGTCCCGCGCGCGAGGGCAGGGGCTCGCGCTCGCGGCTCTTCGCGCCCTCTCAGCCGAAGGGCAACGCGCCCAGCAGCTCGCGCAGCGGGCCGAAGCGGCCGAGCGCCATCCCCGCCGCGACGACGCCGCCCATGAGCGCGCCGCCGATGCCGTGGAGCCCCACGTCGCTCCCGGTGAGGAAGACGCCCGGGACGGGCGTCCGGGCGCGCAGCCAGGGGAGGCGGAAGCGCGCGGGCACGGCGGGCAGACCGTAGATGGCGCCGCGGTCGTGGCCCATGAGCTCCCGGATGGTCAGGGGCGTCGAGAGCTCGCGGTGCACGACGGCGTCGCCCAGCCCCGGCGCGTGCGGCTCCACGGCGTCGAGCATCACCTCCGCGAGCTTCGCCTTGAGCGCCTCGTAGCCCTCGCCGCGGCGGCGCCAGCGCGTGCCCTCCCAGGGCGCGAAGACGCCCGGCGCGGGCATGATGATCTCCGCGGTGTGCCCCGGCGTCGCCGAAGCCTTCACGGCCGGGTTCCGCGCCGAGGGGAAGGAGAGGTAGCAGACGCCCGGGCGCCCCCCGAGCGGGTCGATGGGCGCGTCGTGGTCGTGGTCCTGGAAGACCCAGACGTTGCCCCCGCTCAGCCCGAAGGCGCTCGGCGGCTTGGCGAGGCCGAGGTAGAGCGTGACCACGGTCGGCGGCGGCGGGAGCGCGCGGAGATCCGCGAGCACGCCCTCGGGGACGGCCTCGCGCGGCAAGAGCTCGCCGAAGGTCACCATGGCGCCGGCGTTCGAGAGCACCCGCGGCGCCGTGACGACGACCTCCCGCGCGCGCCGGCCGCGCCCCCGCAGGACGCGCACGCCCGCGGCCCGCCCGCCCTCGAGGAGGATCTCGCTCGCCCGCGCGCTCGCCCAGACCGCGCCGCCCGCCGCCTCGATGGCGGGCACGATCGCGTCGGCGATGGCGCCCCCGCCCCCGACCGGGTACCAGCCGCCGTGGTCGTAGTGCGCGCTCACGGCGGCGTGGGCCCCGAAGGCGCTCTCCCTTGGCGGGACGCCGTAGTCGCCCCACTGGCTGAGCAGCGCGGCGGCGAGGCGCGGGTCGCGGATGCAGCGCGCCGTGACCTCCGCCGTGGTCTTCAGCGCGAAGCGCGCCTCGGGGAGCCGGGCCCGCTCGGGACGGCGCCGGAGCTGCTTGGCGGCGATGAGCGCGCCGAGCTCGTGGGCCGCGCGCTGCCTCAGCCGGAAGAAGCGCTCGAGCCCCTCGCGCTCGGCCGGGAAGCGCGCCTGGAGATCCGTGAGCAGGGCGGCCGGGTCGTCCGGGACGTCGACCGTCAGGTCCGGGTAGGCGAAGCGGTCGAAGGGCGCGGGCAGGCGCGCCCACTCGAGGCCCTCCGCGATGGCGTCGAAGACGCGCCGCGTCCCGCCGCCCTCCTGGAGGTCGCCGACGTAGTGGAGCCCGACGTCCCACTCGAACGCGCCGCGGCGGAAGGCATGTGTGAAGCCGCCCACCCGCCAGCGGCGCTCGAGCACGAGCACGCGCCAGCCGGCCGCCTTCGCCAGCAGGGCCGCGCTCGCGAGGCCGCCGACCCCTGAGCCGATGACGATGGCGTCGTAGTCCACGCGCCCGGACAGCCTACACCGGCGGGGCGTGCTTTCCCCGCCGCGCCGCCTACTCCGCGGCCGTCTACTCCGCGGCCGCCTACTCCGCGGCCGCCTACTCCGCGGCCGCCTACTCCGCGGCCGTCTACTCCGCGGCCGTCTACTCCGCGGCCGCCTACTCCGCGGCCGCCTACTCCGCGGCCGCCTACTCCGCGGCCGTCGCCGCGCTCGCCTCGAGGGCCCGCGCGAAGCGCCGCACGACCTCGCCGGCCGGCTCGATCTCGTCGATGCCCTCGACGCTCTTTCCGGCCTGCCAGTAATCCTTGTAGGTCATGCCCTTCGTGGACGCCTGCTTGAGCTGCCAGATGCTCTTCATCGTGTAGTACATGCGCGCGTAGTGCTTCAGCTTCGGGTGCCGGAGCGCGCGCCGCATCACGAAGTTCGCCTTCGTGCCGATCTTGCGGATGTACTCGGTCTCGATGACGGCCACGGGCACGCCGCTGATCTTCTCCGTCAGCACGATGTCCCGCGCCTTCGCCTCGACGATGGCGCGCTTGTAGTCCGCGTGCGCGTTGCACTCCCGGGTCGCGATGAAGCGCGTCCCCATCTGCACGCCCGCGTAGCCCATCTCGATCATCGCCGCGAAGGTCTCCGGGTCGCCCACGCCTCCCGCGCAGATCAGCGGCACGCCGAGGTCCCCGAGGCTCTCGAGGAGCTCCCGCGGCGTGCGCTCTCCGGCATGCCCGCCGGCGCGCCCGTTCACGCAGATGAGCCCGTCCACGCCGTGCTCGAGCGCCTTCTCCGCCCACTTCCGCTCGGTCACGTCGTGGTAGACGACCCCACCCACCGCGTGGACCTTCTCGACGACCCAGTCCGGGTTGCCGAGGGCCGTCACGAAGAAGCGCACGCCCTCCTCGAGGGCGATGTCCACCCAGCGCTTCATGCGCTCCAGGTAGACGTCCGAGCTCTTCTCGACGATGGCGTTGAAGCCGAGGGGCTTGTCCGTCGTGCGCCGCATCAGCCGGATGCCCTCGCGGAGGTCGTGCCCGTGCACGAAGCGCATGGAGATCGGCTGGATGACCCCGATGCCGCCGGCCTCGGAGACGGCGGCGATGAGCTCCGGGTTCGAGCAGGGGTACATGGCCCCGCAGATGAGCGGCACCTCGATGCCGACGTGCTTCGTGAAGGCGGTTTCCATCGCCCGCCGTCATAGCGCGCCGCGCCCCTCGAGGCAGGCCGAGCGCTGAATCTGTGAAGATCCGCACGGGGGGCCGTGGAAAGCGGCCCCGCGATCTCCGACCCTCACCGCCTGGCGGCGCCGCGGGCGCGGCCGGGCGCGGGGGGGCTGGCGCTCGACGACACTGGCGCTCGAGGACACAGCGACACAGGGATCCACAGATGGCAGCCGACACGATCCGCTTCACGGGCCGCATCCTCTACCTCACCGAGGACCCGGAGCTCCTGAGGCGACAGCTCGACGGGGAAGACCTCGACTTCGATCCCGACCGCCCCCTCCGCGACAACATCAGCACCGACGAGATCACGCCCGGCTGGGTCTGCTTCTACTACGACGAGACCCTCGGCCGGTACTCGATGGTCGGCCTGAAGGGCGGCGTCATCGAGCGCGACGACCTGAAGAACGGCGGCTTCGACGTGATCGTCAGCGGCCTCTCCAAGGGCTGCGGCTCCTCCCGCGAGACGGCGCCCTTCAGCGAGAAGGCGGCCGGCATCCGGCTCGTGATCGCGAAGAGCATCGAGAAGATCTACGGGCAGAACTGCCAGAACATCGGCCTGCTCACCTCCACCGACTTCGGCCTCATCGAGCGCATCCGGAAGGGCGAGGCCATCTCGATCGACGAGTTCACGAAGGGGCTCGATCCGATCAGCGCCGACATCGTCCGCCACGGCGGCCTCTTCGCCTACAACCGGGCGCGCATGGCCGGCGAGGTCTCGCCGCCGACGATCGAGACGGCGCCGCGGCCCATGACGCTCGTCGAGAAGATCATCGCGCAGAACACGGTCGCGGACGCGAAGGAGGGGCGCCTCGGCGTGCCCGCCGTGAAGCCGGGCGACGCGCTCTTCGTGCGGACCGGCGTCCGCTTCAGCCACGAGTACGTCACGCCCATGGCCGACGCGCTCTTCCGCAGCGCCCTCGGCGAGGACGCGGAGGTCACGGACCCGGAGAGCGTCTTCACCTTCCGCGACCACCTCACCTTCCTCGGCGACGTCATGCCCGAGGAGAAGCGGAAGATGGGCCTGCTCGAGAAGGCCGACGGGCTGGCGACGACCCAGTCCGGCTTCAGCGAGCGCCATGGGCTGAAGCTCTACGGCGAGAGCCCGAGCGGCGGCTCGGAGGCCATCTGCCACAACGCCGTCATCGAGGACCTCGCGCTCCCGGGCGACGTGGTCATCGGCACCGACAGCCACACCTGCATGGCCGGCGTGCTCGGCGCCTTCGCCTTCGGCGTGGGCAGCACGGACATGGCGAACAGCTGGTACACGAAGGACGTCCGCGTGCGGGTGCCCGAGTCCGTGCGCTTCGTGCTGAAGGGTGAGCTGAAGCCCGACGTGAGCGCGAAGGACGTGATGCTCCACATCCTGAGCCAGCCCTTCTTCCGCACGAGCAAGGGCATCGGCAAGGTGCTCGAGTTCGCCGGGCCGGGCGTGGCCGGGCTCTCCCTCGACGAGCGCGCGACGCTGACGAACATGGCCGTGGAGGCCGGTGGCTTCACCGGCATCATCGAGGCCGACGAGGTGATCGTGGACTACCTCCACGAGCAGCGGGGCATCGCGAAGGAGGAGCTCCGGGCGCGGCTGATCCAGAGCGATCCGGACGCCGAGTACCTCGAGACCTTCGAGATCGATCTCGGCGCCGTGACGCCGATGGTCGCGACGCCCGGCGACCCGCGGAACGGCGTGGCCATGGACGCGCTCGACGGCGAGGTGAAGATCGACATCGCCTACGGCGGCTCCTGCACGGGCGGCAAGAAGAGCGACATGGACATGTACGCCCGGGTCATGAAGGCGGCGCTCGCGCAGGGGCGCAAGGTCGCCGAGGGCGTCGAGTGCTACATCCAGTTCGGCAGCCAGCAGATCCGGAAGTACGCCGAGGAGCAGGGCTATACGAAGGTCTTCGAGGAGGCCGGGGTCACGATGATCGACCCGAGCTGCGGCGCCTGCATCAACGCCGGGCCCGGCGCGTCGCGCACGAAGGAGCAGGTCTCCGTGAGCGCGCAGAACCGGAACTTCCCCGGCCGGAGCGGCCCCGGGCAGGTCTACCTCGCGAGCCCGCTGACGGTCGCCGCGAGCGCCATCTTCGGGAAGATCGTCCCGCCCGACACGCTCCTCGGCCCGGTCGCCGACGCCGCCGAGTAGGGCGGCGGTTCCGGCCGGCGGGGGAGCGGGGCGAGGGAGCCCGTCGTCTCGCCGCGTCTCCTCGTGCCGACCCGGGGAGCGAGACGAACGACTGCGCGGGAGCCGGGATGGCGCACGTCCTCGACCCGGTCGCCGCGGCCGGGGAAGGACGTGAGGCAGACCGGTGGGCCGGACCCAGGGAGTCCGACCGGCTCGTCTGCAGCGGCTCGTCTGCAGCGGCTCGTCTACTGCGTCCCGAGGACGGCAGCGGAGGTGGCGGGTTGGGCCGGCGGGCTCAGCCGAGGTCGCAGGTCATGAGGACCTCGGACATGCCGCCGTTGTTCTCCTCGTCGCACTCGTTGTACTCGCTGCCGCCCATGCCGTCGTCGTCGACGGTGGCGGAGACCGTGAAGTTCCGGAAGGTGAAGCCGCCCTCCGGCGTCCAGGTGAAGCGCACGGTCTCCTGCTGACCGGGGAGCAGGAAGGTCGCCGTGCGCTCGACCCCGAGGCTCACCGGGTCGCCGCCCTCCGGGGTCGCCGAGGCGGTCACGGGCACGCCCGCGGCCACGCCGAGGGCGCCGCGGTTGCCGACGGTGACGCCGATGGTCACGGTGCCGCCCGGGTCGCACTCGACGACGTCGATCTCCACGATGAAGAGGTCGGGCGCGTCGAAGAGGCCGCCGGGCTGGACGTTCTGGCGGAAATTGTTGAGGCGCCCGTTGGTCCAGTTCGGCTCCTCGCTTCGCGGGATCTGGCCGTCCTCCGTGACGTTCGTGACGTGGTAGGAGTGCTGGTTCCAGATGCGCCGCGTGCGGACCCAGTTGTTGTCCGCGTCGGCCCAGACGAGGAGCCCCTCGCGCACGCCCGCGCCCTCGTCGCGCGGCGCCTCGGGCACGAGCACCTCGCTCTTCCCGTCGTTGTCCACGTCGACGACGATCGGCATCTCGAGGCGCGTGTTGCTCTCGTGCTGCGTGTCCTGGAAGAGGATGTCGCCGTTGCGCCCGTCGAGGATGTAGAAGTCCTGCTCGTCGGCGTAGACGACCTCGGCGTTCCCGTCGCCGTCGAAGTCGAAGACGCTCGAGCCCGTCGAGCGGCTCGAGCAGTCCCGGTTCGGGACCCGCCAGAGCACGTTCTCCTCGGCGCACTCCGCGGGGAGCGGATCGCCGGTGCAGTCGAGGTCGACGACCACGTAGAAGTCGGCGCTCGCCGTGCCGATCTCCGCCCGCCCGTCCCCGTCGAAGTCGGCCACGGTGGGCGGGCCGCTCTCGTTGTTGCCGCAGTCGTCGCGCGGGATGACCACGCGCCGCTTGAGCGCGCCGTCGTGCTCGAGCACGAAGACCTCGCCGCGGCGCACGATGACGACCTCGCCCTCCATGTCCGCGTCGAAGTTGCCGACGGCGTTGTAGCCGTCGCAGCGGATCGAGCCGCCGCAGGCCGAGTTGTTGGTCGTGAACTCGTAGGTCCAGACCTCGGCGCCCGTCGGCCCGTCGTAGACCGTGTTCCCGGCGATCACCTCGGGCGTGCCGTCGAGGTCGAGGTCGGCGACGGTGGACGTCGGCCCGAGGAAGGCGTTGTTCCCGATGCCGGCGCTCGCGCCGACCGTGTCGAAGCCGTCCCACACGACCGCGCCCGTCAGGCCGTTCAGCACCAGGTTGCCGACGATCACCTCGGGCTGCCCGTCGGCGTCGAGGTCGGCGATGGAGGGCGCCGCGCCCGAGCCGTTCCAGCGGCCGTTCATCGCGCCCACGGCCCGCCAGAGGATCTCCCAGGCGCTCCCGTCGTCCGCCGTCCGCCGGTAGGCGAGCACGTCCCCGTTGCCGCCGCCGGTGCGGGTCACGGCCACGATCTCCGGCGGATGCTCGGCGTCCATCGTGTCCGGGTGCAGGTTGCCGAGCGCGATGCCCGTCGAGTTGTCGATGAAGGGTTCGTCGAGGGTCGCCAGCGTGTTCATGGTCGCCGGCGTGCTCTCCGTGCCGTCGTCGTTGCAGAGCCCGCTGACGACGCGGATGGCGCCGCGCTCGGTGCAGCAGCCGTCGACCTGCCGGTTGAAGCTCACGAAGACGATGTCCGGGATGTCGTTCGTGTCCGTGCGCCCGTCGCCGTTGTCGTCGGTGAGGTTGGCGACCGAGGGGGTCATCACCACCTCGTCGAAGTTCACCCGGTCGCCGGCCACGGGCAGCCAGCGGCAGGCCACGGCGGGCGTGAACTCGCCCGGGGGCGGCCGGAACTCGCAGACCTCGACGGCGTCGCGCGGGATGCAGCGCCCGACGACCGGGTCGCAGAGGAAGTCGAGCGGGCACTCCTCGGTGGCCTCGCACTCGTCGCCGAGCTCGACGCAGGCGTCCGAGATGCACGCCTCGCCGTCGGCGCAGCAGAGCTCCCCGGCCGCGCCGCAGCGCTGGGCCTCGTCGGCGCACTCCACGACGCAGGCGCCCTCGACGCACTCCTGGCCGCTCTCGCAGCAGAGCCCGTCACAGCGCACGCGGTCGCCGCAGTCCTCCTGGCAGCGGTTCGCGAGGCAGACCTGCTCCGCGCCGCAGCACGCCGCCAGCGAGCCGAGCCCGCAGGGGTCCCGGCCGTCCTCGCACATCAGCGCGGGCGCGTCCCCGCCCGGGCCGCCGTCCACGTCGCTCCCCGACATGCAGCGGCCGTCGATGCAGATGCGGGTGCCGGTGCAGTCGGCGCTCGTCTCGCAGCTGCCGATGTCCGGATCGTCACCGCAGGAGCAGGCGGTGAGGAGGGCCAGGAGGAAGGAGGGGAGGAGGGAGGCGCGGAGGTCGAGCATGGGGGTGTGGCGACGAGTCTATCCCGTTTCGAGGCGGGCGGCGGGGGAGGAGCTGCGGCCTCGTCGTGATCTTGCGGTGGGATAGCAAGGGAGGTGCCAGCTCATCCGTCGCCAAAAGCGGGGAGCCGGGCCTTCGGCTGGGGACCGGAGCCCTCGCCCGGCGGGACCTGGGGCCGGCTGCTCGGGTCTCGACACCCCGGCCCGAGCTCGTCACCCGTCGAGGCGCGCTCGCAATCCTTCGGGCCCTCAGCGGGCTCTCGCTTCGCCGACGTCCGGCCAGCGCTCCTCGTCTCGCGAAGAACGGGCCGAGACCCTGCACGATCGTCACGCCGCGTGATGGCTCATCCGGCCCGGCCGCTCAGCCGCGCGCCGTCGCCTCGGCGCGCACCAGCCGCACCTCCATCATGCCCTCGTCGCCGGTCGCCGCGAGCGCGTGGGCCCGGGCGGCCTCGGGGAGCAGGTCGACGCCGTAGAGCGAATCGAAGAGCGGGGACCAGGTCGCCGGCGCGAAGCGGAGCCGCACGTCGCGATAGCGCACCTGGGAGAAGCCGGCGTCCCCGAGGAGGGCGTCGAGCGCTTCGCGATCGCTGGCTCGCGCGTCCCCGATCTCCGGCACCGCGACCCCCTCGAGGCCGGCCGCCATTCGCGCCGCGAGCTCGCCGAACGCGCCCTGCGGGGGCAGCTCCGACTGGACCACGGCGAGCAAGGTGCCGCCCTCGGTCACGACGCGGCGGAGCTCGCGCAGGCTCGCCTCGAGCGGCATCAGCATCAGCGCGAGGTGGCTGAGCACCCAGGGGAAGCTGCCGGACGGATGGGGCAGGGCCTGGCCCCGCGCCTGCGCGAGCGGCACCCCGTCGCCCAGGCGCGCTCGGGCGGCGGCCAGCTCGGCCTCGCTCAGATCGCAGCCGGCGCAGGGGCGATCCGGGTCCCGCGCCCTCAGCCGCGCCAGGAGGCCGCCATCCCCGCAGCCCACGTCCAGCGCCGCGCCGGGGCCGTCGACGTGCTCCAGGAGGAGGTCGTAGCTGCTCTGCCCCGCGCGGGTGCGCCCGAGGCCGATGCTCCGCTCGGTCGCTCCGGGGCGGCGGGCGTGGAAGCGGCGGAGGGAGCGCTCGGCGTCGCTCGGCATGGTCGCGAGCATACTCCGGGGCCGCGCGGGCTCGCCGGTCGCGGGGGCTCTCGGCCTGCCGATGCCCGGGGAAGGACCGGCGTGGCGCTTTGCCCGGCGGAGGGTGGGGGATCCGCGGCGCTGTGGTACACAGGAGAGGATGACGGCCGCGCCCACGTCGGGGAGCGAGGACCCCCTCATCGGGGTGACCATCGGCGGACGCTTCCGCGTCGAGAAGCGGCTGGCGGCCGGCGGCATGGGGGTCGTCTACAAGGCCGAGCAGGTGCCCCTCGGGCGCGCGGTGGCGGTGAAGATCCTCCGCCAGCCGCAAGACCCGAAGATGGACGAGAACTTCTCGAAGCGCTTCCTGCTCGAGGCGGCGGCCGTGGCGAACCTGAGCCACCCGCACACCATCGTCGTCCACGACTACGGCCGCGACGGGGACCACCTCTACTTCGCGATGGAGTTCGTCGAGGGGCGCACGCTCACGGCGGCGGTGCGCAAGGGCGGCCCCATGGACCCCTGGGACGTCTGCCACGTGGGGCTCCAGGTCGCGAGCTCGGTCGGCGACGCGCACGACCAGGGGCTGATCCACCGGGACCTCAAGCCCGGCAACATCATGCTCTCGCACCGCGGCGGGGACCCGCTCTTCGTGAAGGTGCTCGACTTCGGCCTGGTGAAGATGGTCACCAAGCAGGAGGGCGCGAAGCTCACGCAGAGCGGCATCATGCTCGGCTCGCCCCGCTACATGGCGCCGGAGCAGGTGCGCGGGAAGGAGCTCGACTTCCGGGCGGACATCTACTCCTTCGGCGCCATGCTCTGCTTCATGCTCACGGGGAAGCCGCCCTTTCCGGCGGGCTCGCAGTTCGAGGCGATGCGGGCGCACGTGTACACGCCGGCGCCCCGGCTGCGCGAGCTCCACCCGGGCTGCATGGCGAGCGAGCGGCTCGAGCAGCTCGTGCTGCGCTGCCTCGCGAAGGACCCGGCGGAGCGGCCGCAGTCGATGCGCGAGGTCACGGAGGCGCTCGAGCACTGCAAGCTCGCGCCGACGGATACGGACGACGACCTCGACGCGAAGGCCACGATGCTGGTCGACCCGGGGACCGAGCCCTCGCAGGTGGCGAGCGCGCTGGACCAGAAGGCGACCATGATGGTCGAGCCGGGGGCCGAGCCGTCGGCGCTGGCCGGCCGGGTGCGCCTCGGCGCGGGGGCGGGCGGTGCGGGGGCAGGCGGTGCGGGGAGCGCGGCCCCGGTGGCTCCCGACACCACGCCGGACGTGGCCTTCGGGCTCGGCCCGACGCCCGCCGCGGGGGTGGATCGGAGCCTCGCCACGGGCCCTCGGGTGGCGCCCTCGCAGGTGGGGCCGGCGCCCTCGCAGGTGGGGCCGGCGCCCTCGCAGGTGGGGCCGGCGCCTTCGCAGCTCTCGAGTTCGCAGGCGGCCGCGGGGGGCTTCTCCGAGGCGCCGCCCCCGGCGAAGCCCAAGACGAGCGTGGGGGCGTGGGTCCTCCGCGTCGTGCTGGTCCTGCTCGTCGTCGGTGGGGCCGTCGCGGCCGCGCTCTTCTTGCCGATGGGCGACGAGGGCCCCGGGGTGCGTCCGCGGATCGCGCCGCCCGCGCGGGACCTCGCCGCGGCCATGCAGGCCCCGCCGCCCGCGGAAGGGTCCGATCCCACCGCGGGCTCGGCCGGGTCGACGGCGGGCTCCGCGGAGGGCCAGCCCGCCTGGCGCCCGGTGGAGCTGCGCGTGGATCCCTCCCCGGCGCGGGTGACGCGCGGCGGCGCCGACCTCGGGGACGCCCCGCTCCGGCTGCGCATCCCGGAGGGCGAGGTGTGGACGCTCCAGATCTCCGCGCGGGGTTACCGGCCGATGACCGTGCGCGTCGACGGGAGCCGCGACCAGCTCGATCTCGAGCTCGAGCCCGACGAGCGGGGCGGTGACGACCGCGTCAGCACCGACCGCCGCAGCACCGACCGCGGCAGCACCGACCGCCGCAGTGACGACCGCCGCGGGACGCGGAGCTCCCGCACGACCATGGCGCGTGAGGAGACCGAGCCGAGCGTCATGCGGGTGACCATGGAGCCGAGCGAGACCACGGGCTCGGCCATGGAGGACCCGACGGGGATCCTCCACGATCCCTGGGGCGGGGGCTGAGGGGCGGGGGCTGAGGGGCGGAGGCTGAGAGCCCCTCACGGGGGCTTCACGGGGGCTTCACGGGGGCTCCGCGCTCGGGCTCCCCGGCCCCCGCGCAGAGTGGTCGTCGCCGAAGGCGGAAGACCCCCCGACGCCCGTGAAGAGGGCCGGCTCCCTCAGCGCGAGAGGCCGACCCGCCGGCCCAGGCTCGACGTGAAGACGCCCTCCGGGTCCCACTTCGCCTTGGCCTCGCGCCAGGCGCCGAGCCGCGGGTACATGCGCTCGAAGGTCGGCGCGTCGAGGAAGGCGTCCTTGCCGAGGTAGATGCGCCCGCCCGCGTCGAGGACCATCCCGTCGAGCTCCCGGAGCAGCTCCGGGAGGCCGTCGCGCACCGGGAAGTCGATGGCGAAGGTGTAGCCCTCGAAGGGGAAGGAGAGGTAGCCCTCTTGCTCCTCGCCGAACTTCTTCAGCACGTTGAGGAAGGGGGCCTGTCCGCTGGTCGCGATCTTCTCGAGGATCGCGCGGATGCGGCGCGGGCCGTCCTCGAGCGGGATGACGAACTGGTACTGGGTGAAGCCGCGCTTGCCGTAGCCGCGGTTCCACTCGCCGACGAAGTCGAGGGGGTAGAAGAACTTCTCGTAGTGGGCGATGGCGGCGCCGTGCGACTGGACCTGGTCGAGGACGGCGTTCAGCACGCGGATGGTGAGGCCGTTCAGCGTCTGGTCCGGCATGTCGAAGGGCACGAAGAGCGGGGAGGGCGCCGTGGTCGCCCGCGGGTCGCGGCGCTTGCCGGTGGGGAGGTCGTCGAGCGACGCGTGATCGCCGACCGTGAGCACGCCGCGGCCGAGGCGCGCGCCGGTGGCGAGTGAGTCGATCCACGCGACCGAGTAGGGGTACTTCGCGTCGTAGGTCTCGAAGGCCTCGAGGAGCGCGTCGAGGTCCTTCACCTTCACCGCCTCCTGGCGGAAGTAGGTGGTCTCGATCTTCCGGAGCCGCATCGTCGCCGTGAGCACGACGCCGACGAGGCCCATGCCGCCGAAGGTGGCCCAGAAGAGGTCCGCGTTCTCCTCCCGGCTCGCCGTCACGACCTGCCCGTCGCCGAGGAGCACGGTGATCGCGTCGACGCAGCTCGAGAAGGTGCCGTCGACGTGATGCGCCTTGCCGTGGATGTCGTTGGCGATGCACCCGCCGACCGTGACGAACTTGGTGCCCGGCGTGATCATCGGGAACCAGCCGCGGGGCGCGAAGTCGTCGATGATCTGCCGGAGGCTGGTGCCGGCCTCGCAGGTGAGCGTGCCCGTCGCCTCGTCGAAGCCGAGGTAGCGATCGAGGGCCGTGCAGTCGAGGACCAGGCCGCCCTCGTTCACGGCCGGGTCGCCGTAGCTCCGGCCGAGGCCGCGGGGGACGACGCCGGGGGCCAGCGCGTCCTTCACCTGCGAGCGCGTCTCCGGGTGGCGGACGCGGCAGACGGCGCGGGGGTAGTTGCCCCAGCCGGCGAGCTCCTTCTCGATCGTCTTCATGCGTTCCTCGGCGTGCGGCATATAGCCTGGGCCCGCCAGCCGAGCCCGTCGACGTGCGCGGGAAGGCGCGCGGATATCGCTTGTCATCGGCGGCGCGAGCGGGCACCCGGGATCGGTGCTCGCCGTCGCGACGCTCGCGCTCTTCGTGGTCTCGCTGGGCTACGGGGTCATCGTGCCGCTCCTCCCGGAGCTGGCGGGCGGGCGTGGCGCGACCGACGAGGGGCTGCTCTCGGCGGTCTACGCCGGCTACGCGGCGGCGAAGATCGGCTGCCAGGTGCCGGGGGGCGTGTGGGTCGATCGGGTGGGCGCGGAGAAGGTCGTCCGCTGGGCGCTCGCGGCCTTCACGCTCTCACTGGCGGGCTTCCTGCTGCCGGTCGGGCTCGAGGCGTTCACGGTGGTGCGCGCCGTGGAGGGGGCGGCGACGGGGCTGGTGTACCCGGCCGTCTTCGCGATGGCGGCGCGCGGGCCGGCGGAGGGGGCGGGCAAGCGCATGGGCCTGGTGGCGGGGGTGGGTACGAGCGGGCTCCTCGTCGGGCCGGCCCTCGGGGGCCTGCTCGCCCCCATCGACCTCGACCTGCCGGTGCTCGTCGCGCTGATCGTGAGCGCGGGGCTGACGCTGACGCTGGTCTTCTGGCGGCCCGCGCCGCCGGCGTCCTCCGGGGCCGGGGCCGGGGCCGAAGTCGAGCGCCCGGCGACCGCCGGGGAGGCCTTCCGCGAGCTCGCGCGGCTCGCGCGGAACGTGGCCTTCCTCGCGCTCATGCTCCCCATCGCCTTCAACAAGCTCACCTTCAGCGCCTTCCAGGGGCTCCTCCCGCTCGTCGGGCCGGACGCCTACGACCTCGGGAGCCGGGGCGTGACGCTCCTCTTCGTGCTCACGGGCGTGGTCTTCGCGCTCAGCCAGCCGGTGGGCGGCTTCCTCGCCGACCGCTTCCGCGCGCGCTCCGTCGCGCTCTTCTTCACGCCCCCGCTCCTCGCCGCGCTCGTCGGCATGGCCTTCGCCTCGAGCGCGACCCTCTTCGCCGTCGCCTACGGCAGCTACATCGGCGCCAGCTCGATCATCTTCACGGCGACCATGAAGCACGCGGCGACGGCTTGGGGGAGCGACGACACCTACGGCGGCGTCTTCGGCCTGCTCAGCACGCTGACGGACACGATGACCATCGTGGGCCCGCTCCTCTTCATCAACCTCTACGCCGCGCTCGGCGGCGGCGTCTTCTGGGCCATGGCGGCCGTCGGCCTCCCCTTCGCGCTCGCCTACGCGCTCTGGGGCCGCCGCACGTGATTCGCCCTCCCTGCGGTCGGGCGGCCGTCCGTGGTTCGCCCTCCCTGCGGTCGGGCGGCCGTCCGTGGTTCGCCCTCCCTGCGGTCGGGCGGCCGTCC
>PABA01000225.1 GCA_002699025.1 Sandaracinus sp. | reverse complement strand
TCTTCTGCGCCAGGGACTCGGTTGTCGTCGTCATGAACTCCGAGTCGCACGGGCAGGATCACGCGCTCAAGCAGGGGGCTGAACGGTTACGCAGCGCGAGCTCGCCGACGGCCGCTGCAACGGACCGCCCCGCCTCTCCGCGCACGCGGCATGGACCGCCCACGCCCCGCGCCAGCGACGGACCGCGGAGAGCGGAGAGCGGAAAGCCGAGCGCGGAGCGCGAGCCGCGAGCGAGTCAGCCCGCCGTCGACGCTTCGAGGCGTGCGACGAGCGCGACGAAGGCGGCGATGTCGAGCGCGTCGATGGGCTTGGGCAGCGCGCGGTTGGGCAGGGGGATCCCATCGAGGTAGCGCCAGCCGTCGCCGTCGTGGGCGAAGCGGCTCAGCTCGGCGAAGCTCACGTCGCGCCCGCGCCGGCCGACCACGGCGTGGAAGAGCACGCGCGCGATGCCCTCCTCGTCGGGGCCGTCGGTGCCGAGCACGCGGAGGCGCCGGTAGCTCAGCGGCGCCGTCGTCTCCTTCGCCCCCGCGATCCACTCCGCCTTCGGCTCGCTCCGGTCCGCGTGCTCCGGGTGGAGCGTCCGCCAGAGGTACTCGTACTCCCCGCGCGCGAACGCCGCGAAGCGCGAGCGCATCAGCGCCTCGGCGTCCGGCGGCTCCTCGCCCCCGTGAAAGCGCCCGCAGCACGCCCCGTAGGCGCGCCCCGACCCGCAGGGGCAGCCGCTCCCGCCCGCCTTGCGCCGCCGCTTCTTCGGCTTCTTCTTGCCCGCCATCGCCGACCCTCCACCACACGCGGATACCACACGCGGGGACCCCACGCGGGGCTCCTTGACGGCCACGCACTTAGTGTACAAAATACACCACGAGATGACCCAGCCCTCCCTCGCGCTCCTCACGGACCTCTACCAGCTCACCATGGGCGCCGGGTACTGGAAGAACGGCCTGGCCGAACGCCGCGCCTGCTTCCACCTCTTCTTCCGGAAGAACCCCTTCGGCGGAGGCTACGCGATCGCCGCCGGCCTCGAAAGCGCCCTCGACTACCTCCAGCGCCTCCACTTCGGCGACGCCGAGATCGCCTACCTCCGCTCCCTGAAGGGCGCCGACGGGGGCCCGCTCTTCGAGGAGGGCTGGCTCGATTTCCTCGCCGGCTCCGAGCTCGAGCTCGACGTCATGGCCATCCCCGAGGGCACGGTCGTCTTCCCCCACGAGCCCCTCCTCCGCGTCGAGGGCCCGCTCTGGCAGGCCCAGCTCGTCGAGACCGCCCTCCTCACCCTCGTGAACTTCGAGACCCTCGTCGCCACCAAGGCCGCCCGCGTCTGCCGCGCCGCCCGCGGTCCGAACGGCGAGCAGGAGGGCGTCCTCGAGTTCGGTCTCCGCCGCGCCCAGGGCCTCGACGGCGGCCTCAGCGCCAGCCGCGCCGCGTTCGTCGGCGGCTGCAGCGGCACCAGCAACGTCCTCGCCGGCCAGCGCTTCGGCATCCCGGTCCGCGGCACCCACGCCCACTCCTGGGTGATGACCTACCCGACCGAGCGCGAGGCCTTCGAGGCCTACGCCCGCGCCTTCCCCAACAACTGCATCTTCCTCGTCGACACCTACGACACCCTCGAGGGGGTCCGCACGGCCGTCGAGGTCGGCCGCGAGCTCCGCGCCCGCGGCCACGAGATGGTCGGCGTGCGCCTCGACTCGGGCGACCTCGCCGCGCTCTCGAAGGGCGCGCGCGCCATCCTCGACGAGGGCGGCTTCCCGGACGCGAAGATCGTCGCCTCCAACAGCCTCGACGAGTACCGCATCGAGGCCCACAAGGCCGAGGGCGGCCTGGTCCAGGTCTGGGGCGTCGGCACGCGCCTGAGCACCTGCTGGGACCAGCCGGCCCTCGGCGGCGTCTACAAGCTCGCCGCCATCCAGGGCGCGGACGGCGAGTGGGAGCCGCGGATCAAGCTCAGCGAGACGCCCATCAAGATCTCCATCCCCACCCGCCAGCAGGTGCGCCGCTTCCACGGGCCGGACGGCACCTTCCTCGCCGACGCCATCTACGACGAGGCCACCGGCTTCACCGAGCGGCACCTCGTTCACCCGGAGGACGCCGAAGACCGCTTCGAGGTCCCCGAGGACGCCCCCTTCGAAGATCTCCTCGTCCCCGTGATCGAGCGCGGCCGCCGCGTCTACGACGCCCCGCCGATCCGCGATCTCCGCGCCCGCGCCCTCGCCCAGCAGGAGCGCCTCCCGCCCGACGTCGCCAGGAGCCGCGAGCCCGCCCGCTACTTCGCCGGGCTCGAGGAGGACGTCTGGAAGCTCCGCCAAACCCTGATCGAAGCCAAGGAACGCCGACCGTGACCGACACCCCCCGCGGCCCCCTCATCGTCTTCGCCACCGAGCGCTACGCCTACATGCAGGACGCGCTCTGCGCCCTCCCCGGCTTCGAGCGCGGCGAGCTCGAGCGCAAGCTCTTCCCCGACGGGGAGAAGTACCGGCGCATCCTCACGGACGTGAACGAGCGCGACGTCGTCCTCCTCGGCGGCACCGTCGACGACGACGCGACCCTCGAGATCTACGACCTCGCCTGCGCCCTCGTGCACCGCGGCGCGCACATCCTCACGCTCACCCTCCCCTGGTTCGGCTACCAGACCATGGAGCGCGCCGTGAAGCCCGGCGAGGTCGTCACCGCCAAGACCCGCGCGCGCCTGCTCTCCTCGATCCCCATCGCCGGCTCGGGCAACCGCGTGCTCCTCGTCGACCTCCACTCGGAGGGCATCACCCAGTACTTCTCCGGGAGCATCCGCCCGGTCCACCTCTACGCCAAGCGCATCACCCTCGACCTCATCCGCGAGCTCGGCGGCGACGACTTCGTGCTCGCCTCCACGGACGCCGGCCGCGCCAAGTGGGTCGAGTCCCTCGCCAACGACCTCGGCGTCCAGGCCGGCTTCGTCTTCAAGCGGCGCATGGCGGGCGACCGCACGGAGGTCACGGCCCTCGCCGCCGACGTCGAGGGCAAGACGGTCATCATCTACGACGACATGATCCGCACCGGCGGCTCGCTCCTCGGCGCCGCCCGCGCCTTCCTCGACTCGGGCGCCACCGAGATCGCCGCCGTCACCACCCACGGCGTCTTCCCGAACGGCGCCCTCGAGCGCCTGCGCGCCTCCGGCCTGCTGACGTGCGTCGCCTGCACGGACACCCACCCGCGGGCGCGCGAGCTCGCCGCCGAGGACGACCCCTTCCTCCACGTCGCGCCCATCACCCCGCTCCTCGCCGAGGCCCTCCTCGCCGGCGTGCGCCGCCACCCCATCACGCGCTGATCCGCGCTCGCCCTCTTCCACCTCCGACCCGAGACCCCGCCCATGCACCGCGTCCACGTCGCCGTCGGCATCCTCAACCAGACCCCCTTCGCCTGGGAGGAGAACGAGCGGAACATCCGCGCCGCCATCCGCGAGGCCCGCCGCCGCGGCGCCTCCATGCTCTGCCTCCCGGAGCTCTGCATCACCGGCTACGGCTGCGACGACATGTTCCAGTCCGCCGGCCTCCAGGAGCGCGCCTGGGAGGTCCTCGAGCGCGTCGCCGCCGAGGAGACCGAGGGCATGGTCGTCAGCCTCGGCCTGCCCCTCGAGCTCCGGGGCGCCGTCTACAACTGCGCGGCCCTCTGCGTGGACGGCCAGGTCGTGGGCCTCGTGGCCAAGCGCTTCCTCGCCGGCGACGGCATCCACTACGAGCCCCGCTGGTTCAAGGCCTGGCCGCGCGGCGTCGTCACGCACGTCGAGCGCCGGGGCCGGCGCATCCCCATCGGTGACCTCGCCTTCGACCTGAGCGGGCTCCTGGTCGGCTTCGAGATCTGCGAGGACGCCTGGGTCGCCGCTCGCCCCGGCGCGCGCCTGAGCACGCAGGGCATCGACGTCATCTTCAACCCGAGCGCGAGCCACTTCGCCTTCGGCAAGCAGGCCGTGCGCCGGCAGATCGTCGTGGAGGGCTCGCGCGCCTTCGGCGTCACCTACCTCTACGCGAACCTCCTCGGCAACGAGGCCGGCCGGGCGGTCTACGACGGCGGCGGGATCATCGCGTCGGCCGGCTCGCCCATCGCCGAGACGACGCGCTTCTCCTTCGCGCCCGTGCAGGTCGTCGACGCCGTCGCCGACGTGGACTTCACGCGACTCCAGCGCGCGCGCTCGGCCTCCTTCGCGCCCGACGTGGAGGGGGGCGACGAGGACATCGTGCGCGTCGAGTTCGAGGTGCCGCGGGTCGGGCCCGCGGCCTTCGAGCGCATCGAGCTGAGCGACTACGGCAAGGAGGAGGCCTTCGGGCGCATCATCGCCCTCGCCCTCTTCGACTACCTCCGCAAGAGCCGCGCGCAGGGCTACGTCGTCTCGCTGAGCGGCGGCGCGGACTCGGCGGCCTGCGCGTGCCTCGTGCGCATGATGGTCGACCTCGCCGTCCAGGAGCTCGGCCTCGAGGGCGCGAAGGAGCGGCTCGGCCACGTGGCGGCGCTCGAGGGCGCCGGGGACGCGGCGGCGATGACGAAGGCCCTGCTCACGACCGCCTACCAGGCGACGCGGAACAGCGGCGACGTCACGCGGGGCGCCGCCCGGGCCGTGGCCGAGGCCGTCGGCGCGGACCACCACGAGCTCGACGTGGACGCGCTGGTCGAGCGCTACGTCGGGATGATCGGCGAGGCCCTCGGCCGCGAGCTGAGCTGGGAACGGGACGACCTCACGCTCCAGAACATCCAGGCGCGCGTGCGCGGCCCGAGCGTGTGGATGCTCGCCAACGTGCGGCGGCAGATCCTCATGGCGACGTCGAACCGCTCCGAGGCGGCCGTCGGCTACGCGACCATGGACGGCGACACCTGCGGCGGCATCTCGCCCATCGCCGGGATCGACAAGGCCTTCCTCCGCCAGTGGCTCCGCTGGCTCGAGGAGGAGGGCGTCGCGGGGATCGGCCCGGTGCCGGCGCTCGAGGCGGTGAACGCGCAGCAGCCGACGGCCGAGCTCCGGCCGCAGGCGGAGGGGCAGACCGACGAGGGAGATCTGATGCCCTACCCGCTCCTCGACGCCATCGAGCGGGTCGCCATCCGCGACAAGAAGATGCCCGACGAGGCCTACGCGATCCTGCGCGCCGAGCAGCCGGAGATCGCGCCGGCGCAGCTCCGCGCCTGGGTCGACAAGTTCTACCGGCTCTGGTGCCGCAACCAGTGGAAGCGCGAGCGCTACGCGCCCTCCTTCCACGTCGACGACAAGAACCTCGACCCGAAGACCTGGTGCCGCTTCCCGATCCTCAGCGGCGGCTACGCGCTCGAGCTGCGCGAGCTCGAGGAGAGCGCGGGCGCCGGGAGCGACGGAGCGTGAGCGCGACCTACGCCTACCCGCGCCCGGCGCTGACCGTCGACTGCGTCGTCTTCGGCCTCGACGACGAGGGGCTGAAGGTGCTCTGCATCGAGCGCGAGCTGCCGCCCTTCGAGGGCGCCTGGGCGCTCCCCGGCGGCTTCGTGCGCGTGGGCGAGGCGCTCGAGGAGGCGGCGCGGCGCGAGCTCCAGGAGGAGACGGGGCTCGAGAAGGTCTACCTCGAGCAGCTCTACACCTTCGGCGCGCCAGACCGGGACCCGCGCGAGCACACGGTCTCCGTCGCCTGGTACGCGCTGACGAACATCCGCGACCACCGGGTGGTGGCGGCGACGGACGCGCGCGACGCGCAGTGGTTTCCGCTGCACGCGCTGCCCGAGCTCGCCTTCGACCACGGGCACATCGTGGGGGTCGCGCACGAGCGTCTGCAGGGGAAGGTGCGCTACCGCCCCGTCGGCTTCGAGCTGCTGCCGCGGCGCTTCACGCTCACGCAGCTCCAGCACCTCTACGAGGTCATCCTCGAGCGGGAGCTCGACAAGCGGAACTTCCGCAAGAAGGTCTCGAGCCTGGATCTCCTCGTCGACACGGGCGAACGCGAGAAGAACGTGCCGCGACGCCCGGCGCGGCTCTATCGCTTCGACAAGCGGAAGTACCGCGCGCTGGAGAAGCAGGGCTTCGAGTTCTCGATCTGAACGACCCCCGCCCGCTCGCCCCAGCCCGTCCCTTCCCCGCAGCCTGCCGCCCCCTCACCCGGAGCCCCAACCATGCCCAGCCATGCCCAGCGCGCCCTCCTCCTCGTCGACATCCAGAACGACTTCATGCCCGGCGGCGCCCTCGCCGTCCCCGACGGCGACGCCGTCGTGCCAGTCGCCAACGCGCTGATCCCGAAGTTCGACCTGGTCGTCGCCACCCGCGACTTCCACCCGCCGGGCCACGAGTCCTTCGCCTCCCAGCACGAGGGCAAGGCGCCGGGCGAGATCATCGATCTCCACGGCCTCGAGCAGGTCCTCTGGCCCGACCACTGCGTCCAGGGCACGCCCGGCTCGGAGCTCGTCGACGCCCTCGACACGGACGCCATCACCGCCGTCTTCCCCAAGGGCACGGACCCGAGCGTCGACTCCTACTCGGGCTTCTTCGACAACGGCCAGCGCCACGACACGGGCCTCGGCGACTGGCTGAAGGAGCGCGACGTGGAGAGCGTCTGGGTGCTCGGCGTGGCCACGGACTACTGCGTGAAGTTCACGGCCCTCGACGCCGCCAAGCTCGGCTTCCGCACCTTCCTCGTGGAGGACGGCGTCCGCGGGGTGAACCTCCAGGAGGGCGACGACGCCCGCGCCATCGAGGCCATGAAGGCCGCCGGCGTGCTCGTCACCACCAGCGACGCCGTCCCGGCGGGCTGAAGGCTCGGAGGGGGGCGCGACCCTCGGTCGTGCGGCGAGCGCGTCGCTCGAGGCGGGTCCACGCCCGTTCGCGGGCGACGGTGGGGGCCTCGGCCCCCGGGGACCCGCCCACCAGGAGTCCTGCGGACACCACCAGGAGTCCTGCGGACACCGGGGGGCTCGGCGGAGCGGGGAGCGGGCTCGGGCGGGGGCGGAATACCGCATGATGCCGTGGGCTTGCGTGGGTGTACGGGCCGCGTGGGGTGGAGGGCGACCTCCCCAAAGTTGAACTTGACGTCGAGTTCAACTTCTTCTCGGTGTCGCCCCCGATTCGGGCGGATACGACGCGCGACGGCGACCCGTCGCGCGATGTCGCACGGGGCCCGGAGCTCGTCCGGCCTATGGCTCCGGCCCGGGAGTTGCTAGAGCTGGGGGCGTGAGAACCTCCCTCCTCGCCGCCTTCGCCGCCCTCGCCCTCCTCGCCTCCGCCTGCGACGAGGACGAGGCGCCCGCGGAGCCCTCCGAGAGCGTCGATGAAAGCCCCGAAGGCGCCGAGCCCCACGCGGGCATCGACGTCGACGACCCGAGCGTCTGCGCCGGCTGCCACGCCGAGGTCGTGCGCGAGTGGCGCGGCAGCATGCACGCGAGCGCGCACCACGACGCCGACCCGATCTACGGCGCCATGCGCACGCTCCGCATGGGCCGCGAGGGCGCCGAGCTCGCGACGAAGTGCGCGAATTGCCACGGCCCCCGCGACCCCGCGAACCCCGACTCGGCGGTCGCGCGTCAGGGCGTGAGCTGCGCGACCTGCCACGCCCTCGAGGGCGTGGAGCGCGGCGAGGGCGGCCGGCGCCGCGGCGCCAAGGCGCTCCAGTGGTCCCCGAACGGGCGCCTCCGCGGACCCCACGACGTCACCTCGGACGCGGCGCCCCACCCGGTCGGCGAGGCGGCGCCGTGGATCACCGACGGCGAGACGCTCTGCCTCGCCTGTCACGGGGAGATGACCAACGCGCAGGGCGCGCCGACCTGCACCACCGGCACCGAGCACCAGGCGGCCGCCGGCGACGGCACCTGCACCCACTGTCACATGCCGGAGGTGGCAGGCCCGAGCGGCGCCGTCTCGACGCGGGGCACGCACCGGAGCCACGCCTTCCTCGGCCCCCACACGCTCTGGGCCGAGGAGCCCGAGCCGGCCTTCATGGCCTCGGCCGTGGCGCTCGAGGGCACGCTCGAGGGCGAGGCGCTCGAGCTGAGGATCACGAACCAGACGCAGCATGCGATGCCCTCTGGCTTCCCCGGCCGCATGGTCCTGGTGCGGGCGCGCGGGCTCGACGCCGAGGGCGAGGTCGTCTGGCAGAACTTCACGGACGCGCCGATGCAACAGGATCCGGACGCCGTGCTGAACAAGGTCTATCACGACGCCGAGGGGCAGCCGATCCTGCCGCCCTACGGCGTGGAGCTGGTCCGCGACACGCGCCTCCGGCCCGACGAGACGCGCACGCTCCGCTGGACCGTCCCCGAGGGCGTGCAGAAGGTCGAGGTCGCGCTGATCTACCGCCTGCTCCCGCCGCCCGCCGTCGAGGCGCTGGGGCTCGAGGGTCGCCCGGAGGCCGGCGCGCGCCCCTTCGCGAGCCTGACGGTGGAGCGATGAGTGGAGCGATGAACGAGGCGTCGAGCGCGGCATCGACGCGCGTGGCGGCGACCGAGCGGGTCGAACGATGAGCGAGGCGCCCCTCCCCTGGGCCGGCTTCGTGACCTTCTGCGGCGTCGCCGACCTCGCCCGCACGGCGCGCTTCTACGAGGAGCAGCTCGGCCTGCCGCTCGCCCTCGACCAGGGAAGCTGCCGCATCTACCGCGTCACCGAGACCGCCTACCTGGGCTTCTGCGCCAAGCCCGAGGCCCCCCGCCCGGACGGCGTGATCCTCACGCTGCTCACGGACGACGTCGAGGCCCGCTGCGCCGCCCTCGAGGCCCGCGGCGTGCGCTTCGAGAAGGCCCCGCAGCACAACCCGCGCTACGACATCACCCACGCCTTCCTCCGCGATCCGGACGGCTACCTCGTCGAGATCCAGCGCTTCGACGACCCCCGCTGGCCCGGCCCCGCCGGCGCCCGCTGAGCCTCGGCGCCCGCCCGCCCGGCATCGACCCGGGCTCATCCCCGCGCGGCGTGGCCCTCGAGCCGACCGCGCTCCCCCTTCAGCGCTCGCCGCGGAGGCCCAGGCTCGGCAGGATCGGGAGGCCGCGGACGGGGACCGAGTCCGTGTAGTCGTAGTCGTAGCGGCGCCCCTCGGGGTTGTCGGCGTTGGTGACGTTCAGGACGTCGAGGAAGAGGCGGAGGCGCCCGCCCCCGGCGAAGGTCCAGACCTTCTCGGCGCGGAGATCCAGGCGGCGGAAGGCCTCGGCGCGGAGCGCGTTGGGCTCACCGTTCAGAGGCAGGTAGGTGCCGCTCGCGGCGTCGTAGACGGCACCGGCCACGGGCGTGTCCGGGTTGCCGCTCACGTAGCGGAAGGTCGCGCCGAGGGTCCAGCCGCGCGGCAGGCGGAACATGGCGGTGAGCGCGAGCACGTGCGGCTGGTCGAAGTCGAAGACCCGGCGCGGCGCGGCCGGTCGATCGCGGCGGCGGCTGCGGGCGAAGGTGTAGCTGGCGCGCATGCGGAGCGGGCCCCGGTCGACGTTCGCGAAGAGCTCGAGGCCGCGGACGCGCCCCGTGCCGGCGGACTCGAAGACGGGCGGGGCGCCACCGCGGGTGCTGACGGGGAGATCCCAGAGGCGCTTCACGAAGCCCTGCGCGCCGAAGCGGGCGCCGCCGACGCGCCCCTCGGCCCCGAGCGCGTAGTGGGCCGCGCGGAGCGGCTCGAGGTCCGGGTTGCCGAGCGTAGGCTCGGACTCGGCGAGCTCGGGGGGCTGGGAGAAGAGGCCGGCGGAGGCCGTGAGCACCCAGCCCTCGGCCGGGCGGACGAGGAGGAGCGCGCGGGGGTCGAGGGTGAAGGCGTCGATCTCGGAGAAGTGGTCGACGCGGAGGCCGAGCTGGAGCGTCGCCACGTCGAAGGGGGTCATGCGCGACTCGAGGTAGGCGGCGGGCCGGAAGGTGGTGCCGCGGCGGTCGAGGCGGACGAGCTCCTCGCTGGCGAGGGGGGGCTGGCGGCCCGTGCCCTCGACCTGGCGCGGGCGGGGGCCGTTGAAGAGGACGTCGAACACCGTGAGGTCGGCGTCGAGGCCGGCGCGGAGGCGGACCGCCTCGGTGGGGGAGGCCTGCCACTCGGCGCGGAGGCGGAAGTGGGTCTGGCGGAGGCGGAGGCCCGCGTCGCCGATGCCCACGTCCTGCACGTCCGGGACGACGGCGAAGGAGAGGTCACGACGGATGGGCCCGCGGTGAATCCAGCGGAGCTGGGCGACGTGGAACTGCTGGCTGCCGCCGAAGTCGCCGCGGATGGCCGGGTCGTCGCCGCCGGGATCGGCGATGGACGAGCGGAGCGCGTCGTGGGCGCCGTAGACGCGGACGCGGAGGTCGTCGGTGGGCGAGGGCGCCCAGTCGAGCATGGCCTGGTAATCCCAGTAGGCCGGCGCGGCGACGTCGCCGCCGAGGTCCGTGGGGATCAGGCTGCGGAAGAAGACGTCGACCAGGGAGCGGCGGGCGGCGACGGCGCCGACGAGGCCCGGGCGGCCGCCCTCGAGGCGGGCGTTGACGTCGATGACGGTGAGCTCGCCGGCCCCGTGGAGGCCCTCGCGCGGGGCGCGCGTGCCGACCTCGGCGATCCCGCCGGTGCGGCGGCCGTAGCGCACGGAGAAGCCGCCCGGGACGAGCTCGATGCGCTCGAGGAAGGCGGCCGGGACGACGCTGGTGAGGCCTCCGAAGTGGTAGAGGAGCGGGACCTCGACGCCGTCGATGAAGACGGCGCTGTCGCGGGGGGCGCTGCCGCGGAGGATGAGGCCGCCGGAGAGGAGCGGCGGGCGGCCGACGCCGGGGAGGAGCTCGAGGCCGCGAAGGGGATCGCCGCGGGTGCCGGCGAGGCGACCGAGCTCCTCGGCTTCGAGGGTGTGGCGGGCGGCGTCGACGCGGGGGGCCTCGGCGGTGGCGCGGGCGCCGTACTTGAGCTCGGGCTCGGCTTCGGCAGCGGCGTCCCCTCCGGCTTCGGCGCCCGCCTCCGCCCCGGCGTCCGCCTCCGCCGCGGCGGCCTCGAGGTCGGGGTCGGCTTCGGCGTCCGGCCCAGCGTCCGCCACCGCCGCGGCGTCCCGGCCGGGCGCCAGCGCGGGCGCCGTGAAAGCTACGCGAAAGCGGATGCGGGCGCGGCGGGGCGTGCCGTCCACGCGGGCGGGGGTGAAGCGGTAGGCGGCCGCGGCCGCGGCCGCGCGCTCGGCAAAGGGTGGCTCCCCGGCGGCCACCTCCACCGCGGAGACCGTTCCGTCGTCTTCGATGGTCAGGAGCAGGTCGACGGTCGCATCGCCCGTGGCGCCCTCCGGGTAGGCCGGCGGCGGCGCGTCGACGACGGCGGGCGGCACGGCCTCCTGCGCGCTCGTCCGGGCGGGCGCGAGCAGCACCGCGCCGAGCAGCGCCAAGCCGAGCGTCACCACGCCGAGCGGTACCGCGCCGTGCAGTGCCCCGCCGTGCAGCGCCGCGCCGTGCAGTGCCGCGCCGAGCCGCGCCGCCGCGCGCGACGGCCGGGCGGAGTACCGCGCGAAGAGCCGCGTGGAGCCGGGCGCTCGCGGTCCGTTCCTCGGCGCGACGCTCTTCCAGGCACGGCCCTGCCGAGCGGGGCGCAGCGCGGCGCCGGTCGCTCGCGGGCCGGTCCTCGGCGCGGCGCTCTTCCGGGCACGGCCCTGCCGAGCGGGGGGCAGCGCGGTCGCTCGCAGGCCGGTCGTCGGAGCGCCGCTCTTCCGGGCACCGCGCGGCAGAGCGCGAGGTGGCGGCGGGGCGAGCGTCGCGCGGCCGAGCGCGCGACCCTCCGCGCTCACGGCGCCGACTCCTCCGACTTCGCCGCCTCCGACTCGCGCTCACCTTCGCCCGTGCCGACGGCGCCTTCGCACACGGACTCCGCGCAGACCCGCCCGAGGATGCGCCGGGCATGCGGCGGCACGTCGTCGAGCTGCACCTCGAGCCCGACCTCCGCGCCCCGGTCGACCACCTCCTGGAGCATCAGCGCGCCCGTCAGGTCGACGCGCCCCACGGCCCCGAGCTCGATGCGCACGTCCCGCGCCCCCGGATGCGCCGCCAGCTCCCGCGCGAGCGCCTGCCGGAAGAGCGGCGCCGAGGCGAACCAGACGACGCCCATGGGCCGGAGCACGAGCGTCTCGTCCTGGAGCCCCGCCTCGACGTGGAAGCGCTGCTCGCGCCAGGCGTGCACCCCGAGGGCCAGCGCGATGCCCGCGAGCACCGCATGCTCGACGTGCGGCGCGAGCCAGAGCGTGAGCCCGAAGGTCGCGTAGCCCACGAGCGCCTGCAGCTTCGAGAGCTTCCAGAAGCGCATCAGCGGGCGCGGGTCGAGGAGCTTGAGCACCGCGCCGAGCACGATGGCGCCGAGCACGGCCATGGGGAGCCGCGCGAGGAGGCCCGCGAAGGGGAGGCACGCGAGCACCGCCACGCCCGTGACGGCCCCGGCCCAGCGGGTCTGCGCCCCGGCCGCCCGGTTCAGCGCGCTCCGCGAGAAGGAGCCACCCACCGGGAAGCCCCCCGCGACGCCCGCGGCGAGGTTGGCGACGCCCTGACTGATGAACTCGCGGTTCGGGTCCCAGGGGCGCCGCGACTGCTCGGCGAAGACCTGGCTCACGCTCGCCGCCTCCGAGAAGCCCACGAGCGCGATGATCGCGCCGGCCACCAGCAAGCGCGGGAGCTGCGCCCAGGGGAGGTCCAGCGAGAAGGGCGGGAGGATGGTGCTCGGCACCTCGCCGACGACCGCGCCCTCGTAGCCGGCGAGGCTCGTGTAGGCGATGCCGCCGAGGAGCGCGACGAGCACGCCGGGGAAGAGCGTGTGGAGGCGCCGCCCGCCGAGCATCAACACCAGCGTCCCGCCGGCCAGGGCCAGCGCTTCGACCTCCCAGGCCGAGGGGTCCGAGAAGGCGGCGAGGGCGCGGACCATTACGCCCTCGCCCTCGACGCTCACGCCGAGGACCTTCGGGAGCTGCGAGGCGAAGATGAGCACGGCGGCGGCCGTCGCGAAGCCGCGCAGCACGGGCTGGCTCATCATGTAGCTCACGGCGCCGCCCTTGAGCAGGCCGATCACGCCGCGCAGCACGCCGACGAGGAGCGCGAGGAGCGCCGCGAGCGCCACGAACTGGGCGCTCCCGACGGGGGCGAGCGTCGAGAGGGCGGCGAAGCTGAGGAGCGCCGTGAGCGCCGAGGGCCCCGTCTGCAGGTAGGGCGAGCTCGCGAAGAACGCGGCGCAGAGGGGCGGGAGCGCCGAGGCGTAGAGGCCGTGGTGCGGCGGCAGGCCAGCGAGGTCCGCGTAGGCGAGCGATTGGGGGATGGCGACGAGCGCGACGCTCACGCCCGCGAGCCCATCCGAGAGCCAGCGGTGCTTGGCGTCGACGGCCTTCCCCGGCGCGACGGACGCTGGGCGCTCTTCGGCCGGGCCCTCGCTCGCCGTGGCGCTCACGCCCCGCGCTCCCCGCTCGGCGGCTCCTCGTCGGCCTCCTCCGCCTCCTCCGCGAAGCGCGCCGCCGCCGCGCCGAGCTCCTCGAGCGCGCCCTTCGTCGTCGCCCCCCGCTGCCGCCAGGGCGCGAGCTGCGCCGCGAAGGGCGAGGCGTCGATCTCCTCCTCCCAGGCCGCGAGGATCGCGCCGAGCGCCGCCGTGACCTCCCCGAGCCGCCCGAAGCGCACGGCCGAGCGGAGCAGGTTCTGCGTCATCAGCGCCCGCGAGCCGAAGCCCCGCGGCAGCTCGAGCGCCCGCCCCACCCGCGCCAGGTCGTCCTTGCCGAGGAAGAGCCCGGCGCGCGCCGGCGTCGTCAGAAAGCGCGCGATGCCCCGCAGGTCGGTCTCCGGATCGTCGAGCGCGAGCGGCTTCCCCTCGAGCGGCGGCGCCTCCACCGCGCCCCCGAGCTCGCCCCGGTGAAGCGCGAGCAGGTCCTCGAGCTGCGCCAGGAGCGCCGTCGGCCAGGCGCGCCCCGAGCGACGGGCCGCCGAGGCCAGCGCCCCGAACCAGCGCAGCACGTGCTCGTCGAGGAAGCCCCGCTGGAGCTCCCGCAGGTGCCCCACGATGTCCGCCTTCCCGTCCGCCGCCGCGTCCGCCTCGGCGCCGCTCAGCACGCCGAGCGCCCGGAGCTCCGTCGCCAGGTGCTCCGGGTCCTCGCCCTTCGCCGGGGGCCGGTAGCCGAAGGCCTCGTAGCGCGCGTGGAGCGCCGCCCCCCGCGTGCTCCCGACCTCGCCCCGCGGGTCGAGGAAGGCGCCCTCGAAGGGGTGCACGACGAAGCCGAAGACGTGCTGGTGATCCGCCTCCGCCTCGTCGCGCTCCGGGTAGCCATCGAGCGCCTCCGCCAGCAGCTCGCTCGCCCGCGCCGGCGCCTCGAGCGCCTCCGTCGGCCCCCGCGCGATCAGGTCCGCGAGCAGCACGTAGCCCCGCCCCCGCGCCTCCGCGCGCTCGGCGGCCTCGGGCCCCGTCTCGATGTCGCTCTCGGGCGCGTTCTCCGGCACGCTCGCGATCCTAACGGATGGCGCCGCGTGCCTTCGTGACACCCGGCTCCGCCCCGCCTACTCCGCCGCCTCCGAGCGCGGACGTCCCCACGGCTGTTCGGGCAGCGCGTAGGCCTCCTTCACCGGCTTCAGCGGCCGCTTGAACCAGAAAGGACGCCGCGTCCCGTCCGGGCTGTGGTCCACGGCCGAGCGCGCCAGCGCCAGCCACTCGCGGTACACCTGCATCGACTTCTTCGTGTCGACCGTCACGTCGCCGTGCCGCTCGTCGGGCCGCGCCTTGCGCACGCTGATCGCCTTCTGGTGCCAGCAGTGGGCGCCGCTCAGCGGGTCCGGGTGCACGGCATGCGTGAGGTTCTGGTGCACGCCCACGTCCTCCCACCAGACCCGGCTCGTGTCCGGGTCCGGCGACTTCCACGCCTTGCCTCCGTGGACGATGTGGAGCTCGTGCTCGTCGCCCTCCTCGCCGAGGGTCACCAGGCTCGACATGCCCGCGCCGATGCCCTCGCCCTCCTTCAGGCGCCAGCGCCCGAGGTGGTGGCTCATGGCGATGATGCCGGGCTTGATGCCCTCCGTGACCCAGACCTTGTCCACGAAGGCGCCGATCTCGGTCTCCACGCGGATGAGGTCGCCCGTACGCACGTCGAGGCGCGCCGCGTCCTCCGGGTGCATCCAGACCGGGTTCTTGTGGCTGATCTCATAGAGCCACTTCGCGTTCGCCGAGCGCGTGTGGATCAGCGTCGGCAGCCGGAAGGTCGGCAGGAGGAGCATCTCGCCCTTCTCCCGATCGATGTGCCGCGGGTGCACGTGGCTCTCGAGCACCCAGGGCACGCAGTACTGCTGCTCGGGCCAGCCCCACTCGTGCATGGTCGGGCTGAAGAGCTCGAGCTTCCCGCTCGGCGTGCCGAAGCCGGCCTTCGCCTCGCCGTCGATCTCGACGCCGCCCTCCTTCGGCGCCTCGTAGGGGACGTAGTGGTCCTTCACGACCTCGAAGGCGCCGTACTTGCGCATGTACTGGAGCGGCGTCAGCCCCTCGGCCTCGGCCGCCTCGGGGAGCCCCGGCACGGAGTGCTCGAACATCCAGCCCCAGTACTCGTCCATGGTGATCGGCCGGCTCGGGTCCGCCGGCGACTCGAAGTACTCGCGGATGCCGAGCTCGCCGTCCGGATCCATGGCCCAGCTGAGGTCGATCCAGAACTCGGCCTCCTCCCAGACCTCGCCCGGGTTCGCCTCGAAGGTGCGCTCGACCTTCTGGCCGGCGCGCTCCATGGCCACGCGGCGCACGGGCTGGCGGAAGCCGATCCACTGCCCGGCGTGCGTCTCCTGGCTCATCACGTCGTGGCGCTCGCCCGAGTGCCCCATGGGCAGCACGTAGTCGGCGAACCAGGCGCTCTCGTTCCAGGTGGGCGTGAGCGCGACGTGGAGCTTGATCTTCTCCTCGTCCCGGAGCGCCTTCAGCCACATGAAGCCGTCCGGGTTGATCCACATCGGGTTGTAGACGCGCGTGAAGTAGACGTCGACGTCGCCCCGGCCCTCCTCGAGGAAGTGCGGCAGGAGGAACGACATCTCGTACATGGCGAAGGGCCACTCGTGCGGGAGGTGCAGCTCGTTCCAGGCGTTCAGGGCGGGCGGCGACTTGAAGGGCTTGGGCTTGAACTTGTTCCAGCTGTTCAGGCTCGTGCCGCCCTCCGTGCCGACGCTGCCCGTGAGCACGTTCAGGAAGAAGAGGGTCCGCGCGACCTGCCAGCCGCCGCGGTTGCCCATGGTGGCGCTCCGCCAGGTGTGCGTGGCGAGCGAGGTGCCGGCCTCGGCGACGATCTCCGCGGCCTCCCGGACGCGCTCGACGGGGACCTGCGCCTCCGCGGCGGCCTTCTCGAAGGTGAACTCGGCGTACATCGCCTTCAGCACGGCCTCGAAGTCCTCGAAGGCCCAGTCGCCCTCGGCGAGCTTCCGCTCGGCGGCCTGCGCGGCGAGCTTCCGCACGGCCGGGTCCTCGGCGAACTTCGGCGCCGCCGCGAGGGTCTCGCGCCAGTTCACCCAGCGCCGCACGAACTCCCGGTTCCAGCGGCCGGTCTCGAGGAGGTGGCGGGCGATGGCGAGGAGCACCCAGGTCTCGGAGCCGGGCCAGGTCGGGAGCCAGACGTCGGCGCGCGAGGCCGTGTTCGAGAGGCGCGGGTCGAGCACGATGATGCGCCCGCCGCGCCGCTTGCCCTCGATGATGCGTTGGGCGTGCGGGTTGAAGTAGTGGCCGCTCTCGAGGTGCGCGCTCACGAGGAGCGTCGCCTTGGCCTTGGCGTAGTCCGGGCTCGGGCGATCGGCGGCGCTCCAGCTGAAGTAGCCGAGGCGCGCGCCGGCGGAGCAGATGTTCGTGTGGCTGTTGTGCCCGTCGACGCCCCAGGACTGGATGGTCCGGTTGGCGAAGTGGTCCTCTCCGGGCCGGCCCACGTGGTACATGATGCCGTCGCGGCGCTTCTCCCGGCTCGCGCGCATCTTCGCGGCGATGTCGGCGAGGGCCTCCTCCCAGGAGACGCGCTTCCACTTGCCTTCGCCGCGCTTCCCGACGCGCTTGAGCGGATGGAGGATGCGCTCCGGATCGTAGGTCTGGTTGTGCGTCGCCGGGCCCTTCGCGCAGTTGCGGCCGCGGGAGCCCGGATGCGCCGGGTTCCCCTCGAACTTGCGGACGTCGAAGGTCTCCTTGTCGACGTAGGCGAGGAGCCCGCAGGCGGACTCGCAGTTGAAGCAGATGGTCGGGACGAGCGTGTAGCGGCGCGCGACCTTCTTCGGCCAGGCCTTCGAGTCGTACTCGACCCAGTCGTCCCAGCGGTCCGGCGGCGGGTACTGGGACATGCGCCCGTCGGCGTGGTGGACGACGTCGAGCTTCACCGGCTCCTTCGGCGACTCGCCGTACTTCGGCTGCTTCATCTGGCCCTGGAGCCGCTCGGGCGTCGCCCCGGCCTTCGCGGCCTTCGCGGCGGCCTTCGCGGTGGCGACCGGATCGAGCTCCGGCGTGGCCTCGCGGGCGAGCTTCGAGCCCTTCGCGTCGGCCTTGCCGAAGCGCAGGAGCTTGGAGAGGAACGCCAGCGTGCCGGCGTGCGGATGGGTCTGCGCGGTCACGAGTTCGGGACCTCCTGAGGCGCCATGACGAAGGCGTGCTCGTAGAAGTAGAGACCGACGGCGGCCGAGAGGCCGGCCGCGGCGGCCATGAGGGGCGAGTCCTGGAAGAGGAGCCCGGCGGGGATGAGGTGACCCAGGACGATCGCGCCGCCCCAGAAGTGGTTCTTGTAGTGGCCGCGCGTGATCTCGTGGGCGGCGCGGGCGGCGACCTCGGAGGCGTGCGGCATGCCGAGCTCGCCGAGGAGGAGCATGAGCAGGTCGAGGCCGAGGAAGACGGCGAAGGTACGGACGGCGAGCGTCGCCAGGGCGGGCTCGAGGTCGACGAAGGCGCCGAGGACGAGCACCGTGCCGGCGCCCATCATCCCGGCCTGCACGATGAGGTGGAAGGGCAGGAGCGTGCTCTGCCAGAGGTCGCGCCCCTCGGCCTGGCCGAAGAGGAAGGCCGTGTAGATGGCCGCGCCGACGGCGAGCGGGAGGCCCGCGAAGAGGAGCCAGGGGCGCGCGCTCGCGGCGAGGTCTTCGGAGAGGAGGCCGAGCGCCGCGCCTCCCTCCGTCACCATGAGCAAGCCCGCGATGGTGGAGAAGCCGATCAGGAAGACCGCGCCGCGGGTCAGCCAGCTCCGCCACTGGGGGCGGAGGAGGATCTTCAGAAAGCGCGTCGGCTTCTCGAGGTCGTAGACCAGGAGGGCCGTCGTCAGGCCCATGAAGGCGGTGGCGACGGCGGCGCCGAGGGCCATGACCGTGCCCTGGAAGGGGGCGAGGCCGAGGATCGCGGCGAGCGCGAGGAAGAGAAAGACGCCCGCGGCGATGCCCTTCGTGACGAGGTAGGCGGGCACGGGCCAGTGCCAGGGCACTTTGTGCTGCGCGTTGTAGCCGACCTGCACCATGTGGCCGGCGACGCGCTCGCCGATGTGGATGGGCCCGCTCGCCGGGTCGCCCTGGGGCTGCGGCTGGCGGAGCTCGCGTCCGTCGCGGCTGATGATGGGGAGGCGCTTCTTCTTCGGGGCCGGGGCGCCCGCGCCGACGCCCGCCGGGGCGCCGAGGGAGACGGCCCCACCGGGGCTCGCGTGGAGGGGCATCACGTCGGCCCACATGAAGGTCTCGGGGGCGCGCTCGGTGGCCGTCGGCGTGAGGCTGACGTCGTGGCCCTCGATGTAGAAGAGCTTCGGCGCCGTGCCCTGCTCGGGCTTGCGCACGGTGACCTTCTCCTTCGCGAGGACCTTCGAGATCTCCGACTCCGGGTCGTCCATGTCCCCGGCGATGATCGCGTGGGTCGGGCAGACGACGACGCAGCTCGGCTCGAGGCCGACCTCGACGCGGTGCGCGCAGTAGTGGCACTTGGCCGCCGTGCTCGTCTCCGGGTCGATGTGGATCGCGTCGTAGGGGCACGCCTGCATGCAGGCCTTGCAGCCGATGCAGGCGTCCTTGTCGAACTCCACGATGCCGTCGTCGCGCTGGTACATCGCGCCCGTCGGGCAGATGCGCGCGCAGGGCGGGTTCGCGCAGTGGTTGCAGCGCGTCACCTGGAAGTGCCGCCGCGAGTCGGGGTAGGTGCCGGTCTCGGTGTACTTGACCCAGGTCCGGTACACCCCGAGGGGCACCTCGTTCTCGCTCTTGCAGGCCGTCGAGCAGGCGTGACAGCCGATGCAGGAGCGATTGTCGATGACGAAGCCGTAGTTCATGCGCGCGCTCGTCTTCTTCCGCTCAGTGGGCGAGAGCGGGGCTCAGCCCGCAGTTCTGGTTGGCCGGGACGCTGACCTCGAGGCGGGCCGGCGGGGCGAGGTCGAGGGCGGCCATGATGGCGGCGAAGTCTTCGACGCTCTTGCCGCCGCCGAGGCGCGGGTTGAACTGCTTCTCCTCGGCGACCGTGGAGACCGTGCGGCCCTTGTAGTCGTGGCCCGGGTAGATGCGGCACTCGTCGGGGAGCGTGAAGATGGCGTCGTGGATGGAGCGGTAGAGCCGCTCGGCGCTGCCCTGCTGGAAGTCCGTGCGACCGCAGCCGCGGATGAAGAGCGTGTCGCCGGTGAAGGCCATCGAGTGGTCCTGGAGGACGTAGGTGACGCAGCCGTCGGTGTGGCCGGGCGTCTCGCGGACCTCGAGCCCGTAGCGGCCGAACTCGACGAGCGAGCCGTCACCCACCTGCCGGTCGGCGCACTCGGCGCCGGCGTTCCGGGAGACGCAGGTCTTGCAGCCCGTCTTCTGGCGGAGGAGGCCGGCGCCCGTGACGTGGTCGGCGTGGACGTGGGTCTCGCAGACGTAGCGGAGCGTGAGGCCGAGCTCCTTCAGGAACTGGAGGTCACGCTCGACGTTCTCGAGGACCGGGTCGATGAGGACGGCGTCGCCGGTCTCCTCGTCGCCGAGCAGGTACGTGTAGGTGCAGGTGTCGCGGTCGAAGAGCTGGCGGAAGATCATGTGGTTCACCCCTGGGTCCGCCTGGGCCGCGCACACCCCGCGCGCGGCGGCCTCCTCGGGCTCGCTGGCGTCACCCCACCGTCACTCGAAGCACGGGGCGGGCCAGCGGGGTCGGGCCGACGAAACGCGGCGGAAACCCTCGACACAGCGCGTCAAACGTCGCAAAATGTTGCAACGCTGTGGCGACTAAACGAAACAAGGCCCGGACGCGCCGCGACCGGCCGAAAGTGACCGAATTCGCGGGGATGATCACCACTTCGCCGGAGATGGTGGCCTTCTTCGAGACCGTGCGCCGGGTGGCGAAGACGGATGTCTCGGCGCTCATCCGCGGGGAGACCGGGACGGGCAAGGAGATGGTCGCCAAGGCCATCCACACGCTGAGCGTGCGGAGCGGGCGGCCGTTTCTCGGGGTGAATTGCGCGACCTTCACGCTCGAGCTGCTGGCGAGCGAGCTCTTCGGGCACGTGCGCGGGGCCTTCACGGGCGCGGTGAAGGATCGGGCCGGGCTCTTCGCGCGGGCGGATGGGGGGACGCTCTTCCTCGACGAGATCGCGGAGATCGATCCGGGGATCCAGGCGCAGCTTCTGCGCGTGCTGCAAGAAAAGACGTTCGTGCCGGTGGGCGGGACGGACCCGATCCGGGTGGACGTGCGGGTGCTGGCGGCGACGCACAAGGCGCTCCGTACGGAGGTGGAGCGGGGGCGCTTCCGGGCGGACCTGATGTACCGGATCCGGGTGGTGCCGCTCTTCCTGCCGCCGCTCCGGGATCGGCTCGGGGACGTGGAGGCGCTGGCCTGGCACTTCGTGGACGAGCTGAACGAGCGCGGGCTGCGGCGGGTGGACGCGATCGAGGAGGCGGTCTTCGAGGCGATGCTGGCGCACGACTGGCCGGGGAACGTGCGCGAGCTGCGGAACGTGGTGGAGCACGCCTTCGCGGTGGGCGAGGGGCCGGTGCTGCGGGTCGGGGAGCTGACGCCGGAGCTGCGCGGGGAGCCGCCGCCCTCGCCGCACAAGACCGCGCGGGACCTCGAGCGGGAGCGGCTGCTGGAGGCGCTGCGGGAGACGGGGGGCCGCAAGGGGGAGGCGGCGAAGCTCCTCGGCATCAGCCGGTCGACGCTCTGGCGGAAGTGCCGCGAGCACCAGCTCTGAGTCGTCGATCCCGGGGTGGGGCCCCCTGCGCGTGGGGGCCAGGGCGCGGAGCCGGGGCGCTCGCCGTGCCCTCGGCTGGTGACGGGAGAAGACGGACGGGCCGTGCTCCGGGGGCCACGCCCGCTAGGGTCGGCCATGACGCAACGCTCTCGATGGGCTCGGGCGGAAGCCCTCGCGCTCGGCCTCGCGCTCGGCCTCGCGCTCGGATGCGGCCCCGACGCGCCCCTGCCGGGCTACGCGCCCGACCCCGAGCTCCACGTCGCCGCGATCGACCCGGACGCGGTCCAGCCCTTCCCCCCGCTGCCCGGCAGCCGCGCCCCGGTGAACCAGATGCTAGTCGTGCCCCTCGACGGCTCGCGCGCGACGGCCGACCGGCTCGCCGCCGACGCCGGCGGCTCGGTCGTGGGCCAGATCCCGTCCCTGGACCTCTACCAGCTCGAGGTGCCCACCACGACCATGGCGGGGCTCGAGGCGCTCCTGAGCAGCACCCGCGCCGACCCGGCGGTCGACCTGGCGATCCCCAACTACGTCGGCGAGTACGACCGCTGCCCGGCCGAGCGCGACGTCGGCGAGCTCGACCCCCCCGATCGCTGCCCCTGGGAAGACAACCGCTACCTCCCGACCGCGACCGTCCTCCAGGAGCTCGACCGGGAGATCCCGCGCTACCCCGTGCACGTCGCCGTCGTGGACAGCGGGCTCGCGCTCGGCAGCCGGGAGTTCGACGAGGTGAGCGTGGCCGACGTGAGCCAGCCCGGCGGCCACACCGGCAGCCTCGCCGACACCGTGGGCCACGGCACGATGGTCGCGAGCCTCATCGCCGCCGACGACGACGGCTTCGGGATCGACGGCATCGCGTCGCCGCTCCGCCACGACCTCCACCTGCTGGTCTCGACGATCCAGAGCGTCGCGATCGCGGAGGTCCTCGGCGCGACCCAACGCGCGCTCGACGCGGGCGCCCAGGTGGTGAACTGGAGCCTCGGCTATGGGCCCTACGCGGAGACCATCCCGACGGGCTACACGATGGCGGAGGTCCAGCTGAAGTTCGACGGCCTCATCCGCGACAACCCCCAGGCGCTCTTCGTCGCCGCAGCGGGCAACGAGCCCGAGGAGCTCACCGGCCTCAACCGAGCCCCCGCCGGGCTCGACCACCCCAACCTGATCACCGTCGGGAGCTCGGAGCCCTGCGCCCCCGAGCGCCACGTGGAGGAGCACTTCCGGGGAGCCCGGATCGACATCGTCGCCCAGGGCCGCGACGTCCAGGCCATCGCCCCGAACGGCGATCTCGTCCGCGGGACCGGCACCTCCTTCTCCACCCCCCAGGTGAGCGCCGCGGCGGCCCTCCTCTTCTCGATCCAACCCGAGCTCACCCCCCACGCGGTGCGCAGCGCCCTCCTCGAGCATGCCCTCCCCGGCCCGCCCACGGCCGGGGGCCGCTTCCTGAACGTCGCGCGCCCCGTCCACCAGCTCCTCCTCGACGAGCAGCCCGACCTGGCCCCCGTGCTCGACGGCGACGACGACGGCGAAGCCGACGCCGCGGGCATCCTCGCCGCCCGCGTCTGCTCCGCGTCCCAGTACACGATCGACGGGATCGGCAGCTACCAGTACACGCGCGACGAAGAGAGCGACGTCGTCGCCGTCGGCGCCATCGCCGAGGACGGCCTGACCCTCAGCCTGCTGCGCCCCGGCTCCGACCTGCTCGCGCTGGCCTGCGAGGAGGGCTGCGCCTTCGAGCTCGGCACCTGGCCCGCCACCGGCTCCTTCGTGAGCCCCCCCGACCCCGGCGGACGCATGCCGCCGATCGGGCAGCTCACGGGTGAGCTCGACGCGAGCTGGACCCTCACCGACTGCGTCATCGAGGAGCGCGTCGGCGACCCGGTCCCGGGGCTCTCCGACTCCATGCGCGACGCCTGGCCGGACCGCGGCATCCCCCAGCACGTCCGCATCACGAGCTCCGCGAGCGGCACCTTCACGGGGGGCCGCGTCGACGGCTACGACCGGGACGGCGAACCGATCGTCAGCGAGCTGACGCGCCCCTTCTCCGGCGAGCTCTCGGTGCTCTTCGTCAACGGCGTCCCCGATCGCGAGCACCCGATCGTGCAGGCCCTCGAGACGCACTGCGAGAACGGCCGCCTCCGCTGATCCCGTTCGGGGCGGCGAGCCATCCAGTGCCGCTCGCCTCCGCCGGCCCCGCGCTGACCCCTCGCCGGCGCGAGGGCCGCGGGCCAGGACCGTGCAGAGAACGATGCACGAGGACCGTGCAGAGCACGTGAAGAGGACCGTGCAGAGCACCTGAAGAGCACGTGCAGAGCACCTGAAGAGCACCTGATGAGCACCGTGCAGAGCACGTGAAGATCACCGTGCAGAAGACACCGCACGAGGGCCGCACATCAGGCCGATGTCCGTCCGCTCGCGCCGCCCCCGCGACGGGCGTACCCTGCCGCCCCCGTGGACCTCGTCTACTTCGTCGTCCTGGTCGGCGCGCTGATCTTCGTGCACGAGCTCGGCCACTTCGTCTGGGCGAAGGCCTTCGGCGTGAAGGTCCTGCGCTTCTCGATCGGCTTCGGCCCCAAGATCGCCGGCGGCCGCCTGGGCGAGACGGAGTACGTGCTCGCCGCGTTCCCCATCGGCGGCTACGTGAAGATGCTCGGCGAGAACGCCGCCGACGTCGTCCGCGAAGAGGACCGCCCCCGGAGCTTCGGCGCCCAGCCGCTCTGGAAGCGCGTCGTGATCGTCCTGGCCGGCCCGGCCATGAACCTCGTCTTCCCGCTCGCCCTCTTCTTCCTCGTCTACCTCGGCGAGGGGCAGCTCACGCCGCCCGTCGTCGGCACCGTCTACCCACACCGCCCGGCGGACGGTCGCCTCCTGCCCGGCGACCGGGTCCTGGCCGTCGATGGCGAGCCCATCGCCACCTTCGAGGAGCTCACGGCCATCGTCCGCGACCGGCCCGGTGAGACGCTCACGCTGACCCTCGAGCGCGACGGCGAGGAGGTCGAGCAGCCGATCACGCCCCAGGCGAGCCGGCGTCTGCTCGAGCTCGAGCGCATCGAGGAGGTGGGGCGCCTGGGCATCGTCCCGCACCACGCGACGCCGGTCGTCGGTGTGCTCCCCGGCACCTCCGCCCACCAGGCGGGCCTCCGCACCTTCGACACGATCATCGCCGCCGAGGGGCGCGCCGTGGACCGCTGGATCGACCTCGAGCACGCCCTCGCCGGGCGCCTGCGGACCGTGCCCGTCACCTACCTCCGCCCCGAGCCCGTCCGGGAGCCGCTCGGCGGGCTCGTCGCCGTCGAGGTCTTCGGCGCGCGCGTCGCGGCGCTCCAGAGCGGAGGCCACGCGCAGGGGGCCGCCGCCCGGGCGGGGCTCGAGGCAGCGGACCTCTACGTGCGCAGCGTCGACCGCGGCTCCGCGGAGGCCGAGCTCGGGCTGCGCCCCGGCGATCGCATCGCCACCCTCGACGGCCGGCCGGTGCGCCAATGGGCGACGCTCCTCGAGGACCTCCGGGCCAGCCGCGGCGCGGCCCACGCGCTCGGCTGGCGGCGCGGCGACACGCTCCACCACGGCACGCTCCGCCTGGCCCGCGAGGAAGGCGTGACCGAGCACGGTCAGCCCTTCGAGCGCGTTCGCGTGGGCATGCGCCACTGGGTCCCCATGCGCGTCGATCCGGGCGTGGAGAACCCGCGACCGGTCCTGCACGCGGCCGAGCGCGCCTGGGCGAGCACGGAGGAGATGGTCTCCCTGACCGTCTACTCGGTGCTGCGTCTCCTCCAGGGCCGGCTCGGCGTCGAGTCTCTCGGCGGTCCCCTGATGATCTTCGACGCCGCGGGCAAGGCGGCGCGCGAGGGCGCGACCAACTACCTCAAGCTGATGGCGTTCATCAGCGTGAACCTCGGCCTCATCAACCTGCTGCCGATCCCGCTCCTCGACGGCGGGCACCTGCTCTTCTTCCTGGTCGAGGGCGTGACGCGGCGCCCCGTGCCCAAGCGCATCCGGGGCTGGGCGGCCCTGGCCGGCCTCGTCCTGCTGATCGCGCTGATGATCCTCGCGTTGAAGAACGACCTGCAGCGGCGCTTCGGCGCCGCCCCTCCCTCGCCGACCCCGATCGAGAGGCGCGCGTGAGCGACAGAGCGAAGAACGGCCCGAAGCCGGGCGCATCGAAGCGAGCGAGCCCGAAGCGAGGGGGCCCGAAGCCGCCCCGGAAGCCCCCCCGCCGACCGAACGCGCGCGCCGTCGCGACGGAGGTGCTCTTCCGCGTGCAGACGGATGGCGCCTGGGCCGCGCCCACCCTCGACGCGGCCATCGGGCGCGCCCGCCTCGACGCCCGCGACGCCGCCCTCGCGACGGCGATCGTCTACGGCGCCCTCCGCGTGCTCCCGAGCCTCGACGCGGCCCTCGACACCCACCTGAAGCGGCCCGGCGATCTCGACGACTGGACGCGGGCGGCGCTCCGGGGCGCCGCCTTCCAGATCCGCCACCTGCCCCGCGTCCCGCCCCGCGCCGCCGTGCACGAGGCCGTCGACATCGTCCGGGCCAAGCGCGGCCGGCTCGCCGGCCTCACGAACGCCGTGCTGCGGAAGCTGCGCCGCCCCGAGGACGCGGCGCCGCCGACCCGCCTCGAGGTGCCGACCTGGGTCGCGGCGAAGCTCGAGGCGAGCCTGGGCGCCGAGCGGGCCGAGACCTACCTCGCCTCGCGGCCGCTCCCGCCGCCGATCGATCTCCGCGTGGAGGGCGACCGCGCGACCTGGGCCGAGACGCTGCGCGCCGCCGCGCCGGACGCGCAGGTCGAGGAGGGCGTCGCGCCCCGGGCGCTGCACGTCCGGCAAGCGGGCGATCCGCGGGCGCTCCCCGGCTGGGAAGAGGGCGCCTTCACGGTCCAGGAGCAGGGCTCGCAGCTGCTCGGCGCGCTCCTCGGCGCGACGGCCGGCGAGCGGGTGCTCGACGCCTGCGCGGGGCGCGGCGGCAAGACGACGCAGCTCGCGCGCGCCGTCGGCGACGGGGGCGAGGTGGTGGCGGCCGATCTCCACGAGGCGCGGCTCGAGCAGATCGAGGCGGCCTGCGCGCGGCTCGGGCTCGGGGCGGAGCTCGAGCTCGTGCCCCTCGACTGGACCGTGGGCGACGGAGGCCTCGCGCCGAGCTTCGATCGCGCGCTCGTGGACGCGCCCTGCAGCGGCCTCGGGACCGTCCACCGGCGCCCCGAGATCCTGCTCCGCGTCACGCCCGCGGACGTCGAGGCGCTGGCTCGCACGCAGGCGACGATCCTCGCGCGGGTGGCGCCGCTGGTGCGCCCCGGCGGCACGCTGGTCTACGCGGTCTGCAGCCCGCTGGAGGAGGAGGGCGCGGCGATCGCCGACGCCTTCGAGGCCGCCCACCCGGGCTTCACCCGCGCGCCCATCGACGAAGCGCCCCTGCGGAGCGACGCCGACGGGGTGCTCCGCCTCGGCCCCTGGCTCGACGGCTGCGACGCCTACCAGGCCGTTCGCTGGACCCGCGGCTGACCCCGCGGGGGCGAGCTACCAGCCTCCCGACCCCTCGAATTGCGAAAGGCGCCCGAGTGGGCGCCTCGCGTCGGGCTCGCCTCGACGGCGCGTCAGTACTCGCCGAAGAGGTCCTGGATGCGGACGTCGAGGGCGGTCGCGATCTTGTAGAGCGAGCTGATCGACGCCGACGACTCGGCGCGCTCGATCTGCGAGAGGAGCGACACGCTCAGCCCGGTGCGCCGCGCCATCTGCTTCAGCGTCAGCGCCCGGTCCTTGCGCAGCCCGCGGATGGTCTCGCCGATCACCCGGTGCAGGTTCTCCTCCGGCGTGCGGAGCAGCCCCTTCTTGCGCATCACCCGGTCGATGACCTCCCGGAACTCGTCCGGGTTGAAGGGCTTCTTCAGGTAGTCGACCGCGTCGAGCTTCATCGACTTCACGGCCGTGTCGAGGCTCGGGTAGCCGGTGAAGATGACGACCGCGACGTCGCTGTCGATCTTCCGGAGCCGCTCGAGCACCTCCACCCCGTCCATGTTCGGCATCATCAGGTCGAGGATGACCAGGTGATAGCCGCCCACCTTCACCTCGTCCGGCGCCTCGGCCGGGTCCGAGAGCGTCTTCACCTCGAAACCGTCCTTCGTCAGGAAGGTCTCCATGAAGTCGCAGATCTCTTGGTCGTCGTCGACGACGAGCACCTTGAGCGGTTGCGGTGCCTTGGCCATCTGCGTGCCCCTTGGTCGGAGGTGTGGAGGTGGAGGTGAGAGGGTGATCGAGCTCGGGAGAGACTCGAGAGAGCTGGTCGGGGCGAAAGGATTTGAACCTTCGACCTCACGGTCCCGAACCGTGCGCGCTACCAAACTGCGCTACGCCCCGATGTTTCCCCGGCCACGGAGGGTACCCTCGGCGACCACGGGCGGCGGAAGCTAGCGTCCGTTTCCGGGGTCCGCAAGATGAAATTCGATCCAGGCCCGCCCCGACCTCCCGCCGTGCCCGGGCCGAGCCCGAGGGCGTGAGGCGCGCGACCCCTTCCCGGCTTTTCGAGCGCGCGCCCGGGCGACTATGCTCCCGCGCCATGCAGCGCTTCGCGCCTCTCCTCCTCGCCCTGGCGGCCCTCGCCAGCCTCGCCGCCGGGCCATCGCGCGCCGCGGCCCAGGAGCCCCCTCCCCTCGTGGTCCTGCCCGTCCCGGGTGAAGGGCTCGACGAGGCCACGGCCCAGATCGCGCTCGGCGCGCTGATCGCCGCCCTCGACGCGCGGGTGGAGGGCCGGGCCGTCGCCGGCGTGACGGACGCGGACGCCGTCGCCGCGCTCGTCGCCTGCGAGGACGACGGGTGCATCGGCCAACGGATCGCCGCGGCCGGGGGCGCCGCCGGGGTGGTCGCGCGCATGCGCCGCCCCGACGCCGCCGGGCCCCTCCTCCTCACGCTCCGCGTCCACGACACGGTCACCGGCTCCCCCCGGGGCGACGCGCTCGAGGCGAGCCTCCCCCCCGAAGCGCTCGCCGACGCGGACGCCGCCCGCGCCGCCCTCGGCGAGCCCCTCGGCGCGCTCGCGGCGGCCCTCCCGCCTCCGCCCGCGCGCCCCGCCCTGCTGGTCGCCACCACCCAGGATGGCGCCGAGATCCGCGTCGACGGCGAGGTCGTCGGCGAGTCGCCCCTCGCCCCCGTCGAGCTCGCTCCGGGGCGCCACACCGTCACCGTGACCCTCGACGGCTTCGAGCCGGGCAACCGATCGGTCGAGGTCGGAGCCGAGGGCGCGCGCGTCGACGTCGAGCTCGAGCCGCTCCCGGAGACGGCCGAGCGCATGGCCGACGAGGACGCGGCCGAAGCGGCCGGCTTCGTCGACGGCGGGAGCGGCGACGAAGGCCCGCTCTACACGCGCTGGTGGCTCTGGGCGGCCGTCGGCGGCGCGGTGCTCCTGACGACGATCATCGCCGTGGCGGTCGCCGCGAGCGGCGGCGGGGGCGGGAGCCAGGACGGCTTCCCGGTGCCGCCCATCCCCGGCGTGGAGGGCATGTGATGCGTCGCGTTCGGCTTCCTCTCCTCTTCCTCTCGTTCGCGCTCCTCGCGTCCTGCGGCGACGAGCCGCCGATCCCGGCCACCATCGTCAACCTGGTGGGCGACGACGGCAGCATCGGCTCGGGCCCCATCGCGCCGGGCGCCGTGGACGAGGTGCAGCTCGTCCTCGTGCCGGACCCCGCCGACGGCCGCTTCCCGCCCCAGGAGCAGCGCGTCTTCGACGAGGGCGTCGAGAGCCGGATCTCCTCCGCGGGCGAGTGGGTGCTCACGCTCGGCTCCGCCTACGTCGAGGCGAACGTGCTCGCCGCCGAGACCTTCCGCATGGACGTGCCCCTCTACGCCGAGGAGGAGATGGACGGCGCGACGCAGATGCCGACGCTCCGCGTGATCTTCTTCCAGGGCGGCGAGCGCATCGCCGAGAGCAACCCGCGCTTCGTGCCGTGGCCGCTCCAGCCGGGCACCTCGATCCCGGTGACGGTGCTCTGCGGGACGGGCTCCGAGACCGCGTGCAGCGGCGGCTGACGCCCGCGCTCTTCGCGCTCGTCGCCACGACGGCCTGCGTGCCCCGTGCCCCCGCCACCGTCGCGCGCGTCGTCGGCGGCGAGCGGCGCGCGGGGGCCTTCGTCTCGCCCTACGCCTACGAGCACTTCGTGCGGGCCGAGCTCGCCGCGGCGGAGGGTCGCTGGGAGGAAGCGATCGCCGAGTACGAGCAGGCGCGCCTCGGCCCCTCGGACGACGCCTACGTGGTCGCGCGGATGGCCCTCGCCCTCGAAGCGGCCGGGCGGGCGGCGGAGGCCGATCGGGCCCTCGAGGCCGGGCTGGCCCTCGACCCGGAGAGCGAGGCGGTCTTCCTCGCGCGGGGGCGCATCCTGGCGGGCCGCGGCGAGCGGGAGGCGGCCATCGAGGCGACGGCGCGGGCGGCGGAGCTCGCCCCGGACAGCGACGGCCCCGTGCTCCAGCTCGCCGAGCTCCTCCGCGCGGGGGGCGCCGATGCCCGGGCGCTGGCGCTCCTCGAGCGAGCCGAGGCCAGCCCCCACGCGCTCCGGGCGCGGCTGACGCTGGCCCTCGAGCGGCGGGACGCGGAGGCCAGCGGCGAGGCCGTCGAGGCGCTGCTCCGGGTGGCGCCGCTCCGGATCGCGGAGGTCGAGCAGGCGGCGGCGCTGGCGCTCGAGGAGGAGCGGCCGGCGCTCGCGCTCCGCCTCCTCGCGCACCTTCCGGAAGAGGCGGCCGCGGGGCTCCGGGTGGACGCCCTGCTCGCCGCCGGGCGCGCCGACGAGGCCGAGGCGCTGCTGCTGACCCGGCCGCCCGAGGCCTTCGGGGGTCCGGTGGAGCAGGCCGAGCGGCTCCGTCGCGCGGGCCGGCCGAGCCTGGCAATCGAGCTCGCCGAGGCCGGCGCGGCCCTCGAGCTCCCGGGCGCCTGGCTGGCCCTCGGCCAGGCCCGGCTCGCCGCTGGCGACGCGCCCGCCGCCGCCGCCGCGTTCGCGCGCGTCCCGGAGGGCGCCGCCGACGCGCGCGCGGCGCGCGCGGGGCTGCGCGAGGCGCTCCGGCTCGGCGGCCTGCCCGCCCTCGCGGCCGAGCTCGCAACGGCCCCGTGAGCGTCGACGGCCCCGCGGGGTCGACGGCGCCGCCGGAGTGGGCCGCCGCCCCTCGCGGGCGTTCACGTCGCCCGCGTGTCTGCGCGCTCCGCGTGCCCGCGCGCGCTCCCGTTCGCGTCGCCCCGCGGGGGTCGACGGCCCCGCGGGGGTGAGCCGCCGCCCCTCGCGGGCGTTCACGTCGCCCGCGTGTCCGCGCTCCGCGTGCCCGCGCGCGCTCCCGTTCGCGTCGCCCGCGCTCCACATGCCCCCGTGCGCTCCCGTTCGCGTCGCCCCGCGTGTCCGCGCTCCGCGTGTCCGCGTGTCCTCGCTCCGGTTGCTGCTCTCGGCCGCTCGGCCGCTGGCCGGCGCGCTCCGCACCGCGGCGCGCGCGAGTCGCGCCCTCTGCCGGACCTACTCGAACTCTTCGCAGGCGCGCAGGCCCACGTCCCGCGCGATGGCGCCGACCACGCCGCGATAGGAGGTCCGGCAGATCGACTCGACCACCGACTGGTCGCCGAAGCGCTCCGCGAGCTGCACCAGCCGCCGCGCCGGGAAGCCGCTCCCGCCGCGGCCCCGGCACGCCTCGACGACGCCGATCCGCGACTCCGGGTCGATGCGGTACTGCATGCGCGGGTGCGAGAGGATGCGCTCGAAGTCCGGGTTCTCCGGGTCCTCGACGATCCGCTCGGGCACGCCGGCGATCACCGAGAAAGAGAAGAGGTCCGGCCGGTCCGGCCGGAGCGAGCGGAAGGCGTCCTCGTAGCGGTCGATCGCGTAGAGCGGGTCGCCCTCGCGCAGGCAGGGCGGCAGCTCGCGCGGATCGAAGGGGCCCTCCGCGAGGGCCACCGGATCGAAGGTCGAGCAGTCGTCCTCGTCCGTGAGCACGACGACGGAGAGGAGCGAGTCGTCGCGGAGGAAGCCCGCGTTCTCCCGATCCCCGTGCGGCCGCTCCCCCACGACCTCGACGGGCGCGTCCGCGGGCAGCAGCGCCTTGAGCGCCGCCTCCAGGGGCTGCTCGAGGCCCGGCCCCTCGAGGCCGGCCAGGGCGAGGCAGGCGAAGTCCTCGCTCACCGCCGCGACGTCGTCGCCGCGGGCGAACTCGAGGAAGCGTGGGTAGTCGTCGCGGCAGGACTCACCGGCCGACTCGTCGCGCAGCACGCCGTCGTCGCCCCCGAAGACGTCGAGGCCGGTGGTGACCACGCCGAGGTGCAGGTCCCGCGGCGCGCGCCAATCCGGCCGGCCGTCCCCGTCGGCGTCCGGCGGGTCCACGAGCTCCGAGACCAGGCGCGGGAGGTTGTCCGCGAGGTTGAGCTGCTCCTCGCGCATCGAGCCCGAGTCGTCGATCACCAGGAGCAGGTCGACCGGCGCCGGGACGCGGCAGGGGCGCGGGCCGGCGTCCGTGCCGGCGTCCGTCCCGGCGTCCGGGGAGCCCGCGTCCACCCCCGCGTCGAGCGGAGGCGGCGGCGGCGTGCCGCCATCCGGGAGCGTCCCCGCGTCCACCTCGGGCGCCGGCGAGGCGCGCTCGTCCAGACCGAGGTCCGTCCGGGCGCCGCACGCCATGGCGAGGGCCGGCAGCGCGAGGAGCGCGAGACGCATGGGGAGGGCGAGCGTCGGGGAGGCCATCGATGGCGCTCTACCGCCCTCGGGAGCTCCCGTCACGCCCCCGTTGAAACGACGGGGGGCCCGTGTCTATCATCCGCCCCCGGTCGCGGGCCCACCGGACCCACCCACGGAGACGAAGCAGCGATGAGCGATACCGAGTCGACCAAGTACCTCGACACCTTCCCGCACTGGCTCCGCAACCTCGGCCACGACGCCGAGGAGCTGGCCGAGCTGCTGAGCGAGACGACGATGGCCGAAGACGCCCGCGAGGCCATCGCCGGGGGCCTGAACTACCTCTTCAAGTCTCTCGACCTCATCCCCGACGGGATCGACGACATCGGCTACCTCGACGACGCCTTCGTGCTCCGGGTCGCCGCCGACCTCGCCGCCCGCGAGGACACGGGCGAGGCCGACGCCGAGAAGCTCGAGATCCTCTCCAAGCTCACGAACGACTGCGACGTGATCCGGGACTTCCTCGGCGACGACTACCCGCGCCTCGAGAGCTACGTGGTCGGCCTCCGCAACGGCGCCGCGCGCGGCCGCTCGGTCGCCGACATCCTCGGCGAGGAGGAGGTCCGCAAGGAGTTCCTCTCCGACGTCCACGGCTTCGCCAAGACCTACGAGTCCCCCGCCTTCGCCCGCGAGGAGAAGAACCTCATCAAGCTGAAGGCCTTCTTCGACGCGAAGCTCCCGAAGTAGCTGGCTCGCCGCCCGCGCTCCCGAGCCCGCGCTCCCGAGCCCGTGACTCCTCACACCGCCACGTGAGTTAGCGCACGGCCGCACCCGGGACGGACTCGCACAGCCGTACCTGGGACGGACTCGGCCCACGGCCGTACCTGGGACGGACTCGCACAGCCGTACCCGGGGCGGACTCGGCCCACGGCCGTACCTGGGACGGACTCGCACACCCGTACCCGGGACGGACTCGGCCCACGGCCGTACCCGGGACGGACTCGGCGCACGGCCGTACCTGGGACGGACTCGCACAGCCGTACCCGGGACGG
>PABA01000224.1 GCA_002699025.1 Sandaracinus sp. | reverse complement strand
GGGGCGTCGTCTCGCGCGGCGGCCCCAGCGGCCCCCGCCCCGTCTTCCTCGGGCTCGGGCTCCTCGGCGCCGCCGCCCTCCCACTCGGCCGGGGCGCCGCCTCGGCTGGCCGCGCGGAGGCCTTCGGGGGCGGCGTGCATGGTGAGCCGCACGAGCCCGAGCCCCAGCGCCAGCCCGATCGCGCCGGCGAGGGCGATCGTCCAGCCGCGGGGTCGCGGAGGCCGCGAAACGATCTCCAGCCTGGTCACGGGCGCGGACTAGCCCAAGTCTCCCGACGGGTCGAGAGCCACGCCGAGACGCGCGCCGCGGCAACTTGCCGCGGCAGCCTTGCGAACCCGCCTCCCCGCCGCCCCGCCTTTTCGCCGCGGGCTCCCCCTCTTCCCCTGCGCAGCCCGGGGATGCCGGACGCGGCACGTGCTGTGCAAGCCGAGTACGCCGGGCACGCGGTGGAGGAAATCATGCGAAGCAAGTCATTCCCTGCCACCGCACTCGATCGCTACCGCAACTCCCTCTCGCACGTGAAGCCGCTCGACCCGCAGGTCGAGCTCGAGTACGCGCGGCGATGGCGGGACCACGGCGACGAGAACGCGGGACGGGTACTCATCGAATCCAGCCTCCCTTTCGTGATCAAGATCGCGCGGGAGTATCGGCGCTGGGGCGTCCCCCTGGAGGACCTGGTGCAACAGGGCAACCTCGGGCTGCTGAAGGCCGCCGCGAAGTTCGACCCGGACAAGGCCTGTCGCCTCATCACCTACGCGGCGTACTGGATCCGCGCCGAGATCCGCGACTACGTGGTGCGCGCGTACCGCATCGTCCGGCTCGGGACGACGCGCACCGAGCGGCGCGCCATGCGGGCCTTCCGGCGCAAGGGCGTCGAGAACGCCACCGAGCTGGCCGAGATCTCGGGCATGCCGCTGGCGCGCGCGAAGAAGCTCTGGCCGCTCCTGACGGGCGGGGACGTCTCCCTCGACGCGAGCTACGACGACCGGTCGCCGGCCGTGGAGCGCATCGAGGACGAGTACGCGACCACGCCGGAGGAGCAGGTGGCGCGGCAGCACACGGTGGACGGCGTGAAGGCCGCGCTCGGCGACGCGCTCGCCGCGCTCACGGACCGCGAGCGCCGCATCGTGGAGGCGCGCCTGATGGCCGAGGATCCGTGCACGCTCGAACAGCTCGGCAACGAGATGGGCGTCAGCAAGGAGCGCGTCCGCCAGCTCGAGGTGCGCGCCCGCGCGAAGCTCCGCGAGCAGCTCGCCGACTTCCGCCCGGCCGCCTGAGCGACCGGCCGCCTGAACCACCGGCGCTGGAACCTGCCGCCTGAACCACCGGACACCCTCGGCGACGACTCGCTCGGACGTGGCGCCCCGACTCGGGTGCCACGTCCCGATGGAGTCCCTCTCCTTCGCGTCCGGCGAAGGGCGGCCCCGCGGCGGGTCGCGAAGCAGCGGCGCGGGACGACATCGAGTAGGCTCGGCCGCATGGCGGAGGTGGTCTGGGGGGACGAGATCGGCGGAGTCCGCTTCGGGTTGCGGCCGCCGCCCGGTGAGGTCGAGGCGGGCGGGACGATCGTCGTGGAGCTGCTCGCGCAGAACCGCTCGAAGGAGCCGGTGCAGCTCTTCGGTTTCCAGAGCGGCTACCCGCGCTCGCTCCGCGTCTCGCCCCCGAAGGCACACCGCCCGTGGATCCGCGTCTCCTTCGGGGATGGAAACGTGCTCCACCCGCCCGAGGCCTTCACGCGCCTGCTCCCGGGCGCGACCGTCAGCACGGGGCTCGACCTGAGCTGGGCCTTCGATCGGCGCGGGGCGGGGCGCTGGGAGGTGGCCTTCGCCTACGACGCGGTGCGGGCCTCGGGTCGGCTCACGGCGTGGAGCCCCGAGCCCTCCGACGACGACGCGCAGGACCCGGCCCCGCGGACCGGCACCATGGAGCTGCTGGTCACGACGGCGCCGGCGCTCCGGGAGGCCGGCATCGACGAGGCGGCCGAGGCCGAGCTGGACGCCGCGCTCCTCTCGGGCGCCCCCGGCCTCGTCGATCGGCTGCGCAGCTACGGGCCGGCGGGCGCGCTCTTCGCGGCCCGGCGCGTGGCGCGCGTGCTCTCGTCGGGGGCCGAGTCGACGGTGGGCTGGCGGGCCCTCGACGCGCTCGCGCTGCTCGGCGACGACGGCTTCGACGCGGTGAGCGGCCTCGGCGACCAGCTCCCGCACGCCCGGCCGGCCTTCGACTTCGCGCGCGAGTGGCTCGCCCATCGCCGCGGGGACCCGCCGCGGCTGGAGCACCTGCCCTTCGTCTCGATGCTCGAGCGGGTCATCGAGCAGCCCGACCAGCGGGGGAACCTGCTGCTGACTTGGACGGCCGTCGACAGCGAGATCCACGGCACGCGACGGCTGCAGGTCTTCGGCAACGGCGAGCGCGTGGTCAGCGGCCGGCTGCCCGGGGCGCCCGTCGCCTCCACGCGCCGGAGCTTCCTGAACGCCATGCAGATGCAGGCGCTCGTCGAGGCGCTCCGCTACGGCGCCGTGTGGCTGCTGCGGCCCCTCCGCGAACGCGGCATGCCCGACGAGCCGCGGCCGACGCTCGAGGTGCAGCTCGCGCTCGGCGAGCCCTTCAGCCGCTGGGTGGCGCTGTGGAACGGGGAGTGGCGCCTCGGCCCGGCGCAACCCCTCGCGGAGCTGCTCGATCGGCTGAGCCGGGACGCCTCGCCCGACTCGATGCCCCCGCCCGCCTGACGAGGCTCACCCCGCCGGCAGCACGGCCGCGCGGAGGAAGCGGATGGCGGCGTCGCGGTGGGCGGCCGTCGCCTCGGGGCTTCGGACGTCCTCGCCGAGGTAGGCGCCGAAGAAGCGGTCCTCGTAGAAGAGGAAGGAGACGGCGCCGAGGCAGAGGGCGACCAGGCGCCGCGCGTCGACGTCGTCGCGGACCTTCCCTGCCCGCTGCGACTTCTCGACCACCTCGGCCATGCGCGCGAGCAGGGGCGCGAGGAAGGTCGCGGTGAGCTCCCGGCAGACCTCGTAGGCGGGCGAAGCCTCGTCGAGGCTCGCCAGGTAGAGGATCCGCACCAGCCCGGGGCTCTCGACGTGGAAGGTGACGAGCGCGTCGACGTAGCGCTCGAGGAGCGCCTCGACCGTCTCCCGCGAGGCGAGGAGCGCCGTCGCCTGGCTGCTCACCTCGGTGAAGGCCCGCTCGACCACGGCGCGGTAGAGCCCCGCTTTGTCCCCGAAGTAGTGGTGGAGGAGGGCGTGATGCACGCCGGCGACCTCGGCGACGTCCCGGAGGCGGCTCCCGTCGTAGCCCTTCCGCGCGAACTCGGCCTCGGCCGCGGCGAGGATCCTCCGCTTCGTCTTCTCCGGGTCGCGCGTCCGTTTCCCCCGCCGCGGCGCGCTCCCTGTCGCGTCGGCGTCGCCCTTGCCCTCGTTGCCGCCCTTCACGTGTCCCGTCTCTCGTTCGCTCTGCCCGGCGCGTCTCCGGGGCTCCAGCTGGACCCCGACGCCGCGAAGACCCCGACATGGGGGCCCGCGAGCTTGACCCGCCGGGGCCCGGAACCTCAACCTTACGCCCATGTTCCGTCGCGCGCTGCTCGGCGCCGGGCCCGCCCTCCTCTTCCCTTGCCTTCTCGCCGCCGGGTGTCAGCCAGACCTCGGTGAGTGCGACGAGAGCGCCGCGCGTCAGATCGTCTTCCGCGAGACCGACGGCGAGCCGCTCTACGCAGGTCAGGCGCTCGTGCAGCTCCACTGCAGCAGCGCCGGCTCCTGTCACTCGCCGGAGGCCGAGGGGAGCAACCGCGGTGGGGCCCCCGCCGGTCTCGACTTCGGCCTCGGCCTGGCCTGCACCTCCACGCAGGACTGCGACGAGCAGGAGGAGGCCGTGGAGCGGCTGCGCGCCAACCAGCGCAAGACCTTCGACTACCGGCACGACATCCTGCGCACGGTCGAGGACGGATCCATGCCGCCGGGTGCCGCGGGCGAGTCGGCGCGCGCCGGCTTCGACTACTTCCTCACGGCCACGGCGGCCGGCCTCGAGGACCCGCTCCCCAGCGTCGAGGAGAAGGAGGGGCGCGAGATCCTCCGCAACTGGCTCGCCTGCGGGAGCCCGGTCGTGGAGCAGGCGCGCACGCCGGCCGATGGCGGGGGCGAGGCCGGCGACGACTGCGGCATGGGCGAGGTGGGGCGCTGCGTGATCGCGGCGGCCGCCGAGCCGCCCGAGCCGAACTGGCCGTCGATCTACGAGCGCCTCGTCGAGCCGGTCTGCCTGACCTGCCACGAGCCGAGCAGCCCCTTCTACGGGCCCGACAGCCAGGAGCTCGACTTCTCGAGCCTCGCGATGGAGGGCGACGCGCTGACGGCGATGAGCGGCGTCGACGCGGCGGGCTCCGAGTGCGCCGGCACCGGCCAGCTGATCGTCCCCGGCGACCCGATGGCGAGCCTCTTCTACACGAAGCTCCTGGGGACGGACGCGGTGACCTGCGGCGATCCGATGCCCCTCGACAACACGGACGGCTACCCGGAGGCGATCCTCCAGCCCATCCGCCAGTGGATCGAGTCGCTCGAGTGATGGCGCGGCGAGGTCCGCGCGCGCGGAGCTGAGATGCGCGGCGAGCGCCGGCCCGGGCGCGAGGGCGGGCTCCTGGGCGGCCTCCCGGGCGTGCGCGTGCTCGACGGAGCGATGGGCACGGCCCTGATCGCGGGGGGCGCGGACGCCATGCGGCTCGAGGCCCTGCTCCTCGAGGAGCCGGCGCGGGGGCGGGCCATCCACGCGGCGCACGCGCGGGCGGGCGCCGAGGCGATCACGACCCACAGCTTCGGGCTGGCGCGGCGGGCGGCCGGCGGGGAGGACGTCCGCGAGCTCGGCCGGCGCGCAGTGGCCCTCGCCCGCGAGGTGGAGCGGCCCGTGTTGGGATCGATCGGCGCGCCGGCGGCGGAGCCGGCGCCCCGGGCCGTGGAGGCCGCGGCGCGGGCGCTCGCGGGGGCCGACGCGCTCCTCCTCGAGACCTTCACGAGCGGTGAGGCGCTCCTCGCGGCCTTGCGCGCGGCTGGCGAGGTCGGCCTGCCGGTCTGGGCCTGCGCGAGCTTCGCGGACGGGCGCACGCGCGAGGGGTGGACCCCGGCGGAGCTCGCGGAGCGGCTGGTCGAGGCAGGGGCCGCGGCGATCGGGGCCGGCTGTGGCGACGGGCCCGAGGCCACGGCGGAGGCGGCGCGGGGCATGCTGGGGGCGGGCGCGCCGGTCCTCGCCATCCCGACGGCCGGCGTCGGGAGGGCGATGGCCGCGGGCGACTTCGGGGCCCTCGCGGGGGCGCTCTACGAGGCGGGCGTGGCCGCCGTCGGCGGCTGCTGCGGGACGGACGCGGCCCACGTCGCGGCCGTCGCTGCGGCGACGCGGGGACCGAGCGCATGAGCGAGGTGCACCGGCTGGCCTTCATCGACGGGGAGCCGCGCACGGTGCGGCTCGAGCCAGCGGGCATCGAGGACGACCGGGTGGACGGCGCGCCGCTCTTCGCCGGGCGCTTCTGGAACGCCCTCGCCGCGGGCGCGCTCGAGGTCGCGGGCGAGGACCCCGACATGCTCTGGCTGGCCGACGCGGAGCTGCTCCGGGACCTCGCCGAGCGGCGGGGGGCGATCGCCCTCGCGCCCGCGCCCTGGACCTGCCGGAACTGCGCCGAGCCGCTCGAGCTCGACTCCCGGGACGCGCCCCTCGAGACGCTCCTCGAGGCGGATCCCTCGGGCGACGCGCCCCCCGAGGGCCCCTTCCCGCTCGAGCCCCCGATCGACGGCGTGACGGCGGTGCACATGCGCCCGGTCCGGCTGGGCGCGGTGCGGCCGCTCTGGCGCATGCTCGCCGAGGAAGACGCGCGCATCGACGCCGCGGTGGTGGGCGCCCTCGGCCTCGAGGCGCTCGAGATGGACGGCCGGGAGGAGCGGCGAGCGGCGCGCATCGCGCGGAAGCTCGGGCGGGCCTCGGATGCGCTCCTCGGCGTGGTGGAGACGCTCTTCGTCGAGCTGAACACCCCCGCGCGCTGCCGCTTCCCGGGCGTGTGCGCCGAGTGCGGCGCCATCCACGACGTACCGACGCCGAGCGAGCGCGCCTTCGAGATCGACCCGGCCGCGCTCGACGCGATCTGGGGCCCGGCCGGTGACCCCGCGGCGGCGCCGGAGCGCTTCCCCTCGCTCGAGGCCTTCGCCGCGCGCGCCGAGGAGCTCCGGGAGGAGGTCTTCCGGGAGCGCGGCGTGGAGAACCTCGAGCTCGTCGTCGACGACGGCGTCCCCGCCGTGGACGATGGCGGGGAGCCGCTGATGGGGAGCTACCAGCCGGTCTACGCCGACGCCGGCGCTCACTACACGGACGTGCGCTTCGTCATCACGCTCTACTACCGGACCTTCGAGGACATGTTCGCGTCGGCGCCTTACGACGTGGACGCCGAGCTTCGGGAGACGCTCGACCACGAGGTCGAGCACCACCTGCACCACCTGCGCGGCCACGACCCGATGCACGAGGAGGAGCTCCGCCAGGCGCGCCGGGACCTCGAGCGCACCTTCGGCAAGAAGACCGTCCGGGCCGCCGAGCGGAAGGCGCTGGGGCGCGAGCTGGGCGAGATGGCCCGCTTCCTCTTCTTCGGCCTCCTCTTCGCCGGCGCGCTCCTGGCGGCCGCGATCGCGCTCGGCCTCGTCGAGTAGGCGCCGCGCTGGAGACGGCGCGCTCTCGCGTCAGTCGCAGGAGACGCTCTCGACGGTCACGCCGGGGGGCGGCGTCTGCCGGAAGACCCCCTCGCGCACCGGCTCGTCGAGGAGCTCGATGGAGCGGAAGCGCACCAGCGTGTCGGCGCCCGTGTCCGGGTCGACGAAGCGCACCTCGAAGGGGAGCGCCACGCCGCGGCCCTCGGGATCGTTCGGATCGGGGACGACGCGGAACTCGTCGAAGGTCGCGCGCCAGTCGACGCTCCCGTCCGCTCGGCGGAGCTCGCTCCGCCGAAGGCGCAGGTGCTGCTGCTCGGGCGGCGCCTCCCGATCGGCCTCGCGCACGCCGAGCACGATCTCCTGCGTGCGTCCGTCCTCGGCGCGCAGTGTGATCTCGTAGCCCTCTTCGCCACAGGCCATGGTCACGTCGTCGGTCTCGAGCCGTGGCGTGTCGCCGAGGAGGAAGCGCGTGAGCTCCTCGCCGCCGAGCCGGATCCCGAGGAGCCGGCCGATGTTCGCCGGGCAGGTGGGCCCCTGGAGGAAGCGGTCCTCGCGCATGTCGAGGAGCTGGAAGGCGCTCCCGTCGCTCGTGAGCACGGCGGCCGGACCGAGCTGGGTCATCGCGTCGAAGCGCACCCGATCGGGGCGCTCGAGGAAGAGCAGGACGGTGCCGCGGATGCGCCCCTCGGGGCCGCGCTGGTCGACGCGCGCCTCGGCCCGGAGCGCCGTGACCGTGCGCGTGAGCGAGCGATGCATGCGGAGGGCCCGCGCGGGGCTCGCGTGCGGCGTGGTCGGGCAGCCGGGCTTGGGGCAGCCCGCCACGACCAGCGGGAGGCAGCCGGCGAGGGCGAGGAGCGCGAAGCGGGGAGCGCGGCGGCGTCGCATGGGGCGGGACCCTACTACTGCTGCCCGCGAATTCGAGCCGGGTTCCGGCGCTCCGAACCGCGACGCGCGGCGCTGCCGCTCCGGACGAAGCCGCTGCCGCTCCGGACGAGGCCGCTGCCGCTCCGGACGAGGCCGCTGCCGCTCCGGACGAGGCCGCTGCCGCTCCGAACGAAGGCGCGTCCGCAGCCGACGGCACGCCGCCGCCAACCCGAAGACCTCTCCATTTTTCGCCGCGGACATACGAACGAAACACCGGCCCGCTAGGTTCGTTCCGAGGTCACGATGCTTCGCCGCGCGCTCGCACTCCCGCTCCTGCCCGTCTGGGCCTCCCACTATGCGGTGGGCTCCACGCTCCTCTGGACGCAGCTCGTCCGCTACGGCGTGGAAGCCGAGCGCGCGCGCCGGGCGCCGAAGCCCGCCGCCGTCTGACGGCGCTCGGCAGCGCATCTGCTCGGCAGCGCATCGGCTCGGCAGCGCATCGGCTCGGCAGCGCATCTGCTCGGCGGCCACTCGCGGGCCCTCCTCTCGGAGGTCGCGGCGGACCCGGCTCCCTTCGCGGGTCCAGCCCGCCTCGCGGCTCGTCTGCCCCCCCTCGACCCGATCCGTCGCCGGGGAGCTCGAGCGCCGTCGCGCGCTCGCCCGCGCGCGGACCGCCTCCGCGAAGCCCCGCCCCCCGGCGAGCACGCCCGATCCGTCAGCGCCGGGGTCGACCCACTGCCGCGCGCTCACCCACGCGCGCCGACCGCCTCCGCGAAGCCCCGGCCCAGCGCCAGCACGCCAGATCGGGCTCGACGTGAGCGGCGCGACGGACTAACACGTCGCCGATGGACGAGCTCGCCGACGACGAGCGGAGCCGCCTCTTCGACCGCTTCGGGCGCACCTTCGATGCCGGCGCGACCATCTACGCCGAAGGGGACGAGGCCGCCGCCTGCTTCCTGATCCAGGAGGGGCGCGTGCGGCTCGTGAAGCGCATCCGCGCGACCGAGCGGAGCCTCACCGTCCTCCGGCCCGGCGATCTCTTCGGCGAGGACGCGCTCCTCCGCGGCGCCCGCCGCAGCGCCTCCGCCGTCGCCCTCACGGACATCAGCGTCCTCGCGCTCGACCGGCAGACCTTCGCCGAGCTCCTCGCGGGCAACCGGGAGGTCTCGCTCCGGCTCGTGGAGCAGCTCGTCCGCCGGCTCCGCGACGCCGAGGAGCAGCTCGAGAACGCCATGCTGCGCGACCACCCCTCGCGCGTCGTGAACACGCTGCTCCGCCTCGCCGCCGTCACCCCGGCCGAGGGCCCGGAGGTGTCGCTCCAGCTCTCGCCCCTCGAGCTCTCGAGCCGGGTCGGCCTGGACGTGGACACGGTGAAGCGCGCGGTGCAGCAGCTCCGAGATGGCGGGTATCTGCGGATCATGGACGAGCGGATCGTCCTGCCCGACCTGGGCGCCCTGCAGCGGCTCTACGAGCTCTTGGGCACGAAGGAGGAGGTGCGCGGCGGTGTCATCTGAACGATCCCGGGCACTTCCGCGATCCGTCGGTGCACCGACGGCCGCCGCCGACACCCGCGACCCCGCAGGCCGCCGCGTCGTGTGCGGGGAATCACGCTTGACCCCACTGCGGGCACCCGGTAGATCCCCGGCCTTCAAGGGCGCGCGGGGCCGTACTCCGTCTTTCTTCGTCTTCCTGCTGCTCGCGCCCCTGACCGTCTCTTCGCTTCTGGGTTGTGGGGTTCACGGACCCTCGAGCGACGACATCGAACGCTCCCGTCGAGAGCTCGAGCTGGCGGCTGCATTGCACGAAGAGCAGAACATTCCGGGCGCCATCGGACACCTGCGCGAGGCGCTCGAGCTGGATCCGGAGAACGCCGAGGCGCACGTGCTCCTCGGCATCATCCAGTTCCAGCGCGCGAACCACCCGTCCGCCGAGGAGCACACCCGGCGCGGCGTGGAGCTGCTCGTGGAGCACGGGCGCCGCGGCGCGACGCTCGCGGAGGCGCGCAACGTGCTCGGCCTCGTCCTGATCGCCCGCGAGGAGTACGACGAGGCCGCCGAGGTCCTCGAGGCTTCGGCGCTGGACGAGATGAACACGGCCCCGCACCTCGCGTGGGGCAACCTCGGGCTCGCCCGTCTCGAGGCCGGGCGCGCCCCCGAGGCCGTCGAGGCGCTCGAGACCGCCGTGCGCATGCAGCCGCGCTTCTGCGTGGGCTGGTACCGGCTCGGCCGGGCGCACTTCGCGGCGAACGACCTCCAGCTGGCCGAGGAGGCCCTCGTGCGCGCCATCGAGGCGGACGAGGCCTGCGCCGACGCGCCGCAGCTGCAGGGCGCCTGGCGGCTCCGCGGTGAGGTCCGGGCCCGCCTCGGTCGCCGCGCCGACGCCCTGGCCGACCTCGAGCGCTGCGTGGCCCTCGGCGCCGACACGGAAGAAGGCCAGCGCTGCCAGCGTCTGCTCGACCGGACGCCGCCCCCGCCGCCCAACCCCTCCCCGGCCGCCCCCCCCGACACCGCCGCCGACACCGCCCCCCGCACGAACGACGCGGAGGCCCAGCCATGAGCACAGCCCGCCCCCTCCCCGCGACCGAGCTTCGCCTGCGCGACGGCGTCGGCGCCCACCTCCGGCGCGAGCGCGAGCTCCGCGCGATCTCCATCGAAGAGGTCGCCCAGACCACGCGCATCCCGCTCAAGACCCTGCGCGCCGTCGAGGCGGACGACTTCGAGGCCCTCCCCGGAGAGGTCTTCGTGCGTGGCTTCCTGCGCGCCTACGCCAAGGCCCTCGGCCTGGACCCGGCGCCCATCCTCGCCCGCTACGACGAAGGCCGGCAGGAGGACGAGACGCCGACGCCCCTCTCGAGCGTCGCCGCCACCCCCGAGCGCGGGCGCCGCTTCGGCATCGCCATCGCCGTGGTGGTCCTGCTGATCCTCTTCACGCTCGCCCTCTCCATCGTGCTCCGGCCGCGGCATCGCGACGTGCCCGTGGAGCTCTCCAGCGTCGAGACCACGGCGCCGGTCACGCTCCGCGCTTGAGCGCCCCGAGCCGCCAGGAGGAGCGCAGCGACGCCTTCCTCCTGCGCGCCATCGACTACCGGGACGCCGACAAGATCGTCACGCTCCTGACGGAGGAGCACGGCAAGGTCGGCGCCCTCGCTCGCGGCGCCCGCCGGAGCCGGAAGCGCTTCGGTGGCGGCCTCGAGCCCTGCCACCGGCTCGCCGTGAGCTTCACCTTCGGCCGGGGCGAGCTGGCGACCCTGAAGGAGGCCCGCGTGCGCGAGGCCTACCCGGGCCTGCTCACCTCGCTGGGGCGGATCCAGGCGGCCGGCCGCGGCCTCGAGCTCGTGCGGCGCCTCTGCCCCGAGCGCGAGCCCATGCCCCGGCTCTTCGAGGCCGTGGCCCGCTACCACGCCGCCCTCGCCGCGAGCGAGAACCCCGACGACGTCGCGCTCGCCTTCCGGGCCCGGGCCCTCGCCCTGGTCGGCCTCGCGCCGGGGCTCGACGCCTGCGGCGTCTCCGGGGCGCCCTGCCCCCCCGGCCAGGCCGCCCTCTTCGACCCGGAGCGCGGCACCATCGTCGCCCGGGCCCACGGCGGCGGCCCCCTGCTCGTCTCGGGCCCCACCCGGGCGCTCCTGAAGCAGGCGATGGGCGAGGGCTGGACCGAGCTCGAGGGCTGGGACGACCGCGCGCGCAAACAGGCGGACGACCTGCTCCTGGCGCTCCTCCGGGCCCACGTCGGGGAGCCGCGCGCCCGCCGCGAGCGCTGAACGCGTCGCTCCCTTCGGGCCGGGGCCGTTTTCGATTACGATCCGGCGGTGCTCCGCGTCCTGGTGGTCGAAGACAGCAGCGCCATGCGCGCGTTCGTGCGTGCCGCCCTCGAGGACACGGGCGCGGACGTGAGCGAGGCGTCGAGCGGCTTCGAGGCGCTCCGCCTGCTCCCCCGCGAGCCCTGGGAGCTCGTCGTCGTCGACATCAACATGCCCGACATCAACGGGCTCGAGCTCATCGCCTTCATGCGCAAGAGCGAGCAGCACGGCGCGACGCCGGTGATCCTCATCAGCACGGAGGCCAGCGCCCGCGACCGGCAGCGCGGCCTCGACCTCGGGGCCGACGCCTTCCTCAGCAAGCCCTTCGGCGCCGACGCGCTGACCACCCTCGTGCGGGACGTGCTGGAGCGCCGCGCGGGAGGCGCCGGGTGAGCGACGTCCACGAGGAGTTTCTCGCCGAAGCGCAGGAGATCATCGAGTCGCTCTCGCGCGACCTGCTCCTGCTCGACCAGGCGCAGAAGGAGCATGGGCCGGAGCTCGATCAGACCACCAGCGAGCTCATCAACGAGGTCTTCCGCGGCGTCCACACGCTCAAGGGCATCGCGGGCATGTTCGGCTACGCCCGCCTCGGGGAGGTCTCCCACGCCCTCGAGGATCTCCTCGATCAGCTCCGGCTCGGGCGCGTGGAGCTCGACCCGAGCGTCCTCGACGTGCTCTTCGAGGGCGTCGAGAGCTTCCAGCGGCTCCTGGTCGACTCGCCCGACGCCCCCGAGGTGGACGTCGAGCGGCTCCTCCAGGGCATCGCGCGCTTCACCGGGAGCGGCTCGGCCGCGCCGGACGACGACCTCCTCGGCTACGAGCTCGACCCGAACGTGCTCTCCGTGCTCACGGAGTACGAGGAGCATCGGCTGCGCACGAACGTGCGCCAGGGCGTCTCCCTCTACCGGCTCAAGGTGCGCTTCAGCCTCCTCACCATCGACAGCCAGCTCGAGGACCTGAAGGATCGCGCCAAGCCGCTCGCCGAGATCATCACCTACCTGCCGAGCACGGGCGGCGGCGACGGGGACACGATCGACCTCGACGTGCTCCTCGCGAGCAGCGCGCCCTACGACACGCTCGAGGAGGCGCTCGTCGACGCCGACGCGGAGCTGCTCCGCGTGAGCCGGCGGAGCTCGGGGGAGAGCCCGGACCGGCGCACGGAGCACGAAGCGCTCGCCCCGAGCAGCAGCTCGACCCCGCTCCCGGCGCCCCCGCCGGCACCGACGCCTCGCCCGCCGAGCGCGGCCCCCGTGGAGCGACGCGAGATGTCGCCGGACCAGCTCACGCTCCGCTCGGTGGCGAACACGGTGCGCGTCGACATCCGCAAGCTCGACCACCTGATGAACGTGGTGGGCGAGCTGGCGCTCGTGAAGAGCGCCGTGGGGCGCATCTCGGAGCGGCTCCGCGGCCGGCCCGAGCTCCGCCAGCTCGCCATCGAGCTGCACCGGATCAACCGCGGCTTCGAGCGCCGCCTCGAGGAGCTCCAGGACGGCATCCTCGACGTGCGGATGGTCCCGCTCGGGCAGATCTTCGACAAGCTCGCGCGCATCGTGCGGCAAGTCGCGCGGGAGCACGACAAGGACGTGAAGCTCCTGGTGACGGGCGCGGACACGGAGGTCGACAAGCTCATCGTCGAGGAGCTGAGCGACCCGCTCATGCACCTCATCCGGAACGCGATCGACCACGGCATCGAGTCGCCGAAGGTGCGCGAGCTCGCCGACAAGCCGGTCTCGGGGACGCTCGCGCTGAACGCCTACCAGAAGGGCAAGCACGTCGTCATCGAGGTGGAGGACGACGGCGCCGGCATGAACCCGCAGCGCATCGTCGAGACGGCCCTCCGCCGGGAGCTGATCACGGAGGAGGCGGCGGCCGAGGTCAGCCGGGAGGAGGCGCTGAACCTCATCTTCATGCCCGGCTTCAGCACGCGCTCGGCGATCACCGACCTCTCCGGTCGCGGCGTCGGCATGGACGTCGTGAAGACGAACATCTCGCGGCTCGGCGGGGTGATCGACGTGCAGTCCGAGCTGGGGACGGGCACGAAGTTCACGATCACCCTCCCGGTCACGCTGGCGATCATCAACGCCCTCCTGATCCGAATCGGCGGGCGGGGCTTCGCCATCCCGATCACGTCGGTGCAGGAGGCGATCCTCTTCGAGCCGGAGAAGCTCCGCACCGTGGAGGGGCGCGAGGTGATGACGCTGCGCGGCGCCACCCTGCCGCTCTGCCGGCTCGACCGGCTCTTCCGGCTCGAGGCCGCGGAGCCCCCCGAGCTCGACGCGGACGGCACACCGCCGCGGCGCTACGTGGTGGTCTGTGCGGTCGCCCATCGGCGGCTCGGCTTCGTCGTCGACGGCCTCGACGGCCAGCAGGACATCGTCATCAAGAGCCTCGGCAAGAGCCTCCAGCGCGTGCGCGGCTTCGCCGGCGCGACGGACCTCGGGGACCAGCAGGTGGCCCTCGTGCTGGACGTCCCGGCGCTCCTCGAGGAGCTGCTCGGCACGCCCGAGCTCACGGCCCTGGAGGCCTCGCGATGAGCGACGTCGTCAAGCGCGACACGGTGATCCCGGCGGCGGCGAGCCAGGCGCCGGTGCTGGAGCGGGAGGCGCTGACGGCGCGGGAGTTCCTCGCCTTCGTCATCGCCGAGGAGACCTACGCGCTCCCGCTCCACGCCATCCGGGAGATCCTCAAGCCGCCGCCGATCACGCCCGTGCCGCGCGCCCCCGGCGACGTGCTCGGCGTGGTGGCCGTCCGCGGGACCATCACGACGGTGATCGACCTGCGCCGGCGGCTGCGCGTGGCCGAGAGCCCGCCGGACAAGCACACGCGCATCCTCCTGGTCGCCGCCGAGGACGAGGTGCTCGGCGTGCTGGTGGACCAGGTGCTCTCGGTGCATCGGCTCCTCGACGACGAGATCGAGCTCTCCGGCGTCGTCGGCGGAGATCTGTCCGACTACGTCCTCGGCGTGGGCCGGCCGCGGCGCTCGCGGCGCGACCGGGAGGGCGAGCGCGACACGGAGAGCGAGACGGAAGAGATCCTCGTGCTCCTCGACCCCGAGCCGCTGCTCGACTGAGGGAGCGCGCGGCGAGGAAGACGACATGGTCGACGCCACGAGACAACGGAGCGACCGCAGCAAGAACCTGGTGGGCTTCCAGGTGGGCGACGTGCGGTATGCCGTGGACATCCTCCGCGTGCGGGAGATCATCAACCCGCTCCCGCTCGTCGAGCTCCCCCACGCGCCGCCGAGCGTGCTCGGCGTGGCCGATCACCGCGGCGAGGTGGTCCCGGTGCTCGACCTGCGCCGCCGCTTCGGCCTGCCGGCGACGGCGCCGACGCGCCGCACGAAGTGGATCGTCGTCGAGCTCGAGGACCGCTCGGCGGGGCTCGTCGTGGACTCCGTGACGGACGTCTTCGGCGCCGGCCCGACGGAGCAGCGCGGCGTGCCGAAGCTGGGCACGGGCGACGAGGCGCGGGGGATCGCGGCCGTGTACGCCACGGGCGGGGGGCTCACCTTCGTGATCGACGTCGACCGGGTCGCGGCGCCGGCCGAGGCCATCGACGTGCCGACGGCGCTGGAGGCGCCTTGAGCGATCCGGTCGAGCGGCGGCGGCGGCGGGTGCGCGAGCTCGCCGGGGCGCGCCTCGACGACGAGCGGCGCGACGCGCTCCTCGAGGGGCTCGCCGACCCGGACTGGCGCGTGCGGGCCGAGGCCGTCCAGAGCGTGATCCGCTGCGCGCCGGAGGAGCGGGACCCGCTCCTGCCGCGGCTCGTGGACGCGCTGGCCCAGGGCGAGAACGTCGGGCTCCGGAACGCGGCCCTCGAGGCCCTCGGGCGCCTCGGCCGCCGGGCGCTCGGGCCACTCCGCGACGCGCTCGAGGCGCGGCCGGACGGCACGCGGAAGTTCGTGATCGAGGCGCTCGGCGACACGGGCGCGGAGGAGGCGGTCCAGTGGATCGCGCCGCTCGTGCGCGACGCCGACCCGAACATCTCCGCGGCGGCCCTGGACGCCCTCGCCCGCCTCGGCGGCCCGGCCGCCCAGCAGATCCTCCGCGCGCACCTCGCGGACGCCGGCGCCTACGAGCGCGTCGCCGCCCTCGACGGGCTGGTCCGGACGGGCGCCGTCTTGCCCTGGGTGGAGCTCGCCCCGCTCCTCGACGACCGGCTGGCGCGGCGAGCGGCGCTCCCCCTCTTCGGGCGGAGCGGCGCGCCCGAGGCCATCGCCCCGCTGGCAGCAGCCCTCGAGCGGACCCCGCACGAACGCTCGCTCGCGGTCGCCGGGCTCGCCGAGCTGGCCGCGGCGCTTGGCCCGGCGGCGCTCCGCGACCCCCTGGCCGGGAGCGAAGCGGCCCTCGGCGAGGCGCTCGGCGAGGAAGAGGGGGAGACCCCCCGACACGCCGCCGAGCTGCTCCTCGTGCTCCGCGACACGGCGCGCCTCGGCGCGGCCGTGACGGTGCTCGCCCGGGACGTGCTCGGGCCGAACGCGATCGCGGCCCTCCGAGAGTGGGGCGCCGAGGCGAGCGCCCCCCTGCGCGCGGTGGCCGACGCGGCGACCGGCCCGACGCGGGCGCTCGCCCTGGAGCTCGCGGCCGAGCTGGCGACGGCGCCGGACGCGACGCTCCGCGCGTGGCTCTGGGAGGCGGCGGAGGACGAGGCGCCGGCCGTGGCGGCGGCGGCGCTGCGGAGCCTCGGTCGCTTCGCCCAGGCCGAGGACGCGCCGGCCCTCGTGAGGCGGGCGAGCGCGCCCGGCGGCGACCTCGCGGCGAACGCCGAGCCGGCCGCGGCGGCCACGGAAGCGCTCCGGAGACTGGCCGAGCGCGAAGCGGCGTCGGTCGAGGCGGCGCTCGCCGCGGTCGACCTCGGGCACGCGGGGCCGCGCCTGCCCGCGCTCCTCGCCGAGCTCGGGGGCGAAGGCGCGCTGGACGCGCTCCAGGCCGGCCTCTCGAGCGAGGACCCGGCGCTCCGGCAGGCGTGCCTGGACGCGCTCGGGGCGCTCGGGGACGGGCGCGGGAGCGACGTGATCGCCTTCGCCCTGATGGACGAGGACGCGGCCGTGCGGCGGGAGGCCGTGCGGGCGCTGGGCCGGGTGCGCCCGCTCGGCGCGCGCGCGGCGGAGGGCCTCCGGCAGGCGCTCGAAGACGGCGCGCCCGCGGTGCGTGCGGAGGCGGCCGCGGCGCTCGGCGCGCACGGAGACGGGGCGGACGTGCCGCTGCTCGGGGCGCTCCTCGAAGACCAGCCGGCGGTGGCCGTGGCCGCCATGGACGCGCTGATCGCCCTGGCGCCCCCCGACCTCGAGGCGCACGTGGAGCGGGCCCTGGCCCACGCCGACGCCGAGGTGGTCAAGCGCGGGCTGGCGGCGGCGCGGCGCCTCCCCGCGGCGGCGGCGGCGACGCGTCTCGGCGCGGGGCTCGCGCACGGGAGCTGGCACGTGCGGGCGGCGGCGGCGCGGCTGCTCGGGGAGCTGGGCTCGGGGGCAGCCACGGCCGCGCTCGAAGCGCGCCGCGCCGTGGAGGAGGACGAGCTGGTCCGGGAGGCGCTCGACGCCGCCCTCGCCGAGGGAGGTCGGGCGGGGGGATGACGCTGCTCTTCGACCAGGGACCGTCCATGACCCCGGAGGAGTTTCGGCTCCTCCGCGACCTGGTCAATTCCTTCTGCGGCATCAGCTTCGACCGCGACGCGAAGTTCGTGGTCGAGCGCCGCCTCCGCGAGCGGCTGCACGCCCTCGGCCTCGACAGCTACACCGCCTACTACGAGCGGCTCCGCTTCCACCCGGACGGCGAGACCGAGCTCGAGCGCGCCGTCGACCTGCTCACGACGAACGAGACCTACTTCTTCCGCGAGGCCTACCAGCTCGAGGCCTTCCGCAAGGAGCTCCTCCCCGAGCTCGCCGCCCGGAACGCGCACAAGAAGCGGCTCACGCTCTGGAGCGCCGGCTGCTCCACCGGCGAGGAGGTCTACACGCTCGCGATGATCCTCGCGGCGAGCCATCGCTTCGACGGGTGGGAGGTGCGCGTCTTCGGCAGCGACATCAGCCGCCGGGTCCTCCACCACGCGCGCCGCGCCGTCTACCGGGAGGGCTCCTTCCGCGCGATGCCCCCGGAGCACGAGCGCTTCTTCCTCGACACGCCCGACGGGCGGCTGGTACGGCCGGAGATCCGAGCGATGTGCCACTTCGGCCACCTCAACCTCCTCGACCACGACCGGTCCGCCATCGTGGGGAGCGTCGACGCGATCTTCTGCCGGAACGTCCTGATCTACTTCGACGACGAGTCCCGGGGCCAGGTCGTGCGAACCTTCTTCGACCGGCTCACCCCCGGCGGCTACCTCATGCTCGGCCACAGCGAATCGCTCCTGCGCGCCTCCACGGACTTCGAGCTGGTGCACCTCGAGGGCGACATGGTCTATCGGCGGCCGCGCCTCGACGACGAGCCGCGCGCGTGGCCGGACCGGGGCGAGGAGGCCGGCCCATGAAGCCGCTCCGCGCGCTGGTGGTCGACGACTCCGCCTACAACCGGCGGACGATCAGCGACCTGCTCGAGAGCCTCCCGGACGTCGAGGTCGTCGGGAAGGCCGCCGACGGGAACGAGGCCCTGCGGCTCGTCCGCGACCTCTCGCCGGACGTGATCACGCTCGACCTCGAGATGCCGCGCATGGACGGCTTCACGTTCCTCCGCCTGCTCATGGCCCGGCAGCCGACGCCGGTAATCGTCGTCTCGGGCTACGCCAACAAGGAGAACGTCTTCCGCGCCCTCGAGCTCGGCGCCCTCGACTTCGTCGCGAAGCCGACCCGCTCGGTCACGACGGACCTCGCCGCCATCCGCGCGGAGCTGCTCGAGAAGGTCGCGCTGGTGCGGCACCTCTCGCGCCTCGGCGGCGTGCGCCCGGTCGAGCGCGGGGCCCGCGCCGAGGCGCCTTCGCGCACGCCCGGGCGGCCGCGCAAGGTCGTGGTGATCGGCGCGTCCACGGGCGGCCCGACGGCGCTCGTCGAGCTCTTCCGCCGGCTCCCGCCGGGCCCGGACGCGGCCTTCGTGATCGCCCAGCACATGCCGCCCCGCTTCACCGAGACCTTCGCGGCGCGGCTCGATCGGCTCGGTCCGATCCACGTCCGCCAGGCCACGCGCGCGCACCCGCTGCAGGCCGGGGAGGCGTGGGTCTGCCCCGGCGGCCAGTGCGCGGAGATCGGCGCCGACGGGCAGCTGATCGTCCTGCCTCCGGCCGCGACCGACCGCTACGTGCCGTCGGTGGATCGGCTCTTCGAGTCGGCGGCGCGGCACCTCCGCCAGCGCTGCCTCGGCGTGGTGCTCACGGGCATGGGCGACGACGGCGCCCGGGGCGCGGCCGCGCTGCATCGAGCCGGCGCGCGCGTGCTGGCCGAGTCGGCGGAGACGGCGGTGATCTACGGCATGCCGCAAGCCGCGGCGGCGACCGGCGCCGTCGACGAGTCGCTCCCGATCGACGCGCTCGGGCGCCGCCTCGGCCAGCTCCTGGATTGAGCGCCGCGCTCGAGGACGGCGAGGCGCTACCGCAGAAAGGGGAGGCCGTTCGGGCGGCGCGCGAGGCGCACTCTCCCGCCCCTTTCTCGGGGCCGCTGTGATACCGTGGGCCGACCGTGAGCGAGGGTGAGCCGAAGGCGGAACGCGACCGCCGCGCGAGCGATGTACCGATGGACCTCGTGAAGGAACGAGAGGCCTTCGTCCGCTCCTTCCTGCGGAAGGGCGTCGAGTACACGGAGGCCCTCCTCGAGGAGAGCCGCGAGCTCCGCTCCGAGATCGCCGACCTCCGCGCGGAGAACGCGCGGCTCCGGGCGCAGATCGCCAGCGACGACGCGATCAAGGACCTCCTCAAGACGATCGAGCGGCTCGAGAAGGAGCGCGGCAACCTGCTGGAGCGCTCCGAGCAGCTCGAGCAGACCGAGCAGGAGCGGCGCGACCGCCAAGCCGCCGTCGAGCAGGAGATCAACGACCTCGCCAACCTCTACGTGGCGAACTTCCAGCTCCACGCCAGCTTCTCGCCGAGGCGCGTCATCCGGCACCTGAGCGACATGGCGGGCCAGCTCGTCGGCGCCGCCCAGTACGTCGTGTACCTGGTCGACGCGGAGGGGAAGCGCGCCTATCCGGTGGCCTCCGACGGCCTCGACGAGGCGGAGGTCCAGCCGGTGGAGGTCGGCGACGCGAGCCCGGTCGGCGAAGCGTGCCTGACGGGCATCGCGCGGGTCCGCGAGGCGGACCTGGAGAAAGCGACGCGGGAGGACCCGGCCGCGGTCATTCCCGTCATGGCCGACGGCAAGGCCGTCGGTGTGGTCGAGGTGATCACGCTCCTCGAGCAGAAGGAGGGCTGGGCCAACGTGGACCACGAGCTCTTCCAGCTCCTCGGCTCCCAGGCCGGCGTGGCCCTGATCGCCGCGAACCTCTACGACGCCGAGGCGGGGCCGCTGGCCGCGCTGCGAGGCATCGAGGAGAAACTCTGAACCTTCGGCGGCGGCCCGAGGGCCGGCGCCTCGAATCGACCGATACCCATGGCCGATCTCTCCTGTTTGGTAGTCGAAGACTCGCCGATGATGCGGCAGCTGCTGGTGTTCGCGCTGGCTCGCATCAAGAAGCTCGCCGTCACGGAGGCCGAGGACGGCGTGGACGGGCTGCGGAAGCTCGCCCAAGGGCGCTTCGACCTCATCATCACCGACATCAACATGCCGATCATGGACGGCCTGAAGCTCGTCAAGCGCATCCGCAGCGACGAGACGCACAAGGACGTCCCGATCATCATCATCACGACCGAGGGCTCCCAGGAGGACCGGCAGCGGGCCATGGCCCTCGGCGCGACCGCCTACATCACGAAGCCGATCCAGGCGCCGCAGGTGATCGCGAAGGTGAAGGAGCTCCTGGACGTCTGAGGTCTCGGGAGGCGAAGCCCGCCGAAGCTCCCGCTCGCGTGCCCGTGCCCCCGCCCGTCGGCGGGGTCGAAGCGGCGCGCCCGCGTCATTCGCGCGGCGTCTGCCTCCCGATGTGATCGCGTCGACGGGCTCGCGTCCGCGCGTGCCTCGCTCGTGTCGCGGGCCCCGGGAGCCGTGACGCGTGTGCCCCCGCCCTCGCCTCTTCTCCGGTAGAGGCGGGCAGGGGCAGGAGCACGGGCACGGGAGGAAGGCGTTGCCCCTTCTTCCTCAGACCTCCCAGGTGTGGCCCGAGCGGAGCAGCGCCGCGAGGTCGCTCCCTCCGGCCTTCTCCTGGGCCATCTCCACCTGGGCGCGCACGCCGTCGTCGTAGACCGGCGCGTCCGGCTCTCGGTAGAGCACGCCGAGCGCCTTCACCTCCGGCAGGTCCGAGAGCATCCAGGCGATCGAGCGGTTCGTCTCGTCGTGCACGAAGAGCTCGTCCTCGCTCACGCCGCCCTCGCCGAGCTCCACCAGCTCGAGCTGCATGGTCTTCGGGTCGAGGCGCAGCCCCTTCTTCCCGTCGGCCGTGATCATGGGCTTGCCATGCTCGACCCAGAGCTGGTGCTGCGGGCCCTTCTTCCGGTCCGTGATCAGGTCGAAGACCCCGTCGTTGAAGACCGGGCAGTTCTGCAGCACCTCGACCAGCGCCGCGCCGGGGAAGGCGTGCGCCTGCTCGAGCAGCTCGGGCAGCTTCTTCGACACGTCGTAGCCGCGCGCGACGAACTTCGCGTTCGCGCCCAGCGCCACGCGCACGGGCACGACTGGCTGATCGATGGAGCCGAGCGGCGTCGAGGGCGAGACCTGCCCCACGTCCGAGGTGGGCGAGTACTGGCCCTTCGTGAGCCCGTAGATCTGGTTGTTGAAGAGGATGATCTGCAGGTTCACGTTCCGCCGCAGCACGTGCAGCAGGTGGTTGCCGCCGATGCTCAGACCGTCGCCGTCACCGGTGATGACCCAGACGTCGAGCTCCGGCCGCGTGATCTTCAGGCCCGTCGCGAAGGTCGGCGCGCGCCCGTGGATCGTGTGGAAGCCGTACGTGTTCATGTAGTACGGGAAGCGGCTCGAGCAGCCGATGCCGCTGACGAACACGGTGTTCTCCGTGGTCGCGCCGAGCTTCGGGAGCGTGCGCTGGATCGCGGCGAGGATGGCGTAGTCGCCGCAGCCGGGGCACCAGCGGACCTCCTGGTCCGAGGCGAAGTCCTTCCGGGTGAGCTTGCGGGGATTCTCGGTCATCGGTTCTCTCTCGCGGGGTCGAGGGCGATTCGGTCGAGGGCGATTCGGTCGAGGGCGATTCGGTCGAGGGCAGCGGGGTCGCCGCTCAGGCGCGCACCTCGGGGGAGGACTCGCGGGGGGCGGCGTCGCCGAGGCGCCGCTCGATCTCCGTGACGAGCTCGGAGATGCGGAAGGGCTGGCCGGCGATCTTCGAGAAGGGCACGGCGTCGACGAGGAGCTCGCCGCGGAGCAGGCGGGCGAGCTGCCCGTCGTTCATCTCCGGCACCATGACCTGGTCGAAGCCCTCGAGGAGCTCCTTCAGCCCGTTCGGGAGCGGCCAGATGTTCCGGAGGTGCAGGTGCGCGACCTTGCGGCCGCCCTTCCGCACGCGCTCGACGGCCTGCTTGATCGAGCCGTAGGTCGAGCCCCAGCCGACCACGAGCAGCTCGCCGCCGGCCTCGCCCTGGTCGAGGCTCGCCGCCGGCACGTCGTCGGCCACGCCGCGCACCTTCTCGGCGCGCAGCTTGGTCATCGCGTGGTGGTTGTCCGGGTCGTAGCTGATGTTGCCGGAGTCGGCCGCCTTCTCGAGGCCGCCGATGCGATGCTCGAGCCCGGGCGTGCCCGGCTTGACCCAGACGCGCGCGTGCGTGCCGTCGTCGCGCCGGAGGAAGGGCTGGAAGCCCTCGCTCGGCCCCTCGTGGAACTTCACCGGGAAGGGCTCGAGCTTCGAGACATCCGGGATCGGCCAGGGCTCGGCGCCGTTCGCGATGTAGCCGTCCGTGAGCAGCATGACCGGGGTCATGTACTTGGTGGCCAGGCGCACGGCCTCGATGGCCATGTAGAAGCAGTCGCCGGGCGTCGCGGCGGCGAGCACCACGAGGGGCGCGTCGCCGTTCCGCCCGTAGACGGCCTGGAAGAGGTCGGACTGCTCGGTCTTGGTCGGGAGGCCCGTCGAGGGGCCGCCGCGCTGCACGTCGCAGATGACGAGCGGGAGCTCGGTGGCGATCGCCAGGCCGATGGCCTCGCCCTTGAGCGCCACGCCCGGGCCGCTCGTGCCCGTGACGCCGACGGAGCCGCCGAAGCTCGCGCCGATGGCCGCGCAGACGGCGGCGATCTCGTCCTCGGCCTGGAAGGTCACGACGCCGAGGTGCTTGAGCTTGGCGAGGTTGTGGAGGAGTGAGGAGGCGGGCGTGATCGGGTAGGAGCCGTAGAAGAGCGGCAGGCCCGCGAGCTGCGCGCCGGCGACGAGGCCCCAGGCCGTGGCCTGGTTGCCGTCGATGTTGCGGTAGGTGCCCGGGGGCAGATCCGCCGAGGGCACCTGGTAGACGCCGACGGTGCTCGGGAGCTCGGCCGTCTCGCCGTAGATGTGGCCCGCGTTCAGCGCCGCGATGTTCGCCTCGGCGATCTCGGGCTTCTTGGCGAACTTCTTCTTCAGCCAGTCGACGGTCGGCTGCCGGTCGCGGCCGAAGAGCCAGAACATGAGCCCGAGGGTCCACATGTTCTTCGAGCGGTCGGCGGCCTTCGCGCCGAGGTTGAACTCGGTCACGGCGGCGCGCGTCATGCGCGTGATCTCGAGGGCGAGGAGCCGGTAGGGCGCGAGCGAGTCGTCCTCGAGCGGGTTCGACTCGTAGCCGGCCTTCTTCAGATTGTTCTTGGTGAAGGCGTCGGTGTTGACGATGAGCAGGCCGCCCTTCTTGAGGGTCGGTAGGTTCACCTTCAGCGCGGCCGGGTTCATCGCGACGAGCACGTCCGGCGCGTCGCCGGGCGTGAGGATGTCGTGGTCGGCGAAGTGGATCTGGAAACCGCTGACGCCGTAGGTGGTGCCGGCCGGAGCGCGGATCTCCGCCGGGAAGTCCGGGAAGGTCGCGAGGTCGTTGCCCATCATGGCGGTCGCCGAGGTGAACTGGGAGCCGGTGAGCTGCATCCCATCGCCGGAATCGCCGGCGAATCGGATGACGACGCTCTCGAGCTCCTCGCGCTTCACGTCCTTCGTCGCGGTACTCATGGCTGGGTCCTATAGAAGCTGAGGGGTGGCCCTTCCACCCGAAGCGGGCGATCCGTCACGGCCGCTCGCGAACCGTTCGCAGCGGAATGTGGAGCGAGGGGCGTCGAGGCGCCAGGGAAAAATCTCTATCATCCCGATGGGAAAACATGGGTATGTGAGCGAGGTGTTGTCGGATGGTCCAGGTCAAGATTTGCGGCGTGCGGACGCTCGAGGACGCGGCGGCGTGCGTGGAGGCCGGCGCGGACGCCATCGGCCTGAACTTCTGGGCGGGGACGCCCCGCCGGGTGGACGTGGAGACGGCGCGCGCGATCGTCCAGGCCCTGGGTGAGCGGGTGAGCTTCGTGGGCGTCTTCGTCGACGCGGGCGAGGCGCGGATCCGGGCCGTGCGCGAGGCGACGGGGATCCGCTGGGTGCAGCTCCACGGCGAGGAGCCGCCGGCGCTGGTGGAGGCGCTCCTGCCGGAGGCCTACAAGGCGGTCGGCGTCGCCCAGGCGAGCGACGTGGAGGCGGCCCTCGCCTACCCCGGCGAGCAGCTGCTGCTCGACGCGCGCGTGCCCGGGGCCATGCCGGGCGGCACCGGGGCGCGCTTCGACTGGGAGCTCGCCGTCGAGGTCGCGTCGCTCCGGAAGCTGACGCTCGCCGGGGGCCTGCACCCGGGCAACGTGGCCGAGGCCGTGCGGCGCGTGCGCCCCTTCCGGGTCGACGTGGCGAGCGGGGTCGAGGCGGCGCCGGGCGTGAAGGACGCGGCGAAGGTGCGCGCCTTCGTCGAGGCGGCGAAGGGCGCCGGCTGAGCGCGGCCGGGCGCGCGGGGTCGGGGGGCGGCTCCCGGCGGGGGCGCTCGGAGGCACGGCGCACGATGCGCCCCGGCCTACGGGCGGCGGCAGGCGGCGGCGAGGCCCCGGACGAGCTCGGCGACGCTCGCCTTCGCCTCCTCGAGCGAGCCGGCCGCGGCGATGCGGCGCACGACGGCGCTCCCCACGACCACGCCGTCGGCCTTCGCGGCGACGGTCGCCGCGTCCTCGGGCGTGCGGATCCCGAAGCCCACGGCCACCGGCCGCTCGAGCTCTCCGCCGAGCGCCGCGGCGGACTCGGCGGCCACGTCGAGCGTCGTCGCCTTCGCGCCGGTCACGCCGGTCATCGAGACGTAGTAGACGAAGCCGCTCGCCACGGCGCCGGCCGCCTTCTTCCGCTCGGGCGTGCTGGTCGGCGCCACGAGCGGGACGTAGTCGAGCCCCGCCTCGCGGATCGGCGCCTCGAGCGGCGCCGCCTCCTCGGGCGGGAGATCGACGACGAGGAAACCGTCCACGCCGGCCGCCTTCGCGTCGCGCGCGATGGCCTCCTCCCCGTAGACGAGCAGCGGGTTGTAGTAGCCGAAGAGCAGCACCGGCACGTCGGTCTTCGCCCGGGTCGCCTTCATCGCCTCGAGCGCACCCTTCAGCGTCGTGCCCGCCTTCAGCGCGCGCTGCGACGCGAGCTGGATCGCCTCGCCGTCCGCCGTCGGATCGCTGAAGGGCATGCCCAGCTCGACCACGTCCGCGCCGGCCTCCGCGATCGCCGCGATCAGCTCCGGCGTCCAGTCGAGGCTCGGGTCGCCGGCGCAGAGGTAGATGACGAGCGCCGCGCGCCCCTCCTCGTTCGCCTTCGCGAAGGCGTCCGCGATGCGCCCCATCAGTGCTCCGCCTTCCGCTCGGCGAGCAGGCCGAGCACCGTGTCGAGGTCCTTGTCGCCGCGCCCGGAGAGGCTGACGAGGAGCTGCGCGCCCTCACCGAAGCGCCCGGCGAGCTTCGGCAGGATGGCGATGGCGTGGCTCGACTCGAGGGCCGCGATGATGCCCTCCTCGCGGGCGAGGAGCTGGAGCGCGCTCAGGGCCTCGTCGTCCGTCACGGCGAGGTACTCGGCCCGGCCCGTGTCCTTGAGGTGGGCGTGCTCGGGGCCGACGCCCGGGTAGTCGAGGCCGGCGCTCACGGAGTGGGCCTCCTGAATCTGCCCGTCCTCGCTCTGCAGCACGTAGCTCTTCGCGCCGTGGAGGACGCCGACCGAGCCGCCGCTCAGCGGGGCGGCATGCCGGGTCGTCCCGAGCCCCTCGCCGGCCGCCTCCACGCCGATCAGCGCGACGCCCGCGTCCGCGAGGAAGCCGGCGAAGATGCCGATCGCGTTGCTGCCGCCGCCCACGCAGGCGACGACCGCGTCCGGGAGCCGCCCGGCCTGGCGCAGCATCTGGGCGCGCGCCTCCTGGCCGATGACCGCCTGCATCTCGCGGACGATCAGCGGGTAGGGGTGGGGGCCGGCCGCCGAGCCCACGCAGTAGTAGGTGTCCTCGACGTTCGTCACCCAGTCCCGGAGCGCCTCGTTCATGGCGTCCTTGAGCGTGCGCGAGCCGCTCTCCACGGCGTGCACCTTCGCGCCGAGCAGCTCCATGCGCCGCACGTTCGGCGCCTGCCGCCGCACGTCCTCGGCACCCATGAAGACCTCGCAGGGGAGGCCGAGGAGCGCGCAGGCCGTGGCCGTCGCGACGCCGTGCTGGCCGGCGCCGGTCTCCGCGATGATGCGCGTCTTGCCCATGCGCTTCGCGAGGAGCACCTGGCCGACGGTGTTGTTCACCTTGTGCGCGCCCGTATGGGCGAGGTCCTCGCGCTTGAGCCAGACGCGCGCGCCGACCCGCTCGCTCAGCCGCCGCGCCTCGTAGAGGGGCGTCTCGCGGCCGACGTAGTCGCGGAGGAGACCGTCGAGCTCGCCGCGGAAGGCCGGGTCCGCCCAGGCCTCGAAGAACGCGCGGGTCAGCTCGTCGAGGGCGGGCATCAGCGTCTCGGCGACGAAGCGGCCTCCGAAGCGGCCGAAACGCCCGGTCATCGGGTCGAAGCCCGGGGGCAGATCCAGGGTGGCGCGCATGGGGTCCACCTAGCGCCGATCGGCGGCGAAGGGAAGCGGAGCCGCCCGGCGGCGGGTGGGGGGCGGCCGGACACCGGAGGAGGGGCGAGGGATGCGACACTGGGTGCCATGCTCTGCCGCGCCCTCCTCCTCCCGCTCGCCACCGCGGCCGCGCTCGCGACCGCCCTGACCTCCCCCACGGCGGCTCAGCTCTCCGCCACGGCCTCGTCCTACCTGGGCGGTGAGGGCGACCAGGACGTCTGGGGGGCGGCGCTGCTCTCCGACGGTCGGATCGTGCTCGCCGGCAGCGTGAACGTGCGCCCGGGCGGCGAGGAGGTGGCGCTCGCCGGGGCCGCCGCGGACGCTCCCGGCGCGCTGCTGCTCCTGAGCGCCGACGGGCGCGCGGTCGAGCGGGTCGCGCGCCTCCCGGGCGTGCCCCTCGACCTCGCCGTCGACGCCGACGACCGGCTCTACGTCGCCGCGGGCGAGGCCGGCCTCCTCGCGGTGGACGCCGAGGCGGGCGCCGTCCGCTGGAGCGCCACGCCGGGCCACGTGCATCGGGTGGACGTGGGCGCCGACGGCACCGTCGCCGCGCTCGTGCCCTCGGACGTGGGCGGCGTGGGCGGCGCGAACGACACGCCCGGCGCGGGGACGATCCACCTCTACGATGCCGCCGGCGGCGCCGGCGCGCGCTTCGGCGGGCACCGCAACACCCTCGACCTCGCCGTGCACGCGCCGAGCGAGACGGTGGTCCTCGTCGGCTGGCGCCAGGCCCGCGCCGACGGGAACCCGGTGCAGATCGCCTACCTCCGCGGCGTCGGCTTCGACGGCGAGACGCGCTGGACCGGCTACGACTGGTCCACGGAGAACGGCGCCGACGACTTCCTCAACCGGCCCGAGAACAACATGGCCGACACGCGCGGCTACCGGGTGAGCGTCGGCCGGGACGGGCGCCTCCTCGCCGCCTTCGAGTGCGCGGGCGGCAACCACCTCTTCCGCTACGACCCCTTCGACGTGAGCGCGCGCGTCGAGATCGTCGGCGGCGACCGCTACCACGAGTTCTTCGACACGCGCTCGGAGCACAAGACCTTCTTCGGCGTCTACGACCCGGCGAGCGGCGCCTACCGGACGGGCCAGCAGCTCACGGGGCGCCTCAGCTCGGGCCGCGGCAACACGGTGCGCGTGCGCGAGGGCGCGATCACGACCGACGCCAGCGGCCAGGTCTACCTCGCGGGGGCCGCCGCCGCCGGGCTGCCGCTCAGCTGGACCCCGGAGGGCACGGGCGACTACACGGGCGGCGCCTACCTCGTGGTGATGAGCCCGGACCTGCGCGAGCGGCGCTTCGTGACGCGCATGGATCCGAGCGGCCATGCGCACGCCGTGGACGCGCGGAGCGTCGACGGGGAGCTCCGCGTCGTCCTCGCCGGGACGACGAAGCGGAACGGCGAGGGGGCGACGCAGCTCTGGGTGGACGAGGCCGTGCAGAGCGAGAGCGGCGGCGCGGAGGACGGCTTCTTCACAGCGTTCACCGGAGGCGACGCGCCGCCTCCTGCGCCGGGGGAGGACGGCGGGGCGCCCGGCGGCGACGACGCCGGGCCGACCCGGGACGTCGACGCGGGCGCGCCCGGCGCCGCGGACGGGGGAGGCGGCTGCGGCTGCCGCGCGCCGGGGGGCGGGGAAGACCCGGACGTGGGGGACATGGCGCTCGTGGCGCTCCTCTCCCTCCTGCTGCGGCGGAGACGGCGCGCCTGAGGACGCGCAGAAGACGCTTTCGCCGAGGACGGATCGAAAAAACGTCTTGCGGAGGTCCGAGGCGAGGTGCCAGATCGTCGCGCATGGAGCTCACGCGAATCCTCGCGACCAACCTCCGCGTGCTGCGAGAGCTTCGCGGCCGCCTCGGTCAGCTCGAGCTGGCGCAGCGGGTGGGCGTGTCGCGGCGGACCATCGCGCGTCTGGAGAACGCGGAGGTCGCGGATCCGGGCGTGGATCAGGTGCGCGGCCTGGCCGCCGCGCTGCGCGTCCCCTTCGACCTGCTGGTGACGCGCCGGCTCGTGCCCGTGACCGTCCCCGTGCCCGTCGACGTGCGGGACCGGCTGGAGGGCGAGGACGGCCCGGAGCTCCTCGCGCGGATCATCCGCGCGGTCGACGAAGCGCCGACGAAGTAGCGCCGGCCGGCCCGCGCAGCGGAGCACGACGACTCGGCGAGGCGGCGACGCTCGCGCCGCCCGGAGAGGACCCGCGAGGAGAGGACCCGCGAGGAGAGGACCCGCACGGAGAGGACCCGCGAGACGGGCCCGAAGGAACGGGCGAGGGCGCGTCGACGGGAGGCGAATCCGGGCGTAGGCTGAGCCGGATGGCGCGCCGTCGACGGAAGGGGAAGCTCCACGAGCTCGGCGAGCTCGTCCGTCGCGTGCACCCGGCGCCCGAGCAGGTCGACGCCGCGCGGGTCTTCGCCTGGTGGGGGCGCGCCCTGCCGAAGCGCATCGTCGACGCGGCGCGGCCCACGCGGCTCGAGCGCGGTGTGCTCTGGGTGAACACGAAGTCGAGCGCCTGGGCGCAGGAGCTCCACTTCATGCACGACGAGCTCCTCGAGCGCGTGCGGAAGGCGGCGCCGCGGGCGCGGGTGCACATGCTCCGCTTCCGCGTCGGGCCCCTCCCGGAGATGCCCGTGCGGCGGCCCATCGACCCGCCGAAGCCGCGGCGCGTGGCGCTGACGGCGCTGCCCGACGAGCTGGGCCGGGCGCTCGCGCGGGTCGGCGACGACGCGCTCCGGCGTGCCATCGCCGCGGCCGCGACGACCAGCCTGACCTGCGAGCCGGACGACCGGCCGCTCTCGAAGCGGGAGCGATAGGCGCCGCGCGGGCCGGCGGTGACGCGGACGTGGGCTCCGCGGCTGCCGCGTCGAGCTCGGGCTTCCGGGATCCCAGCCCGCGATCCGCAGCCGCGATCCGCGATCCGCAGCCCGCGATCCGCAGCCCGCGTTCCGAGACGAACCGCGAGAACCGCGGCAGGCGGTGAAAGCCCGTGTAAGGACGCCGCGGAGGCGAGGCGCTACCCTGCCGCGAATGAGGCTCATCCGGGGTTGGCTCATCGTCGCGCTCGCGCTCTCGGGGATGGCGTGCGGCGACGACGACGGAGGCGTGGACGGCGACGCGGGCTTCACGGCCGACGCGGGCCCGCCTCCCGACGCCGGCCCAGCGGATGGAGGCACGGACGCCGGCCCGCCGCCCCCGAGCCGCCCGGCCACGGCGCCCTACACCGCCTACGTGGATCCGCTCATCGGCACCGGTGGGCTCGGCTTCGGCGTCGGCAGCGTCTCCCCCGCGCCCCAGCGCCCCTTCGGCCTCGCCCGCCCGGCCCCCGACACCTCCGAGCCCGACGGCGCGCCCGGCTTCAACCACTGCGCCGGCTACTACTGGGAGGACTCGCTCATCCAGGGCTTCTCCCAGGTGCGCCCGCACGGCATGGGCATCCCCGAGTACGGCGTCATCGCGCTGATGCCCTCGGACGGCGTCGACGCGAGCAAGACCACCCAGACCGGCTACCGGCAGGCCTTCTCCCACGACGACGAGACCGTCGAGGTCGGCTACTACGACGTCACGCTCGAGAGCGGCACCCGTGTCGAGCTCACGGCGGGGGAGCGCGTCGCCCGCCACCGCGTCACCTTCCCCGAGTCCGTGGAGGAGCCGACCCTCCTGGTCGACGTCGGTCACTTCATCGGCGAGATCGACATCACCGGCGGCGCCGTGAGCGTCGACGCGGAGGCGGGCGAGATCGCCGGCCACAGCACCTTCGACGGCGGCTACTCGGGGCGCTCGGGCGGCGTGACCGTCTACTTCGTCGCGCGCTTCGACACGCCCTTCGCGCGCCACGGCGTCTGGAGCGACGGCGCCCTCGCGGAGGGGGACGAGGCGAGCGGCACGGCGGCCGGCGCCTGGGTCGGCTTCGACGGGCGCGAGGTCGAGGTGGCCGTCGGCCTCTCCTTCACGGACGTCGCGCACGCCCGCATGAACCTCGAGGCCGAGCCCGAGGGCTTCGACGCCATGCGCGCGGCCACCGTCGAGGCCTGGGAGGCGCTCCTCTCGCGCGTGCGCATCGAGGCGCGGAGCGACGAGGAGCTCACGCTCTTCTACAGCGCGCTCTACCGCTCGCTCCTGATGCCGACGCTCGCCATGGACGTCGACGGCACCTACCGCGGCCTCGACGGCGAGGTGCATGCGGTGCCGGAGGACGATCCGTTCCGCTACTACACGGACCACAGCCTCTGGGACACCTTCCGGACGCAGGGGCCGCTGCTCTCGCTGCTCTACCCGGCGCTCCAGCGCGACATGGTGCGCTCGCTGATGGCCATGGCCGAGGACGGCGGCTGGATGCCGCGCTGGCCCCTCGGCACCGGCTACACGGGCGGCATGGTCGGCGACAGCGCCGGGCCCTGGATCGTCGACGCCTGGGTGAAGGGCGTGGGGGGCTTCGACGCGGCGCGGGCCTACGCGCTGCTCCGGCGCACGGCCTTCGAGGCGACGCCGCCGGGGGCGCCCTACGGCGGCCGCTCGGGCATCGAGCCCTACATGGAGCTCGGCTGGGTGCCCATGGACCGCGGCGCGAGCGCGTCGCTTACGCTTGAGTTCGCCTACGACGACTGGGCGCTCGCGAAGCTGGCCGAGGGCGTGGGCGAGGACGAGGACGCCGCGGCGCTCCGGGAGCGCGCGGGCAACTGGCGGAACCTCTGGGACCCGGCGAGCGAGTTCCTGGTCGGGCGCGCCGCCGATGGGAGCTTCCCCGAGGGCGAGCTCGATCTGCTCCGCTGGCAGGACTACTACGCGGAGGGGAACGCCTGGCAGTACCTCTGGTACGTGCCCCACGACCTGGCGGGGCTCGCCGAGCAGATGGGCGGGGAGGCGCGCTTCTTCGAGCGCCTCGACTTCTTCTTCGAGAGCTCGACGCGCCGCCCGCAGACCCTCCTGCCGGAGAACTACTACTGGCACGGCAACGAGCCGGACATCCACGCGCCGTGGATCTACTCGGCGCTGGGACGGCCGGACGAGAGCGCGCGCTGGGTGCGCTGGGTGATGCGCACCTACTACGACGCGACGCCGGCCGGCATCCCGGGCAACGACGACGCGGGCACGCTCAGCGCCTGGTACGTCTTCGCGGCGCTCGGCTTCTATCCGATCACGGCGGCGGACGACTACCTGCTCGCGGCGCCCACGCTGACCCGGGCGGAGCTCGACCTGCCGGGCGGCACGATGGTCGTCGAGGCGCCGGAGGCGAGCGCCCACACCTGGCGCCTCGGGAGCGTGCGCTTCGAGGGGGAGCCCATCGAGGACGCGCGGCTGCCGCACGCGTCGCTGGCGGACGGCGGCACGCTCCGCTGGGAGCTCGTACCGTGAGCGCGCGCCTGCGCCGCGCCCGCGTCGCCGACGCCGCGGCCGTCGCGCAGGTGCATGCGGAGAGCTGGCAGGTGGCCTACGCCGGGGTCCTCCCGAGGAGCTACCTGGCGACCCTGCGCCCGGAGCCGCTCGCGCGCTACTGGGCGCGGCGGCTGAGGCGCGGGGAGCCGATGCACGTGGCCACGGTGCGCGGCGCGCTCGTCGGCTTCTCGCTGGTCGGGGCGGGCCAGGCGCAGAGCTTCGGCGGGCGCCTCGGGGAGCTCTTCATGCTCTACGTCCGGCCGAGCCACTGGCGGCGTGGGCTCGGCGCGGCGCTCTTCGCGGAGAGCATGGCCCTGCTCGAGGAGGCCGGCGCCTACTGGCTGCACGTCTGGGTCCTGGCGGAGAACCGCGCCGCGCAGGGCTTCTACGCGGGCCGCGGTCTCCGCCCGGACGGGGCGCGGAGGCGGGACGTCTTCGACGGCGAGCGCGTCGAAGTCGAGCGCTGGGCCATGGCGCTCAACCGCGTCTGGCCGCCGCGCGACGCGGGCGCCTGAGCGTCCCGCCGGACCGCGCCACGCAGCGGGGGGCGCAGAGGTCTCGGGCGGCGCGGACGGGCGCCGCCTCGAGCGGACGAGCGGCGTCGGCGAGCACGGTCCCCCGCGTCCCGGTCGAACTCCAAGCGGCGATCGGGACCCTCGTCGTTGTCTCCCCGTCAGGGGTTGCCCACTTCAAGGTCCTAGCCGACACTAACCTATGGACTTGAACTGGCTCGACACCGTTCTGGCAGTTCCTCTCATTGGTTTGCGCCCCGTTCGCAACTGGCGGCGGAGCTTGAGGTACGCGGACCTCATCGAGCCAATCGTGAGGAAGATTGAGTCGACAGAAGACGTTGATCTCGCCGCCGTAAAGGCTGACGGATCGAGCAATTTAACGCTAGAGCGAACTGATGGACTAGTCTACAAACTATTCCACGACAACATAAACGTCCAGTTTCAATACCGATTCATTGAACGATCTGTACCAGGGGAACCTAAGGCCTACCTGGAACAGGTTAGCCCGACGCGCACGTTCAGTGAATCGCTCAGCATGGTCAGCGAGGCCATGATCGAGTTGCTTGATTGCCTATCAGAGCAAGGCGACCCACTGTTGATAAATCGGGTTGGCGTAGTCGCGATGACCAGGGTTAAGCCATCTGACGTGCCTCCTGGTGTTCAATCGTGGATAGACACTTTCGACCAACCATGGTTCCACCCTCTGCGAAAGATTGAGGCTTCGATGCTAGCCTTGCTCCGCGACCATGACGATGCCATTGATCAGTGCCACTATCGCGCATTGCTCGATAGAACTGCCTCAGATCCGGAACTGAATCTAGTAATGGATTGGCAGCGGCTCCTCGCGGAGCCAAGAAGCATTGACACAAAGGAAATAATCCAGTGCGTCAAGACGGCCACAACCCTATTTAACAGGGCAAGCGAGGTTGTCGGAGGTGCGGCATAGTGGCTCTTTACGCTGATGCATCTGCGGTGTCGGATCCAGGTGGACAGATTGCAGTGGAGTCCCCTGGCGCGCAGGAAAACTATAGCGCAACCGCTCAGGGGCGTTTCGCATCCCGAGGACTGGGATCTCCTGATGACAACGCGGCGTCCACGGTAGGCGAGAGTAGCGTCTCGGTCGGAAGTGATAGCCGCATCGGAAAGATCCTTGTAAGGGACAACATAATTCGCACACTCGAGCCGCTAGTCCTCAACCAAGCGCTGAAAAACCGCGCTTGATGGAATTCACCTGAAAAGCCCGGTGTTGCTGGGGTTGCGAAGCCAACCAACAGCACCGG
>PABA01000223.1 GCA_002699025.1 Sandaracinus sp. | reverse complement strand
GGGGGCCTGCTCCTGCATGGCGGAGAGGATCTCGACGCGCTTGATGGAGTCGACGCCGAGGTCGGCCTCGAGGTCCATGGAGAGGTCGAGCATGTCGACGGGGTAGCCGGTCTTTTCGGCGACGACGTCGAGCATGAGCTGCTGGAGCCGGGCAGCGCTGGTGCCGCTGGGCGGCTGCGTGGCCGGGGCCGGCTTCGGGGGCTGCGGGGCGGCCGGCGCGGCGGTCGGCGTCGACGCGGGCGCCGGCTGCGCGGGGGTCTGTGGGGCGGCGGTCGGCTGCGCCGCGGGCACGGGCGGCGCGGCGGGCCGTGGCGGCGCGACGGACGTCGGCTGCGCTGGCGTGAGCTGCGGGGGCGCGACGGGCGTCGGCTGCGGGGGCGCGAGCTGCGGTCGCGTGACGGGCTGCGGCGCCTGGCCGCTCAGCATCGTCGTGAGCCCCTGCATGGTCGCCTGCTGCGTCTGCAGGAACGCGCCGTGCGCGTCGGCCATGGCGCGCGTGTAGGCCGCGTGGGCCTCGGCGGCCTGCCGCTGCACCTCGAGGTAGGCGCTCGCCCAGCCACTCGCGGCCGGCGCGGGAGCCGGCGCGGCCTGCGTCTGCGGCGCCGGAGCGCTCGGCTGCGGTGCGGCCTGCGTCACGGGCGCCGGAGCGCTCGGCGGCGCGTGAGTCGCTGCCGGCTTCGGCGCGGCGGGCGTCGCGGCTCGAGGCGCGGGCGCCGGGGCCTTCGGCGTGGCCGCGCGCTTCGGCGCGACCTTCGGCACCGGCGCGCTCTTCGGCGCGTCTGTCGGCATCGGCGCGCTCTTCGCGCTCGCGGGAGCCGGCGCGCGCTTCGGGTTCGGCTTCGGCAGCCCGGCGGCGCCCTCCTTCGGCGGGTAGGGCTTGCCGTAGTTCGTGCCGCTGATCTTCAGCGCCATGCGCGGCTTCGTCGCCGTCCGCGGGTCCTCCGTCGGCTCGAACTCCGCCCAGAGGGCCCCGAGCTCCATCGGCACGCCGGCCGCCACGAGCTGCGCGAGCCCGTGCTGCAGGCTCGTCACCCCGTCGCGCCCCTTCCGGTCGAGCGCCACCGCCCGATGCGGCCGCCCCTTCAGGATGCGCCCCACCAGCCCGCTGAGCACCGAGCCCGGGCCGACCTCCACGAAGACGCGCGCGCCGGCCGCGTACATCGCCTCGATCTGCTCCACGAAGCGCACGGGCTTCGCGATCTGCCCACCGAGCGTCGCGCGGATCGCCGCCGCGTCGCTCGCGTAGGGGGCGGCCTCCGAGTTCGCGTAGACCGGCCGCGTGGGCGCGCTCACGGCCACGCCCTCGAGGAACGCGCCGAAGGGCCCGGTCGCGTCCGCCACGACCTCCGAGTGGAAGGCCGTCGCCACGCCGAGCCGCTTGAAGCGCATCTTCGCCTCGCCGAGCTTCACCTCGGCCGCCTCGATGGCCTCCGTCGGCCCGCTCAGCACGATCTGCTTCGGTCCGTTGTGGTTCGCGAGCACCAGGCCCGGGATCGCCCACGCCTCGACCTTCGCGCGCACCTCGTCCGCCGGCGCCGAGACCGCCGTCATCGCCCCGGGGTTCGCCGCGACCGCCGCCATCCGCTCGCCGCGCTCGCGCGCCACCCGGATCGCGTCCTCCTCGCTCAGCACGCCGGCCGCGTGGAGCGCGATCACCTCACCGAAGCTGTGCCCGCCGACCGACGCCGGCGTCACGCCGAGCCGCTCCATCAGCCGGAGCAGCGAGAGGCTCGCCACGCCGATGGCCGGCTGCGCCCACTGCGTCTCGGTCAGCCGCGCCTGCCAGCGCGCCTCCGCGTCCGGCGCGAACTCCGGCTTCGGGAAGACCACATCGTGGAGCGGCGCCTCCTCGAAGACGCCCTCGAGGCTCGCCGCCAGGTCCCACGGCTCCCGCGCGTCGTCCCAGGTCATGGCGACGCTCGCGCCCATGTCCACGTACTGGCTGCCCTGGCCGGGGAAGAGGAAGGCCACCTCCTCCGCCGCGCCCGAGCCGAAGGCCACGCCATCCGGCGTCACGAAGGGCTCGCCGGCGCCCACCTTCGCGGCCGCCTTCGCCAGCTTCGCCTCGAGGTCCGCCGCGTCCTTCGCCACGATCGCGAGCCGCGCGCCCTTCGCCGCGTAGGCCTCGCTCGAGCTCCGCGCGAGGTGCCGGAAGAGGTCGTCGCGATCCTCCGCCTCACACGCGCCGAGCTCGCCCGCGAGCTCCGTCGCCGCCTCCGCGAGCGCCGCCGGGTCGGCGGCCTCGAGCACCACCAGCTCCGTCTCGGCGATGCGCCGCCGGAAGGCCGGGCTCTCGCCGTCGTACTCCTCGAGCGCCAGGTGGAAGTTCGAGCCGCCGAAGCCGAAGCTGCTCACGCCCGCCCGCCGCGGATGATCCTCGCCGCGGACCCACGGTCGCGCGCGCGTGCTCAGGTAGAAGGGGCTCTGCTCGAGGTCGAGCTTCGGGTTCGGCGCGTCGACCTTGATGGTCGGCGGGAGCGCCTTGTGGTGGAGCGCCAGCACCGCCTTCACCAGGCCCGCCGCGCCGGCCGCCGCCTTCGTGTGGCCGATCTGCGACTTCACCGAGCCGAGCGCGCACCACTGGCCGCGCGCCTCCGCGCCCTCGACGGCGCCGAAGATCGCGCGCAGCCCACCGAACTCTGCCGCGTCGCCCGCGATCGTGCCCGTGCCGTGCGCCTCGACGAGCTCCACCGTCTCCGGCCCGAAGCCCGCCTGCGCGTAGGCGCGCCGGATCGCCTTCGCCTGCCCGCTCGGCTTCGGCGCGTAGACCGCCGTGCCGCCGCCGTCGCTGCTCGAGCCCACGCCCCGCAGCACCGCGTAGACCCGATCGCCGTCGCGCTCGGCGTCCTCGAGGCGCTTGAGCGCGACCATGCCGAAGCCCTCGCCCAGCATCGTGCCGTCGCCGTCCGCGCTGAAGGGGCGGCAGTCGCCCGTCTTGCTCAGCGCCGGCGTCTTGCTGAAGCAGAGGTACATGAAGATGTCGTTCATGGTGTCGGCGCCGCCGCAGAGGACGACGTCCGACGAGCCGAGCCGGAGCTCGTTCACCGCCATCGAGAGCGCGCTGAAGGTGCTCGCGCAGGCCGCGTCGGTGACGCAGTTGGTGCCGCCGAGGTTCAGCTTGTTGGCGATGCGCCCGGCGACGACGTTGCCGAGCACGCCGGGGAAGGTCGCCTCCTGCCAGGGCGTGTAGTGCGCCTCGATGCGCTCGCAGGCGTCCTGCACCTCGTCCTCGCCGAGGCCCATCTCGCGGAGCGCCTTCGTCCAGATCGGGCGCTGCAGCCGGCTGACCATCGCGCCGAGGAGCTCCTGGGCGCTGGTCACGCCGAGGATCACGCTCATGCGGTCGCGGTCGGCGTAGTCGAACTGGCCGCGCGCCGCGTCGTCGAGGACGCGCTGGGCGACGATGAGCGCGAGGAGCTGGCAGGTGTCCGTGGCGGGCACGGTCGAGGGCGGCACGCCCCAGCCCATCGGGTCGAAGCTCACCTCCGGGACGAAGGCGCCGCGCTTCGCGTAGGTCTTGTCCGGGGCCTTCGGGTCCGGGTCGTAGTAGTCCTCGATCAGCCAGTGCGACGGGGGTACGTCCGTGATGAGGTCGCGCCCGGCGAGGATGTCGCGCCAGAAGCCGCGGGAGTCGACGGACCCGGGGAAGAGGGTCGAGACGCCGACGACGGCGATCGGGGAGGAAGAGTGGGTCGAATCGGCCATGATGGATCTCGGTCGATGGGACGAAGGCGCGGCGCCTGGGCTCCTCACTGGAGCGGGCGCGGCGCGAACTGGAAGGCGGCGGGGGGCACGGGCGCGCCGTAGGCGCGGAGCTGCTGCGCGCGGGTGACGACGGCGGCCCCCTCGAGGAGGTTCAGGGCGATCTGGACGGCGCTGCGGTTCTCGGGCGGCTCGAGGAAGGAGCCGCGGACCCAGTCGTTGAAGGCGCCCATCGCCGGGCCGCACCAGATCTGGTAGTCGAGGCGGCGCTGCTCGTCGCCGACGATGGCCCAGCGGCTCGAGAGCCCGAGGTACCAGCGGAAGCAGAGCGCCATCTCGTGCTTCGGGTCGGCGGCGGCCTTGTCGTTCTCGCTCGGATCGCGCTCGGCCCAGAAGGCGCGGGTGGCGGCGCGGACCTCGTCGAGGGTGGCGCCGAGGACCTGCTTCTCGAGGCGCGCGCGGAGCTCCGCGGGGATCGCGTCGAGGGAGGCGTGCCGGGCGTAGACCTCGCGGAGGCGGCGCGCGCGCGAGGCGAACATGGTGCCGCGCTTGAGCACCTGCACCTCGACGCCCTGCTCGAACATGTCGGCGGCGGGCGCCATCTGGACGTCGGCGATGCCGGCCTGGGCGAGCATGCGCTTGCCCTCGGCGCTGAGGCCCGACTCGAGGGCGGACTGGTTCACCGAGCCCGTGAGCACGTAGCTCGCGCCGAGGGCGAAGGCGGCGGCGACGGAGCGGGGCGTGCCGAGGCCGCCGGCGGCGCCGACGCGGACCGGGCGCGTGTAGCCGTGCTCGGCGGCGAGGCGGTCGCGGAGCGTGGCGATGATCGGGAAGATGGCGCCGAGGGCCTGGTTGTCCGTATGGCCGCCGCTGTCGGACTCGACCGTGATGTCCTCGGCGACGGGGACGCGCTGGGCGAGGGCGGCTTCCTCGGGCGTGAGCTTCCCGTCGCGGACCAGCGGCTCGAGCATGGCGGCGGGGGCCGGCGCGAGGAAGTGGCGGGCCGTCTCCGGGCGGCTGATCTTCGCGAAGACGTGGTTGTCGCGGAGGATGTGGCCAGCGGCGTCGGTGCGGAGGCCGGTGGCGGCGTAGCGCACGATGGCCGGGGTGAGCGAGAGGTAGGCGGCGGCGGAGACGCGGCGGACGCCGCGGCGGAGGTAGAGGTCCGCGACCGCCTCCTCGAGGGCCGGCTCGTTCGGCGAGTGGATGAGGTTCATGCCCCAGGCGAGGTCGGTGTCTCCGAGGGCGTCCGTGAGCCGGTCGAGGGCCGCCTCGACGTGGGGGAAGGCCAGGCCCGCGGCGCCGAAGAAGCCGAGCATGTGGGCGCGGGCCATGGCGATGACCAGGTCCGTGGTGGCGATGCCGTTGGCCATGGCGCCCGTCACGTAGGGGAAGCGGACGCCGTGGGTCTCCGTGAAGGAGCGGTCGCCGAGCCACTCCGGATAGAGGGCCGGCAGCGTGGCCAGGAGCGGGAGCGCCGGGTGGCCGTTCAGCTGGCCCCGGTCGATGACCTCGCCGCCGAAGGCCAGGCCCACGCGGCCGGCGTCGTGCTCGCGCACGACGTGCACCGGCGAGCGGACGTCCTGCACGGCGCGGAGGAGGTCGGACGCGTCGAAGGCCGGGGGTCGAGGACCCACCGACCACATGCCCACGGGGGACAAACCCATCAGCCTCGCCTTACCGCAAAGGTCGGGGGGCTTCTGTCATCGTTCGACCACAAGCGTAAGTGACCGGGATCGAGGCGCTTTCGCGGTTGGATGACGCACCTCCGGTGACCATGACGCATCGCGTCGGCGGCGGCGGAGTATCCCTGAATGGGGGTGCTCCGCGCCGGCGGCGGCCCACCCGGCCGATCCACGCGCTCGGTTCGTGTGCGTCGAGGTGGGCCTGGCGAGGAGCCGCTGTCAGATCGGAGCCAGGGAACGACAACGGCCTCGGTCGCGCGGGCAGCGGCGGCCAGGTGGCCACCCCCTCCCTGTTCAACACGGACCTCGGTCTCGGGCAGGTCGAGGCCGCCATTGGTACGCGACGAACTCGAACGCGACGGCACCGATGCTCCTCGGCGCCTACCACGAGTTCCGCATCCGTTGCGCGGACTCGCCGGTGACGGTCGAGCTCTACGACGTCAGCCGAGCATGACGAGGGCGTTGCGGCGGCCGGGCTGCGCGGCGGGGGCCGGGGGCGCGAAGCGGGTGGCGATGGCCGTGGCGCGGACGCGGCCCGTCATGCGCGGGTCGGTGATGACGCCGAAGGCGACGTCGGCGTCCTCGTGGGCGGCCTCTTCGAGGAGCATGGCCGCCTCGTGCACGGCGTGGAGCTTCACGTCGGGCCCCACGGTGAGATTCAGCAGCCAGGCCTGCGCGCCCGCGATGGCGTCGTCGGCGAGCAGCGGCGAGCGGAGCGCGGCGAGGGTCGCCTCGGCAGCGCCGCCCTGGTGGACGCTGGCCTCGCCCACGCCGAGCACGGCGCGCCCGCCGCCCTGGAGCACCTCGCGCACGTCGGCGAAGTCGAGGTTGATGAGCCCGTTCGCCGTCAGCAGCTCGGCGATGCCGCGCACGCCGTCGCAGAGCACCTCGTCGGCGCGCCGGAAGGCTTGCTGGAGATCGAGGTCGCCGCCCTCGCCCTCGAGGAGGCGCTCGTTGTCGATCACGAGCAGCGCGTCCACGCGCGGCTCGAGGTGCTCGAGGCCCTGCTCGGCGAAGCGCTGGCGGCGCCGGCCCTCGAAGCGGAAGGGCGTCGTCACGACGCCGACGGTGACGGCGCCGGCCTCCCGCGCGAGCTCCGCGATGACGGGGGCGGCGCCCGTGCCGGTGCCGCCGCCCATCCCGGCCGTGACGAAGACGAGGTCGGCGCCCTTCAGGCGCTCGCCGATCGCGGCCTGGCTCTCGATGGCGGCCTCCGCGCCCACGGAGGGGCGGCCGCCGGCCCCGAGGCCGCGGGTCGTCCGCTCGCCGAGGCGGAGCGCGAAGGCGTCGGCGGAGTCGCTCACGTGCCGGAGCGCCTGCGCGTCCGTGTTGGCGACGATCTTCCTCACGCCTTGCACGTCGGCGTGCTGCATCGCGACCAGGGCGTTGCCGCCGGCGCCGCCCACGCCGACGACCTCGAGGCATGCGTCGAAGCGTTCCACACCCCGCGCGTACCACGGCGGCGCGCCGGCCCCGAAGAAAGTGGAGCGCCGCGTCGGCGACCCAGAGGGGCCGCGAAAGGCGCTCGCGCCGGCTTGCGTCTGGCCCGCCGGCCGGGGGCTCCGCGCTCGCGCTCGGCGGCTCGGTCGCGTGGGCTTCTTCCCCCGTTGGTGTCGGTGCTTCGGCGCGCCGCCGCCCGCGGGCGCGCTTCTTACACCACCCGCGCGAGGGGCCGGCGTCCAACGCGATACCGCCGCGGGGGCCCGCGCTTCGTGACCCGAGTCGCGTCGCTTCGGCGCGCGGGGGGCTCGTCTCGTCCGGATCGAGGAGATCAGCCGAAGCTGCGCGTGAGGGTCCAGAAGACGCCCGCCGCGACCCCGGCCGCGCCGGTCCAGCGGAGGAGCGCGTCGGGGCGCGCGGCGCACTGGCGCCAGGCCTGGAGGAGCGGCCAGGCGAGGAGGACGAGGGCGAGCTGGGCGAGCTCGACGCCGAGGTTGAAGCCGAAGAGGGTCCACGGCGCGTCCGGCGACACGGGGCCCGGGCCGGCGATGGCGCCCGCGAAGCCGAGGCCGTGGAGGCCGCCGAAGAGCGCGGCGATGCCCGCGCGCCAGCCGCCCCGACGACCATGACCGCGCGCGAGGAGCGCGAAGTGGCACGCGACGAAGAGCGCCAGGCCGAGCGCCGGCGCGCCGAGGGCCGGGGCGAGCAGGACGAGGCCGAGCACGGCGGCGATGGGCGCGCGTCGATCGGCGGCTGGGTCGGCGCGGCTCCGCCAGACGTTCTCGACGGCGACGATGGCGATGGACGCGCCGATGAGCGCCTCGACGATCCGCTCCTCGGCGGAGACGGCGCCGAGGGCGGCGGCGGCGAGGGTGGCCGAGTGACCGAGCGTGAAGCCCGTGACGACCCCGGCGAGCTCGCGGAGGCGTGTGGCGAAGACGAGGAGGAGCGCGAGGAAGAGCAGGTGGTCGGGCCCGGAGACGATGTGGCGAGCGCCGTGGAGGACGGCGCGGCCGAGGTGGGGCGGGACGCTGGCGGGGGCGGAGGAGGCGAAGGCGGCGCGAGGCTGGCTGCGGTCCAGGAGCGCGGAGCGTCCGCCCGGGAGCGCGGCGACGTGGAGGTGGGTGGGGGCCTCGAGGAGGAGCGCGCTGCGCACGGCGGCGGGGGCGCCTTCGCAGCGAAGGGTCCAGCGGCGCGCGAGGAAGGCGCGGCCGGCGGGGGCGGGCTCGATGGCGCCGGGGGTGCAGCGGTGGCCGGTGGCGTCCTCGAGGGAGAGGCGCGTCTGGAGGTAGGCGTCGAGGTCGGTCACGCCGGCGGCGCGGAGAAGCGAGACGTCGAGCACGCGGAGCCGGACGCGCACCTCGGCGCCCTCGTCCGTGCGCGTCCAGCGCGAGCGCGAGGTGGCGCGGTCGTGCGCCGCCGCCGGAGCGGCGGTGAGGAGCGCGAGCGCCGCCAGCGCGGCTGCAGGGCCCCGGCGCGCGAGTGGGCCGGGTCGCGCGATGGGCCGCGCTTCGGGGCGGCTCATCGGCGCGGCTCCATCGGTGGGAGGCGGGTCACGATGGAGGTCTCGCGCCGGCGCGCCTCGAGAAAGCGTCGCAGCGCGGCCTCGCCTCGGCGGCGGCGCAGCTCGGCCGCGACCTCGTCGCGCACGTCCTCGAAGGCGCGCGCGGCGGGCGCGTGGCGGGCGAGGACGCGGACCACGTGGAAGCCGCCCCCGGCGCGCCAGGGACCGCCCGTCTCGCCCTCGCCCAGGGCCGCCACGCCGCGGGCGACGGTCGCGCCCAGGGCCTGACGGACCTCCTGCAGGTGTACGGGGCCGGGCGCCAGCGGTACCGGCGCCGGCGGACCCTCGAGCGTCGGCGCGTCGCGGGCGGCCCGGGCGGAGGCCTCGTCCGGGAAGAAGGCGTGCGCCAGCTCGAGGGTCGGCGGGCCGGCGAAGAGCCGCGGCTGCTCGGCGTGGAAGGCGCGAAGCGCGGCCTCGCCGGGGGGCGCTTCGGCGTCGTCGGCGAGCAGGTCGAGGACGGCGCGGCTCAGCTCGGCGCGGAGGCGCGGGTCGCGGCGCGGGAGCTCGAGGGCGAGGCCGTGCTCGACGAGGAGCGCTTCGTCGACGAGCCGGTCGAGCACGCGGCGCCGGTCGGCTTCGTCGAGGGGCGCGTGGCTGTCCGCGGCGACGGCCTCGAGCGCGCGGCGGTAGGCGTCCTCGGTGATCGCCTCGTCGCCGACCCGCGCGACCACGCCCTCGGGGAGCGGCGGCGCCGGTCGCGCCAGGAGCGCGACGCCGGCCCAGGCCGCGCCGGCGAGCGCGCCGAGCAGCAGGAGGAGGTTGCCGCGGTCTCGGCGCGGGCTCCGGGGCTGCGGTGCCGCGGTCATGGCGAAGCCTCCGCGCGCTCGTCGGCGCCCCCCGGGCCGTCGCCGCCGCTGTCGCTCGTGTCCCCGCCGCTCGCGTCGTCGCCGTCCGTGTTGCCGTCTCCGGCTTCACCGCTGCCCGTGTCGCCGCTGCCCGTGTCGCCGCTGCCCGTGTCGCCGCCGGTAACGCCGCCGCCCGCCTCGCTCCGCGCCTCCCCCGCCGCGGCGCGCGCCGCCGCCTCGTCGAAGCGCACCCAGATCGGCGAGGACCAGGCCCGCTCCTCGTTCTCCGAGAGGCAGTCCTCGTCGGCGGGCGTGCGCCAGTCCCCGTAGCAGGGCTCGCACCGCCCGTGCTCGTCGCACCGGAGCCCGCCCGCGTTCACCGCCGGGCTGGGCTCCTGGATCGCGCGCACGTAGTAGGCGACGTCCCGCGCGCCCGCGACGAACTCCGGATCCTCGAACCTCACCTCGCAGACCCGAGCGCCCTCCCGATTCTCCGGGCAGGGCAGGGTGCGCCAGGGGTCGTCGACGAGCGTCTCCACCGGCTCGTCCTCGCGCTGCTGGAGCCGCACGCGCACCACCTCGACCCGCGTGATGCGCCGCCGCCGGTCACCCGGGTGATGGCACTCGCCGGCGCAGAGGTGCTCGAAGCGCTCGGCGCCGAGGACGCCCGCCGGGTCGCCGGGGCAGCCCGGGAGCTGCTCGAAGGCGCCCGCCGCCCGCACGCGGAAGCGCGGCGCCTCCCCGAGCGCCGCCTCGTCGCCCATGTCCACGGCGCCCGCCGCCCCCTCGAGCGTGAACCAGAGCAGGATCCGCTCGCCGCTCGTCCCGTAGACCCGCCGCGCCTCGAGCGCCTCCCAGATGGCCTCCCGGTCCCGCCCATCCGCGTGCACGGCCACCAGCCCGCCGGTCATGAAGAAGCTCGCCTGTCGCTCGAGATGCACGACGCGGAAGCCCGGCATCGCGAGCAGCTCCTCCTCCGCGAAGGCGCGGGCCCGCGGCGCCGCTTCGGCGGGCGGGCCGAAGATGCGGTCGCGCCACGCTGGCGAGACGAAGCCGCTCGTCTCGGTCATGCGCCGCCGCGCGTACTCCTTGTAGCCCGTGCCCGGCCGGGCCGAGTGGTTGTCGCTCGACGCGATGAAGCCGAGCCGCGGATGCCGCGGCGGCGCGCCCTCTTCGAAGTGGCCGCGCGCGAGGGCGTACTGGGCGCTCCCGCCGGGCCGGTAGGCGAAGGCCGGGTTGAAGCAGTCCGTGCACTGACCGCACTCGCCCCATTCCTCGACCTCGGCGCCGGGGACGGTCAGGTGGCCGGCCACGCCCGCGCGCACGTACGCCTCGCGCGCCTCCGCCGCGCGCGCTTCGCAGTCGTCGCCACCCGATCCCTCGCAGCGCCCGCGGATGATCTCGCCCGCGCGCCAGCAGCAGGGCTCGTAGCCCTCCGTCGGGCTCGGGCAGACGGCCTCGCCCCCCTGCAGGTGCCCGGCGCGCCAGCTCCGGAGCTCCTCGCTGTTGCCGTGCCCGGAGTAGATCTCCACGAGCCGCTGCCGCGCCGGGTCGTCGTTCGCCGGGTCGACCTGCTTGTCCCAGAGGTAACCGGGCGGCGTGTAGAAGCCCCAGGTCGTGCCGTGGGGGATGACCAGCGCGTCGAAGCCCCACTGGTCGAGCTTGTCGAAGAGGTCGCGGGGCGTGGCGGCGAGCTCCCGGCACTCGACGGGCAGCTCCCGCGAGTCGACGCCCTCCTCGCAGAAGGGCAGCGCGCGGTTCGCCGAGAGGAAGTGCCAGGCGTCGAGGTAGCGCTGCCGGTCCGGGAACTCGAGGATCGGGATGAGTGGGAAGACCCACTGCCGGTCCGTCGCCTGGTTGAGGGCGCGCTCCACCGGGCCGGCGGCGCCGATGGGCCGCGCCGGGAGCCGGTCTTCCTCGACGTCGCGGAAGATGACGTTCTTGTGGCCCCAATGCGTCTCGGGGGTGGTGCCGACCTGGGACCACTCGAAGCCCATGAAGGCGACCAGATCCGGGTTCGCCGGGTCCCCGGCGACGGCGTTGCACTGGCGGATGGACGCCTGGGCGTCGCGCCAGTGACGGGGCGTGAGCGCCTCGGCGTGGTCCGTGAGCGCGAAGAAGTCGAGGCCCGAGCAGTAGCGCGCGAAGTCGCAGGCGTCGGCCGGTGGGTGGAGCCCCTCGCCACCCATCAGCGGGAGCGAGCGCATGAAGGCGTCGGCGGAGTAGGTGGTGTGGACGTGGAGGTCGCCGAAGAGGATGCGGCGCGCGTCGGGGGGCGCGACCGGCGCCTGGCGCGCGTCGCGCGGGGCCGGGTCGACGGGCTGGCCGGTGACGGTGCCGGGCTCCTGGTAGCGGCCGCCGCCGTAGGTCGTCCACGCGGCGCCCGCGACCAGCGCGAGCCCCACCAGGCAACCCAGGCCGCGCCGGCGCCCCGGGCGCGACTTCCGGGCGCTTCGCGCCGTCCCCCCACTCATGCCGAGCAGGCTACGGCGGATGTTCATGCAGTTCTAGTGCAGGTTGTTGCTGGGCGGGCACCGGGGAGCGGCCGTACGCTGCCGTCGTACATGTCGCCGATGCGTTCGTCTCTCGTGCTCCTCGCGTGCGCGCCCGCCCTGGCGAGCTGCCTGCCCGATCTCGACGGCTACGCGATCGACACGCTGACCGATGGCGGGCCGGGCGTGCGACCGCGCTGCGCCGACCCGGTCGTGGTGGGGGCCGGCTACGCGGAGGGTTTCGAGGCCGGGCCCGCGGGCTGGGAGGCGCGGGGCGCGGAGAGCAGCTGGGCGCTCGGCCGGCCGGAGACCGAGCGGCTCCCCGCGGCGGCCGCGGGGGAGCGCGCGTGGGTGACGAACCCGCGCGGGGACCACGCGAACGGCGAGCTCTCCTCGTTGACCTCGCCTTGCTTCGACGCGCGCGGGAGCGCCGAGGATCTCCTGCTCCGCTTCGCGCTCTTCCACGACACGGAGCGCTGCTGCGACGAGGGCTGGCTCGAGCTCTCCGTCGAGGGCGGCGACTGGACGCGGGTCGAGGGCGACGCGGACGCGCTCGGCTGGTACGCGGCCGAGGCCGAGGGGTGGGCCGGCGACTCGGAGGGGTGGATCGACGCGCAGGTCGTGCTCCCGGGGACGGCCGGGCGCGGGGAGGTGCAGCTCCGCTTCGTCTTCTCGTCGGACGCCTCCGTGACCGACGAGGGGCTGGCCGTGGACGCGGTGCGGCTCGCGCCGGCCCGCACCGATCTCGCGGTCGAGCTCCTCCCGGGGGAGCGCTGCGGCGACCGGATCGCGCGGGTGCGCAACGAAGGGGCGCGGACCGTGGCCGGCTTCCGGCTCACGAGCGTGGTGGACGGCGTGGAGGAGACGCGCGTGGTGGAGGAGCCGCTCCCGCCGCTCGCCGAGGCGCGGCTGCCCGTGGGCAGCGGGTCGAGCACGGACGTCGCCGTGCGGGTGCATGTCGAGGGGGACGCGGTGGAGGCGAACGACGCCGCGAGCTGGCGCTATCCGGGGGGGCTGCCCGTGGCGTCGGCGGGCTGGGACTTCGAGGCGGATGACGGCGGCTGGCAGGCCGGGGGCGAGAACGCGACCTGGGCCTGGGGCGAGCCCGGCGGCGCGTTCATCGGTGCGGCGGCGAGCGGCGCGCGGGCCTGGGTGACGAACCCGGCGGGCGTGTACGCGAACGGCGAGGAGTCGTGGTTGGCGTCGCCGTGCCTCGACGTGCGGGCGGCGACGCGCGACCCGCAGCTTCGCTTCGCGCACATCTACGAGACCGAGTCGTGCTGCGACGAGGGGTGGGTCGAGGTGGTCGTCGGCGCCGGCGAGTGGCGGAAGCTCGAGGGCGCCGGGACGAACTGGTACGACGACGTGGCGCGCGGGGAGTGGCAGGGGACGAGCGGGAGCCCGGGCGTGTGGCGCGAGGCGGCCCATCCGCTGGATGGCGCGGCGGGGGAGGAGCGCGTGCGCTTCCGCTTCCGGTTCTCGTCGGACGGCTCCCAGCAGCGCGACGGCTTCGGCGTCGACGACGTCCGCTTCGCCTTCTGAGGGAGCGCGAGCGGGCGCCGCGGGGGTGAGAGGTCCTCGCGCGGCATCGCGCGGCGTCGTGCGGCCTCGTGCGTACAGCGCGGGCGCAGCGGTTCGGTGTGGTGGGACGGCGCGAGACGAAGGGCTCGACGCGGTGACGGCCCCGTGGCGCGTGTGACCGGTGGCGCCGCCGCCGCGCGTCGTGTCGCCGAGCCGCCACCGAGCCGCACTTCGGCCTTCACGGCGGGCGGGCATCCAGCCGGCGTCGCGTGAGCGCTCCGAGCACCGGGGCCACGCGCACGACCTGGGAGGACTCTCATGAACGGACGATGGATGCGCGCGCTGCTGATCGCGGCGCTCGCCCTGGGCCTGACCGCGTGCGCCGACGACGGCGCCGACGGGGCGCCGGGGATGGACGGCACGGATGGCGCCAACGGCGCCGATGGAACGAACGGGACCGATGGGGCCGACGGCTCGGACGGCTCCGACGGGTCGGATGGCGCCGATGGCGTGGACGGCTCGGACGGTCAGGACGGGCTCGATGGCCTGAACGTCACCGAGGACCCGCTCTCCGGTCTGGTCGCCGTGACCTTCGCGGGCGTGGCCGAGGGCTCGGACGCCGACGCGGCCACGAACATCCGCGAGCTGGTCGCGACCCGCGTCGACCAGGTCGCCCGCGGCGCGCTGCCCAACGGGGTGCAGTTCCCGCTCCGCGCCGCGACCACCGACACGGTCCGCGCCATCGACGGGCTCCGCACGAACGTGGTCGCCGCCTGGCTCGACGAGCTCACCTACGAGCAGGACGCCGAGGCCGCCCGCTTCGGCGCGAACGCCGACTTCACCGCCTTCATCGGCGACGGGGCCCTCGAGAGCTGGGACACGACCCGCACCACGATCTACCAGGGCGACAGTACCTCCGGCTGGATCTGGGTGAACCACGAGTACATCAGCGGCGCGCGCCCGAGCGCGACCAGCGCCCCGCTCGGTCAGCACCGCACGCTCGCCAAGTGGATGCGCATGCACGGCGTGCTCGCCGCCGACCCCTTCGCCGACGTCTGGGAGCAGGCCTCCATCGACACCTACGTCGAGTGGCACAAGCGCCAGGTCGGCGGCAGCTGGGCGCGCGTCGTCCAGGATCCGTCCACCAAGGAGTGGCACCTCGATCTCGGCGCGCCGAACATGCGCTACGACGCCACGAGCAACACGCTCGTCACCGTCACCGGCCTCGAGCTCAGCGGCCGCGACCAGGACGACTCGGGCACCGAGCTCCCCGAGGGCGTGGTCGCCGGCATCCACAGCGATTGCTCCGGCTTCCACACGCCCTGGGGCACCATCTTCTCCGCCGAGGAGAACGTCCAGGGCGCCTACGGGGATCTCGAGCCGGCCTGGACGAGCCACAACCGCTTCGTCGCGGGCGTCGGCTTCGACCCGGGCAGCGCCATCACCTTCGACTTCTCGTCGACGGACGACGGCGACTTCGGCCGCCACTCGGACCCGAACCAGCAGCACCTGCGGGACGGCTACGGCTACCTCGCGGAGATCGACCCCGGCGTGGCCGCGTCGACCTTCTGGGACGGCAGCGAGGGTCATCAGAAGCTCGGCGCCATGGGCCGGGCGCGCTGGGAGAACGCGACCGCGCAGATGAACGAGGACTGGCAGCTCGTCGACGGCGAGCCCGTCACGATCTACGCGGCGGACGATCGGCGCGGCGGCCGCGTCTACAAGTTCGTGACGAGCGGCACCTACGAGGACGACATGACGCGCGCCGAGGTGCGGGGCCTGCTCGACGAGGGCACGGTCTACGTCGCGCACTTCGCCGGCCTCGACAACGAGACCGGCCTGGACCTCGCCGCCACGGACGCGCGCCCCGTCGACGCGGACGGCCAGCGCGGGGAGGGGCGCTGGATCGAGCTCAGCCTCACGAGCACGGACATCGCCCCGAACGCCGGCGCCCTCGGTGACGGCTCGGAGACGGTCGGCGAGGCGCTCCAGGACGTCGACTGGAACGGCATCGGCGGCTTCTCCTCGCAGACCGACGTGCTCCGCGCGCTCTTCACGGCCTCGATGAAGATCGGCGCCATGGAGACGAACCGGCCGGAGGACCTCGAGTGGAACCCGATGGATGGCCTCCTCTACATCGCCTTCACCAAGCACGGGCGGCAGGTCGGCCTCGACCAGGACGGCGTGCTCTACGACCCGAGCGAGCACGCGGCCATGTCGCCGCTCCGGCCCGACCCGGCGGGCGCCGTCTTCGCGCTCCGCGAGAACGGGGACGGGACCTTCGAGTACTTCCAGGTCTGGGGCGGCACGGAGGGCGAGGCCGACCTCGACGCGGCCAACCCGGACAACCTGATGATCGACGCGATGGGCGGCGTGTGGTTCGGCACCGACGGCAACTTCGGGACGAACGGCGCGGCCGACGCGCTCTACTACATCGACACGGACCCGGCGCACCGCGCCGGCGAGGCGGGCGTCGTGCAGGCCACCTACGGGCTGGCCTTCCGCGTCGTGGCCGGGCCATCCGACTCGGAGGCGACCGGCCCCTCGCTCACGCCCGACCTGCGCACGCTCTTCTTCAACGTGCAGCACCCGGGCGAGCGCAACGCCAGCCGTTGGCCGAGCCGCTGAGCCCGACGAAGTCGTGAGGCGGCGCGCTCCGGGGTCGACCTCGGAGCGCGCCGCTTCGGCTCGTGCTCGTGCTCGTGCTCGTGCTCGTTCGTGCTCGTGCGCCTTCCTCCTCCCGTTCGACTCGCACGCGTTCCCGCCTTCGACTCCCGCCTCCGACCCCGCGCCCTCCGCCTTCGACTCCCGCCTTCGAGGTCCGCCATGCTCACGAGCTCGCGCCACCCGCTCCTCTTCGCCCTGCTCCTCGCCGCCGGCGGCGTCGCCGTCGCGCGCTGCGGAACCGGCGACGACCCGCCCGCCACCGACGCCGGTTCCGGTACCGACGCCGGCTCCCCCGCCGACGCGGCCTCGCCCGCCGAGCTCGCCATCGTCGCCCCCTCGGTCCGCCCCCACACCTCCGTGCGGCCCCTCGACACCGGCGCCGGCTACGACCCGACCTGGCAAGCCCGCGCCGCCGACGGGCGCGTCTCCAACCTCGAGGCCGGCGTGCCCTCCATGTGTTACACGCGCACCGACGGCACCTCGAACCCCTGCTGGACCTGCCACACGGTCGGCCAGCCCCCGACGGACCTCACCGACGTCCAGCTCCAGGTCGCCTTCAGCGACGTGGCCAAGGAGAACCACTGGACCAACCTCTTCGAGGACCGCAGCGAGGCCGCCCTCGCCATCTCCGACGACGAGGTCCTCGCCCACGTCCGCACGGACAACTACGCGCCGCTCGCGGCTGCCCTCCGCGAGCTCGCCGAGGCGGGCGCCTACCCGGGCTACGTCCCGGACCTCGACCTCGAGGCCGGCTTCGACGAGGCCGGCTTCGCCCGCGACGGGAGCGGCTGGCGGGCCCTCCGCTACCTGCCCTTCCCGGGCACCTTCTGGCCGACCAACGGCAGCACGGACGACGTCTTCATCCGCCTCCCCGAGCGCTTCCGCTCCGCCCGCGCCGAGGACGGCTCCCTCGCGCCGAGCCGCGCCGTCTACGCGGCCAACCTCGCCATCCTCGAGGCCGCCGTCGCGAGCGACCCCCGCCTCCCGGACGCCGAGCTCGTCCGCGCCATCGAGCCGATCGACGAGGCCGCCATCGACCTCGACCTCGACGGCGACGGCGAGCTCGGCACGGCGACCGTCGTCCGCGGCCTGCCGCCCCACTACGTCGGCGCCGCGCGGGACCACCGGGTGCGCCGCCGCCTCTTCCCCGAGGGCACCGAGCTCCTCCACAGCGTCCGCTACCTCGACCCGGACGCGCCGACGCTCATGGCGACGCACATGAAGGAGCTCCGCTACATGGTGAAGCGCGAGGAGCTCGACGACTGGCGCATCCGCGCGGTCTTCGATCAGGAGCTCGAGGACAAGGAGCGCGGCCGCACCCCGGTCTACCCGGGCTCGGCCCTGGTCGGGCTGCAGAACGCCCTCGGCTGGCAGCTCCAGGGCTTCATCGAGGACGCCGAGGGGCGCCTCCGCCTCCAGACCGAGCAGGAGCACCGCTTCTGCATGGGCTGCCACGGCGGCATCGGCGTCACGGCGGACGCGACCTTCTCCTTCGCCCGCAAGGTGCCCGGCTCGGACGGCTGGCGCCCGCAGGATCTCCGCGGCCTCCAGGATCGGCCCCAGGTCGGCCACGCGGATCCGGAGGTGCTGACCTACCTGCGCCGCGTCGGCGCCGGCGACGAGCTCCGGGAGAACGACGAGATGCGCGATCGCTTCGTCCCCGGCGGGCCGGGGACGGAGGTGAACGAGGCGGAGGTCCGCCGCGCCGCGGCTGGGGGCGATCGGGATCTGGCCTGGCTCCTCGCGCCGAGCCGGGAGCGCGCCCTGCAGCTCGACAAGGCCTACCTCGCCATCGCGCGGGCCCAGACCTTCGAGCGCGGCCGCGACCCGCTCCTCCGCCCCGCCGCCAACGTCCACCCGCGCATCGAAAACGAGGCCACGGGGCTCGATCCCGTGTTCTTCGACGGCCGGCTTCACCCCGACTGGGGGGCGGCGGCCGAGTGAGCGGCGCGAGCGCCGTTCGTCGGGCGGCGCACCCTTCCGCCGCGCGGGCGGCCCCCGTAGGATGCGGTCGATGCGCGTGCTCGTCTCCTCGCCCGACGCGGCGTTGACCCGGACCCTCACCGAGGAGATCCAGGCCGCCGGGCACGCGCTCGTGTCGGCGGGGGAGGGCCTCGACCTCGTCGTGCTCGACGCGCGCTCGGAGGACCTCGAGGCGGTCGCCGCCCGGGCCGCGCGCCAGGGCACGCACGTGCTCCTCTTCGGCCCCGTGGAGCGGCTCGTCGACCTCCCCGAGCAGGTCGACGAGATCGCCGCCCTCCCGCTGCAGCCGGGTGAGATCGTCGCGCGCCTCGCGCTCCTCGATCGGCGCCGGCGCCGCACCACCCGCGAGAAGCTCCTGGTCACGGCCGTCGAGGCGGCGGGCGACGTCATCGAGATCGCCGACACGGACGCCGTCCTCGAGTACGTGAACGACGCCTACGAGCGGCTCCTCGGCGTCCCGCGGCGCGAGGCCATCGGCAAGACGCCCGGCGAGCTGGTGCGTTCGGACGCGCACCCGCCGGAGTTCTTCCGGGCCATCGATCGGGCCCTGGCCCGGGGCGAGGTCTGGCACGGCACCATCGTCAGCCGCGCGCGGGACGGCCGGCAGGTACACTTCGAGACGACCATCTCGCCGGTCTTCGATGGCGACGGGAACATCACGCACCACGTGGGCGTGAAGCGCGACGTCACCGATCGGGTGCTCGCCGATCAGGAGCTCCGGCGCGCGAACGAGGAGCTGGCGCGGGCGCGGGACGCGGCGCTCTCGGCGAGCCGGGCCAAGAGCCGCTTCCTCGCGAACATGAGCCACGAGCTCCGCACGCCGCTGAACGCGATCATCGGCTACTCGGAGATGCTCGCGGAGGAGGCGGAGGAGAACGGCGACGCGAGCTTCGTGAAGGACCTCGAGCGCATCCGCGGGGCCGGCAAGCACCTGCTCGGGCTGATCAACGACATCCTCGATCTCTCGAAGATCGAGGCGGGCAAGATGCAGCTCTTCGTCGAGCCCTTCGACATCGAGCAGGCGGCGCGCGCGGTGGTCGACACGGTGCAGCCCCTCTTCACGGAGAGCGGCAACACGCTCGAGGTCTTCCTCGGGCCGGAGCTCGGCGCCATGAAGGCGGACCTGACGAAGGTGCGCCAGACGCTGCTGAACCTGCTCGGGAACGCGAACAAGTTCACGAACGGCGGGCGGGTGACGCTGCGGGTCGGCCGGGACGAGCAGGGTGTGCTCTTCGAGGTGGAGGACACGGGCATCGGCATGAGCCCGGAGCAGGTCGCGCGCCTCTTCGAGCCGTTCACGCAGGCCGACGCGAGCACGACGCGGCGCTTCGGAGGCACGGGGCTGGGCCTCGCGATCTCGAAGCGCTTCTGCGAGATGATGGGCGGCGACATCACGGTCGAGAGCGAGCTCGGGAAGGGCTCGATCTTCCGGGTGCGGCTGCCGCGGCGGGTGGGGAAGGGCAAGCTCGTGCGGCGGCGCTCGAGCCATGGGCCGATCGACGCGCGCTACCTGGTGCTGGTGGTCGACGACGACCCGGCGGTGCACGACCTGCTCGTGCGGGCGCTCGGGAAGCGGGGCTATCGGGTCGAGTGCGTGAGCCGCGGCGCGGAGGCGATCGATCTGGCGCGCTCGCTCCACCCGCACGTGGTCGTGCTCGACGTGATGATGCCGGGGATGGATGGCTGGGCGGTGCTGAAGGCGCTGAAGGCGGATCCGAAGACGCAGGACATCCCGGTCGTGATGCACACGATCGTGCACCAGCAGGACGTGGGCTACGCGCTCGGCGCCGTGGACTACGTGGTGAAGCCGGTGGAGCCGACGCGGCTCGGCAAGGTGATCGCGGGCCACGCGGAGCAGGGGGACGCGCCGGTGCTGGTGGTCGACGACGACGCGGACTCGCGGGAGCTGCTGCGGCGGAACCTCGAGGCGGCCGGGTATCGGGTGCGGGCGGCGGAGGACGGGCGCGCGGCGATCGACGCGATGGAGGAGCTGCTGCCGCAGCTGGTGCTGCTCGACCTGATGATGCCGGGCGTGGACGGCTTCGCGGTGCTGGAGCACATGCGGCAGAGCCCGCGGCTGAAGAGCGTGCCGGTGGTGGTGGTCACGGCGAAGGCGTTGACGGAGGAGGAGCGGCGCTTTCTGACGGGGGCGACGCAGCGGGTGGTGCAGAAGGGCGCGCTGGACATGGAGGCGTTGCTCGAGGTCGTGACGGGCCGGGTGCATTCGGCGATCCAGGGTCGCTAGCCGACCAACCCGTGCCGAAGACCCGTGCCGAAGACCCGTGCCCGTGCCCGTGCCCCTGCCCGTGCCCGCCGGTCTCCATGGTCTTCGGGCAGGCACGTCGGGCACGGGGGGAGGGGACGGGGCCCGCGGGACCTCGCTCCGGCTCGCACCCGGCTTGCGCCGGATGCTCCGCCTGCGCTGACGAAGGCTCGTCCAGGACGTCGGCTTCGCCGCCGCCCTGGACGGCTTCGACGGTCCCGCGGGCCCCGTCCCCTCCCCCCTCCGTGGTC
>PABA01000222.1 GCA_002699025.1 Sandaracinus sp. | reverse complement strand
TCCGAAGCTCGCCCAGGACGTCGGCTGAAGCCGCCGCCCTGGACGACTTCTATGGTCCCGCGGGCCCCGTCCCCTCCCCCCTCCGTGGTCCCCGTGTCAGGCGCGGAGAGTGAGTGGCTTGGGGGCTCGCCGTCTCGTCGACAGCCGAGGAGACGACGAGCCCTGGCTCCTCCACCCCGCCTTCGTCTCGGCCCCGTCCGGCTGCGCCGTCCGCGGCCTTCGCCTGTCCATGGCGATCCCGATGCGGGGTGCAGACGCCGCTTCGCGTCGCCCGTCCCCGCGACCACCTCCGCCTCGCCGTCGACTTCGCGACGACGAGGCTGCGCAGCCCGTCCCGTCTCGGGGCGCGGGACGAGGTCGGCGTTCGCCTCCCTCGCCCGCTCTCGGGGCGCGATGAGCGAGGGCGCGTCGGACCTCCGTCGGGCGCGGCGTCGCGTGGCTATCTGCTCGAGGTCGGCGTTCGCCTCCCTCACCCCCTCTTCGGGTGCGACGAGCGAGGGCCCGTCCGACCTCCGTCGGACGCGCCATCGCGCGGTCACCGCGTCGCTCACGACGAGGCGTGGAGCGCCGGTGGCGTCGCGCGCGGCTCCGCGCCTGACGCTCGCCGCTGCCCCACCTCGCCCCCGTGCCCGACCCCTGCCGACCCCTGTCCGACCCGTGCCCCTGCCCCTGCCCCCGCCCGTGCCCGCCGGTCTTCATGGTCCCCGACCCGAGCACGTTCGGCACGGGGAAGGGACGGGGCCCGCGGCACCTCGCGAGCGGTCGAGTCACGCCGCTCCCGTCGGCCGACGGTCCCAGCGGCCCCCACGCGGCGTTGCTCCTCGGTCGCGTGCTCGCGCTCGAAGAGGAGCGGACGAAGGGGCGGGGCTCTCAGCGCCCCGTGAGCTTGAGGACGAGCTCCACCCGGGAGTGCACGTCCAGCTTCTCGTAGATCGAGCGCATGTGGTTCCGCACCGTGTTCGGCGCGATGTAGAGCACCTCGGCGACCTCCTTCGCCGAGCGGCCGCTGACGAGCACCTCGCAGACCTCGCGCTCGCGCGGGGAGAGCTTCTCCAGCTCGTCGGCCGTGAGCCCCGGGAGCGTCGGCTCGCCTTCTCGCGCGGGCGGCGGCGCGCTCCCGGTCCCGAGCACCTTCTGCACGGCCTCGAAGGCCGCCGCGATCTCCTCGGCGTGCCGGCTCGCTCGCGCCACCGCCTGCTGGGCGGCGCGGCGCTCGAGGGCGGCGTCGACGCGCGCGAGGACCTGCTCGGGACGGAGCGGCTTGACGAGGTAGTCCACCGCGGAGAGGCGCAGCGCCTGGACCGCCGTCGCGACCGAGGGCTGGCCGGTGATCAGGATCACGAGCGGCGCGTCGGGGTCGCGGGCGAGCTCCTCGAGCAGCGCCGTGCCGCGCCCGTCCCCGAGGTGGATGTCGGTCACCAGGAGGTCGAAGCGCTGCTCGGCCAGCTCGTCGCGCGCCTCGGCGAGGCACGAGGCTGCGCGGACCTCGTAGGACATGCGCAGGAGCCGCAAGAGCGTTCCGCGGAGCCCAGGGTCGTCCTCGACCAGCAGCACACGACCCGTCCCCATCGCTCCGCCCGAAGCTCGAGAGGCTTTGGGTACCCCCATTTCCAGAAAGTAACAGCCCCCGTTCGGAAGTGTCCACGTGGGACCTGGACCGTCGCGTCGCGCGCCCGGCACTCGATGAGCGGGGCGCCGCATACAGTATTTGCGGAAAATTCCGCAATTTGACTCGTTCGTACTAGGAGATCGGTACAGACGCACCATTGTTGTCCGGCGACGTCGATCGAAAGATGGACGCTGTCGTGGGAACTGGAGTCGAGCGGGCCGCTGTTGGCCTCACCCTTTTGGGGGCCTTCGAGCCGGGAAGGGCCCTCTGATGGGGGCCGCAGAAGAGATGTCTCGGCCGCCGCAGACCACGGAGCCGCACGGCACGGATCCCGCTGCGTCGGGCTTCCAGCAGCGGATCGTCGCGCTGGTCGGAGAGACCCGCCGCGTCGACATCCGCAAGCACGAGACGCTCCCGACGGAGCGCGTGCTCGTCGAGCTCCTGCCGCAGGTCCTCGAGAAGCTCCACGCTGGGACGGCGCTCGCCCGGGATGTGCTCGAGCGCTTCGACGGCGCCTCCGACGACGCCGTGGGCATCGACGAGCCGATGCGCCCCGAGCAGACCGGCGAGTTCTACCTCGGCGTGGACGGCCTGGTCTTCGACGGGGCGAACCACTCGCGCGTCGCCGACCTGGCCTTCATCGCCTCGACCGAGCTCTGGCAGAAGCTGCGGCGGGTCGAGGCGCTCCACGAGGGCATGGAGCGCTGGGACGTGGTCGGCGAGCTCGGCAGCGGGCTCCGGCGCGTCATCAAGACCTTCACCGCGCTCGAGCACGTCCTCGCCGAGGAGGAGGGGCTCGAGCCGGAGCTCGGCTTCGAGAGCCAGCTCGAGACCTCCCTCGAGGTGCGCCGCCAGTACACGCGGCTGAGGCGGAGCATCGCCGGTGACGGCACGCCCGAGAGCGAGCAGGCGCTGGTCGCCCGGCTGCGGGGCATCGGCACGCGCATCGCGATGCTGATCGGGCGCGAGGTCTACACGGAGCTCCGCATCGGCGACCGCATCGAGATCCGCAAGCTCCAGGCGCGCATCCTCGCCTGGCTCCGCGACCCGCAGGTCGCCGTGGGTCATCGCCTCCTGCAGGACCTGGTCGGCTTCGGTGATCTCCTCGCGCAGGTCTCGCGCCGGCAGGAGCTCGTCGAGCACGACCACGCCGCGCTGCGCGAGGCCCTCGAGGCCTCCACGGGCACCCTCATGCCCGCCGACCAGCTCATCGCCCTCCAGCGCCTCGACGGCCTGGACCCGGAGCTCGACGCCCTGATCGCCACCGAAGAGCGCCGCGCGCCTCGCTGGCGCCCGGTGCTCGAGCGCCTCCTCGGCCAGCTCGGCGTGGGCCCCGGAGGGGCGTCTTGGTGAGCCCCACGACTTCCGCGCGGAGCGCCGCCCGCTGCGCGCCCTCCCTCGCACCCCCCCCAGCGAGGGAGCCGGCGCCCCGGGCGGCGTCTCCGCCGGATCTTCTTCGAGTGGGGCCGCCTCGTGAGCGCCCCCCTCCTCGTGCTGCGCCGCTTCGGCGTGGCCTTCGGTGACCAGATCGTCCTGAGCGCCCTCCGCCTCGAGATCGGAGCCCGAGGCGCCGTCGCGCTCATGGGGCCCGCAGGCGGCGGCAAGTCGACCCTCCTGCGCACGCTGGCCGGCCTGAACGAGGTGCAGCCGGCGCTGAAGTGCTGGGGCGAGGCGCGCTACGACGGGCGCCCGCTCGGCGAGGGCGCGCGACCAGCCATCGTGCAGCAGCACGCGCGCTTCCTCGTCTCCACCGTGCGCGAGAACCTCGTCTCGGCGCTCCCGGACCGGGCGGCGCTGAGCAAGCCGGAGCAGACCGAGCGGGTGGGGGCGATCCTGCAGGAGCTCGGGCTGCCGGAGCTGGCCGAGCGCCTCCGCGAAGAGGTCATGGACCTCCCGCTCGTCGAGCAGCGCCGGCTGGCCATCGCGCGAGCGGCGTCGACGGACGCGAAGCTCCTCCTGGTGGACGAGCCGACGGCCGGCCTCGACGAGAGCGGCCGGGAGGCCGTGGTCGCGCTGCTCCGCCGGGTCGCGCGCGACCGGGCGCTCCTCGTCGTCACCCACGACCAGCGCGTCGCCCGGGGCCTCGGCGGCGACATCGCCCTCCTCGCCGGAGGGCGCGTCTTCGAGCGCCAGCCCGCCGCGCAGTTCCTCGCCGCGCCGCACACGGAGCACGGCCAGCAGTTCGTGCGCACGGGCCGCGTCTCCCTGCCGAGCCTCAACGCGCGCCCCGAGGAGCTCGCCGACGACGAGCCCCGGCCGACGCCGCTCCCCCCGGCGACGCGGCGCCTCATCGACTCCTCGCGCGGCCCGCGCGACTTCTACTGGGCGCTCCCCGGCACGCTCGGCGGCTGCCCCCGGCCCGGCATCGTGCGCGACCTCGACCACGACCTGGAGGCGCTCCAGCGGCTCGGCGTGGGCGTCGTGGTCACGCTCGAGGAGGAGCGGACCGTCGACCCGGAGGCCCTCGCCCGCTTCGGCATGCGCGGCCACCACCTGCCGATCGTCGACATGCGGACGCCGAGCTTCGAGGCCATGGAGGCGCTCTGCCGGCGCTTCGTCACCTGGCGCTCCGCCGGCGAGGTGGTCGCCGTGCACTGCCTGGCCGGGCTCGGCCGTACGGGGACGGTGCTGGCGGCGGCGCTGATCTGGGAGGGCGCCAGCGTCGTCGAGGCCGTGGATCGGATCCGCAGCTTCCGGCCGCGCTCCATCCAGTCGGACGAGCAGAGCGCGTTCCTGATCCAGTTCGCCGAACGCCTGCGGCGCCAGACCCTCGCCCCCGGCCTGCGCGAGCCGGCCTTGCGCTGAGAGCCACCCCGCCGGCGGCGCCGGCACGACTTCCGCCGGATCGCCCGGCACCGACATACGCCGGGGGAGCGCCCCGGCGATCGATGAAACGACAGGGGGGGCCACGGGTCCCCAGACAAGGAGAACGATGTCTCTCGAGAACGCCCTCGCCCAGGCCCAGGGTTCCATCCCCGAGTGTGTGGCCGCCGGCTACGTCGACATGAGCACCGGCATGCTGCTCGGCGTGAAGACCGTCGACTCGCACCCGCAGGAGGTGCTCGATCTGGTGGCCGCCGCGACGGCGGACCTCTTCCAGGGCCAGTCCGTCAGCACCATCGAGAAGATGTTCCGCCGGTCCCGTGGCCAGGCGGAGGATGGCTCGCACTACTTCCGCGAGATCCTCGTCTTCAGCGACAACCTGCTGCACGTCTTCCTGCGCTCGAAGAAGTACCCGGACCACGCGGTCGTCTACGTCTGCCGCGCGAAGGTGAACATCGGCATGGCGCTGACCAAGAGCCGGGCCAGCCTGAGCGACATCGAGAGCGCCCTCTGACGCCTCCGCCGTGCTAGGAGCACGCATCGCGTAGGCGCCCGGCGACCCGAGGGCGGGACGAGCCCATCTCGCCCCATCCCCTCACGCTCGAAAGGGCGCCGCCATTCCTCGGTTCGTGGACGGGCGATCCAACCCGTCGCGCTCCACGCTCCGCCCAGCGCCTACGCGATACGCGCTCCCGGCCGCGGGCCTCGCCCTTCGCGAGCGCCCGGCGGCCCGCGCGGCGCGGTGCCCGCGGGCTCGGGCGCGCTCGGCGCCCGGCCCCGAGGTGGTCACCAGGCTCACCATGCCCTTCCTCGATCAGCGCACGGGGGCGCTCGTCGTCCGCGTCGTCTACGACGGCGCCGCGGAGGCCGGCAAGACGACCAACCTGCGCCGGCTCGAGGAGGGCCTGCGCCTGACGCGGCGGGGCGCGCGCGTGGAGGCGCCCGGGAGCGCCGGGCGGCGCACCCAGTTCTTCGACTGGCTCGACTTCCAGGGAGGGGAGGTCGGCGGGCGGCCCGTGCGCTGCCAGCTCGTGAGCGTGCCCGGCCAGCCGGAGCTGCTCCGGCGCCGCACCTACCTCCTCGACGCCGCCGACGCGGTCGTCTTCGTCGCCGACGCGCGCCCCCACGCGGTGGGGCGCACGCGGCGAAGCTGGCACCAGCTCCGCTCGCTCCTCGCGCGCCGGAGCGCGGGCACGGTCCCCATCGGGCTCGTCGTCCAGGCCAACAAGCGCGACCTCGCGGGGGCGCTCGGGCCCGTGTCGCTGGCGAGCTTCCTGGAGGTGCCGACGGCGGTGCCGATCCTCTCGGCCTCGGCCGAGCGCGGCGAGGGCGTGCGCGGGACCTTCCTCGCGGCCGTGCGCCTCGCCATCGAGCGCGTGCGCGCGCTCCTCGAGACGGGCTCGATCGAGGGCTTCCCCGCGGTGGAGACCTCCGCCGAGGCGCTCCTCGACGCCATGCGCCAGGCCGAGGGGGCGGGGCTCGCCGTGAAGGTGCAGCGCCGCGCCGAGGGGGCCCGCGAGCGGGCGGCGCGGGAGCGTGACGAGGGCCGCAGCGGGCCGAGCCTGCCCTCGTCCGAGGCGCTCCCGGCGGGCTTCAGCTGGCCTCCGGTGCTGGCGCGGAGCCTGCTCGAAGGCGCCGGGGCGCTCGAGCGGGCGCCCCGGGTCCGGCCCTGGGCGCCGGCGGGCGCGGAGGAGTGGCGGACCGAGCGGGGGCTCGTGGTGCACACGCGCCGGGCGTGGCGCTTCGAGGCGCAGGCCGCCGCGCGCGACGCGCTCCTCCGGGAGGTGCGGGCGCTGGTCCGCGTGCGCGAGCTCCTGCCCGACGAGCGGGCGCTGGTGCTCGGCCCGGACGGGGAGGGCTGGCGGCTCTGGGCCTTCGCGCCGGCCTCGCGGACGCTCGAGGAGGAGCTCGAGCGGGCCGTGCGATCGGGGAGCGACCTCGGCGCCTGGCTCGGTCGGATCCGGCGGGCCGACGCCTGGCTGGCGGGGCGGGAGGTCGACCTGCCGCTGACCCTGGACGCGGTCGCGTTGGTCGAGGACACGCCGCGCTGCCTGGGCTGGCCCGGCGAGGGCGAGGACGCCGCCTCGCTCGAGGAGCAGGCCCGCCGCTGGCTCGAGGAGCGTGGGCGGGTCGACGGAGCGCTCCGCGCGCGGGTCGCGGCGGCGCTCCGCTGAGGCGCGTCGACGGGACGCGCCGCGGAAGCGGGGTCGCCGCGCGCCGGTGGACGCCGTCGCGCGTCGCGGCGGCGCTCCACCGAGGGGGAGCGCCACGCACCGATGTCGATCGAGGGCGGCGCGGCGGAGCGCGGACGCCGGAGAGGCCCCGACTCACCCGGCGCGGGGCGCCGCGGCCGGGCGGCCGGTCGCCGACGAGCGCGCGTTCTCAGCGCGGGGCCGGCGCGCTCGGCTCGCCGAGGGGGCAGCGAAGGATCACGCGCGTGCCGGGGTCGTTTTGCTCGACCGCGAGCGTCCCGCCGAGCTGGCGCATCAGCCGGTCGACCAGCCGGAGCCCGAGCGAGGCGCTCGCGCGCGACGCCTTCGCGCCGTTCGAGCCGCCCGCTCCCGAGCCGCCCGCTTCCGAGCCGTCCGTTCCCGGGCCGTCCGTTCCAGAGGCCGTGGCGCCCAGAGGCGCGGCGAAGCCCGCGCCGTCGTCGGCGACCGTGATCTCCACCTCCTCGCCTCCGCGCAGCGCCACGCGGACCGTGCCCCGGCCCTCGGGGAAGGCGTGCTCGAGCGCGTTCATCGCCAGCTCGGTCACGATCAGCCCGAGCGGGACGGCGCCGTCGAGGGGCACCTCCACGGCCTCGAGCTCGAGCTCGAAGCGCACGTCGCGGCGATCGTGGGCCAGGCGCTGGAGGTCGCCGAGCACGTGCTCGAGGTAGCGATCCAGGGCGACGCGGCCGAGCTCCCGCGCGCCGTGCAGCGTCTCGTGGAGCGAGGCGATCGCGTGCACCCGCTGCCGCGTCTCCTCGAGCGGGCGCTTCGCCGGGTCCCCTTCGGGGAGGCGCCCGGCCTGGAGCGAGAGGAGGCTCGAGACGACCTGCAGGTTGTTCTTCACCCGATGGTGGACTTCGCGGAGGAGCACGCCACGCTCGTGCATGGAGCGCCGCGCCTCGGCCTCCGCCTCACGTCGCGCCGTGATGTCGACGGCGCAACCGATGATGGCGTCCACTCGCCCGTCCTCGGTGAGGAGGGGTGAGAACCCGATGTCGATCCAGATCGGACCGTCGACCGTGTCGGCCCGCGCGTCGACACGCAGCTTCTCCCCGCTGGTGGCGCCCACGACCGCGTCCTTCAGGTGCGCCACCGACTCCGGGTAGGCCTCGAACCAAGGCGCCTCCCAGAGCCGCACCCCCGCCACCTTCTCGGGGGCGAGCCCACCCGCGGCCAGGGCGGCCTCGTTGACGTACTCGAGGCGCCCCTCGGCGTCCATCACGCCGACGAAGGCGAAGAGCTGGTCGAGGATCGTCTTCAGGTGGCCTCGCGCCCGCTCGGCTCGCTCCTCGGCCGCGGCGCGCACCCGCGCCTCGGAGCGGAGCGCCTCGTTCGCCGCCTCGAGCTCCGCGGTCCGCTCCCGCACCCGCGCCTCGAGCTGGTCGCGGCTCGCCTCGAGCGCCTCGGCCATCCGTCGCCGCTCGGTGACGTCGAGGGTCATGCCGAGCAGACGGACCCCGCCATGGATCGGGACGATCGTGAGCATCGAGCGCACCCAGCGGACCTGCCCGTCCGGGCAGGTCATTCGATACTCGAGCTCCGATCGCCCGCGGAGCTCCCCGCTCACGATGCCCCCGAGGACGTCCGTGAGCAGCGGGCGGTCGTCCGGATGCACGTGCTCGAACATCACGAGGCCGTCCTCGTAGTAGGCCTCCACGGGGAGATGCGAGTAGCGGGCGTAGCCCGGGCTCAGGTAGCGGTAGACGAATCGGTCGCCCAGAACGTCCGCGATCCAGAGCACCTCCTCCATCGTCCTCGCGAAGGCGTGCAGCGCGGCGTCGCGAGAAGCGAGCTGCTCGCGGAGCTCCTCGGCTCCGTCGTGGGGGCGCCCCACGATGAGCAGGCTCTGGTCCGTGTGGCCGTTCGTGCGCACGGAGGTGCGCCTCCAGTCGACCTGCCGGCGGCCACCGCGGGCGTCGAGCAGCGTGCCGGTGTGGGGGGTCCCGTCGTCGTCGAGGGCGGCGCGGAAGGCCTCCCGGTGTCCTGCGCGCTCCTCCTCGGGCACGAAGAGCTCCATGCCGTCCTGCCCCCGGATCGTCTCGAGGCGCCAGCCGGTCGCCTCCTCGAAGAAGCGGTTCAACCAGCGCACGTGGCCGCGGCGGTCGAGCTCGATCAGGAAGACCGGCGCGACATCACCGATGCGGCGCAGCGTCGTGTCCCGTTCGGCCCGGAGCTCGGCGATCTCCGCGCGGAGCGCCTCCACCGTCTCGGCCGAGGGCGAGTGCTCTTCCCCCATGACGGCTCACCATAACGCGGACCGACGCCGAAGCGTGCTCTCGACGAGGATCGCAGGGCGACGACCATGCCCGACCGCACGGTTCGCCGGGGCTCACGAGCCGAGAGCGCGGCGCCCCAGGACCTTCGCCGCGCCGCCGCGTCCTCGGGCACGGTCGTGCACGGGCGCGTCCTCGATGCGCCGGAGAGGGCTCCCGAGGCGGAGAGCGCGCGCTCTCGATCGCAGCACCGCCGCACGCCGGGCACGGGCGATCGCTACGCGTCGCGCTTCGCCGGGCGCGCGCCGAGGCCGAGGTGGCGCCGCACCAGGCGCGCCGCGGCCACCGCCTGCTCCGGGAGGGCGACGCCCATCAGCGCGACCGTGCGCGTGCCGTCGCCGCGCTCCATCACCAGGCCGATCATCCGGCGCATGGTCTCGCGGTGGCGCCGGCTCAGCTCCGGGTCACCGGCGTTCACCGGCGGGTCCGGGTAGTCGCGCTCGAGCGTGCAGGGCCAGACGCCCACGATGGCCTCCCGCGGGATGCGCGCGACGCCCATCACGCCCGGATCGACGCCGGCGCCGTCGACCGTGAGCGGCGGCAGCCAGCGGCGGAAGCGCGCCGCGAAGAGGGCGGTCGCGAGCCAGGTGGCGGCGGCGGCGAGGAGCGAGAGGAGCGTGCCCACGCCGAGGGCGTAGACGCCGATGAAGGCCGGGAGCGCGAACACGGCGCCGACGAGGGCCTCCCGACCCTGGATCGACGCGCGCATCTGGCCGCGGGCGACGCGCAGGCGGAGCGTGGCGCCGTCCTCGAGGAGCTCGACGCCCTGCACCGGGCCGAGGTCGCGGCGGAGGCCCACGAGGGTGGCGCAGGCGTCGCAGCGGGCGACGGCGCCGAGGGCGACGACGTGCTCGGCGCCGAGGGGGGCGGCGCAGCGCGGGCAGTGCTCGGGGGAGCCGGGGGGCGCGACCATGGCGGGAGCATGCCACGGCGCGTCGGAGCGCCGAGGCGGCGAGACCCGGGCCGCGGGTCGAGGAATCGGCGCCGCGCGGGTGTTGCGAGCGCCGGCCGCCTGGGCATGATCGGCGCGTGGCCTCGCCGCTCACCGTCCTCGCCGGCCCCGACGCGCTCGCCGAGCTCCGCTCGCACGGGCTGCGGCCCGACCGGGTGCGCGTCCTCGCGGCGGCGTCCGGCGGGCCGAAGGGCCTGGTGTTGCACGGCCTCGACCGCGTGCTCTTCCCCTGGCTCCTCGCGCGACGCACCCCGCTCCACGCCGTCGGCTCGTCCATCGGGAGCTGGCGCCTGGCCTGCCTGGCCCAGCCCGATCCGGTGGCGGCGCTCGAGCGCTTCGCCGACGCCTACGTGGCGCAGCGCTACCCGAGCAAACCGCCACCGGCCGAAGTCAGCCGTCAATCCGCGGGGATCCTCGACGCGATCCTCGGCCGGGCGGGCGCCGGGCACCTGGCGCGTCATGCGACGCTGCGGGCGCACGTGGTCACGGTGCGCGCCCGGCACCTCGTCGCCCGCGAGGGGCGGGCGCAGGCGCTGGCCCTCGGCGTGACGGCGGCGCTGAACGCCGTCGACCGCCGCGCGCTGAACGCGAGCCTCGAGCGGGTGGTCTTCGACGCCATCGGCGAGGACGGCGCGCCGGACCGCGGCCCCTTCGCGCCCTGGGGGGCGCTCCGCACGCGCCACGCACCGCTCCTCGAGGCGAACGCGAAGGACGCGCTGATGGCGAGCGCCGCCGTGCCCCTCGTGATGGAGGGCGTGCGCGATCCGGTCGCCGCGCCGAAGGGCGTCTACCGCGACGGCGGCATGAGCGACTACCACTTCGGGGCCGAGATCGACCCCGACGACGGGCTCGCGCTCTACCCGCACTTCTTCCCGGAGCTGGCGCCCGGCTGGTTCGACAAGAAGCTCCGCTGGCGCCGGACCCGCGGTCTGCGCCGGACGATCGTGATCGCGCCGAGCCCGACCTTCGTCGCGCAGCTCCCGCTGGCGAAGATCCCGGACCGGCAGGACTTCGCGCGCCTCGACGACGACGCGCGCATCCGCGTCTGGCGCGCCGTGCTCGACGCGACCCGGCGCATGGGCGACGCCCTCGCCGCGCTGCTCGAGCGCGACCGGCTCGCCATGGTCGCGCGCCCGCTCCGGTAGCGGCGCTCGCTTCGCTCGCGGCTTTCCGCTTTCCGCTTTCCGCTGTCCGTGGGGGGCAGACCCCCGGAGCGGCGGCGGCCGCGTTCGCGGCGCTCGCTTCGCTCGCGGCTTTCCGCTCTCCGCTCTCCGCTGTCCGTGGGGGGCGGACCCCCGCAGCGGCGGCGGCCGCGTTCGCGGAGCGGCTCGGCGCGCCGTGCTCGCCGCGCTCGCTGCGCTCGCTGCGCTCGCGGCTTTCCGCTTTCCGCTTTCCGCTGTCCGTGGG
>PABA01000221.1 GCA_002699025.1 Sandaracinus sp. | reverse complement strand
GCTCGCGCTGTGGCTCCGGCTCGCGCTGTGGCTCCGGCTCGCGCTGTGGCTCCGGCTCGTGCTGTGGCTCCCGCTCGTCTCCGCCCGGCGCTCCGCCCGCGTTCCGCCTACTCCCCCGCCCGCCAGAGCAGCCCCTCGCTCGGGGGGAAGCCGTCGAGCCACGCCTCGATCGGCGGGCGCTGCATCTGGCCCCACTCGCTCACGCGCGGGGCGACGCCGGCGGGGAGGGTGGCGAGGGCGTGGGGGACGGCGGCCGTCGGGCGGCGGGGATCGTGGGCGCCGAGGGCCTTGAGCGTCGGGCCGAAGGCGGCGAGCGCCGGGGTGAGGGCGGCCTCGTCGGGGCAGGAGCGCACGACGAGCTGGCGGCGGCCGGGCGGCAGCGGGAGCGGGGTCCCGGTCTCGATCGCCAGGGCAGCGTGCTCGCCTTCGAGGAGCGTGCCGAGCGCGGCGGCGGTGCCGCGCCACTGGCTGGTCGCGGCGTCCTGGGCGGAGGAGCGGGGCCCGAGGGGCCAGCGGCGGCCGAGCGCGTCGAGCGCCTCGAGGAGGCGCGGGGCGAGGCGCGCGGGGGCGCGGCAGAGGAGCAGCTGCGGGGAGAGGCAGCCGCGCTGGTCGTAGGCGGCGACGTCCTCGGCGAGGGCCTCAAGGGCTCCGGCGTCGACCTCGTCGGGCTCGCCCCGGAGCGCGGCGACGCCGAGGCCGTGGCCGTGGGGGACGAAGCGCGCCTGGAGGGGCGTCGCGTCGCGCATGGCGCGCAGGGCGGCGTCGCCCCCGTAGGCGTGGACCACGTCGGCGTGGCGGAGGAGCGCGGCCCAGGCGGCCGCGTCGTCGCGCGGGAAGCCGACGACGGCGGCGGCCTCGTCGAAAGGCGCGGGCAGGCGCGCGACGAGGGCGCGGGCGAGGACGTCGTCGCGCGAGGAGGCGCGGACGAGCACGGGCAGCTCGTGGAGGAGCGCGAGGAGGATGGGGCGCACGCAGGCGCTGAAGACGTTGCCGGCGAGCGCGACCACGGCCAGGCGCGCGCGGTTGGGGCGGGCCCGCTCGCCGAGGCCGGCGTCCTCCCGGAGTCGCCGGAGCGCGTCCCGCCGCACGCCCTCGGCGGTCGTCGCGATGCCCCAGCGCACCAGCTCCGGGGCCAGCGCGGCGCGCTCGGCGATGGCCTGGACCAGCGGCTCGTCGCCGACCAGGCGCTGCGCGGCGTCGGCGAGCTTGTCCGAGGCCCAGTCGGCGTCGAGCTCGACGGGCGCGCGGTCCCGGAGCCGCCGCGCGAGCGCGTCGATGGCCTCGGCCGGGGCGTCACGGTAGGCGCTCATCGTTCCGCGCTCCCGGCGCCCGCCGCGCGCGGCGGCGCGGCGGTCACGCTTCTCCCCGGCGAGCGGCTCGGCCGGGCGTCGCGGTAGGCGCTCATCGTTCCGCGCTCCCGGCGCCCGCCGCGCGCGCGCGGCGGCGCGGCGCTTCTCCCCGGCGAGCGGCTCGGTCGGGCTTCGCGGAGGCGGCTCATCGCGCGCCGCTCCGGGCGAGGGCCTCCTCGACGGCGAGCGAGCAGCCGCGCGGCACGGCCCCGGGCGCGCGGCCGAGCACGACGAAGCCCGCGTCGCCGTCCACCTCGACGCGCCGGCTCCGGTCGGCGGTCTGGAGCGCGGCCACGGAGTCGAGGTTCGCGGCGTCGTCGATGCGCAGGATGCCCTCGCCCGCCGTGGGCGCGAGCGTGGCCGGGTCGACGGGGGTGGCGCGCACCCAGCCGGGGAAGAGCAGGCGGCGCGCGCCGATCGGGCGCCCGAGCGCGGCGTCACGGAGCGGGGTCTCGTAGGCCTGCGAGCTCAGCTCGGTCATGCCGTACTCGGCGACGACGTGGCTCTCGGGGACGCCCCAGCGCCGGGTGAGCATGGCCCGCATGGCGGCCGGCTCGAGCTCGCGCGAGCGCCCCTTGAAGCCGCCGGTCTGCATCACCCGGCTCCCGGCGGGGAGCTCGACGCGCGCGTCCCCGAGGCCGTCGTCGGCGTGCACGAAGGCGAAGCTCGTCCCGAGGAGCGCGACCGGGCCGGTGGCGTTCCGGGTGGCCTCGCGGAGCGCGTCGAGGTCGAGCCCGCCCTCGCGCCAGACCCAGCGCGTGCGGCGGCCGAACCACTCGGCGAAGCGCGCGAGCATGTAGCCGAGCGACGAGTCCGGCGTCTCGTCCTCGTGCGGCGCGAGGACGACGAGGTCGAGGCGCTCCACGTCGGGGAAGAGCATGTGCTTCGCCCAGGCGCGGGCGGCGGCGTCGTAGAGGGCGAGGTCGCGGAAGGCGTGGGCGCCGCGGGCGCCGTGGGTGGTGCCGCTGGTGCGGAAGACGCGCAGGTCGGCGCTCGGCGGATGCGCCGCGACGCGCGCGTGGCGGAAGACGTCCGTGGGCAGCGCCGCGCCGGCCCCGCGAGCGCGCACGAGGTTGCCGTAGGGGGCGACGTGGCGCGCCTGGAAGGCGGCGAGGTCGGCGAGGAGCGCGTCGCGCGCGGCGTCGTCGCGGGCGCCGTCTCCGAGGCGGGCGACGAGCGCGAGGGCGCGGTCCCGGAGCGCGGCCCGGGCCTCCTCGAGGGGGGCCTCAGCCGGCGCCATCGCCGAGCTCCGCGAGGGTCGCGACGAAGCCGTCGAGGAGGGCCTCGTCGATGGTCAGCGGGGGCGCGAGCTGGAGCGTCGTGGCGCCCGCGCCGGCCGGGAGCGTCAGGTAGCCGCGCGCGAGGAGGCGCGCGACGAGCGGCAGGGTCGACCCCTCGTAGCGCACGCCGAGCATCAGGCCCGCGCCGGTGACGGGCCGGCCGGTGGCCTCGTGGAGCGCCCCGGCGAAGCGCTCGCCGAGCTCCTGGGCGCGCGCCGCGAGCGCCTCCTCCTCGAGCACGTCGAGCGCCGCCAGCGCCGCCGCCGCGCCGAGCGGGTGCCCGTAGAAGGTGCCCGTGTGGATGGCCTCGCCGTCCGGCGCGCCCCAGGCGGCCATCACGTCGGCCCGGCCGAGACAGGCGCTCACCGGAAGCCCGCCGCCGAGCGCCTTGCCCGCGCAGAGCAGGTCCGGCTCCGCGCCCTGCGCCACGCTCAGCCAGCGCGCGCCGCAGCGGCCGAGCCCGGTGAGGATCTCGTCGACGACCAGGAGCGCCCCCCGCGCGCGGCAGCGCTCGGCCAGCGCCGCGAGGAAGCCGGGCGGCGCCGGGCGGATCCCCCCGCGCCCCTGGAGGGGCTCGACGAGCACGGCCCCGACGTCGTCGCCCCAGGCCGCGTCGACGGCAGCGAGGGCGTCGCCGAGCTCCGCTTCGTGCCAGGCGGCGAAGCGCACGTGCGGGTTGAGCTGCGCCGCGAAGGGGCGCCGGAAGCCCGGCGCGTAGCCGCAGGCGGCGAGCGGCCCGTGGGCGAGGCCGTGGTAGCCGCCCTCGAAGGCGAGCACGCCGGAGCGGCCGGTCGCGAGCACCGCCGTCTTCAGCGCCGTCTCCACCGCGTCCGCGCCGTTCAGCGAGAGGACCACGCGCGCCTCGTCCCAGGGGGCGAGCTCGGCGAGCCGATCCAGGAGCGCGATCTTCACGTCCGAAGGGTGGAGGTCGCCGAGCCCGTGGAGCAGCCTGCCGGCCTGGCGCCGCACCGCCTCCACCACGCGCGGGTGGGCGTGGCCGACGGCCTGCACGCCGAAGCCGCTCGTCAGGTCGACGAAGACGTTTCCGTCGGCGTCGACCACGTTGGCGCCGCGCGCCTCGGCCCAGACGATCGGGTCCTGCGACGCCCCGGAGGCCTCGGCGCGGCGGGCGCGGCGGGCCGTGAAGGCGGGGCACTCGCTCCGGGCGAGCCGATCCACGAGCGCGCGGGAGCGCGGCCCGGGCGGAGGCTGGACGAGGTGCGGCGGGGAGGCGCCGAGGGGCGGAGCGGGCACCCAGAGGAGGTGGCCGTTCGGCTGGGCCGCGTCAAGGCCGCCGGCGTGTCCAGAGGGCCGTTCGGCGCCCGATCCGGTGAAGCGATTTCACGTGAGTAAACTTAGAAGTCCTACTTGCTACTTTTTATTCTGCCACGTACCCAGGGCCGGTCCCGTTGTCCGGCCCACGCCTCGTTTCGCGTGAGCACGCTCACCGGGCGGCTCTCTCCCCCGGCCGCTCCGCGCGGCGCCCCCGGAGCCCCCATGCGCTTCTCTTCCCGTCCGCTCCTCCGCGCCTTCTCCCCGCTGCTCGCCCTGCTCCTCGTCGCATGCGCGTCCGACGGCGGCGACGGGCTCGGCTGCGCCGACGCCCCCTACGCGGACGAGGGCCCCTGGGCGGCCGGCGTCACCTCCCTCGACGTCGACGGCCTCCCGGTCGAGGTCTGGTACCCGGCCGAGCCGGACGCCGTCGCCGGCCTCGAGCGCGCCTCCTACGACATGGTCGACTGGCTCCCGCCGGACCTCGCCCGGAACGTCCCCGTCGACGCCGACACGGTCTTCGTCATGGACGCCTACCGGGACGTCCCCGCCGCCGCCGGCCCCTTCCCGGTCGTCTACTTCAGCCACGGCATCAGCGGCTTCCGCACCCAGTCCTCGGCGCTCACGGCGCACCTCGCGACCTGGGGCTACGTGGTCGTCGCCCCCGAGCATCCGGAGCGGAACCTCACGCAGATCCTCGAGGACCAGCCGGTCCGCGACGACGCCTACTCGCAGATCCTCGCGGCCCACGCCTTCATGCAGGCCGAGAACGAGGCGGCGAGCGGGCGCTTCGCCGGGCGCCTCGACTTCGCGCGCGTCGCCGTCATGGGCCACTCGGCCGGCGGCGGCGCCGTGCAGGCGCTCTTCGACGACTCGGACCTCGGCGCCACGGCCTGGGTGGGCCTCGCCACGGTCGCCGCCCCGACCTCCGAGACGGGCGCCGGCCTGATCATGGGCGGCACCACCGACGGGCTCGCCACCCCCGAGCTCACGCAGCGCACCTACGACGACGCGAACGCGCCCACCAAGCGCCTCGTCGTCATCCAGGACGCCGGCCACCTCGCCTTCTCGGACATCTGCCTGATCGGCGCCGAGCAGGGCGGCGTCATCGCCATCGCCGAGCGCGCCGGCTTCGAGGTGCCCGACCTGGTGCTCATGCTCGCGCAGGACGGCTGCCGCGAGACGGACCTGCCGGTCCGGGAGGCCTGGCCGGTCATCGACCACTACGTGACCGCGCACCTCGAGGCCGCCTTCGGCGCGTCGAGCGCGGGCCTCGCGGACGCCTCCGCCGCCTGCTTCGGAGGCCGGGTGGCCTCCTACCTCCACCCCTGATCCCGCTTCCGTCTCCGTTCACCTCTTCCTCCTTTCTCGACCGACCCCCGGAGCTCCCATGACCCGCTTGCTTCCCCTCCTCTCGCTCCTCCTCTGTCTCGCGCTCGCCTGCGGCGACGACGACGGCCGCGGCGGCGGCGTGGACTCGGGCACGACGCCGACGCCGGGCGTGGACTCGGGCACGACGCCGACGCCGGGGGTGGACTCGGGCACGCCGACGACGCCGGGCGTGGACTCGGGCACGCCGACGCCGGGCGTGGACGCCGGGACGACGAGCCCCGGGGAGGACGCCGGCAGCGGCTCCACGGACATGCGGGACCCGCGCCTCGTCTCCGACGAGCGCCCCGGCTACGTCGGCTGCGACGGCACCTCCTGCATGGCGCCGCAGGTCTGCTGCACGAGCCTCTCGGGTCAGATGTGCGCCTCCGAGAGCGGCTGCGGCGGGGCCTTCTCCTCGGCCGGCACCTGCGACGGGCCCGAGGACTGCGGCGCCGGCGAGAACTGCTGCGTGAGCATGTCCGGCGCGGTCTGCCAGGCGGGCGCCTGCTCCGGCTCGAACGTCGCCGAGCTCTGCCAGGTCGACTCGGACTGCGACCCCGGCGCCGAGTGCCGCACCTGCGCCGCCTTCACCGGCCCGACCGGCCCGGGCGACCTCTACTTCGGCATGTGCACGACGACGGGCAGCTGCCCCTCGCCGCACAGTGAGGCTCCGTGAGCCGCGCCTGGGCGCTCCTCGCCGTGCTCGCGCTGGGCTGCGGTGACGACGACGGCGGGATGGCGGACGCCGGGCCCAGCGACGCCGGCGCGCCCATGGACGCGGGCGCCGACCCGACCGTCACCGTGACCGTCGAGTCCGAGGCGACGAGCTTCGACGGGCGCGTGCTCGTCGGGGCCTTCACCGAGGAGAGCCCCATGACGCCGCCGGTCGCCCTCGAGCGCCTCGACGCGCCCACCTTCCCCGCCACGGCGTCGCTCCTCGACGTGCCGCCGGGCACCTACTGGGTCCTCGGCGTCCTCGACTTCGATCCGCCGAGCCCGACCATCCCGGGGCCCGAGGACTCGACCGGCGTCACGGGCCCGATCGAGGTCGTCGACACGGACCTCGAGATCACGGTGACCCTGCCGGTCCCCTGAACCGGCTCCTTCGACCTCTTCCTCCGCGCGGATCGTCCGCCCGCCTCGTCCGCGCGGATCGTCCGCCCGCTCTTCCACCCAGCCCTTCCGCCAGCCCTTCCGCCCGGCCCCACGGGGCCCAGCCGACCGGACGCGAAGTCTGCGCCGGCCGACGGAGATCTCCATGCGCATCCGCTCCTTCTTCGCCTGCCTCCTCTCCCTCGCCGTCTTCGCCTGCGGCGACGACGACGGAGCCACGCCCACGCCGGACGCGGGCTCCCCCGGCGTCGACGCGGCCTCGCCCATGCCCGAGGACGCCGGCGGCCTCCCGCCCCTCGAGCTCGAGGATCCCGCGGATGGCTTCACCCGCCACGTCATCGACGACGCCGCCCTCGGCCCGGCCTTCGGCGACCTCGCCGACCTCGACGGGGACGGCGACCTGGACATCGTCTACGGCCACTTCGGGCTCCTCGAGAACCCGACGCGCCTCCCCAACGGCGAGGTCGTGATCTACCGGCAGGGCGACTCCATCGAGGACTGGACCCGCGAGGCCGTCGTGCGACCGGAGGACGCGCTCCAGTGGCCCAACGACGTGACCTTCGAGGACGTCGACGAGGACGGCGACCTCGACGTGCTGGTCCCGCACGGCTTCCTCATCTGCAACCTCTTCCGTCGCCCCTGCGGCGGGCTCGCCTGGTTCGAGAACGAGGGCGGCGAGTGGGTGCGCCACACGCTGATCGAGGCCGGCAACGACGAGTTCTATCACCTCGGCCTGCTCGAGGACCTCGACGGGGACGGGCGCCTCGACCTGCTCACCGTCGCCGAGCTCTTCAGCCCGATGGGCGAGGGCGGAGCGCGCACGGTCTGGTTCCGCGGCGCCGACACGCCCGAGCGCTTCGAGACCACGCCGCGGACGATCTTGGCCGACGCCGGCGGGAGCGTCCCCGAGCCCTACGACGTGGACGAGGACGGCGACCTCGACATCGTCACGGCCGAGTTCTTCACGGGGACGGCGAGCTTCGTGTGGATCGAGCAGGTGAGCGCGCCGACGGCCGAGAGCGACGGCGAGTGGACGCGGCACGTCATCGACACCGAGCCCGGGCCGTCCATCGAGATGTTCGTCGTCGAGGGGCTCTTCGAGGCGGGCGATCGCTGGGCCGTCGGGAGCAACCACGTGAACGTCCACGAGGAGGGCATCGACTCGGCCATCTTCGGCTACCGGATCCCCGACGGCGAGGACGCGCGCGAGGAGAGCTGGGCGCGGACCGTCTTCTCCGAGGGGATCGTCGCGAAGGAGAACGAGGGCGTGGAGCGGAACGCGGCGCCGGGGATCTTCGGCGAGGGCGACATCGACGGCGACGGGGACACGGACTTCGTCGTGAGCGGGGACGGCGACCCGGACGTGTACTGGCTCGAGCAGATCGACGGGGCCTTCGAGACGCACGTGCTGCAGCCGAACCTGCCGCAGGCCGGCGGCATGAAGGTGGCCGACCTCGACGGGGACGGGCGGGCCGAGATCCTGGTCTCGGGCTACGAGCAGAACGTCGTGCTGCTCTTCCAGCACGACTGAGGCCGGCGACCTGCTCCGCCCGGGTGCCTCGTCGACGCCCGTCGGCGCGCAGCACGATCGAGCGTGGGTCCGCCGAACGCGCCCGCTGCCGAGCCGTCACGGCCCGAGACGCACCCCATTCGGGGTGATGTGAGAGAGGTTCTCGACAGCGAGAAGCAATTGTGCGAAGTCCTACTGCTTGCTTTCGGTAGGGCTCCTTCGCACGGGGGCCCGGAAAGGTCCTTCATGCGTCGCTTCTCCCTCTCCCTCCTCCTGGTGGTCGCCCTCGGCGGCTGCGGTGACGACGACGGCGTGGCCCCGGGCGTGGACGCTGGCGGCCCGGGCGTGGACTCGGGCGTGCCGGGCGTGGACTCGGGCGTGCCGGGCGTGGACTCGGGCGTGCCGGGCGTCGACTCGGGCGTGCCGGGCGTCGACTCGGGTGTGCCGGGCGTGGACTCGGGCACGCCCGGCGAGGACGCCGGGACGCCGCCGGTCGAGGGCGATCCGAGCGCGGCCGGCCCCTTCAGCGTCACGACGACCGACGGCAGCGTCAGCCGCGCCAGCCGCACGACGCCGGTGGTGGCGCACGTGCCGACGGGCGACGGCACCTTCCCGCTGATCGTGCTCGTCCCGGGCTTCCAGCTCGAGAGCACCAACTACCTGCCCCTGGCCGAGCGCCTCGCGAGCCACGGCTTCGTCGTCGTGCGCGCCGACCCGGACCAGGGCGGCCTCCTCGGCGGCACCAACCACGTCGAGATGCGCGACGACCTGATCGCCGTGATCGACTGGGCGACGACGAGCGGCCCCGTCGCGGGCTCGGTGGACGCGACGCAGATCGGCGTCACCGGCCACAGCCTCGGCGGCAAGCTCAGCACGATGGTGGCGGCCGCCGACTCGCGCGTCGGCGCGGTCTTCGGCATCGACCCGGTCGACGGAGGCGGCGGCCCCCTCGGCGGCGACCCGGCGGCCACGCCCGACATCGTCCCCTCGCAGAGCAACGGCATCACCGCGGCCGTGGGCTTCATCGGCGAGACCACCAACGGCAGCGGTGGCTTCATGCCCTGCGCGCCCATGGACCAGAACTTCCAGCAGTTCTACGAGGGCACGACCATGGCCTCCTGGGCGGCCGAGTGGGACGTCCTCGGCGCCGACCACATGGACTTCGTCTACGATACGACCGGTTGCGGTTTCGCGTGCAGCGCGTGCCCGAACGGGAGCGTCGAGGCGTCGGCCGTGCAGGCCATCACCTCGACCATCGGCGTCGCCTTCTTCCGCCGCCACCTCGCCGGCGAGACCGCCATGGAGCAGTGGCTCACGGGCGGCAGCGTCCCGGGCGGCGTGGACGTCCGCAGCCGCTGAGCGGAAGCGCTTCGACCAGACGGGCGCGGTCCGAGAGGGCCGCGCCCGTCTCGCATGCGCCAGGCCAGAGGTCTGGGGTTAGGTGACCGATCGGCGGCGCCAGGGGAAGAAGACCAGCGCGTCGCTCCGCGCGGCGCGCACGAGCGAGGGGTCGTCGAGGAGGAGCACGTCGAGGCTCGCCCCCTGCGCGTCGCCCGTCTGCTTCAGCTGCGCGATGATCTCGTTGACCCGCGCCCGGTAGGCCGTGTCCACGCGGAGGCCCACCGTCGGCACCGGCTCCGTCGGCCCGCGCGCGGCGAGGGCGAAGGCGGCCCACTCGACCTCGGGGTAGCCGCGGAGCACGTCCGAGAGCGCGTCGAGCAGCTCGTCGCTCGGCTCCTCGGCGAGCGGGTGGAGCGAGACGCTCCCCGCGCCGCTGCCAAAGGTCGCCGAGGCGCCGCCGGCCGCGGGGGCGTCGTGGCTCACGGTCAGGCCCGGCGGCTTCGCGGCGGGCGCGGGAGGCGGCGGCGCCTGAGGGGGCGCGGCGGGCGGCGTCTGGGGAGCGGCCTGCGTGCCCGGCGCCGTGGGGGCGTCCTGGGGCAGCGCGCCCTCCGGCAGCGACCCCGGCGGCTGGGCGGCGCCGCTCGCGGGCTTGACCGCCTGAAGCATCGTCTCGCTGATGCGCCCGACCGCCGCATAGGGCCCCGACGAGTCCGAGCGCCCGCGCCCGCCCATGAGCGGCTCGATCTCGGCGCGCTCGCACTCGAGCGAGTGGTCCGAGGCGATGTCGATGATGAGGAAGCCGAGGTCGCTCTCGACCAGGCGGCGAAAGACCTTCCGGGCGCCGACCTCGAGGTGGGGCACCGAGCCGTCCGGGCCCGCCCAGCCGAAGCGCCCGGCCGCCTCGTCCAGCTCCGCCTTCGAGGAGAAGACCGGGAGCGCCTGCTGGCCGCTGCTGTTCACGAGCGTGCGGAAGTCGTCGCTCCCCGGCGTCCAGGTCGCCACGAAGAGCGTCCGCTGCGAGAGGGCGACGAGGGCGTCGACCTTGGCCTGGCCGCCTGCCGCGGCGTCCGAGAGCAGTCGACGAAACGCCTCCGTGGCGCGATCCGTGGGCGCATCCCCCATATCGACGGACAGCATACCGCGCCCCCCCGCCGAGGCGGCAACTTCGAGGCATCGGACGCTTGACAGCCGGATCGGCTGGGCTAGTCTCGCCATCCCTTTTCGAGGGAACGCCCAGATAGCTCAGTTGGTAGAGCAGCGGATTGAAAATCCGCGTGTCGTTGGTTCGATTCCGACTCTGGGCACCGCACCGGCCCCGCTTCTCGCGGGGCTTTTTCGTTCCGTCGCCCTCTTCGCGCGTCCCATGCGTCCCACCGGGGACCATGGGTTTGCTACCCATGTGCTACCGCTTGGGCCCGCCGCTCAGGGCTCCTCCACGTCGGCGCGGGCAGCGAGCTGGTCCTCCAGCTCCTTGAGGGTCACGCCCTGCGCGTCGCGCCAGGCTTCGCGCCCGTTGTAGGCACCTCCGGCGAGAATCGCCGCAGCGGCCGACGGGCTGCTGAACAGCACGTCGCGAACGAAGCGAATGGTGTCGCCCTCCTCGACGATGGCGCCCTCGCCAATCAGGTCCAGCCGAAGAGCGAGATACCCCTTGCCGAGTGAGCTTCGGATCTGGGCATCGCCACGTGAGCCTTCGAACACAACGAAGCCTTCGTCGGTCGATGCGCCACGTGCGCTGATGGGACGCTTGGATTGGGTGAAGAAGAGCGGACGGCCGCTGAGCGGAGAGTCCGCCTCGATCGCGGGCTGGGGGCGGGCCGAGACGGGCTGGAGGGCGTTGAACCCGAGGGAGCCGAGCAGAACGGTGAGGGGTCCGAGGAACTCCTCCATGGCGTCGCGCTCCGAGCGCGGCAGGGAGGGGACGGAGGGCGCGTTTCCGTTCTCGAGCTCCAAGCTGCACCGCCGGACGGGCTCCTGCGCGACCTTCGCCACGGGATGGCCGTGTGGGCGATCGACGGCCGCCCGGCCGTCCGCTGCCTCGCGCGCTTCGCGCTCTGGCAGCTGTGCCGGCTCGGCCTCCTGCTGGCCGACCACGCGCGTGGCGAAGCGAACATCTTCGCGCACGGGCTCGACTCCGAGCACATCGACCTTGCCGCCGAACTCGAGATGCGATCACTCCTCGCGCTGGCGGAGAAGGGGGAGGTGTCCGCCCGCGAGCTCTCGCCGGACCTCTTCTTCGCGGCGGCGTCGATGACACTCGACGGCTTCGCGCAACCCGCCCGGGACGCCCTGAGCGCTGTCGAGCGAGACCTCAGACAGGGAGAAGCGCGAGTCGTCCACCGGCTGCGTCAGCTGGATCGTCGCGACGCGCTCCTGCTCATGCACCAGGCGGGCATGTACCGGGGACCGCGCGTCTCCTTGGAGCGGTTCATGGCGCAGCACGCCATCGCCTTCGGGGACTCCAATCCTGAGCGGGAGTACACCCGCCGCTCGCGCCTCCTCGCGAGCCCTCCGCCGCCCACGCGCGCGCTTCAAGGAAGCGTCGCCCTGATCGACCTCATTCACGGAGACCTCGAGTCATGAACAACACATGGGACATGGTCGCGGCGCAGCTGCACTTCCTGCCTCGCGGCCAATTCGTCCGCGTCGAGAAGCGGTGCGTGACGCACCCGCTCGACGCTGGATTCCGCAAGACCCTCGGGCTGCCTCGCGGCCAGCGGGCCGATTTCCGTCTGGAGCTGGCCAACTGCGTCGGCCTGCACGTCCAAGACTTCGGCTCGCACTACGAGGCGCACCTCGACCAGGTCGATCCGGCCTGCGACGTCGCGGAGCACCTCCGCCGTGACGCGCCCGGTACCTACGTGCTCGGCGCGGTCGGGCTGGGAGCCCTCATCGGCCTCGCCATCGGCCAGAGCAAGGAGGCCGCGCTGGCCGGCTCCGTCCTCGGCGGCCTACTGGGCCTGGGCACGGCCGCTCGCGACGACGCCTGAGTCGATGCGGAGAGCTGGCAACCTTCAGCAGAAGAACGTCGCGACCCGAGTGAAGCCGCCGCGAAGAACGGCCCCTCTCCTGGGCCCTCGCTCGCGTGATCGCGCGGACGCCGGTGCCCCCTTCGAGGGGGGCACCGTTGCGACGTCGACTGCGCCACTGCGCGTTCGATGACCCAGTCTCGATCGACCTGGCTGTGGCTCTAGCTCCCGGTGCGACCGATGGGCAGCGCGATCACGTTGTCTTCCCCGTGGTCGGGCCCGTCGATCGGCGGGAGCTTCGCGACGGCGGCCTTCCTCGCGGCATCGTCCAGGTGCCCGTACACCTGCTCGACCATCCGCGACGTGGTGTGACCGAGCAGCCGCGCGACGATCATCGAGTCGACCCCCTCCTGCTTGAGCCATGACGCGAGGGTGCGACGGAGGTCGTTGGGGCTGACGCGCGGAATCCCGAGCCGGTCGCACGCGGCGGCGAGGTCACGCCGGACGTTCTTCCAGTGGCTCAGCACCCGGTCGCGGCGCTCCTCTTCGGGGACCGACCCGAGCGCCTCTGCGAGCGCCGGGCTCATCGGGACCCAACGGTCGCTGGCGCGCGTCTTCGTCCCGCGCACGCGAACCCGGCGCGCTTCCAGGTCCACGTGCTCCCAGCGAAGACGCCGCAGCTCGCTCAAGCGTGCACCCGTGAAGACCGCCACGGTCACCCAGACCCGCCGATCCTCGGGCAGCGCGTCCCGCAGCGCGCGGAACTCCGCCCGCGTCAGGAAACGGTCCTTGGGCACGTACTTCGCGGAGAGCTTCGGGATGACGGCGCCCGTGTCCCGGTGGAACGTGCCGCTGGTCCGCGCCAGCTTGAGCGCTTGGCGAAGGGTCCCCAGCTCCTTCACGATCGTATGGTTGGAGGCCCCCTCGGCCTGCCGCGTCGACACGAACTCCAGCACGTCGTTCCGCGCCAGCTCGCGCAGCCGGGGGTTCCCGAGCACCCGGCGCAGGTGGCCCGACTTCTGCCGATACATCTGCACGGTCGCCTTCGAGAGCCTCGCTTCGGCCTCTCGAAGGTGCCGCATCAGCGCGTCTTCGAGGCGTTCCGTGGCCTGGTCCTCGGTTGCACGAGCCGGATCGAAGGCGTCTCGTTCGAGGCGCTGGAGCTTCCGGCGCGCGACCCTCTTGTCCGTCGTGCGGAGCGATCGGGTGATGCGCTTGCCGGCTGGGTCGTAGAACCAGCCGTACCAGTTCTTGCTGTTTCCCTTGCGGTACATCCGTGACATGGGTCTCTCGTCCTTTCGTGTAGGTAGCGCAGCACTGCGCTCTTGGAGACCCGCCTCATTCGGTCTCCGATGGTCGTGACGGGAAGCTCTTCGGCCAGCAGTCGATGGGCGGCGGACTTCGAGATACCGAGCAGCTCGCGCAGGTCGGCGGCGCTCAGGAACGCCGGGAAGGGCTCGAGAGCCCTCTCCAGGTCGCGCCACAGCTGGTCTCGCCGGCCCACACAAGGCCAGTAGCGGATACTCCCCGGTGCACTTCGCGCGCTCGGCGCGAAACGGGCCTCTGCGGCGCCCCTCGAAGAGAGGTCGCCCCGGCGCCCATCGAGTTGGAATCGCTGCCGTTTCGGCCAGACGGATACCCTTCGAAGAGGCGGCCCGATTTTTTTTCGAGGCGCGAGTTCCCCCGCGGTATCCGCTGGCCTGAGTGGGCTCGGTATCCCCCCGGGCTCCGGAGCCTACCGAGCCGTATCGAGGGGGCTCAGAGGATGGTTCGAAGGCGGCCGGTCCTTCGGCCTCCGGAGCCTACTGAGGGGTGTCGAGGGGACTCAGAGGATGGTTCGAAGGTGGCCGGTCCGGTCGCACCCGATACTGCAGGATCAGGGACACCCCGTTCTGCCCGACGCTCAGGTCCCAGGAGCGCCCCTCGACGTCCTGGACGTGCCAGGTCCGCACCCAGCTTGCCCAACCGCCGCCCCCGTCGCGCCACGGGCCGCGCCGCCGCATGATCTCCCAAGCGAGGTTGGTCCCGGCACGCTCCGCGAGGCCGGTGTGTGCGTAGGGCAGGGCAAGCCGCGCCTCACGCACGGTATCCCCGTCGAAGACGTAGACGATCTTCGCGCCGCGGTGATCCGCGACGTGCCTGGGCGTCGGCAGATCGTAGCCGATGCATTCGAAGGCCCCATCGTCGCGCCGCTGCCAACGGAGGTTCGCCCGGCGGCAGGCGGCGGCGATCTGCCGACGCTGACCGCCCGCGACCGGGAGCCCCGCCAGCCCCCCGTCCCAGACCGTCACGACCCGTTCGTCCTGCCGGAAGAGTCGCGCGATGTGCGCCCGGCGTCGCATCCGCTCCAGCGCTCGGGCCGTACCCGTCGGCTCCACCATCCGCGCGCCGTCGACCACCAGCGTGTAGGGAGCCACGCTCTCGAGCAGGCCATCGGCGACCTCCTGGAGGGGAATCTCGGCCACCCCCTGTCGATCCGTGCGCCCGGAGACGGATACCGTCGCGCCCGCCTCCGAGGCACCCTGTAGCTCGACCGAGACGTGCGCGACTGGCGACCAGGGGCAGTCCTCCGAGGCGCAGCTGCGGGACGCGACTCGGATGCGGAGCGGAGGCGCCGCCCCCTCCCCGGTGCTGACCTCGCCCCTCAACTCCGGGGTACCGCCGACTCCTGCCAGCTCGGCGCGCATGCGGCCGACCAGCTGGCGGAGGGCCTCATCCGCGCCGCGGATCCGTGTCCCGTTGACGTGGAGCGACCCCACGCGTCGAAGCTCCGCGTCCCCGAGACGCACGACACCCCGCTCGTCCGTGACCCGCGAGGCTTCGAGGCCGCCGTTGGTCCAGATCTCCACCGTTGCCCCGGCGACGGATACCTCGCGGCACTCGTTCCGCTGCGTACACCACTCGTCGAAGACCCAGACCTGGACGGATACCTCTCCCTCGCCTGGGAAGAACCGCACGCGGCGCGTGGCCCGCTCCTCCTCGTGGTTCGGGGTCACGGCCGGCGTCAGCGGACCCGGTTCGGCGGCGGGCGACGGCGCAGTCGAGCGGCGCGGAGATACCACGCAGCCCGCCAGGATCAGGAGAGCGAGAGCGAATCGGACCACTGGACACCCACTGATAGGTTGGTTTTATCACCACGGCACGCCTTCGAGCCTCTCCCCGGTGGAAGGCGACGCCGATGCCGTGCTTCGCGACCTCGGTCGTCGGGTCGCCGAGCTGCGCACACGCCGAGGCTGGACTCAGCAGGTCTTCGCCGAGAAGGCCGACTTCTCGGTGAAGTACCTGCAGCGCATCGAGAGCGGTCGGGCGAACCTCTCGGTTCGCTCGCTCGTGAAGCTCGCCGCGGTCTTGGCTGTCGGCGTGGCCGAGCTCTTCGCTCCGCCGGAGAGTCGGGACGCGCGCCGCGGCCGGCCTCCGAAAGGCTGACACCTAGGTAGAAGGATCAGGTCGGGGGTCCCTGTGCAGAACTCGCCCGAAATTCTTCACGAGTCCCTGAGAGCGCCCGAAATCACCCGCGAATCTCGCTTCTCGGCAGCGAGCCAGCGCGTTGGGTAGTATCGCGGGAGCGGATACCGCGCCCTCCCCACTACGGCGGGATACTCCCCGCTGGATGAGGGGCCGGATACCGCGTCATCGAGGTCGTACCTGGTTCGGGGGATACCCGGCCCGGTGCCCCTGCACCCTCTCGCTCGAGACCCCCTCGGGCCTCGTGGATACCGCTCACCGCCGATGCCCCTGACCCTGCCTCAGCTCGAACGCCACCTCTTCGCTGCCGCCGACATCCTCCGCGGCAAGATGGATGCCTCGGAGTTCAAGGAGTACATCTTCGGCGTCCTCTTCCTGAAGCGCTGCTCGGACGTCTTCGACGAGCGCTTCGAGGAGGTCATCGCGCGCGAGCTCGAACGCGGCCGCTCCCGCGAAGAAGCGGAGAAGCGCGCCAACCACCCGAGCTACTACGCCGGCGAGCACTTCTTCGTGCCGCCCGAGGCCCGCTGGGCCCACCTCCTGAACGACGTCCACCACAACGTCGGCGACGGCCTCAACAAGGCCCTCGCGGCCCTCGAAGAGACCAACACCAGCCTCGAAGGCGTCCTCGCCCACATCGACTTCAACCGGAAGGTCGGCCAGTCGAAGCTGTCGGACAAGAAGCTCCGCGACCTCATCGCGCACTTCTCCGTGCACCGCCTCCGCAACGAGGACTTCGAGTACCCGGACCTCCTCGGCGCCGCCTACGAGTACCTCATCCGCGACTTCGCCGACTCGGCCGGCAAGAAGGGCGGCGAGTTCTACACGCCCCGCTCCGTGGTCCGCATGATGGTCCGCATCGCCGCCCCCGAGGAGGGCATGCGCATCTACGACCCCTGCTCGGGCTCGGGCGGCATGCTCGTCCTCTCCAAGGAGTACCTCGACGAGCACCGCTTCGACTCCCGCAACCTCGGCCTCTACGGCCAGGAGTCGAACGGGAGCGTCTGGGCGATCAGCAAGATGAACATGCTCCTCCACGGCATCCCCGACGCCGACATGCGCAACGGGGACACCCTGGCCGAGCCGATGCACACCGAGGGCGGCGAGCTGATGCGCTTCGACCGCGTCCTCACCAACCCGCCCTTCAGCCAGAACTACACGAAGGCCGGCATCCCCTTCCCGGAGCGCTTCCGCTTCGGCTTCTGCCCCGAGGGCGGCAAGAAGGCGGACCTCATGTTCGTCCAGCACATGCTCGCTGTGCTCCGGCCGGGCGGGATGTGCGTCACCGTCATGCCCCACGGCGTGCTCTTCCGCGGCAGCAAGGAGAAGGAGATCCGCACCGGCATCCTCGACGCCGACCAGCTCGACGCGGTCATCGGCCTCGGCCCGAACCTCTTCTACGGCACCGGCATCCCCGCGTGCCTACTCGTGCTCCGCGCGCCCGGCGCCAAGCCCTCCGAGCGGAAGGGCAAGGTGCTCTTCATCAACGCGGACCGCGAGTTCTACGAGGGCCGGGCACAGAACTACCTGTACCCCGAGCACATCGAGAAGATCGTCAGCGCCTGGCGCGCCTTCGAGGACATCGAGGGCTTCGCCCGCGTCGTCAGCCGCGAGGAGCTCCGGGACAACGACGACAACCTCAACATCCGCCGCTACGCCGACAACGCCCCACCGCCCGAGCCCCACGACGTTCGCGCGCACCTCTTCGGCGGCATCCCCAAGGCCGAGGTCGAGTCGAAGCGCCCCCTCTTCGACGCCCACGGCCTCGACCCGCGGCACCTGCTCACGGACAAGGACGACCGCTACCTCGACTTCGCGGACGGCCTCGCCGAGAAGGCCGACCTCAAGAAGCGCATCGTGGCCGACGAGGGCGTGGCCGCGAAGGAGCGGGCGCTTACCGACGCCGTCGAGACCTGGTGGTCGGCCAACCGCGACGACATCGCCGCGCTGCCCAACACCAACCAGCTCATGACCCTCCGCGAGCAGCTCCTCGTGAGCTTCGAGGACGCGCTGCGGCCCGTGGGTCTCCTCGACCGCTTCCAGGTCTCGGGCGTGGTCGCGACCTGGTGGGGCGACGTGCAGAACGACCTCAAGACGATTGCCGCCCGAGGCTTCCTCGGCCTCATCGAGGCGTGGGAGGTCAGCATCCTCACGGCGATGGAGGACAAGAAGAACAAGGACAACCCCTTCGACCACCGCCTCGTCCGGCGCCTGCTCCCGGAGTACCTCGAAGCCATCTCCGAGCTGGAGGCGAAGAAGGCCGAGCTGGACGCGACCATCAAGGGCGCGACGGCATCCGACGAAGACGAAGACGAGGAGTCCGAGGAGCAGCTCTCGGAGGCCGAGGTGAAGGCGCTCAAGAAGGAGCTGAGCGCGGTGAAGAAGAAGCTCAAGACGAAAGAAGGCAACTTCACCAAGCGGCTCAAGGAGGCCCGCGCAGCGCTCGACGAGGACGGGGCGAGGGACCTGGCGCTCGGCATCCTCCGCGCCGACCTGGACGCCATCCTCGGGCGTTACGTCGCCGACCATCGGCAGCAGCTCGTCTCCGCGTTCGAGGGCTGGTGGGACAAGTACCGAACCACCCTGACGAGCATCGAGGAGGACCGCGACGCTGCGGCGGGCAAGCTGCGCGAGTTCCTTGGGGGGCTGGGGTATGCCTGAAACCCTCACCAGCCGCCTGGGTGATCTTGGTACATTCTCGCGCGGACAGGGCGGTACGAAGAAGGACGCCCGGTTGGAAGGCGTACCGTGCGTTCGGTACGGCGAGCTGTATACGGCGCACCACATCCGGATCCGCCGGTTTGTTTCGTTCATCGACCCGGCCGCGGCGTCTCGATACACGCGACTAGCGCCGGGGGACATCGTCTTCGCTGCCTCCGGTGAGACGCACGCCGAAATCGGCCAGGGCGCTGTCTTCGTCGGCGACGAGCCCGCCGTCGCGGGAGGAGACACGATCATCTTCACTCCCAGACCAGGCGCCGACCCGGTCTTCCTCAGCTACGCAGCAAACACCACTGACGCCGCGAGGTTCAAGGCACGCCTTGGCCAGGGCAGCTCGGTCATCCACATCGGGGCTAAGCATCTCCAAGGGCTTCCGGTGTGGATCCCGCCCCTCCCCGAGCAGCGGCGGATCGCGGAGATCCTCGACACGGTCGATGAGGCGATTCGGAAGACCGAGGAGATCATCGCCAAGCTCGAGCAGGTGAAGCAGGGCCTGCTCCACGACCTCCTCACCCGCGGCATCGACGACAACGGCGAGCTGCGCGACCCCGACCGCCACCCCGAGCAGTTCAAGGACTCCCCCCTCGGGCGGATTCCGAAGGCGTGGGAGGTGATGCCCCTTGGAGCGCTGAGCCATCGCGTTACAGATGGCACGCATCAGGCCGTCCGCACGGTCCTCCACCAGGACAACACGGTGCCGTTCCTCTACGTGTCGTGCATCCGGGACGGCGTCATCCACTGGGATCGTGCGGCGCGAATCACAACGCGCACTTTCGCTGAGATCTCACGCGGCCGGGAACCAGATGCGGGGATGGTCCTCTACACGGCGGTGGGCTCCTTCGGTCATGCGGCGGTAGTGAGCCACCAACGTCCGTTCGCCTTCCAACGCCACATCGCTTGCATCTATCCCGTGCAGAACCGGCTGCGCGGCGGCTATCTCGCGCTCATCCTCAACGGCCCACAAGCTCGGCGGCACGCCGACGTAGTTGCCATCGGCAACGCACAGAAGACAGTGACCCTCGGCGAGCTGTCGAAGTTCCTTGTGCCGCTACCGCCCACAGAAGAGCAGGATCGCCTCGCGAGCAGAGTTGCGACCCTCGACAGGCGCATTGGCGCTGAGGAGCACGACGCGGGGAAGCTCCGGTTGGTGAAGCAAGGCCTCATGGAGGACCTCCTCACCGGCCGCGTCCGCGTCACCGCGCTCCTGGAGGAGGCGGCCGAATGAGCACGTTCGGTCCACTGGATAGCACTCACGTGGGTGGAGGATGACGCGTTCGATACCGGCCGCGGAGACTCTGACGATCGAGTTCAAGAGCGATCAGAAGCGCCTCTCGGACGCGGAGCTGGCCGAGGCCATCGTGTGCCTGGCCAACACCGAGGGAGGCTCCATCTACCTCGGAGTCGAGGACGACGGCCGCGTCACGGGGCTCCACCCGAGTCACCAGAACGTCGTGGGTCTGCCGGCGATGGTCGCCAACCACACCTCGCCGTCGGTGCACGTGAGGGTCGAGCGCCTCGAGATGGAGGGGCGGCTCGTCGCCCGGATCGAGGTGCCGAAGGCGCGCGAGGTCGTCGCCACGAGCCAGGGCACGATGAAGCGCCGCCGGATCGGCTCCGATGGGCGCCCGGAGTGCGTGCCGATGTTGCCGGGGGAGATCTCGAGGCGGCTCTCGGACCTGGGCGCGATGGATGCCAGCGCGCAGCCCGTGTCGGCGGCCACGGCGGCGGACCTCGACCCCGTCGAGCGCGCCCGGCTGCGCCAGTTCGTCGACCGCTTCCACGGCGAACGCGCCCTGCTCGACCTATCCGACGGAGAGCTGGATGGCGCCCTCGGCCTGGTAGACGCCACGACCGGTCTCCCGACCCTGGCGGGGCTGCTCCTGCTCGGCCGGGACGAGGCCATCCGGCGACTCGTCCCGACCCACGAGGTCGCCTTCCAGGTGCTGGAGGGCGAAGAGGTTCGCTACAACGAGTTCAGCCGGGCGCCGCTCCTGCGGGTGGTGGAGTGGATCGAGACCCAGTTCAAGGCACGCAACCGCGAGAAGGAGTTGCAGGTCGGGCTCTTCCGCGTCGGTGTCCCCCGAGTCGATCTCCAGGCGTTTCGCGAGGCGGTCGCCAACGCGCTCGTGCATCGCGACTACACGCGACTCGGAGCCGTCCACGTGAAGCTGGATGACGAGGAGCTGACCTTGAGCAATCCGGGGGGCTTCGTCGAAGGGGTGTCTCCCCAGAACATCCTCACGACGCCCCCGCGCCCACGAAACCCGGTGCTCGCGGACGCTTTCAAGCGCATCGGCTTGGCCGAGCGGACCGGTCGCGGGGTGGACCTCATCTACCGTCAGGTGCTCCGCTTCGGTCGACCTGCCCCCGACTACAGCCGCTCCGACGCGACGACCGTGGTGCTGCGCTTGCCGGCTGCGGATACCGACCTGCAGTTCATCAGGGCCATCCTCGAGGCGGAGCGGCGGGCGGGCGCGGCCCTGCCCATCGAGAGCCTGATCGTCCTGTCTCGGCTGCGCGAGGTGCGCCGGATGACGACCGCCGAGCTCGCCGAGGCCATGCAGCGGCCGGTCGACGACGCCCGGAGGAAGCTCGGGCGGCTCGTCGAAGCGGGGCTCATCGAGCGGCGCGGGAACACCAAGGCGAGGACCTACATGTTGGCCCGGGACTTCTACGCGGAGGAGGGCGCCAAGGCCGAGTACACGCGGCAGGTGGGCCTCGATCGCGCTCGGCAGGAGGAGCTCGTCCTGAATCACGCGGCGCACCATGGCTCGGTGGCCCGAAAGGACGTGCTGGAGCTGTGTCGTACGCTCACCCCCGATCAGGCGACCCAGCTGCTCGCTCGGCTCGTGCGGGATGGCCGGCTGCGCAGGGAGGGGGTTCGGCGTTGGGCTCGGTATTACCCCGTGACCGAGGAGCCTTCCTGATGGCTCGAGCCCGAATACGTATAGAGCTTACGTTTACGCGAAACCCGGGGTGCGCGAAAAGCTCAGTGGTTTCGGGTGTTTTTGTCTGGGGTAGCGCTGGAGCGCTATACGGCTGCCATGACGTTTACGTTATGGCGAGGCTCGCTCGATGACCGGCGGGCCCGAGCTCAGCGAGGTCGAGCGGCCCTTCCTGGAGCAGCTCGCGACGATGGGGTGGAAGGTCGTCGAGGGGAGCGTGGATTTCCCTTCGGTGACCGGGCGCGAGTCCTTCCGCGAGGTCCTGATGAAGGAGGAACTCCGGGCGGCGCTCGCGCGCATCAACCTGCGGGATGGGGAGCCCTGGCTGGACGACGCCCGCCTCTCGCAGGCGGTCAGCGCGCTGGAGCGCATCGCGCAGAAGAAGCTCATCGAGGCCAACCAGGAAGCGACCGAGCTGCTCCTGAAGGGCGTGCAGGTCGAGGGGTTGCCGGGCTGGGATGGGGGGCGGGCCCGGACCATTCACTTCATCGACTGGGCGCACCCGGAGAAGAACCGATTCGTGGCCGTGAGCCAGTTCAAGGTGGACTGCCCCGGCGGCCAGGCGAAGGGCTCCATCCGGCCGGACATCACGCTCTTCATCAACGGGATCCCGGTGGTGGTGGTCGAGTGCAAGAGCCCGGGCGTGTCGGAGCCCATCGCCGCCGCCGTGGACCAGCTGCGCCGCTACCACAACGCCCGCAAGGCGGCCGGCGAAGTCGAGGAGGGGGAGGGCAACGAGCGGCTCTTCTACACGAACCAGTTCCTCGTCGCGACGAGCTACGACGAGGCCCGGGTGGGGACCATCGGCGCCGACGCACGGTACTACCTGGAGTGGAAGGATACCGCGCCCGTCGCCCGGGCCGAGGTTCAGGATGAGCTGAACCGGGAGCACCTCTCCAGCCAGGAGACCCTGGTCGCGGGGATGCTGCGGCCCGCGCACCTGCTCGACATCCTCCGGCACTTCACGCTCTTCCACACGGTGAGCGGGCGGACCGTGAAGATCGTTTGCCGCTACCAGCAGTTTCGCGCCGTGCACTACGCGGTGCATCGGCTGCTTCACGGTAAGACGAAGGTGGAGGACGGCGAGCACGATCGGCGCGGCGGGATCATCTGGCACACGCAGGGCTCGGGGAAGAGCCTCACGATGGTCTTCCTGGTGCGGAAGATGCGCTCCATCCCGGCGCTGCGGCGGTTCAAGATCGTCGTGGTCACCGACCGGAAGGACCTGGAGCGGCAGCTCTCCGAGACGGCCGAGCTGACCGGCGAGACCGTCGAGCGGGCGCGTCGGGTGCGGGAGGTGAAGACGCTGCTGCGCCGGGAAGGGCCGGGCATCGTCTTCGCGATGATCCAGAAGATGCAGGACCGCGACCTCGACGGGCTCGGCCCCGACGACGAGGTGGGCGACCTGGGCCTGCTGAACGACGACGAGGCCATCCTGGTGATGGTCGACGAGGCCCACCGCAGCCACGGCAGCGCCCTGCACGCCAACCTGCTCCAAGCGCTTCCGCACTGCGCCCGCATCGGCTTCACCGGGACGCCGATCATCATGGGCCAGAAGAAGCGCACGCACGCCATCTTCGGCGAGTTCATCGACCGCTACACCATCAAGGAAGCCGAGGAGGACGGCGCGACCGTGCCCATCCTCTACGAGGGGCGGACGGTCAAGGGCGCTGTGAAGGATGGGGGAGACCTCGACCAGCTCTTCGACGACCTCGTCGAGCGAGAGCAGAAGGAGCGGGACGGCAAGCCGGGGGACGTCGCCAAGCAGAAGGAGGCCATCAAGCGGAAGCACGGCACGCGCGGTGCGATCCTCGAGGCGAAGCAGCTCATCGAGCGGAAGGCGGGCGACATGCTGCGGCACTACGTCGAGCACATCCTGCCGAGCGGCCTCAAGGCGCAGGTCGTGGCCTATAGCCGGCGCGCGTCCGTGCGATACCAGGCCGCCTTCGAGGCGGCGCGGGACGCGCTGGTGGCCGAGGCCGAGCAGCTGGACGACGCGACGCGTGCGCTGGACGACGTGGCGCTGCAGGGGAGGCCGCGCACGGTGCAGGTCGCGGTGCGCGCCTGGCGGTCGCTCGAGGCGCTGAAGGCGCTCGAGTTCGCGGCGATCATCTCGCCCGACAACAACGATCCGCCCGGGTGGAGAGAGTGGAGCGACGCGGCGAAGATCGAGAGCCGCATCGCGCGCTTCAAGAAGCCGCTGCCTGACCCAGAGGCCGGGGGTGACGATGGCGGCGACCCGCTGGCGTTCCTCATCGTGAAGTCGATGCTGCTGACGGGCTTCGACGCGCCCATCGAGGGGGTGATGTACCTGGACCGGCCGATCCGCGAGGCGGAGCTGCTGCAGGCCATCGCCCGCGTGAACCGAACTGGGCACGGCAAGACGGCCGGAATCCTCGTCGACTACTACGGCGTCGCGAACCATCTCACGGAGGCCCTGTCGGCCTACAGCGCCGAGGACATCGACGGGGCGTTGGAGAGCCTGGCCGACGAGATCCCCAAGCTGCGCGACCGTCACGCCCGCGTGGTCGGTCTCTTCCAGAGCCGCGATGTGGACCCGGTGGAGGACGGGGAACCCGCCGTCCGGCTGCTGGAGGACGAGCGGCTCCGGGCCGAGTTCAAGGTGAAGCTCAAGCAGTTCCTGGCGACGCTCGATCTGGTGCTGCCCCGGCCGGAGGCGCTGCCGTTCATCCGGGACGCGCAGGCGCTCGGCGACGTCTACGACCGGGCCCGTAGGCGATACCGCACCGACGACCTCCCGCTGCTGGGCAAGGCGATCGGGCGGAAGGTCCAGCGGCTCATCGACCAGCACCTCATCTCGCTGGGGATCGACCCGAAGATACCGCCCATCGCGATCACGGACGCCGACTTCGGTGAGCACGTCGGGCGCCAGACGTCCAACCGGGCGAAGGCGTCGGAGATGGAGCACGCGATCCGGAGCCACATCCGAAAGAAGCTCGACGAGGACCCCGTCTACTACCAGGGGCTGGCCGAGCGCTTGGAGGAGCTCTTGAAGAAGTTCGGCGACGACTGGAAGAAGCTCGCGGAGGCCCTGGCGGGGCTGGTGGACGAGGTGCAAGAGGGGCGGAAGGAAGACGAGGGCCTCGGGCTCGAGCTGAAGCTGCACGCCCCCTTCTTCGACGTGCTCAAGCAGGAGCGCGAGAAGGAGGCGCCGGTCGCGGGGGACGACGCGCGCTGGTTGGCGGAGCTGGCCGTGGATCTGGTCGAGCGCGTGATCCGCCCGGCCGTACAGGTCGTCGGGTTCTGGAGCAACGCGCCCCGGCAGGAGGAGCTGCGCGGGCAGGTCTTCATGTTCCTCGACGAGAACGAGATCGTGCCCTTCGACCGCGCCGACCCCGTGGCCGACCGGCTCATGGAGTTGGCGAAGGCCAACGACTACAAGCTGCAGCAGGAGAGCTGAGCATGGGTACCCTCACGGTGGGCGATCTGGAGTTCGAGGTGCGACGCAGCGCGCGGCGCCGGACCGTCCAGATCACCGTCGACCGTGGGGGGGAGCTGGTTCTCGCGGCGCCGCACGACTGCCCCGTCTCGACGATGGAGAACTTCGTCCAGGAGAAGCGCTCCTGGATCTACACCAAGCTCGCCGAGAAGGAGGCTCTGTGGGCCGAGGCCCCGCGGAAGCAGTACGTGTCCGGGGAGGGATTCCCCTATCTCGGCCGTAGCTATCGACTCCTGCTCGTCCGGAAGCAGAACGCGCCCCTCAAGCTCGAGCACGGTCGCTTCAAGATGCGCCGTGACGTCGCCTCCGCCGGTCGCGAGCACATGGTCCGCTGGTACACGCACCACGCCGTGCCGTGGCTCGAGAAGCGGGTTCGAGGCTGGCAGCGTCGGGTGGGCGCGGAGCCTGCCGAGGTGCTGGTGCAAGACCTCGGGTACCGCTGGGGGTCGTGCGGTAGGGGCGACCGCCTGTACTTCCACTGGCGCACCATCCTCCTCCCGCCCCGCATCGTCGACTACATCGTCGCGCACGAGCTGGTGCACCTCCACGAACCCCACCACACCCCGGAGTTCTGGACGCGGTTGGAGCGGGTCATGCCCGACTACGCCAGCCGCAAGCGCTGGCTCGCCGAGAACGGCGCTCAGCTCCCGCGCCTCTGAACGGCCCTGCGCCTCGACCGACGTCACCGGTATCGCTGAGCAGGGATGTCAGCTGCGTTGCACCGGAGCGGATCCGGACCGAGGACGTCAGCTCGACCAGCACCAAGGCCCCCCGCGAGCTCCCCAGTCATACCCGCAAGGTAGCCCGAAGGCACAGGAGACCCCTACGGACCCTGCGCGGGCCAGTATCCAAACTCGTCGTCCGTGTGCTTCTGTCGGAGCGACCGGTAGGACCAGAGACGCCTCTCCATCTGACAGGAGCTACTTGAAGCTAGCAGACCGCGACGGGAACCGCTCCTCCCGCCGCCGATACCCGAAAACACACCCTTTCTGCTTGGGCCTGCAGCGGCGAAGCCGCGCATTCGGGCCCGGGCACACAGCCTGGAGTATCCGTATCGCTTTGGGCTTATAGTGCCCCTTGATGTAGTCGGTCATCTTGCGCCCGCTGAGGGGATCGTCCGGAAGAGGGCCCCCGATCCAATCGCGCTCGTGAAAGGACCGGACCTTCGGATCGTTCTGGAAGGGGGTCAGATTCACCGTTCGGACCGCTTCACGGAGCCGGGTGGCGAGGTACTCGAGAGTGGCCTGCTCGCGCCCGTCGCAGTCGCCCTCTGCGTACGGTGCGATCCTGCGCACCGCCTCTGGGCTCACGAGCCAGTGGTTGGCTGGATCGGGGCTCAGCAGTAGGTGTGCGTGGAGCGTGCGAAACCGCTTTCCTGGGGCCACGACGCCTGCACCCAGCACGTGCCATCGGCTCTCGCCGGCGATCCAGTCGAGAAAGCGAAGGATCGCCTTCTCGAGGCGAGCGCCACGTTCGTCGGTCCATTCGTGGATGCAAGCGACGTGGGCGTCGTACCGCCAAAACGGTGGCAGGAGGGGATCCGCGCCTCCCCAGACCTGCATCTCGTCTTCGGTTGGCTTGGACGTCAGCAGGTGGCGCTGGCGACTTGGCTCCCACTTCTCGTTCCGCCAACGGGTCAGGAGGTCGAGACCGTCTTCATCATCCGTCGCGCTTCGTGCGCGCGAGGAGTAGGCTTCCATCATCACCTCTCGTGGCCGCCCGGGGTTTCAGACTGGGCGGCCACGAACAATCTAGCAGACGTGGTTTTTGCTACTGATGTGCTACCGAGCGTGGTTGTCGGATCCAAAGTGCAGTGTTTTCAGTATCCTATGAGTCGGATAACGCGGATTGAAAATCCGCGTGTCGTTGGTTCGATTCCGACTCTGGGCACCGCACCGGCCCCGCTTCTCGCGGGGCTTTTTCGTTCCGTCGCGCGCTTTGGGGGCGCCTCGGCTGTAGGCGTCGCCCTCGTCGTTCAGGCGCGCTTCATCGAGCCGGGGCTCGAACGGTGTGGGGTCTCGAGCTCTCGCGGGGAGCGGTCGAGCTCCTCTCCGGCTCGCGGCGGCGCGCGGCGGCTCGCGGGACGGTCCCGCGTGCTTCAGGTCCCGCAGAAGGTGCGGTAGCTGGCGAACGAGTCCGGGGGTGGGGCCTGCAGGGGGGCGAGCTCGGGGCGCTCTTCGTAGGGCGACCTCAGCGCGTCCAGGAGCCGGTCGAGGGGCCCCAGGTCGTTGGAGCTCACCGCCGCCTCGAGCGCCTCTTCCACGAGGTGGTTGCGCGGGATGACGGCGGGGTTGGCGCGCCTCATGCGATCGCGCGCTTCGGGGGGCGGCACGTCGCCGGGAGCGCGGCCGCAACGGGCGTCCCAGCGCTCCCGCCACGCGGCCCAGCCGCTGGTCCCCTCGAGGGCGGAAGGCAGGGGCGTCGCGCCGGAGAGCGCGCGGAAGGTGTCGGTGTAGTCGGCCGACGCCTCCTCCATGAGCTCGAGCAGCGAGGTCGCGAGCGCGAGGTCGTCTTCCTGCCGTCCGGGGAGCCCGAGCTTGTCCCGCATCATGTCGGTCCAGGCCTCGCCCATCCACCCCTGGAACCGCTCGAGCCGCTCCTGGGCCTTCTCGACCGCGCGCCCCTCGTCGGCGTCGATCAGAGGCAGCAGCGCCTCGGCGAGGCGGGCCAGGTTCCACTGCGCGATCCGCGGCTGGTTGCCGAACGCATAGCGCCCCCCGCGGTCGATCGAGCTGAACACCCGCGACGCGGCGTAGCGATCGATGAACGCACAGGGGCCGTAGTCGATGGTCTCGCCGGAGATCGTCATGTTGTCGGTGTTCATGACCCCGTGGACGAAGCCGATGCGCATCCAGGACGCGATGAGCGCCGCCTGACGCTTGGCGACCGCGTCCCACAGCGCGAGCGCCGGGCACGCGGCGTCCGCCAGGTCCGGATCGTGGCGCTCGATGGCGTACGTCAGGAGCGCTCGGAGCGGCTCGGGCTCGCCGAGGGCGGCCGCGAGCTGGAAGGTGCCCACGCGGAGGTGACTGGAGGCGACTCGGGTCAGCACCGCGCCGGGCAAGGGCTCCTCGCGCATGACCCGCTCACCGGTCCGCACGACCGCCAGGCTCCGGGTCGTGGGCACGCCCAGGCCCACCATCGCCTCGCTGATGATGTACTCGCGGAGCATGGGGCCGAGGGTGGCCTTCCCGTCTCCGCCCCGGGAGAAGGGAGTGCGCCCCGAGCCCTTGAGCTGAATGTCCACCCGCCGTCCGTCCGGGGTGAGGTGTTCGCCCAGGACGTGCGCGCGGCCGTCGCCGAGGACGGTGAAGCCGCCGAACTGGTGCCCGGCGTAGGCCTGGGAGAAGGGCTTCGAGCCCTCGGCCAGGCTCCGACCCGAGAAGAGCGCGGCCTGCGCGTCGGGAGAGAGCTCTTCCAGGCGCAGGCCGAGCTCCCGCGCGAGGGAGACGTTGACGATCGTCAGCTCGGGCCGCGGCGCGGGCTCGGGCTCGCCGAGCCGGTAGAAGACCGACGGCAGCTCCGTGTATCGCGTGTCGAATCGGAATCCACCGCCCGTGATGAGGTCCGCCATCGCGAGGCAGCGTGGCGGAGTCGGGTGCACGGGTGCAACTCGCCCATGCAGGCCCGTCCAGGCCAGCTCGAGATGCCCGCGGTCGCGACGAGCTCGGCTGGCGGCGGCTGCGACGAGTGCCCCGCGGAGAGCGAGCCCGCACCCCGCGACGACGTCGATGGATCCCGCGCGTCGGAGTCCGGGGGCGCGACGCGTTCTTCCCGACACGGGGGCGCTCCGGTCGGCGACCCGATGTGAACTCGGAGGCGGGCGGTGTCCCGTTCTGGCACGGGCGTCGCCCGCTTCGGCGACCGAGCGCCGGCAGCTGGGGCTGGCACGTTCGTCGCAGTGACGGGGGGTCATGCACTCCTCGGCCTCCGAACCGGAGGCGCGCGGCGTCGGTCGTGCGCTCTTGCTCTGTCTCGCCTTCGACGCCGTGCTCCTCGCGCCCCTCCTCCTCTTCACCTGAGCCGCCTGCTCGATCCGTCTGCGCGACCGCTCGCTCGGCCGTCCGCTCGAACCGTCCGCGCGACCGCTCGCTCGGCCGCCCGTCCGAGCGCATGGGCGAGCAGGAGAGCGGCGAGGTCGGCGCGCCGCTTTCGGGGGAGCTCGCCCGCCGCGATCGCGTATCCTGTCTTCGCGGAGGAGACGAGATGGACGAGGACGACAAGAAGGTCATCGTGATCGGTGGGATCATCGGCATCGCGCTGCTCCTCACCTGCGTCGGCATCATCGCCTTCGGCTTCCTCGCCGGCGCCTCGAGCTTCGGCTCCTGACGCGCCCGCGCAGCGGTTCGCCTCGGTGAGCGGGCCGCTCCGTCGGGGTGCCGCTTCGCGCGTGTCGTGCCGGGTGTCGTTCCGCGCAGCCGAGCCCTGCGCCCAGCACGGCGGACGGCGGGGCATCGGGCGGAGCGTCGAACCGAGCGGCTCCTCGCAGGCCGCGTCTCAGGCCCGCCGGTAGGGGCGGTGCCGGTAGTACTTCGGGGACGAGTCGAGGCGCAGGTGGAGCCAGGGCACGCCCCCGCCGGAGGTGCTCACCCAGAGCGTCCCGCGGCCCGCCTCGCGCCAGCGGCCGATCTCTTCGGCCACGCGCCGCCAGAGCTCATCCGCGAGCGCGTCGGGCGCGGCGCGCAGCCAGGCCACGAGGTGGCCGGCCTCGGCGTCGCTGCCGTCCCCGCGCGGCGTCGGGACGACGAGGGTCGCGTCGCCGCGGAGGTTGGGGAAGACGACGAGCGGGCCGCGAGCGCTCGCGAAGTGCTCGGCGAAGGCGGCCCTTCGGGCAGGACGCGGCGCGAGCGCGGGCGCCGGGAGGAGGGCGCACTCCCAGGGTGGGTCGTCGCCCGGTGGCCACGGGCGGCACTCCCAGTAGAGCGCCGCGTGCTCGGACGCGCCGTGAGCGCCTCCCGGAGGGCCGGGCCCTCGCCCGCGAGCCGCTCGCGCACCGCGCTCCAGGGCAGGACGCGCGCGCCGTCGCGGGCGCGGAGGAAGGGGCCGTCCGATTCGAGCTCGACCGTCATCCTGCCCAGCCTACGCCGGGTTCCCCGCGACGCGCGCCGTCTTCGCGACGGCGATGGCCCCAGCCGCGCGTCGGGATCCGCAAGTCGGCTTCCGGCGACGGAGCTCTCTCGCGTCAGTCCGCGCGCGGGTTGTCGATCAGGCAGCTCCCGTCCGGGCAGGTGTCCTCGACCACGCCCTCCGGCTGCAGGAACGTCACGATCTGCTCGATGACCGGCTCCATGAACCGGAGGTCGCCGTGCGCCGAGTTGTCCCCGCGCGGCTCCCGCGTGCCGATCTCCTGCGGCTCCACGTCGTCGAGGTGGTAGACGACGTAGGCGTTCGGCACGTCTCCGTCGACGAGCTCCACGCCCCAGGGTTCGTACACGCTCGAGCGGAGCGCCGGCAGCCCGATGGTGCGCGCGGCGATGTCGCTGTTCGCGTTGTTCACCTCGATGTCGTAGCGCGACGTCTGGTAGAGCACGCGCGGCGGCTCCCCGCCGACTCCCTCGAGGCGCTCCTCGATCACCCACGGCGCGAAGGTCGCCGGCTCGGCGAGGTCCCACATGCTCTGGCTCGAGAGCACGAGCCAGTCCCGATCGAGCTTGTTCGGGTACCAGAGGTCCATCACCGCCTCGAAGGGCCCGAAGTCGCGCGAGCGGCGCACCATGTGGCTGTAGCCGATGGCGCCGACCTGCAGCACGTAGGCGTCGATGTCCTCGCTCAGCGCGGCGATGGTCGCGCCCATGATGCCGCCCTGGCTGATGCCGTAGTAGTAGAGCGGCTCCTCGGCGCTCAGCGTGTCCTGGAGCTCGCCCTCCACGTCGACGCGCATCGCGTCGAGCTCGCGGCACGCCCCGCGGAACGCCTTGGGCAGGAGCAGCGAGTTCAGCGTGCCCTGCATGAGCCGCTCGCCGACCTGGTCGAAGTTCTCGAAGGTGGGGACGACGTTCGTCAGGATGTTCGCCGAGTCGCCGCCGAGCCCCCAGTAGGTCGTGCCGAAGACCACCATCCCGGCGCGCACGGCCACCTCCCGCGGCCCGCCGGAGCTCACCTGCCCGCTGCTCCCGAGCAGGCCGTGGCCGTACATCATCCCCGGCGCCGCGCCCCCGCCTTCGCGCACGCGCTCGACGACGCTGTTCGGGATGATCACCTCGAACTCGGCCTCGGCCGTGCCGTTGTAGGCGACGTCTCCGTCCGCGTCGCGGTTGGCGACGGCGCCCTCGAAGGCGGTCGTCATGTAGAGGGGCACGGTGAAGGTGCCGCGGACGCGGCGGAAGATGTCCTCGCGCGGGTTCTCGTCGACGTCCGTGACCGTGCAGGCGCCCGCGCCGTCCATGCCCTCCTCGAAGCGGCGCAGGCCGTCTTCGCGGATCGCGAGCATGTCGCGCCGCAGGCTCTCGCCGCTCGCCGTGTGGAACTCCCACGCGAGGAGTAGCTCGTCGCGCGCCACGCCGGCGGCCGCGAGGTCCGTGAAGACCTGCTCCATCGCCGGGCGCCGGGCCTCGAGGCTCGGCACGTCGCTCGTCTCGCCGTCGCGGAGCGCGCGGAAGTACTCGCTCGGCTCCACGACGCTCCCGTCGAGCCGCGTGAGGCCGCGGATGGCGACCACGTAGCGGTGGTTCTCCTTCAGGCGCGCCGCCGGGCGGATGTAGAGCGTCGTCGTCCGCGGGTCGCCGTTGACCCACTCGTCGGGCTCGGCCCAATGCGCCACGCGCTCGCCCGTCTCCGCGTCGAGGAGCACGGTCGGCGAGCTCTCGAGGAGGCTGTCCGCGATGTGCAGCTCGTCGGCGAGGGGCGCCTTGTCGACCTTCCCCCAGAAGCCGGCCATGAGGCTGGTCATCGGGCTGAAGCCGTCGAAGTGGTTCCAGACGCGCGCCGTGGAGGCGCCGACGTCGTTCTGGTTCACCGGGAGCATGTCCGGCTGGAGGTCGACGCGGAAGCCGGTCTCCGTCTCCGGGTCCTCGGCGAGGAAGTGGCTCGAGGGGTAGGGGAGCAGGCAGTGGATGGGCTGCAGGTTCTCGCACTCGGGGCGCTCGGCGACGATGCCCTCCGGGCCGGCGTCCGCGCTGCTGGCGTCGTCGGGCGTGGCGGCGTCGGCGGGGCCGGCGTCGTCGTCCCCGCAGGCGAGGGCGGCGATCAGCGCGAGGCAGAGGGCGAGGCGAAGCGATTCCATCGATGACGTCTCCAAAGCATCCCCCTCTTCAGCATCCGGCCGGCGCGTCCCCGGCGGCGTGAGTCGCCGCACGGCGGGCGGAAGCAGGCGCCCTTCTTCCCGAGATCACGGGAGAATCGGACCTTTCAGTCCGCGCGTGTGGACAGGTGAAAGAGGTTCGGTGGGGCGCGCATTGTGAATGCCGTTCGCGATTTCGGCCAGCGGGGCCTCCCCGGACGCGCTCGGCGCGCCTCTGGGCTCGCGCACGCTCGGGTGGTGCAATTCGCGGCGAAACGCGCTAGCGCATTCGCGCAGTGATTCGCTCCAAGATCCTCGGCATCGGCTCGTACGTTCCCGACCGCGTGGTCACCAACGACGAGATCCGCTTCCTCAACCACAACCACGTCCGCTGCGAAGAGCAGCAGACGGAGACGAACGACGAGTGGATTCGCGCCCGCACGGGGATCGAAGAGCGTCGCTACGTCCCGAACGACGGCAAGTGGGTCACGAGCGACCTCGCGCTCCACGCCTCGAAGGCGGCCCTCGCGGACGCCGACGTCGCCGCCGAGGACATCGACTGCATCATCCTCGGGACGCTCTCGCCGGACATCCACTTCCCCGGCACGGCTGTCTTCCTCCAGGACAAGCTCGGCATCGCCACCGAGGACGGCTGCGCCTGCTACGACATCCGCCAGCAGTGCAGCGGCTTCGTCTACGGCCTCGAGATGGCCGACGCCTTCATCCAGGCGGGCAAGTACGAGAAGATCCTCCTCGTCGGCGCCGAGCTCCACAGCCACTCGCTCGACTTCTCGACGCGCGGGCGCGACGTGATGGTCCTCTTCGGGGACGGCGCGGGCGCGATGATCATCGGCAAGCAGGACACCGAGGACCCGAAGGCCGGCGTGCTCTACACGCACTCGCAGGCGAACGGCGCCGGGGCCTGGAACCTCTACCTGAAGGCCTTCGACATCGGGAAGGTGCCGATGGTCTACTACGACGGCAACGACCCGGAGCAGAACTGGGACATGTACCCGCACATGAAGGGCAAGCAGGTCTTCATGCACGCGGTGCGGAACATGGTCGCGGCGACGAAGCGCGCCCTCGAGAAGACCGGGCTCACCTGGGACGACATCGACTGGTTCGTCCCGCACCAGGCGAACCTGCGCATCAACGAGCAGGTCGTGAAGTACGCGCAGATCCCGCCGGAGAAGGCGCTGAACACGATCATGTTCTACGGGAACACGACGGCGGCGACGGTGCCCCTGACGATCGATCACTGGCGCAAGGAGGGGAAGGTGAAGGAGGGCGACCTCGTCCTCTCGACCGTCTTCGGCGCTGGCTTCACCTGGGGCTCGGCGATCTTCCAGATCTGAGGAGCGCGCGTTCGCGCGGCGCCTCCGAACGGCGCCTCCGAACGGCGCCTCCGAATCCATGGCCTCGCTCGCTCCCGCGGGCGGGGCCGTGACGCGTTCGGGCCTCTGCCCGCGCACCGGCGCGAGGGCGGCCGCCGGCTGCTCGGAGCGGCCGCCGGCTGCTCGGAGCGGCGGCCGGAGCGGCGGACGGAGCGGCGGGCCGAGGCGTGGGGGCGCCGGCCCGAGCCGGGGGGGACGCCCGTGGACCGAGGTTCACGATCGACCCGGCGATGCTCGAAAAGGCGCGTGATCTCGGGAGGAGCGGCGGCGCGCACGATCGTTGCAGCGTGAGGGCCCCGTGTCGCGCCTCCCCCTCCTCGCCGTCGCCCTCGGCCTCGCGCTCCCCGCCTTCGCCGCCGCCCAGGGCACCTCCCTCGACCTGGTCCCGCGCATGGATCGTTTCCCGCTGACGCCGGGGCACACGCAGGTCAGCGTGCACCGCTACCCGGACGGCGAGACGCTCGCGGCGCTCCGGCTCGGCACGGGCGTGCGCGTCGGCGGGCGCGTGCTCGGGGCGACCCAGGAGGAGTCGCTCGCCGTGGTGCTGGTGCGCACGGACCCGCGCGGGCGGGTGCGCTGGGCGCGGCCCCTCCGTGGGCGAACGGGCGGGCGCTTCGACAAGGCGGCGGTCGTCGGGCTGCCGGACGGCGGCGCCATCGTCCACGGCCACGGCTCGGAGGAGGAGCACACGATCACCAGCGTGCTCCGCCTCGACGCGGACGGCGCCGTGCGCTGGCGCTGGGACGCTGCGCCGACGGGGGACTTCAGCGCGATGGCGCATGCGATCGTGCGCGGCGACGCGCTGATCGTGAGCGGAAGCTTCAGCCGCGGGGGCTTCCAGCTCCCGGGCGGGCCGGCCTGGCGCTCGCCGCGCTATCTCTCGCACTACCTCGCGACCGGCGAGGCCACCTGGGCGCGGCTCGTGCCCGGCGGCATCGAGGAGACGGCGCTCGCGCTGACGCCGGGCGGCACGATCCTCTTCGCGACGCACGGCGGCCGGCGCGGGGACCAGGAGCTGATCGTGCGGCGCTTCGACCTCGAGGGCGAGGCGGCGGCGCCGATCCGCTGGGGGACGGCGGGGCGCGACGACTTCCCGCATGGGGTGCATGCCGCGGACGACGAGGGCTTCGCCGTGCTCGTCGCCACCACGCGGCCCGGCGAGCGCGCGGGGGAGGCGCTGCGCCTCGTGGGCTTCGACGCGGAGGGCGAGGTGCGCTTCGTCCACGACGTGCCCGATCGCTCGGTGCTGGTCCGGAGCGCGCCGCATGCCGTCGCGAGCGTGGTGGCGCCGACCCGGGTGCGGCGCGAGCGGCGCATGAGCGGGGCGGGCGTCGCGCTCTGGGCCGAGGGGGCCTACGTGCTCGGCGTCGATGGGGCGGGGCGGCGCGTGATCGAGCAGCCGGTGCCCGGGGCGGCGCGGAGCTGGCTCGTGGGGAGCCTCCGCGGCGACGGGGGCCCGGACGGGATCTGGCTGAGCGGCGTCGCGCGCCACGGCCGGCGCGTGCAGGTGGCCTTCGGGCCCGTCGGCGGGCCGCGCGTGACGGCGCCCCGGACGCCCGTCGCCGCCCCGGCCGAGCCCGCCATGCCGCCCCCCTACACGGCGTCCGCGGCCGGCGCCGTCCAGATCGGCGCGCCGAGCTTCACGCGCTGAGGCGACGCCGAGCCGTCCGGGGGCTCCCGGCGGGACGGGCGGCGTCCGAGAGGCTGTGGCATGAATGGACACATGCCGTCATCCATTCGGTCGCGCCGGGTCGCGCCGCTCCTCCTCCTGTCGATCGTCGGCGTGGCCTCCTCGGCGCTCGCGCGCGGCGTCGAGTGGGAGCGGCGCCTGCCGCCGGACCCGGGGCCCACGCGGGCCACCGGTCGGGCGTCGGCGGTCTTCGAGCCGGGCGCGGGGTGGGCGGTCGCCTGGCCTCAGCGGCCCCGGCCGGAGCTCGAGCGTCAGCTCCAGCTCGGGACGGCGGACACCTTGGAGCGGGAGCAGCTCCGCGATCGGCTCCGCGCCGCGCCGCGGACGCGCACGATCCGCGTCACGGAGCGCGGAGCCCTCCGCTGGGAAGGCGGCACGGGGAGCGCCGTCACGCGTCTTCTCGCCTCGCCGGAGGGGGGCGCGGTGGCGCTCGGGCGGCGGGTCGTCCAGCGGCCCTCGCGTTCGGTGGAAGCGACCCTGAGCGCGACCGGAACGCGGCGCCCGTGGCAGGTCACGCTCTCGAGCGACGCGCGCTTCGTCGAGGGGGAAGACGCAGCCGTCGTGGGGGACGCGCTGGTGGTGGCGGGCGCGTTCCGCGGAAGCCTCCGGCTGCCCGGCGGCCCGCGCTGGTCGACCCCGGGGCGCGGGCACTTCGCGGCGGCCTTCGCGCTCGAGGACGGCGCGCTGCGCTGGGCGCGGGAGCTCCCCGGCTCCTTCGGAGCGGTGCGCATCGCGGCGGACGGCGCCGGCAGGCTGTTGCTCGCCGGGCGAGAGGAGGGCGGGCGCGCGGGGGTGCGGCTCTGGCGCCTGGACGAGGCCGGAGAGCTGCTCGGCTCCGTGGGTTGGGAGACGCTCGAAGGGGCGACCCCGGTGCGGCTGCGGGGCTTCCGGGAGGGCTGGGCGCTCCAGGTACGGGGCCCCGCGGGTGAGCCGGACCGGCTGCTCGGCGTCGGGCCCGACGCGACGCTGCGTTGGGAGCGCGTCCTCGAGGAGGGCGCCGAGCTCGTCGTCGGCCCGCCGGGGGCGGTGGTGCAGCTCCTCGAGCCGCGGTTGGCTTCGGGGCCGCAGGGGGCCTGGCTCGAGGGCGTGCGCCTCCTCGGCGTCGACGCGGGAGGGCGCGAGCGGATCTCCGAGCGGCTGCGGCGGCGCTGGCGCGCGGGCTCGGTCGCGGCCCACGTCTCGGCGGGGCGGCTGGCGCTGACCGGGATCGGTCGGAGCGGGCCCGAGCTCGTGTCGTTCGGTCGCGTGCGCGTGCCCGTCGACTGACCTCTGGAGAGCCGGCCTCAGAAGGTCGCGCGGAGGCCGAGGTTCGGGAAGAAGATGCGCGGGCCGTAGCTCACGTCGCAGGGGGTCTCGGTGACGAGGCCGAGGTCGTTGGTCTCGCAGTCGAGGCCGAAGGGCTCGCGGGCGGCGGTGAGGTTGAACCACTCGAGGGCGAGGCGGAGCCGGCCCCAGTCCTTCTGCCAGGCGTAGCTGATGCGGATGTCGGCCCGGAAGAAGCCCGGTAGGCGCTGCTCGTAGGGGACGAGCTCGAGGCCCTGGAGGGTGGTCGCGTAGGCGACGAAGCCGGCGCGGTAGAGGAGGCGGCCGCCGATCTCGAGGCCCTCGGGCTTCGCGAAGCGGTACTGGGCGACGAGGTTGAAGACGTGGCGCACGTCGAACTGGGGCGTGTAGCGGGTACCGGCGCGGGAGCGGGCCCAGGCCTTGGCGAGCGTGTAGCTGATCCAGCCGCTGACGCGCTCCTGGACGGAGCGCTTCACGAAGAGCTCGAGGCCGAGGGCGTCGGCGTCGGCGCGCGGGAGGCCCTGGTCGGGGCAGATGCCGGGGCCCGGCGAGTCCTCCTCGTCGTCCTCGTCGCACTCGAAGAAGAGGTTCACGGGGATGATGTCCTGGTAGCGGCCATAGAAGGTGGTCGCTTCGACGCGGGCGATGCCCTCGAGCTCGAGGGCGGCGCCGAGCTCGGCGTTGTAGGCGCGCTGGAGGCCCGCATCGAGGGAGAGGTCGGCGGTGCCGGGGGCGGGCGTCGGGAGCGTGGCGGGCTGGTGGCCCATGCCCACGGCGGCGTGGAGGGAGAGGGCCTCGCTCGGCTGCCAGGCCACGGCCAGGCGGGGCTCGCCGGCGACCTCGGCCTCGCCGCCCGTGAGCCAGACGTCGAGGCGGGCGCCGGCGTCGACGGTCCAGGCGCCGGGGCGCCAGCTGAGCTCGGCGAAGGCGCCGCCGAGGCTGCGGGCGCGGGCGCCGGTGCGGAGCGGGTCGACGAACTGGTCGAAGGGGTCGCCGTCGTCGTCGTCGTCGTCGGGCGGGTCGTCGGGCGGGTCGTCGGGCGGGGGTTCGTCGTCGTCGGTGGCCTCGGGGAAGGGGTCGTTGGAGAAGCGGCCGCGCACGGCGAAGGCCTCGCCGCCGACGCGGAGGGAGAGGTCGCTCCGCGGCCGGACGCTGGCCCAGACCCGCGGGCCGACGCGCGCGGCGACGATCTGGACCACGTCGCCGAATTGGCTCTCCTCCCAGCCGAGCTGGAGCGCGACGCCGTAGTCGAAGTCCGCGCGCTCGCGGAGGTAGCGGAGCTCGGCGCGGTGGAACTGGAGCGTCGCCTGGTCGTCCTCGTTCGGGCCCTGGGTGGCGCGGTCGAAGGAGCCGAACACGGTGGCCTGGAAGCGGTCGCCGCCGCCGAGGGGGAGGTCGAGGCGCGTCTGGTAGTCCCAGTAGGTGAGGCGGAGGTCCTGGCTGACGAGGCTGACGACGGCGCCGGGCCAGCCGTAGCGGGCGGCGAAGGCGAAGGAGCCGCCGTCGTCGCCGACGGGCGTGCGGACGTAGCCCTGCACGTCGATCAGGCGGAGCTCGAGCTCGCCGCCGATTCCCTCGAAGGCGCGGGCCGAGTCGACGCCCTGGCCGGCGAAGACGCCGCCCGTGTGGCGGCCGAAGCGGGCCGGGGCCACGGAGGGGTGGAAGGCGATGTCGCCGACCATGGCCGGGTGGATGACGGCCGGGCCGAGGACCAGGTGGAAGAGGCCGGGGACCTGGATGCCGTCGTAGTAGTAGACGGTGCCGGCGGGGGGCGCGCCGCGGACGTAGACGTAAGGGAAGCCGCTGAAGGGGGCGACGACGCCGGGGAGCGAGTCGAGGACGCGGAAGGGATCGCCGAGGGCGCCGGGGAGGTCGCGCATCTCCTCGAGCTCGAGCTCGCGGGCGGTGGCGCGGGCGCGCTGGACGGAGGCGGTGGCGCCGAAGACGGGCTCGGGGGCGGGGTCGTCGTCGGCCGCGGTCTCGTCGGCCGTGGTCTCGCCGGCTGTGGTGTCGTCGGCCGTGGTGTCGTCGGCCGTGGTGTCGTCGGCCGCGGTCTCGTCGTCGGGGGCGGACCTGTCGGTCGGGGTCGCGTCGGGCCCGCCCCCGTCGGGCGCGTCGGCCGGCGCGGCGGCGACGTCGAAGGCGACGCGGACGGTGGCGGCGACCGGGGTTCCGTCGATGGTGGCGGGGCGGAAGCGGGCTTCGGCGAGGGCTGCTGCGAGGGCGGCGCGCGCGGCCCCGGGGGCGTCCGTCTCGAGGAGCGTGCCCGTGCCGTCCGGGTCGATGCGCACGCGGGCCGTGAGGTTCTCGGGCGTGACCCCCTCCGGGAGGTCGACGGGCGGGAGGTGCTCGATGGCGGGCGGGCGCACCTCGGGCTCCCGCGGCGCCTCGTCGGTGCCCTCGCCCTCGGTCCGCTCGTCGCCCTCGGTCCGCTCGCCGCCGTCTTCCTCGCCGCCGTCTTCCTCGCCGCCGTCTTCCTCGCCGCCGTCTTCCTCGCCGCCGTCTACCTCGCCGCCGTCTACCTCGCCGCCGGACGTCTCGTCCCCTCGCGCTGCGGGCGGCTGCGCGGCGGCCGTCGTCACGGCGGCGGTCGAGGCGAGGGTCAGGGTGAGGGCGAGCGGGAGCCGCACCCGCCCAAGCTAGGGACGGTGTGCCGGGATATCGACCCGCGTTCCGTGCCCGAAGGCGTCGAAACCCGGATCCCGAGCGCGAAGGGGCGGGGGGCGCAGGGCGCGCTCAGCGGCCCGACCACCACTTCAGGAACTCGTCCCACTCGATGACGCCGTTCCGGTTCTCGTCGAGCACCTCGAGGCCGGTCTCGATCTCGTCGTCCGAGAAGTCCGGCGCCAGCGTCTTCATGAGCTTCGCGAACTCGTCCCGGTCGATGACGCCGTTCCCGTCGCCATCGTAGTGGTCGAAGACCTCGCGCAGCTCGTCGATCTCGTCCTCGTTCAGGTCGGCCACGGACGGCTTCCTACCACGCCCGGCGCGACGCCGGGAAGCCTTCGCCGAGCCCGGCTCCGGAGTATGCTCCGGCCGTGTCGCCCGACCTCCTCAGCGTCGTCGCCATCGCTTGCGCCGCCGTCGTGATCCTCGTCTCCCTTCACGGCGCCTTCCGGCTCTCGCTGAACACGAAGATGTTCCTGAAGGTCGTGGAGAAGCTCCTCCGCGAGGAGAACCGCGAGCGCGCCGTGAAGCTGAGCCACGTCGTGAACGCCCCCGTCGCCATGGTCACCCGCCGCGCCCTCGAGCTTCGCCTCCCGCGCTTCGACCCGGATGGCCCCGCCGGCGCGGGCGCCTACCGGCAGGCCCCGGAGGACGACTTTCGCGAGCGCGCCGTCCTCGCCTTGGACGCGGAGGCCGCGCGCCAGCTCCGCCGCTACCGCCCGAGCCTCTGGGTGACGCCCCTCGCCCTCGGGTGCCTGGTCGTCCTCGCCGCGCCCGGGAGCGTCCCGCTCTACGGTTGGGCCGCCCTCGGCGCGGGCTTCCTCGCCGCCCTGGTGAACGTCCGGCGCTGGCTCCGCGCGCGCCGCGCCCTCGTGGAGACCGTCGACCGTTTGGCGCCCTGGGTCCTCCCCGAGTGAGCGGGGCCGCCGCGCTCAGGTCGCGACGTCGACGAGCTCGGGCGCGAGCACGCGGACGACGTCCTGCGGATCGAGGCGGACCAGGAAGCCGCGCTTGCCGCCGTTCAGGTAGAGGAAGGGCAGCTCGGTGATGGTGCGCTCCATGTAGACGGGCATGGCGCGGCGGAGGCCGAAGGGGGAGGTGCCGCCGACCTGGTAACCCGAGTGCCGGTCGGCCGTCTTCGGGTCGCAGGGGCGCACCTGCTTCACGCCGAGGTGGCGCGCGAGGTTCTTCGCCGAGACCTCGCGGTCGCCGTGCATGAGGACGACGAGCGGCTGCTTGGCGTCGTCCTCGAAGATCAGCGTCTTGACGACCTGGTGCTCGTCCACCCCGAGCGCCTCGGCGCTCGCTCGCGTCCCGCCGCGGGGCACGTAGTCGTAGAGCGCCGGCTCGAAGGCCACCTTCGCCGCGCGGAGCGCGCGGATGGCGCGCGTGACGGGGTGCTTGGCCTTGCCCATCAGCCGCCGCGGCGGACGAACTCGAAGCGGAGGGCGGCGTTGCCGATCTCGAGGCGCGTGCGTCCGTCGCCGTCACTGAAGACCCGGTAGCCCGTGTCGGGGGTGTCTCCGCCGGGGCAGGTCTCGGTGCGCATCAGCATGGAGCCACTGGTGGAGTAGGTGATCGTGCGCGGCGTGATGGGGCCGACGCCGCTGAGGGAGATCTGCTGGAGCTGCTGCAGCGTGTCGGCGTCCTCGAACACGAAGGTCGCGCGGTAGCTGCCGGTGGTGCTGGTCGTGGTACGCGCGGCGACGGCGTCGTAGGTGCCGAGGGGAATCTCGCCGCCCGTGAGCGCCGGCAGGGGTCCGACCACCATCTCGATGGCCACGGCCGGCCTACCGAAGGTGTAGCCGTGGCAGGCGTCGGGTCCGGCGTCGACGGTGGCGGGTCCGGCGTCGGTGCCGGCGTCCATCGAGCCGGCGTCGGTGCCGGCGTCCTCGGTGGAGCCGGCGTCTGTGCCGGCGTCCTCGGTCGCGCCGGCGTCCTCGGTCGCGCCGGCGTCTTCGGCGCTGCCGGCGTCCTCGGCCATGGAGGCGTCTTCCGCCATGGAGGCGTCTTCGCCCGTCGAGGCGTCTTCGCCCGTGGAGGCGTCTTCGCCCGTGGAGGCATCGACCCCGGTGCCGGAGTCGACGCGGCCGTCGTCGTCGCCGCAGGCGGCGAGGAGGAAGAGCGAGGCGAAGAGAGCGAGGGTGCGCATGGCGGTTCTCCTTCGCGCGGGGCCCGAGGGAGCCGCACGCGAAGGGGCTGGGTTAGGCCGAATCCGCGGAGCGCGCCAGTGAACGCGGCTTCGACTGCGGGAAGGGCTCGTGCTCGTGCTCGTACGTACACGTCGACGAGGACGAGGGGCTCGGAGACCACGAAAGGTCCCGCGTTCCGTTCGTCAGCCTGCGGGCAGGGGCAAGGGCACGGGTGTTCACGGGTCTTCGGCCTTCTCAGGCGATGGGGAGCCCCAGGTCTCTCCAGCGCAGCATCCCGCCCGTCAGGTTCGCCGCGTCCCATCCGGCCTTCCGAAGGATCTGCGTCGCCATCGCCGAGCGCCTCCCGGAGCGGCATACGGCCACCACCGGCTTGTCCTTCGGCACCTCCTCGAGGCGCTCCCGGAGCGCGTCCAGCGGCACGTGCTGCACGCCCTCGACGTGGCCGAGCTCGCCGCTCAGCTCCTCCTCGCGGCGCACGTCGAGCAGGTGCACCGCGCTCCGATGCTCGGCCACCCAGCGCGGCGCGATCTCGAGGATGCCCGCGTAGGTCGTCACCGCCGGCCCCCACTCGGCCGGCTTCGGCACCTCGCCGTCCTCGGGCTTTCCGCAGCGCGCGTTCGCCGGCAGCGCCGCGTCGATCTTCTTGGGGTGCGGCAGGCCCATGTTGTCCATGTAGCCCGCGAAGTCGCCCTCGCTCGCCTCGCCACCGACGCGCGGGTTGTGCGCGCTCTCCTCGCCCACGGAGCTCACGGTGCGGCCGGCGTAGTCGTGCGCCGGGTAGATCAGCGTCTCGCTCGGCAGCACGAAGATCTGCTCGCGGATCGATCGGTAGAGCGTGCGCGCGTCGCCCGCCTGGAAGTCGGTCCGGCCGGCGCCGCGGATGAGCAGCGCGTCGCCGGTGAAGACCCGGTCGGCGAAGACGTAGCTCACGCAGCCGTCCGTATGCCCGGGCGTGGCGCGGACCTCGAGGGCGAAGTGCCCGAAGCGGATCGCGTCGCCGTGGTCCACCGGCAGGTCGACGTTCTCCGCGTCGTAGCGCTTCGAGAGCACGATGCGGCTCCCGAGCGCGTTCTTCATCAGCCAGGCGCCGGTCACGTGGTCGGCGTGGAGGTGCGTGTCGAGGGTGTGCGTGAGCGTCAGGCCGAGCTCGCGGATCAGCGCCAGGTCGCGGGCGTGCTTCTCGAACACCGGGTCGACGAGCACGGCCTCGCGGGAGACCGGGTCCGCGAGGAGGTAGGTGTAGGTGGAGGACTCGGCGTCGAAGAGCTGGCGGAAGAGCATGGCGCTCTCCACGGTAGCGGCGTCACGGACGGCATTGCACGCGCAAGATTTTCGCCCGCGCGCCATTCGCGAGGCCACTCGCCCCGCTGGAGGTCGGCCCGGTCGCGCGGTGGGGCGGATGCCGTCCACGCCGGGCGGGGGAGCGCGGTCGCGCGAGGGCGGCATCGCCGCGGGGGGCGCTCGGCATCGGCCTTGCACGGACGCGGGGCATGTCCTCCCTTCGTTCCCCCGGCCGGTCGCGTCTCGCGCGCGCCGCCGTCCTGATCGCCGTGCCCCTCGCCTTCGCGGCCGCCGCCTTCGCGCAGGAGGCCCCGGCGGGCCTCGAGGGGACCTGGCTCCTCCACACGCCCCGGTCGCGCGCGCAGGCGGTCATCGACGAGGGCATCCAGGAGGCCGTCGACTCGATGGGGCCGCTCCGCCGCGCCATCGGGCGGCGCCGGCTCCGCGCGAAGAACCGGCTGCTGGGCACGGTGGTCGTCGCGCGGGAGGGCGAGCGGATCGCGGTGACGCTCGAGGACTGGACGGGCACCACGCGCGCCGGGCGCTTCGAGACGGTGACGCTGGACGACGGCGAGGAGGTCCAGCTCCAGCAGACGCTCACGGAGACGCGGCTCGTGCAGGTCTTCCGCGGGGAGGACGGCCAGCGGCGCAACGTGCTCACGCTCCGCCCGGACGGGCGCGCGGTGCTCGCCGTGACCGTGACCAGCGACCAGCTCCCGGACCCGCTCCGCTACCGCGTGATCTACCGCCGGCGCTGATCGGCCTTGGAGCGCGGTCCCGCTGGCTCCACCATCGGGCCATGGCCCGCTCCCTCGCTGCCACGCTCGCCGCCCTCACGCTCGGCGGCTGCTTCCTCACCTCGCCGACGCCGCCCCTGCGGGTGATGGACCACGCGCCGCGGGGGCCCGAGCGCGCCGAGGGGCTCGTGGTCTTCCTGCCGGGCTTCGGGGACGACGGCGGCGTCTTCGAGCGCTACGGGCTCGTCGAGATCCTCGCGCGGGAGACGCGCTTCGACGCGCTCGGGGCGCACGCGCACTTCGGCTTCTACCGCGACTTCTCGGTCCTGCCGCGGCTCGAGACGGACGTGATCGGCCCGGCGCGCGGCATGGGCTACGAGCGCATCTGGCTGGTCGGCACCTCCATGGGGGGCTTCGGCGCCGTGAGCTACGCGGCGGCGCATCCGGAGGACGTGGCGGGGGTGATCATCATGGCGCCCTACCTCGGCGAGCCGGAGGTGCTCGAGGAGATCCGCGAGCAGGGGCTCGAGGCGTGGGAGCCCGGGGACCTGGCGGCGATGGAGGACGACCGGGCGAAAGTCACGCGGCGGAACTGGGCGTGGATGCGCGCGCAGCTCGCGGATCCGGAGGGGACGCCGATCTACCTCGGCTACGGCGAGCAAGACCCGAGCGTGGCGGACTTCCAGCTGCTCGAGGCGGCGCTGCCGGAGGACCACGTCGTGCACCTGCCGGGGCCGCACGGGTGGCATGCCTGGACGCCGGTCTTCGATCGGCTCGTCGAGCGGGCGTTCGCGTCGGGGGCGCGGGCGGCGAAGTAGGCGGGGGCGCGGGAGGGCGCGGCGTCGTTCGGTCTCTCGCCGACGTCCGGCCGCCATTCCGGAGGGGAAGCGGCCGTCGGGTCGTCTGGCTCGGAGCGTTCGGTGGTCGTGAGGGAGCGCGCGGGGCTCTCGGAGCGGGAGGGGACAGGGGGGATCGGCGTCCGCCTCGATCACGCGCGTGTCCTGTCTTTCAGCCGGCGGGCACGGGCAGGGGCAGGGGCACGGGCACGGGGTTTCGCGTTCGGCTCTCTCCCCCGGCCGGGCCGGGTCAGTAGACCGGGGAGTCGTCGCCGTCCGTGATGACCACGTAGACGATCGTGTCGGCGCGGGTCTCGGCGTCGAGCGTGTCCCAGACCGTGCGGAGGGACTCCTCGTGCATGTCGGCGTAGGCCATGACGACGAGGATCTGCTTCACCCAGTCGAACTCCGGCTCGACGTTGGCGCTGCTCACGAGGATGTCGCCGAGCTTGTCCTCGAGCAGGCCCATGGCGTCGGTCGTCGTGAAGGGGCTGCCGGGCGGGAAGCGGAAGGCGCGGGTGACGGAGACGCCGACGGGCATGCCGTCGATGGAGACGCGCATGTCGGTCCGCGTGCTCTCCATCGGGTCGTACCGGATCTCCGTCTCGCTCTGGAGGAGCGTCGCGCCCTCGCAGCGGGCGAGCACCTCCATGGCGAAGGCCTCGCTGATCTCGGAGCTGCCGCCGGCCGTGCCTTCCTCGAGGATCTCGCGGGCGCCGGGCGTGAGCAGGTCGCGCTCCTCCGGGTCGTCGAAGGCGTCGTCCATGAAGTCGAGGCGCGTGGCGAAGTAGGAGGGGGTGGCCTCGTCGAGCTCGGCGGCGACCCGGAAGCAGGGGCCGGCGATGGCGCCGAAGCCGTCCGCGGCGCCCCCCGCGTCCTCCATCGGGCCGGCATCGAGGGCTCCTGCGTCCGTACCCGCGTCGTCCAGCGCGCCCGCGTCGTCCAGCGCGCCCGCGTCGTCCAGCGCGCCCGCGTCGTCCAGCGCGCCCGCGTCGTCCAGCGCGCCCGCGTCCTCGCCCCCCGCGTCGAAGCTGGCGCTGGCGTCCACGCCGGCGTCGAGCGCGCCCGCGTCGAGGCCGCCGTCGTCGTCGCCGCAGCCGAGCGCGAGCAGGAAGAGCAGGAGCGTGGCGAGCACCCTCGGCGAGGTCGGCATGGGCGGAGCATAGGATGGGCGCGGCCCGGGCGCAGCGGGGAGCGCCTCCGGCGAGGGGGATCCCTCCCTTCGGTCGGGATGCTCTCCGCTATCCGCTATCCGCTGTCCGCTTTCCGTGCTGTCGCCGGGCTTCGGCGGTCCATGCCGCTTCGCGGAGAAGGCGAGGGGTGGGCTGGCGGGCTCGGGTGAGGTGCCCGATTCGCTTCACCATGCTCGGGCGCATCGTGCACCTGCACGCCGACGAGGACGTGGACGCGGGCGGCGAGCCGGTGGACGCCGCACGCGGCGATCGCCGCGTCGGGCGATGCAGGACCATCCCGCCGCAATGCTTGCGGAATCGGCGCCGCGCGTGGTGGGATGGGCCGGCTCGACACCATGCCGGCGACTCCCGATCTCCTCTACGGTCTGTGCGCGACGAGCCTGCTCGGCTACCTGCTCGGCCGGCCGATCGGCGCCGTCGGCGCGGCCGGAGGGCGGCGCCTCCGCTTCGTCGTCGCCGGAGCGCTCGCGGGCGGGGGCGCGCTGATCGCGGCGGGCTGGCCGCCGGCCTGGGCGGCGGGCCTCGGGGTGCTGGGCGCGTTCTTCGGGATGGTGGCGGACGACCTCCTGAGCGGACCGGCGCCGAGCGGGGTCGCGGCGCCCGAGCCGGTGGCGGCGGGAACCGCGAAGGCGGCGGCGAAGGAGACCGCGAAGGCGGCGGCGAAGGAGCCCGCGAAGGCGGCGGCGAAGCCCCCGGTGGAGCCCGTGGCGGCGGCCGCGGAGCCCGCGAAGGAGGCCCCCCCGAAGGAGGCGGCCCCCGCGAAGGAGCCGCCCGTGAAGGAGCCGGCGAGGGCTGCGGAGCCTGCGCCTGCGCCGGCGCAGGCCGTCGGCGCTCCCAGCGACGAGCTCCCGGTGCCCGACCTCGACGAGGACGTCTCCACGGAGGCCGCCCTGCGGCGGAGCTCCCGCGCCGCCATCGAGGAGACCATACTCGGCGGCCACGCCCCCGTGCCCAAGAAGGCCGATCCGATCGAAGCGACCCTGCACGGCGCGGAGCTCGACCCGGCGCAGGCCGACGCCCTCGAGAAGGCGCCGAAGGGGTCGATCAAGGGGCTCTGGAGCGCGCCTGGCGAAGAGGCGACGGGCGCGTCCGCGGCGGCCCCGGCGGAGGCCGGCGGTTGGTCCGAGCCGGGCGGCGGGCCCACCTCGCCGCTGCCGGTCATGGGTCGGCGCCGCCGCCGGGGTGACGACACGGCCGACGTCGAGCTCGACGAGGTCGAGGACGTCGCCCCGCGCCGCCGCGCGCCGAAGAAGAAGCGCCGCCGCCTGGCCGACCTCGGCGCCAAGTCGCGCCGCCGGAGCAGCCGCGGCCAGGTCGAGGAGGCCTGCCACCGCTGCGGCGAGGCGAACCCCCAGGGCGCGCGCTTCTGCAAGAGCTGCAGCGCGCCGCTCGTGCCGTGGCGCTGCAGCAGCTGCGGCGAGGTGAACACGGTCGACGCCGCCTTCTGCGTCGGCTGCCGCGAGCCGATCCAGATGCTGGCGAGCCCCCTCGACGTGAAGGAGATCGAATGAGCGAGCCCACCCACGATCGGGGCAAGACCCTCTACATCGCCGTCTTCGCGGCGATGGTCACGAGCGCCCTGACGACCTACGGCCTGCGCGCCCTCGAGGGGGGCGGCTTCGGCGGCGAGGAGGAGCCCGAGACGGTCGAGGTGCCCTCGGTCACGGGCCTGGCGCGGGCGACGGCGCAGGAGCTCGTGCAGACGCGGGGGCTGCGCTTCGTGGTCGCCGACGAGGCGCCGAGCGCGGAGCACGAGGCGGGGAACGTGGCATCCCAGGAGCCGCTCGCCGGGAGCCAGGTGCCGGCGGACTCGGCGGTGAACGTGGTCGTGAGCAGCGGGCCGCCGCAGGTGGAGATCCCGGATCTGGTGGGCCGGCCGCTGGCGGACGCGCGGGAGGCGCTCGAGGAGCTCGGGCTGGAGATCGGCGACGTGGACGAGACCGGCGAGGGCGATCCGCCCGGGTCGGTGACGGCGCTGGACCCGGAGCCGGGGGCGGAGGTCGAGGTCGGCACGGAGGTCGATCTCACGGCGTCGCCCTCGGGCGTGACCGTGCCGGACCTGCTCAACGAGAGCTACCGGCAGGCGCGGGAGCAGCTCGAGGAGCTCGGGCTCGAGGTGCAGGTGCGGCGGCGCTGGGTGGAGTCGCGCCGCGAGTTCGCCGTGCTCGCCATGGAGCCGGAGCCGGGCACCGTCGTGCCCCCGGGCTCCGAGGTGCAGATCACGATCAACGACTGATCCCCAAAGCACAGGGGCAGAACCCGTGCCCGTGCCCGTGCCCGTGCCCGTGCCCGCCGGCCGGAGAGCCGCACGCGCGCGGTCGACGCGGACGCGAGAAAACCCGTGCCCGTCCCCAAGGGCTCGGCCCGCTGGTCTCGCGAGTCGGCCTCGAGGAGCACGCGGGGGGCGCGTCGGACTCTCGAGCCAGCGGGCACGGGCAGGGGCAGGGGCACGGGCACGGACCGGCAGGGCACGGGCACGGACCGGCAGGGCACGGGCACGGGAGCTCGGCCGCTGGCTTCGCCTGGCCCCGTTCCCGCACCATGAACCTCTCCGATGGATCTTCGTGAACGGCGACGGCGGCTCGGCGCCGAGGTGATGCTCTTCGGCGTCGGCCTCGGCCTGGGCTGGCTCGTCGGCAACCCGGAGCTCGGCGAGCGCTTCAGCGACCTCTACCAGGTCGCCGAGGCCGTGCTCTCCGAGGACGCGCCCTCCTGGCCGCCCTCCGCCCGCGCCACCGCGCGCCCCGACGCCGGCCCGCCCGCCGACGCCGGCCCGCCCGGGGACGCCGCCCCCGCCGAGGACCAGCCGCCTCGCCCGCTCCTCCCGACGGACCTCCCGGACCGCCCCGGCTACCGCGCCCGCGCCGGCGAGCACGAGGGCCTCGTCTACCTCGAGGCGGTCCTCGGCGACGCCAGCTTCGACGACCCGCTCCCCCTCGTCGTCCTCCTCCACGGCCGCGGCGGCTCCGCCGACCTCCCCGGCGGCCCCTTCCTCGACCTCTCCCACCCCGTCCGCGTCATCGCCCCGCAGGCGCCGGACCCGCTCGGTGACGGCTGGCAGTGGCTCCCCGTGCGCGTCGGCTCGGGCCTCGTCGATCGCCTCTCGGCGACCCTCTTCGACACGGCCTCGCGCCTCGCGCGCTTCCTCCGCTCCCTCGACCTGCCCATGGACGGCCGGCCCATCGTCACGGGCTTCTCCCAGGGCGGCCTGCTCACCCTCTCCCTCGCGCTCCACCACGACGACGTGGTCGGCGCCGCCCTCCCGCTCGCCGCCTGGCTGCCGCCGCCCCTCGAGCCGACCTACCGGCGCGACGACCTCTACTTCCCGCGCATCCGCAGCCTCCACGGCACGGCCGACACGATCATCCCGCCCGAGCCCACGGTGGAGCTCTTCGCGCGCCTGCAGGACCTCGGCTTCGACGTGGATCTGGCGACCTTCGAAGGCGTCGAGCACCGCATGAGCCCGGAGATGGACGCGCTCTTCCACGAGTGGCTCGACGAGGCGGTCTGCGCCGCCGTCGGCGACGAGGAGGGGCTCTTCGCCGCGCAGGTCCGGGCCGCCGAGCTCCAGGGGCTCGCCCCGCCCGCGCGCGACGCCGGGCCGCCCCGGCTGCCGGACGGCGCGCTCCTGCCGCTCCCGGACGGCGCCCTGCCGGACGGCGCCCTGCTGGATGGCGCCCTGCCGGATGGCGCCGCTCCCGACGCCGGCGCGCGCTGAGCGCGGAGGCCGGACCCAGGGCCGACGCGCAGCGCCGCGGCACCCGGCCGCGTCGAAGCGGCGCCGACGAAGCCGTGTTCCGGCGAAGCGAGAACCCGCCGCGGACCGAAGGACGGCGAGGGCACGTCGACCGCCGAGCTCGGGCTACTCCATCGCGGAGCGGAGCGCGCCCTCGAGCTGCTCGAAGCGGAAGGGCTTGTGCAGGAACGCCGTGCGCTCGTCGCGCAGCCGGCCCCGCACGTCCTCCTCCGTGTAGCCGCTCATCAGCACCACGGGCAGCGCGGGCGCCCGCTGACGGAAGCGCTCGAGCGTCGCGATGCCGTCCATGCCGGGCATCGTCAGGTCGAGCACGAGCAGGTCGAAGTCGCCGTTCGCTGCGTCGTAGCGCGCCAGCGCCTCCACCCCGTCACCCACGCCCACGACCGTGTGCCCGAGCGCCTCGAGCATGCGCCCGGCCGCCCCGCGCACGGTCTCCTCGTCGTCCACCAGCAGCACCCGCGCCGGCGTCATCGGCGTCGGCTCGGAGACCCGCGCGTGCCCCGGCTGGCTCGGCCGCTCGGAGGCGTGGAAGAAGAGCCGGAAGGTCGTCCCCGCCCCGGGCTCGCTCGTCACGGCCAGCCCCCCGCCGTGCTGGCGCAGGATGCCGAGCGTCGCCGCCAGCCCCAGCCCGCGCCCGGCGAACTTCGTCGTGAAGAAGGGCTCGAAGATGCGCGCCAGCGTCGCCTCGTCCATGCCCACGCCCCGGTCCCGGACGGCCACCTGCACGAGCCGCCCGTCCGCGGGCTCCGGCGCGAGCACGGCGCCGCCCCAGTCGACCTCGCTCCCCTCGACCTCGCTCACGGCCACGCGCACGGTCCCGCGGCCGCTCATGGACTCGGCCGCGTTCAGCAGCAGGTTCATGGCGACCTGCTGCATCTGCGCCCGGTCCACCTCCACGGCCGCCACCGACTGCGGCAGGTCGAGCTCGAACTCCACGTCCTTCGAGACCGATGCGCCGAGCAGCTCGCGCGTCTCCTGGAGCAGCGCTCCCAGATCGAGCGGCTCCGTGATGGACCGGCCGCGCCCCGCGTACGCGAGCATCTGCGCGCAGAGGTCGGAGGCCTTCACGCAGGTCAGCTCGATCTGCGCCAGGCTCTCGCCCGCCGTGCGCGCCTGGGCCGAGCCCTTCAGCTGTGCCCGCGCCAGCGACGCCGTCCCGAGGATGCTCGTCAGCAGGTTGTTGAAGTCGTGCGCGATGCCCCCGGCGAGGAGGCCGAGGCTCTCGAGGCGCTGGGTCTCCTGGAGCTTCCGCTCGAGGCCGAGGCGCGTCTCCTCGTTCGCCTTCTGCTCGGTCACGTCGCGCGCGTAGGAGAGGAGCACCTCGATGCTCCCATCCGGCTCGAGCAGGGGCACGACCCGCGACTCGTAGGTGCGCACGCCACCCTTCTCGTCGGGGAACTCGAAGACCTTCCGCCCCTCCTGGCCGGTCGCGAAGACCTCGCGGTAGACCGACTGGAAGTAGCGCACGAGGTCGTCGGGCATGCCCATCTCGTCGTGGCTCTTGCCCTCGAAGTCCGCGACGCTCAGCCCCGACGCCGCCTCGACGGCCCGGTTCACGAAGCGGTGGCGCAGGTCCCGGTCGATCATCGCGATGATGTCCGGTGACTCCTGCACGATGGTCTCGAAGTGCGCGGCCGTCGCCGTCTCGCCGCTCCGCGCCAGCGGGGTGAGCGAGGCCCAGACGCCGCCGCCTGCGTCCGCGGCCCGCAGCGCGAGCCGGTAGGGGCGTGTGCCGGCGGCCGACCGGAGGCCCACCTCGAGGAGGACCTCCTCGTCCTCCGCCTCGGTGCGCGCGCAGCCGGCCTCGAGCCGCTCGGCGTCGAGCACGAGCGAGCCCGCGGGCAGGGGGCCGCTGCCGACTCCGGTCAGGGCCTCGAAACGCTCCGAGGCGTCCTCCACGATCCAACGCCCGTCGACGCGCCGAAGGCGAGCGAGCGCCACCGGCATTTTCGCGAGACGCGAAACATCCGTTCCAACCACCTCCCCATCATGCGGGAGGGGCGCCCGCTCGTCCATGCGCTCGAGCGCGGGCCTCGGTAGCCGGGCGAGATCCCTCCCTTCGGTCGGGATGCGGTCCGCGTTCCGCCGTCCGCTCTCCGTGCTTTTTCGCGCCGAGCGGTGGACGCGGGCCACTCGGGGCCACTACTGCTGAGGGGGTGCGACGGCCCAAGCAGCGGCGCCTCCTGGCGCAGCGTCGGCGGCTCCACCGGGGGCGCATCGGCGACACGGATCTGCCCGCGTTGCCCCCCGGCGAGGAGAGCGCGCCGGAGGAGTGGATCGACCTCATCCACCACACGCCCCAGCTCCAGGGCTCGACCGATCGGCTGCGCCGCGCGCTCCGCTTCGCCTTCGAGTCCGGCGACGCGGGCGGGCTCCTCCGCCTGCTCGTGGACCAGGCGCCGCTGAGCCCCTCGACCTGGTCGCGCGAGGCCTTCGAGGCGGGGCTCTTCCTCCCCGAGCTCGTCGCCGAGACCTTCTCCTTCACCCTCGACGGCGCGCGCTTCGTGCCGAGCCAGGCGCACCTGACCCGCGTGCTCACCCAGCCGCCCGCGGACGGGCGCGACGTGGTGCTCCGGCAGGAGGTGCTGCGCGAGCTGAGCGAGGACGACGCGCTCCGGGCCTCGCTCTCGCGCGCCTACGCGACTCTGCGCCGACTCCGCGCGCTCCTCGACGAGGAGCCCATGACGCCGGGCGAGACCGTGCGCCGCAAGCTCGAGGTGCTCACGGCGATCCGCACCTTCTTCGACGAGTGCGACGAGGGGCTCGGCGGCGCGCGCTCGGCGCTCGGGCGGCTCGCGGCCCACGCGCGCGAGGCGAAGGCGAGCCCGGTCTGGAAGGAGCTCCTGCAGGTGCTGGCCTTCGACGGCCACCTGGCGAGCATCGAGCTCCGGGTCGTCGTCGGCGCGGACGGGAAGCTCCGGGACGTGCAGCTCCTCGAGGCGCGCGAGAACGTCGCCAACCCGCTCGTGCAGCCGGCGTGGAAGCGCGCCTGGCAGCGCTTCTGGGCCTTCGTGCGCGGCTACCGCTACGGCGAGCACGAGGTGCTCCTGCGCGTCATCGACGAGGTCTTCGCGAAGCTCGAGGACGCGGTGCTGCCCTGCTTCCGGCTCGTCGCGCACCTCGAGCTCTACCTCGGCGCGCTGGCCTTCCGGGATCGGGCCGCCGAGCGGGGCCTGGCGACCTGCCTGCCGGTGATGCACGAGACGCCGGCCATCGACGGGCCGCCGGGGCCGCTCCGCATCGAGCGCCTCTTCAACCCGCTGCTCTTCCTGCAGGACGTGACGCCCGTGCCCTGCGACGTGGCGCCGGCGGGGCACGACGCGCTCGTGCTGGTGACGGGGCCGAACAGCGGCGGAAAGACGCGCCTGCTCCAGGCCCTCGGGCTCGCGCAGCTCCTCGCCCACGCGGGGCTCTTCGTGCCGGCGGCGGCGGCGGAGCTCACGCGGGCGCCGGCGATGTTCGTGTCGCTCGTGGAGCCGGGCCAGGCGGACCAGAAGGAGGGGCGGCTCGGCACCGAGCTGATGCGCGTGCGGCGCCTCTTCGAACAGCTCCGGCCGGGCGCGATCGTCTTCCTCGACGAGCTCTGCTCGGGGACCAACCCGAGCGAGGGCATCGCGATCTTCGAGATGGTGCTCTCGCTCCTGCCGCGGCTGCGGCCGCAGGTCTTCCTGACGACGCACTTCCTCGACGCGGCGCGGGCGCTCGAGGCGAAGGGGACGACCGAGCGGCTCGAGTTCCTCCAGGTGGAGCTCGATGCGGCAGGGCGGCCGACCTACCAGTTCGTGCCCGGGGTGGCGCCGACCTCGCTGGCGCAGCAGATCGCGTCGCGGCTCGGTGTGACGCGGGAGGAGCTCGAGGAGCTCGTGGAGCGCGAGGAGGCCCGGCTGCGCGCCGAGGCGGGGGAGGCGATGGACGCGCCGAGCGAGAGCGGGCCGCCGCCGGCCGAGGGCGCCCGGGCGGAGCCCGTGGACGAGCCGGCCTCCGCGACGGGCTGAAGGGCGCCGCGTACTCGCTCCGAGGCCGAGCGCGCGTCGGGAGAGGACGGACGGCGCGGCCCGTGAAAGGCCCCCCGTCGGTTCTGCGGATAAGATGGGGCCGTGCTCCGACCTCTTGCGTGCCTCGCGCTCGTCCTCGCGCTCGCCTGCGCCGGCGGCGGGGCGCCCGACGATCCGGACCGACGCCGCGACGCGGGCGGGACCCGGGACGCCGGCGGAGGCGTGGACGCTGGCTCCGTGCGGGACGCGGGTGGCGGGGGTGACGCGGGCGGCGGCGTGGACGCGGCGCCGGCGCCGGACGGCGGGGCCTGCCCGGACGGGCTCACGCGCTGCGGCGGGGCCTGCCTCGACCTGACGAGCGAGCCCTCGAGCTGCGGCGTCTGCGGGCGGGCGTGCATCGCGCCGACCGGCGGCACGGCCGAGTGCCGGAGCGGGAGCTGCGTCGGCGTGTGCCCCGATGGACAGACCGACTGCAGCGGCACCTGCCGCGCGACCGGGCAGAGCTGCGCCGTGGGAGAGGGGCTCTGCCGCCGCGAGGGCGTGACCATCTGCGCGCCGGACGGAACGACCTGCGGCGTGACGCCGGGCGCGCCCGGCGCGGAGGTCTGCTCCGGGGCGGACGAGGACTGCGATGGGGAGGTCGACGAGGGCACGCGCGCGACCGTGCGCGGGACGAGCTACACGGCGCTCTCGGCCCGCCACCCGGGGTGCACGGCGGCGACGCGCTTCGGGCCCGACTGCAACGCCGCGATCCACCGCGAGTGCGACGCCGTCGGGGGCGCCTGCGGGAACAGCGGCTTCGGACCCGTCGAGAACGCCGGCGACTCGGCGACGACGGTCTGCGCCGAGGTGGACGTGCTCGAGAGCTCCTTCGCGCAGCTCTCGGCGGAGCTCGGGCCCTGCGACGGCGCCAGCGCCGAGGGGATCCACAGCGCGGCCTGCAACGCGGCCATCCACCGCTGGTGCCGCGGGCGGGGCTACGTGAGCGGCTTCGGCCCGCTCGAGCACGCCGCCCCGGGCGCGGCCTTCGTCGCGTGCACGCGCCTCGCGAGCGTGATGGGTACGAGCTACACGGCGCTGAGCACGCACCACCCGAGCTGCGACGGGAGCAGCGAACGCTTCGGCCGGAACTGCAACGCGGCCATCCACCGCTTCTGTCGGAGCATGGGCTTCGCGAGCGGCTTCGGCCCGGTCGAGAACAGCGGCGACACGGCCTTCGTCGCCTGCGTGAGCGACTGAGGTCGGCGAGTAGCGCGCGGGGCGTCGGCGCTCAGCGGAGGCGCTCTCGGAGGCGCTCGCGGCGACCGCCTCCGCGGGTCTCGCGGCGCTCGTCCAGGCGCTCCTCGAGGGCGTCGCGGCGCTCCTGCCGACGCTCCTCCCGCCCCTCCTCCAGATCCCCGCGGCGCTCTTCGAGGGCGTCGCGGAGCCCTTCGAGCAGGCGCCGGACGCGCGGGAGGATCGGGCCGTCGAGCTCGAGCGCGTAGCGCGGGTCCTCCGTGTCGAGCGCCTCGCCCTCGAGGCGGAGGCCCACCGTCCGCGCCCCGCCGAAGCGCGAGAGCAGGCGGGCGCTGCCGCGGAAGTCGAGCGTGGCGGTCGCGCCGATGGACACCTCCGCGGCGCTCGCCTCGGCGACGAGCTCGCCGAGCGCGACCTCGAGCCTCAGCCCGGGGCGCTCCGTCGGCGGGAGCGCGAGCCCCTCCGCCTCGAGGCGGAGCCCGCTCTCCGTCCGCCGCGCGCGGACGCCTTCGATGGCCACCGGCGCCCGCTCCGGCGAGGTGAGCACGAGGCGCCCGACCTCGATCGCGGGGAGCTCCTCTCCGCTCGCGCGCGCGAGCCCGTCGACGGCGCGGCGGAGCTTCTCGGGGACCGGCCCGCCGGCGAGGAGCGCGGCGCCGAGCCCCTCGAGGGGGATGCGGCGGCCGCGCTCGAGCTCCACGACGGGCGCCTCCACCCGCTGCACGCCGTCCAGGCCGAGGGTAGCCGTGGCGCCCTCGGGGAAGGCAACGGAGAGGATGCGCTCGCTCGGCAGCGTGCAGCGGCCGGGCGCGAGCGTGGCCGAGCCGAGCGTGGGCGCGAGCTCGAGGGCGAGCGCCTCGCAGCGCACGCCGCGCCGCTCGAGCGCGCGCTCCGCGACGGCGGTCGCGATGGCGCTCCGGAAGAGCCAGACCAGCGCGAGGAGCGTGAGGAGGAAGAGCAGCACGCCGCGCAGGAGGCGCGGGCGGCGGCGCGGGCGGCGGCGCGGGGGCGCGTCCTCAGGCAATCCGGGAGGCTCGTTCCTGGACGCTCATCGTCGGAGGCTCGTCATCGGAGGCGCGTCATCCCTGGAGCTTCGCCAGCGCCTCGTCGGCGAGCTGGCGGAAGCCGCGCGGGTCCTGCCCGGAGGCCTCGGAGGCGCGCGCGAGGAAGCGAAAGATCACCGCCTTCGTCGCCGGGCCGGACTGGTTCGCCCGGCCCGCGAGCCGCTGCCGCGCCTGCGTGTCGAGGGGCTCCCGCCGGACCATGGCCCGCGCCATGGAGCGCGCGTCGGCGGCCTGCTTCTTCACGAGCTTCAGGAGCGCGCCGCCCTCCTGCTCGATGTGCGCCGCCACCTGCTCGAGGGCGTCCACGTCGCGCTGCTCGCTGCGGTGGCCGAGCAGGCCCATGAGCGCCATCACCTGGAGCTGCGTGCGCACGCTGAGCATGCCCTGCACGCTCGCGCTCTCGCGCTCGAGCGTGTCCAGGTCGCCGATGATCGCGAGCCAGGAGAAGCGCTCGAAGTAGTTGGCGAGCTTGCCGGCGGCCACCTTGCCGCTCGGCGGGGGCACGTAGCCGTCGAGGGCCGCGCGCGCCTCCGGCCCGCCAGCGCGGAGGGCGGCCATGACCTTCGTGCCCCCCTTCTTCTGCCGGAAGTACTGCACGACGGCGATGGTGAGGCCCACCACCAGCCCGATGATCGCTCCCTGAAGCATCTCGCTCGCTCCTCCACCCCGACCGGGGCGCCCGCATTCTACGCCAGAAGACCGCCGCCCTCCCCGACCCGTGCCCTCACCCCGTGCCCTCACCCCGCGCCCGTGCCCGTGCCCTGTACCGTGAACACGTCGGCTGGGCGTTCCAGCCGGCTCGAGTAGCCCGCCCTCCGAGAGTGCCCCCTGTGCCCCGCGCCTCG
>PABA01000220.1 GCA_002699025.1 Sandaracinus sp. | reverse complement strand
GGCGGGCCATGCCGCTTCGCGGAGAAGCCGGGCCGTCGCGTCCGCGCGCTCCCGCTCGCGCTCGATCCCTCCCTTCGGTCGGGATGCGGTCCGCCGTCCGCCGTCCGCTGTCCGGGCTGGCGCGGGCGTCGGCGGGCCATGCCGCTTCGCGGAGAAGCCGGGCCGTCGCGTCCGCGCGCTCCCGCTCGCGCTCGATCCCTCCCTTCGGTCGGGACGCGGTCCACCGTCCGCCGTCCGCCCCCCAACGGATCGCGGACGGCGGCGAGCGGGACGCCGCGCGAGCGCAGGTCGCGGGCGAGCGCTCGACCCCCGAAACGCGCGAACGCCCCGCCCGAGACGGGCGAGGCGTTCGACGCCGAAGCCGCGAGCGGCCTCAGATGAGGATCGTGCCGCCGTCCGGCGGGACGATGATGTAGACCTCGCGCGCGTCCAGATCCGCCACGCCGTTGCCCACCACGATGATCCGCGCCCGGAAGATCTCCGCGGCCGCCGCCGGCGGGCGCACGTCGTTGTAGAAGTCGACGTCGAACTCGACCTGCGTGCCCGGGATGACGTTGTAGAAGGTCGTCTCGTCGAAGCTGTCGTAGCCCGTGCCCGGCACGCCCTCGCGGTAGCCCTCGACCGGCGTGATCGCCTTGATGAACTGCGTCGCGTCGAACTCGTCCGGGTTGCCCGGGACGTTCTCCGTCCGCGTGCCCACGTCCTGCGCCACGCCGCCCGTGAGCGTGCCGATGCCGTCGACGATCGAGTTGCTGACCGTGCCGCCGCTCGCGTCGAAGACCAGCGGCGCGCCCGAGCCGTCCACGGTGCCGGTGCGCCGCGCGACCTCTTCCATGTCCCCGCGCCCGCCGCCGTTCACGGCCACGCCGATGAAGCGCGCGCCGATCGAGCCGAGCGCGCTCATGGCCTGGTCGAAGCTGTAGGGCGGCGGCGTGATGCCCGTGTAGGCGTCCTGCCCGGTCGGGTCGTTGTGCATGTCGACGTCCGTCACCATCACGATGATCGGCAGCGCGCCCGGCCGGAAGCACGGGTAGCCGCGCCGGCGGCCCATCTCGTCGGGGATCGGCGTGCAGTTCTTCGCCGCCAGACTCCAGCTGTCGGAGCCGTCGCTCCAGGTGCCGCCGAGGGGCTGCGCCGTCTGGAAGAGCGCGAGCACGTGCGACTCGGGGCCGTCCGCGCCCCCTCCGGCGACCAACCCGTCGAGGGCCGTCTGCACCGCCCCCGTGTTGTCCGTGATGTCCTGCTCGTTCGCGTAGGCCATGTCGCCCGGGCTGCCGTAGCCCGTGAGCCCGCCCCCGAGGGGGAGGTCGCGGAACTGGCCGACGCCCATCTGCGCGTTCGGGATCCGCGTCGCGATCTCCGAGACGAGCATGCTCAGCGACGACTGCACGTTGCTGATCGGCGAGCCCATCGAGCCCGTGGTGTCGATGAGGAAGTAGATGTCGGCGACGCTGATGTCCGTGCCGAAGCGGAGCAGCCGGTTCTCGCGCGGGCCGTTCCAGGGCAGCACGACGAAGAAGTCGTCGGCCGGGATGGTGCTCGAGGGATCGAGCGGATCGGTCATCGTGCCCTCGACCTCGCCGAGGTCGGTCACGCCGTCCATGTCGCTGTCGATGTTGCGCGGGTCCGTGCCGTAGGTGCCGACCTCGTCCGCGTCGGAGAGCCCGTCGTTGTCGGAGTCGAGGTCCCACCAGTCGGCGGTGCCGTCCGAGTCCGTGTCGCGGAGCGCGCAGGGCGAGTCGCCGGCCTCCGTGGCGTCGTCGATGCCGTCGCCGTCGCTGTCCGTGTCCAGGTGGTTCGGCGTGCCGTCGCCGTCGAGATCCTCGGTGCCCTCGAGGTCGTCGGCGATGCCGTCGCCGTCGCTGTCGACGCTGGCGTCGCAGCCGGAGACGATGGGGCCGCTGCCCCCGTCGCTCATCGAGGTGCCACCGTCTCGGGCGGGGCGATCGCCGCCGGCATCGCAGCCGAAGAGGGCGAGGACACAGATGAGAGCAGTCGCTCTACGCATGGGGGGCTCCTGGGGTTCGCAAGCAAGCACGGGGCGCGCATCCGCAAAACGCGCCGGCGGGTCAAGGTATCAGAGGTGTGTCCAGGTCGGACCGGACGCGGGGCGGCCCCTCTGCGACCTCTCACGCCCCGACACCGGAATATTGCAGCGAGGCGCCACGATGTCGCGCGAGAGCCCGCTCAGCGTGCGCGCGGGGCCGCCGGAAGAACCAACTGCAAGGTCAGGCGATCGAGCTCGACCCCGCCCTCGCCCCGGGCCACGAGGGTCCCGGCGTGCACGCTCGAGCGCCCGGTCGCCGGCGCCGCGCTCCCGCCGCCCACCTGGACGGCGAAGCGGAGCCGCGTCCCCGGGAGCACCCCCCCGAAGCCGCGCTCGCCCACCTCCGCGACCGCCTCCTCGGCCGCCACCCCCGCGGGCGGCGCCCAGCACACCTCGCCCGCGCCGCAGGCCGGCCCCACCGCCTCCACGAAGCGCGTCACGTCGAGCGCGTCCCCGGGCGCGTCCTCCACGCTCGCCTCCACGTCCCGCGGCACGCGCGTCGCCACCGCCTCGATCGCCTCCGCCACCCGCGCGACGAAGGCCGCCTCGCCCCCGCCGCCGTTCGGCAGGTCGAAGACCAGCGGCTCCCCGTCCACGTCCACCGCGTCCGTCGCCTCCGCCGTGCGCCGCATGAACCAGCAGGGCGTCCGCCCGAGCGGCCCGTCCGCCCCCGCGCAGGCCGTCGCGTCCGTGTTGATGCCGACGTAGCGCGCCCCCCGCGCCCGGAGCGCCTCCACCGCGTCCTCCCAGGCCGCCGGCGCCGGCGCGATGCCCGCGTAGGGCGTGCACTCGGCGTCGCCCCCGGGCGGCCCCTGATGCGAGCAGAAGTCCGTGAAGTGGACGACGATGGCGAGGACCTCCTCGCGGAAGCAGGCCGCGCCCCAGCCGGCGCCGAGGCAGTCCGCGGCGAGCTCGCGGAGCGTGAAGGCGTCGCCCCCCTCGTGGGTCCAGGTCTCGCCGGCGCCCGTGGCCAACCGGTAGAGCGCCTCCGTCGCCGACTCGGGCCCGTCGCCGCCGCCGTGGAGCGCCACCCCCGCGAGGGCCGCGCCGACGTCCTCGGCCCGCTCGCTCACGGCGATGGCCAGGCCGAAGGGCACGTCCCCGCGCGCGGCGCTTCCGTAGGGCCCGAGCGGGAAGTCGTCGTGCTGGCCGCCGCCGAAGAAGGCCTCCGGGATCACCTCCCGGATGCGCGCGACGAGCCCGCCCTCGGCGGCGACGGTGGCCTTCACCAGGTCGAGCTCGTCGCCCATGGACTCGGTCGTGTCGAGCAGGAAGAAGACGTCCGCCCGGAGCAGGGCCGTGTCGACGATCGCCTCGGCCGCGTTCGTGCCCTCGCCCCGCGGCACGACGACGTAGACCGGCTCGGCCGGGAGCCCGCAGGCGCCGTCGGTCGCGCAGCCGCAGGCCTCCCCCTCGCCGCCCGGGCACTCCACGCGCTCGCGCGCGCTCTCGATCAGATCGCCCGCGCCGTCCGCGTCCGTGTCGCGCCCGCAGCGCGCCGTGCCGTACGCGCCCTCCTCCCCGTCGGCGAGCCCGTCGTCGTCCGCGTCCAGGTCGAGGAAGTCCGGGAAGCCGTCGTCGACCGGCTCCTCCGCGCAGCGCGCCGGCGGCGTCTCGGGGTCCCCGTCGCCCGCCTCCTCCGCGTCGCTCACGCCGTCGCCGTCCGCGTCCAGGTCTCGGAAGTTCGGCTCCCCGTCCCCGTCCGCGTCGCCCGGCCCCTCGTCCGCGTCGGCGATCGAGTCTCCGTCCGAGTCCAGGTCGAGCAGATCGGGCATGCCGTCGCCGTCCGTGTCCACCGGCGGCGTGAGGCAGTCCGCGTCCCCGGCCTCGAGCGCGTCCGCGAGCCCGTCCCCGTCGGCGTCCGGGTCCTCCGCGCTCGGCAGCCCGTCCCCGTCCGGATCCCCGAAGCCCTCGTCCATGGACGAGACCCCGTCGCCGTCCGGGTCGTCGCCGGGCCCGCAGCGCACGATGTCGCCGTCGGCGCCGCCGTCGGGCCGGGGCGCGGGGGTCCCGCAGTCGCAGGCGACGAGGAGCAGCGCCGCCAGGAGGGCGGGCGAGGAGAGGGCGGGAGGAGGAAGCATCGGGCCCGCTCCCACTCTACAGGCGGGGCCGCCGGACCGGCAGCCCGGGCGACCGTCCGGGGAAACCCTGCAGTGGGCCGCGCGGACGCCCCTCGACCCCTCCCCCGGGGGCTCCGCCGGTTGACCCGGCACGGTGTTTCGAGTAGCCGAGGGCCGGGGGAGAAGGCGGGCCGTGGCCCGCGATTCCCGAGGAGACACGATGCAGCGAGCGTGGACGACGGGCTGGATGATGCTCTTCGCGGTCAGCCTTTCCGGGGCCCTGGCCTGCGGGCCGGAGTACCCGAACTGCGACGACGACGAGGACTGCCGCGAGGGCGAGTTCTGCGTGAACGGGCAGTGCCAGATGTGCCGTGACGACCGGGACTGCCCGGCGGGCCAGAGCTGCAACGGCGGCCGCTGCGAGGACATCCCCGGCTACTGCGAGAGCGACGCGGACTGCCCGAGCGGGCAGGAGTGCCAGGAGAACCGCTGCGTGGCCCAGGCGGTCCAGGACATCCCCGAGGAGACGCCGGACCCGGGCCCCCAGGCCTGCACCATCGACACGGTCTACTTCGACTTCGACTCGGACGACCTCGACTCGCAGTCGCGCGACCTCATCAGCGGCAACGTGCGCTGCATGCGCGAGCGCGGCGTCGAGCGGATGCACCTGACCGGCTACACGGACCCGCGCGGCACCGAGGAGTACAACCTGGCCCTCGGCGACCGGCGCGCCCGCTCCGTGCTCCAGTACATGACCAGCCTCGGCGTCGAGCGGGGCCAGCTCAGCGCCTCCTCCGTCGGCGAGGAGATGGCGAGCGGCACCGACGAGGCGGGCTGGCGGCGGGACCGGAAGGTCACGTTCACCGAGCGCTGAGATGGGCCCGGCCGACCTGCGCCCGCACCGCGTCCTGCTCCTGAGCGCCCTCTCGGCGGCGCTCGGGGTGGGCTGCTACTCGAAGAGCGACGGCGAGCGGCTGGCCCGCGAGGCCGCCGAGCGCGAGCGCCGGCTCGTGGCCCTCGAGGAGGGCATCGAGCAGGAGCGGGCGCAGATCCGCGAGGCGCTCGACGACGCGCAGACCAAGGTGACCGAGCTCGAGCAGGTGCTCGAGCGGGCCACCGAGGTGGTGACGCGGAACAGCGCCGACCTCGGGACCGAGGTGCACGAGCTGCGCGAGCAGCTGCAGGTGCTCCAGGGGCAGATCGCCGAGGTGCGCAACGAGGTGCAGGGCACCCAGCGGGCGTTGGCCGAGCAGCAGCAGCAGCTCGACGGGCGCATCCAGCAGTTCGCGCGGAAGGCCGGCGTGGACATGCCCATCGACGCCTCGCAGGTGCCCGAGGACCGGGCCGAGCACTACGCGGCGGCCGAGCAGGCCTTCGAGCAGGGCCAGCACTCGCGGGCGCGGGCGCTCTTCCGGGAGTACGTCTCGCGCTACGAAGAGGACGAGAAGGCCGACGACGCGCAGTACTGGATCGGCAAGAGCTACCTGGAGCAGGAGCGGCCGGCGAGCGCGCTCTCCGAATTCCGCCGCGTGATCACCAACTACCGGCGTGGGGACATCGTGCCGCGGGCGCTCTTCGACATGGCCGACGCCTTCTACCAGCTGCACGCCTGCACGGACGCGCGCTCGAGCCTCGAGGCGCTGATCCAGAGCTACCCGCGCTCGAGCCTCGTGCGGCAGGCGCGGCAGAAGCTGCGGCAGGTCCGGCGGGCCCCGCGCGGTTACTGCACCTCGTAGAGGAGGCAGCGGGGACGCGGGAGCGCGCTTTCCCCGAACGAAGCGCGACGCCCGCGCCGCGCCCTCCCATCGCCGGCGGCGCGGAGGCATGAGGGTTGCTTCCCGGGTGGGCAGGTGGGCGCGGCGGCGTGGAGCGACAGCTCCGCGCGGCTGCTTCGAGAAAGGCGCCCACCTGAGCGTGCCGATGCGTGTCAGCCGCGACGTACCGTCACGGCGCGCCGATCGCCGCACCGTCGATCCCGGAGAGCCCCATGTCCCGCCACGCCCCCCTCGCCCTCGCGCCCCTGCTCCTCCTCGGCTGCTTCCGCAGCTCCGGCGCGGAGCCCGACGACACCTGCGACTGCTGCGGCGTGGAGGTGCGCCTCCTCGAAGGCCAGCGCTGCAACGAGTCCCTCTGCGCGCCCATCTGCCGCTCCGTGCGCGACGGGGGCGCGGGGAGCACCTGCGACTGCTGCGGCACGACGATCGCGGTCCGTCCGGGGGAGAGCTGCGGCGGTGGCGTCTGCGACCCCTACTGCGCCGCCCCCGACGACGCGGGCGTCGACAGCGGGCCCGACGCCGGCCGCGACTGCTCCCCGCGCGCCGCCACCCTCGCCTGCTACTCCTACGTCCCCGAGGGCAGCGCCAACCGCATCGACGTGCGCATCGGGGGCGAAGGCGAGTGCTACTGCGGCGAGTCGGTCGGCTGCGTCGCCACGCTCAGCGGCGAGCGCCAGCTCAGCCTCGAGACGTCGCTCTGCACCGACGGCTTCCTCTGCGACGCCTGCTTCCCCTTCGTCACCGGCACCTGCGAGCTCCCGCCGGTGGAGGAGGGCGTCTACGACGTGCTCGTCAACGGCGACCCCGGCTTCCGCCTCGCCGTCGGCCCCGACGACGTCTTCCCCGAGTGGGGCCTGACCTGCCATCGCATGGCCGAGCGGACCGAGTGCGGCGTCACCTGGCCGCCGCGTGACTACGCGATCTCCGAGGCCTGCCACCCGGACGTGGCGCCGCCCGAGCGGCCCGTGGCCATCCGCCTCACGGACGAGTGCGGGGGCTGCGGCTCGCTCTCGGGCCCCTGCCGCGTCGACGTCTTCGACGACCTCGTGCGCGTCTTCCCCTCGCGCGTGGAGGACCCCTGCGCCGGCGACTGCCCGCCCGTCTGCATGCCGCGCGAGGAGGTCTGCTACACGCCGCCGCTCCCCGCCGGCACCTGGCGCGTGCAGGTCGACGGTCTCGAGGCCCCCGAGACGACGATCGTGGTCGGCAGCGTCGCCGCCCCGGAGACCGTCTGCACCCCCGAGCCCTGACTCGGGCCGGGCGGGTCAGTCGGCGGGCGCGACGCTCTCGACGGGGGCGTCGTCCGCCGGGGGCTCGGCCGGGCCGCGGGCGTTCCACAGGAAGAGGACGCCGAGGACGAGGAAGAGCGCCCCGGCCGCGCGCTGGAGCCAGATGGGCGGGATGACCCGCGTGAGCGCCTCGCCCGCGAGCACCGCCAGCGCCGAGGTGGCCACCAGCGCGAGCGCCGAGGCGACGAAGACGGTCCAGCGGGAGGCGCTGCCGGACGCCAGGGAGAGCGTGGCGAGCTGCGTCTTGTCGCCGATCTCGGCGATGAAGATCGCGGCGAAGGTCGACGCGAAGAGCTTCCAGTCCATGACGGGAGCATGGCGCGCCGACGCGGCCCGCGCACCGTCCGTGCTGCTCCGCGCAGCCGCGGCCCGCGCACCGTCCGTGCTGCTCCGCTCAGCCGCAGCCGCTCAGCGCTCTTCGTCGGCGAGCATGCGCACGTAGGAGTCGTAGCGCTCCGCGCGGATCGCGCCGGCTTCGACGGCGGCCTTCACGGCGCAGTCGGGCTCGTGCACGTGGACGCAGTTGCGGAAGCCGCAGCGACCGAGGTGCGGGCGCATCTCCGGAAAGCAGCGGTCGAGCTCGGACTCGGGCAGGTCCCAGGTGCCGAGCTCGCGGATGCCCGGCGTGTCCGCGACGTAGCCCGCCGCCCCGTCGACGTGCACCGGGTGGAGGGTCGCGACGCGCGTGGTGTGGCGGCCCTTGCCGTGGCTCTCGCTCGTCTCGCCGACGCGGAGGGCGAGCTCCGGATCGAGGGCGTTGAGGAGGCTCGACTTGCCGGCGCCGGAGGGGCCGACGAAGGCGGAGATGCGCCCGCCGAGCCGCTCGCGGAGCGCGCCGAGGCCCGCGCCGCTCGTCGCGCTGACCAGGTGCACCGGGTAGCCGAGCCCCTCGTAGACGAGCGCCTGGTCCCGCTGCGTGTCGTCGACCTGGTCGAGCTTGTTCATCACGACCAGGGCGTCGATGCCGTTCTGCTCGGCGATGACCAGGAAGCGGTCGAGCATGCGCGGGTGGAAGGGCGGATCGCGGAAGGCGAAGACGACGATGAGCTGGTCGAGGTTCGCGACGAGCACGTCCTCCTTGAAGCGCCCGCCGCGCCCCGGGTGGCGACGGGAGAAGACCGTGCGCCGGGGCTCGACCTCCTCGATGACCCCCTGGAGGCCTTGCTGCTCGTCGTCGACGAGCGTGAGCCGGACGCGATCGCCGATCACGCAGAGGTCGGTCTTCTTCTTCACCTTCTTCAGGCGGCCGCGGAGCTTGCAGGTCAGCACGCCCTCGTCCGTGTCCACCTCGAAGAAGCCGGCGGTCGCACGGAGGACCGTGCCGTGGAGCTCCCTGCCCATGCGCGGCCGAAGGTGGGTCGCCCCCGCCCCGCTGGCAAGCCCCACGGCCGTTTGGGCTGGGGCTCCCGCTCCCGCTCGGACCGGGGCTTCCGGCTCCCGCTCCCGCTCGGGCTCCCGCTACCGCTCTCGCTCCCCCCTCAGCCCCCCTCCGTCTCCGGCAGCTGCTCCCCCAGCCGCTCCAGCGCCACGCCCCTCTCGGCGACCTTCCGCGCCTCGCTCCGCCGCTTCGCCTCGAAGCGCCGCTTGCCCCGCTCGGTCAGCTTCCCCACGGCCGGCGCCGCCCTGTCGCGCATGGCCTCCCGCTCGGCCGCCTGGCCCTCGGCGAGGGGCAGCCGGCGCCGCCGGGCGGCCTTCGTCTCCTCGACCCGCCGGGCGAAGTCGGCGCGCCAGGCGCGGAGGTCCCGGAGCGCGTAGGCCGGGTCCGCCGGGTCCGTGATGATGCGCTCGACCACCGCGTCCCGGTCGACGAAGACCGGGTGGAGCTCGGCCGGGTCGTAGCCCTCGCCGCGGTCGAAGAGCCCGCCGCAGATCTCCCGGAGCGTGCACACCGCGCAGCCCTCGGCGTAGACGTGCTCCCAGTCGGTCTGGCGGACGGCCTGCTTCGCGTCGAGGAAGAAGACGATGCGCTCCTCACCCTTCACGATCTTCCGGGTCTCGGTGCTCGCCCAGGCGAAGTCGGTCATGTAGCAGAGCGGCACCTTCTCGACGCGGAAGGTGCGGCCGCTCTTCGCGAGGAAGCGGAGCGCCCGGTGGAGCGAGAGCTCGAAGTCGGCGAGGCGCGGCGTGAACTGGTCCTGGTTCACCTCGGCGCGGCCCATGGAGGGGTCGAGGTTGTTCCAGACGAAGTGGCGCACCTGCGGGTGGTGGCGCACCAGGTGCTGGACGTTCGCGTCGAGGTGGTCGGCGTTGAGCTTGTTGATGACGCAGTTGACGTTGAGCTCGATGCCCGCGGCGTGGGCGGCGTCGAGGGCGCCGAAGGCCTTCTCGAGCGTGCCCTCCGTGCCGCGGAGGCGCGCCTCGACCTCGGGGCGCACGGAGTAGATGGAGACGTGGGCGAGCTGGAGGCCGGCCCGGGCGAGCTCCTCGGCGAAGCGCCGATCGGCGAGGCGCGAGCCGTTGGTGATCATCCGGACGTGGAGCCCCTGCTCGCGGGCGTAGGCGGTGATGCGCGGGAGCTCCGGGTGGAGCGTGGGCTCGCCCCCCGTGAGGATGATGCCGAAGTAGCCGCGGCGGACGAAGTCGTCCACGAGCACCTTCATCGAGTCGAAGTCGTGCTCGTAGGGGGTCGTCGGGTTCGAGCAGAACCCGCAGACGTGGTTGCAGTGCCGGACGACCTGCAGGTAGCCGAGGTTCGCCACGGGCGCAGTCTACCCGGCCGGGCGGGCGGGAGCAGGGAGAGCACGGCGAGCGCGCCCGACGCGCCCTCGACGCGTCGCGCCCCCCGGCACCGTCCTCGGGGAGGGTGGCGGAGGGCGCGGTGGCGGCAGCGGCGGGGCCGAGCGGCGCGGGCCCCGCTCAGTAGTAGAGCGTCAGGCCGCCGTAGGGCTGGAGGAGCACCTGCGTGGCCGGGTCGCCAGCGCCGTCGACGAAGACCTCGTTGACGACCGGGAAGATCACGTGACCCATGATGCCGAACTCGAGGCCGAAGCTCTGGCTGAGCTCGATGGCGACGCCGGCCTGGGCGGTCACGCCGGGCTCGAAGGTCCAGTCGCTGGTCGCGCCGAACTCGTCGTAGAGCGAGAACCAGCTCATGCGGAAGCCGGCCGCGACGAAGGGCACGACGTTCGAGACGTTGAGGAACTGCACGCGCGCGCCGAGCGTCAGGAAGATCGTCTGGATGTTCTCGTCGGAGGTCGGCAGGTCGACGAGGTTCAGGGCCCAGCCGATGTTCGCCTCCGGCACGATGTAGCCGAACTCCCAGCCGAAGCGGCCGTGGAAGCCGAAGCCGGGCCGGAAGACGTCCGTGTCCGTGAGGTGGAAGGGCACCGAGAGGTAGACGCTGGTCTGCCGCTGGAGGCGCACCTGCTGCGGGGGCGGCGGCTGCTGCGGCTGCGACTCGTAGACCACCTCTTGCTGGGCGGGCTGCTGCTGCACCGGCTGGCCGCCCTCCTGGACGATCACCTGGGCGAGGCTCTCGAAGGCCTCGGCCTCGGCGGCGAGATCCTCGGGCGTCTCCCCGGGCCGGTTGGCCGGAGCGTCGGCGAAGGCCGAGGCGGTGAAGAGCAGCGAGCAGACGGAAGCGAAGAAGAAGCGCGACATGGGGATCCCTCCGGCGTACGCGGAAGTAGCACGACCCCTTCCTCCGGTCGAAGAAGGCGCGGAGGGGTCGGGCGCACGCCCGTGGCTGTGACGGTGGGGTCGGCGGCCGGATTCAGCGAGGCCCGCGCTCGAGCCCGAGCCGCGGGATCACATCGCGGGCTCTTCCTCGGCCATGAGCGAGCTCGGCATGAAGATCTCCGGCTCGGGGAGCTCCCAGGCGTTCTCGACGTTGCTCACGACCCGCCCCTCCGTGTCGCGCACGCGCGCCGTGACCTCCATGACGAGGTTGCCGGCTCCGGCGGAGCGCAGGCCGACGCGCACGCCCGTGAGGGCGGGGACGATGGCCGGGACGAACTGCATGGAGCGCGGGTCGCGGGAGGAGTGGTTGTCCGGGTGGACGACCTGGTTGGCGTTGCTCACGCCGTTGACGACGGTGGCGAGGTCCACGGCGACCTCGTCGAGCTGCTCCTCGCGGATCGTCCCGAAGAGGCGCTCCTGGGGCCCGACCCGGACCGTGCGCTCCCACTGCGCGAACTCGGCGATGACCTCCTCGTCGTCGACGACGAAGCCCGGCATGTACTCGTGGAACTCGTTGATGCCGTTGACGGTGATCGTCACCGTGCGGCCCTCGTCGTCGAGGTTGATGAGCACCCAGTCGAGCTCGAGCTCGTAGTCGTGGCGCTCGACCCAGGGCCGGCGCGCCCAGGGGAGCTCCTCGGCGCCCTCGGAGAGCTCGGCGAGCTGCGCGTCCGTCGGGGCCCGCAGCGGGAGCTCGATGCGCTCCTCGACGAGGAAGAGGGCCGCGTCCTCCGTCTCGAAGAACGCGGGCGTGTCCTCGGTGATGGCGAAGGCGTAGAAGCCGTCCTCGCCGACGTACTCCTGATCCGAGCAGCCCCCCGCGAGGGGGAGAGCCAACGCGACCACCAGCGCCCACACACTCCGCATGACCCGAGAATACCAGGGCGGAGACGGGGTTCGCACGCGCGGACGCGGGCCCGGGGAGCCCCGCGGGCGGGCGCTCCGGAGGCCCGAGCGGGCGCTCGGCCGCTTCGTGAACGGTATTCGTGGGCTCACGGCGCGGGTACCCCTCGCGCGACGACCTGCTACCGTGACGGGCTCTTCACGGACACGGCCCCGGGCCCGGCGGCCGCGCAGAGGGGCAGACGAGGGGACGATGGCGGACGATCGCTCGAAGAAGGTCGGCAACCGGACCATGCAGCTCGACGCCGTGCCCGACGCCTTCGAGCTGCTCGAGGGGGTCGGCGAGGACGTCGAGGAGGGCGGCTACGAGGCGGTCGACGACGCGCCCTCGTTCGCGCCGCCGCCGCTGCCTCCCCGGAGCGGGGCGCCGAGCGGGGCGCCCCCCGCGGAGAAGAAGACGAGCCCGGTGGTGATCGGGGTCGGCGTGCTGGTGGCGATCGTCGCGATCGTGGCCGGGCTCTGGGTCGGCAACGTGCTCCTCGACGACGGCCCGGAGGCCGGCGCGCCGGCGGTCGAGGCGCCGAGCGGCGACGAGGGCGAGGCGGCACAGGACGAAGCGGCACAGGACGAGGCGGAACGGGACGAGGCGGAACGGGACGAGGACGTGCCGGCGCTCGAGATCGGCCCGATCGAGATCAGCGCGATGGAAGAGTGAAGAGCGCGCGGAGCGCGTCCTCCCGGGCGCGGGCGCGGCGCGTGAGGGCGCGGAGGCCCGCGACGCAGCCCGCGGGCACGCGGCGCGCGAGGACGACGCCGTTCGGCGCGACGTGGAGCGCCTCGCCCGCGTCGGCCATGCGGCGCGGGCAGACCTCGAGGAGCACGTGGACGTTCGCGCGCTTGCCGACGACGCTCGCCGTGCCGGGCGCGAGGTGCACGTGGGTGCGCGCCTGCGCCGTGATGCCCTCGCGGGCGATGGAGGTGACGGCCTCGAGGAAGGTCCCGTGCCAGACCGGGGCCGGGCCGGCGTAGGGCACCCAGCTCGCCTCGAGGGCCTCGCGGGTGACCGGGAGGCCGGTCGAGTGCCCCTGGCAAGCGCGGATGCGGTCCGCCTCGCGGTCGAGCTCGAGGCGGCGCTTGTCGTTCTCGCGGACCACCTCGTCGAGGGCGTCGCGGTCCAGGCCGACGACCCGGAGGGCGTCTTCGACGGCGACCCAGCCGGCCGCGTCCATGGCCACGCCCGCCTCGACGGCGCCGTGGCGGAGCAGCCAGCTCAGCTTCTTGCTCCGCGCACGGAGCCGCGCACCGGAGCGCGCGGATGGAGTCTCGGAGGTCATCTCGCGCGGACAGGTGCGCACGGCGCCGAGAGGTGTCAACGGGACACGAAGAGCCACGGCCTCGCGCTCTCGCTGCGGCTTCGGCTTCCCGTGCGGCTGCCGCTTCGGCTCCCGGCTCCCGCTTCGGTGAACGCCACGAGCCCTCGACGCCCCTCACGCGCCCGGTTTCCCCGTCCCCCTCGGCGAGCGGAGCGAGCGCAGCACCAGCGAGCGCACCGCGAGCGAGCGCACCGCCAGGGAGCGAAGGGAGCGAAGCGAGCTCAGCCGAAGTCGGGCGGGCAGACGTACGTCACGTCGATCGCCAGCACGCGCGGCGTGATCACCTCGCGCGGGCTCGAGCGGTCCGACTGGAGCTGCGCCTCGACCATCAGCCAGCGGCCCACCTCCACGCCCGCGTCCATCAGCGCCGTCGCGATGTCCGCCGGCGAGGCGTCGTCCGGGATGTTCGCGACCGTGACCCACTCGGCCGCGTCGAGCGCCTCGCGCGTGTCGGCCGTCCGCACGCGGAAGGTCACGGACGTCCCCGCCGGCGTCTCGACCTCGTAGCGCAGCTCGCCCCACTCGGTCGGGTTCGCCGCGTCCTCCGCGCAGCCTTCGACGATGGCCCGATAGTAGCCGCGCGGGTTCGTCGCGAGCCGGAGCTGGAGCCCGGTCATGTCCGAGTAGGTGTAGGGCGAGACCAGGCCGGTCGCGATGTCGTACTCGACCGTGTTGTCCATGAGCCCGGCGCCCGGCGTGATGACCACGGCGTCGTCGTGCTCCCGGTTGATGCCCCAGACCTTGCCGTCCGCGTCGATGGCCACCCCGCGCGGCGAGATGCTCCCGTTCACGATGGCCGTCCGCATGGTCGGGTCGTCGGCCACCATGCGCACCATCGCGTCGGCGCCCTGGCAGGCGACCCAGATGGAGCCCATCGCGTCGGCGGCGATGCCGTTGCAGAAGTAGCCGACGTTCTCCGTCGTCCAGCGGCCGCCGAGGGCCAGCGCCGGGTCGTAGCGCTTGACCGTGTCGCCGCCGCACCAGACGCGCTGGGCGAAGTCGACGGTGATGCCGTAGCAGCGGTCGGGCGCGTTGATGCGCTGCTTGACGCAGTCGTCGCCGTCGTCGCCGCAGACGCTCACGTCGCAGCTCGCCGTGTCGACGCAGCGGCTGGTGTCGAGGCGCCCGAGCGCGCTCGAGCTCCAGCCGCTGATCCAGAGGTTGCCCGCCGCGTCGAGGGCGAAGCCGTAGGTGGGCACGGGCGAGGGCGTCTGGAGGAGGATCTCGCCGGTCTGCCCGTCGAGCTTCCAGACGACGCCGTTCCAACCGCCGGCCCAGACGTACTCGCGGAGCTCGCCGTCGGGGCCGACCACGTCCTGCGCGGCCACGGCGCGGATGATGCCGCCGCCCGGCAGGTCCGTGTTCCAGAGCACGCAATCGTCCTGCCCCCAGGGGAGCGTCGACGGGCCCGTCGAGGTGGTGACGGTGCCGTCGCCGTTGGTGTCCGGGCAGGTGTCCTGGAGCGTCGAGATGCGGCTGATGGAGGTGCCGCCGCGGTTGCCGACGTAGACGTCGCCGACCGAGTTGACGCTGGTGCGGCTCGGGTCGTTGCCGCCGCCGTCCGGGCCGGTGATGTAGCGGGCGACCTCCTCGTAGGTCTCCGTGTCGACCTTGGAGACCGAGCCCTCGCCGGTGTTCGCGATCCAGATGAACTGCGTGTCGACCATGCGCGAGTCGAGGACGATGGCGCCGTCATCGTCGAGGCCGACGCCGTCCGAGTCGTCCATCTCCGGGTCGAAGGGCGTGTCGCCGCCGGGGCCGCGGGTGGTCGCGGAGCAGTCCGGGTTGCAGTCGCCGCAGGCGCTGAGGACGCCGTTGTCGACGACGCCGTCGCAGTCGTTGTCGCGGCCGTCGCAGACCTCGCGGCCGGTCTGCGTGGGATCCGAGGGATCGCAGTCGTCGCCGGCCGCGCAGCCGGGGCCGAAGCCGTCGCCGTCCGGGTCCTCGCAGGTGTTGGCGGCGCCGTCCGGGAGCGTGCCCCCGTCCACGCCCGGCTCCTGACAGGTGCCGTCGATGCAGATGTTCGAGCCGCCGCAGTCGGCGGTCGTCGTGCAGGTCCGGGTGGGCAGGCCGCCGCCGCCGCAATCGCAGGCGGCGACGAGGAGGAGGAGCGAGGCGCTCCAGAGGAGCGCGTGCAGGCGGGGGAGGGGGGAGGACGGCATGGGAGGGAACCTCGGGGCGACGGGGCGGAGCGGCGAAGCGGGGACTACGACCGAGTCACAAAGATATAGCAGGGCTGCCAGCGGATCGAGGGTCAGCGTGCGGGGATTCCCCTGATTTTGGCGGGGAATTCCCGGTATGAAGCGGCCGCTGGCCGCCCCGAGCGCAACATTCCGCCTGTCGTGGAACGAGCGGACCGCGCGCGGAGCGACGGGGGCTCGTGCGCGGAGCGACGGGGCTCGGGGGACGCTCAGGGCGTCGTCGGCAGCGCGTCGGCGGGGTGCACGACGCGGTCCGCCTGGCCCTGGAGCCCGCGGAGGCGGACGTCGCCGGTGGAGCGCGCGTCGAGGACGACCTGGTGGCCGTTCGCCGGGTGGCCGATGACCAGCTCGTCCCCCTGCCGCCGGAGCTGCCAGGTGCCGAAGGTGTGGCTCCCGTCCGCGAGCTCGCGCGGGCTGCAGTGGATCTTGCCGTCGCCGAAGGCGAAGTCCTGCTCCGAGAAGGTGCCGGCCGTCCAGCTCACGTAGCGGGCGGCGCGCGTCTCGAGCCAGAACCAGCCGTTGGAGTGCTCCGTGAAGCGGAGGCGCACGGCCGTCGGGGTCGAGCGGTTGTGGACGAGGAGCCCGTAGACCGAGTCCACCTCGAGGCACCACTGCCCGTGGCGGACGAACTGGAAGGTCGCGGGCGCGCTCCCGGCTCCGTCGGGCGCGGCGCGCAGGGGGGCGGGCGCGAGGGCGAAGGCGAGGCCGAGGCCGAGGAGGAGCGCGCGCATGAGGGCAAGGTGGCGGGCGGCGAAGGGGGACTGCAAGGGCGGCGGGCGCGATCGGCATCGGCTTCGTGTCCAGCGCCAGCTTCGGCTCCAGCGTCAGCGCCAGCTCCGGCTTCAGCTCCAGCGTCAGCGTCAGCGCCCGCTCCGGCTTCCGCGTCAGCGTCAGCGTCAGCGTCAGCTCCAGCGTCAGCTCCAGCGTCAGCTCCAGCGTCAGCGTCAGCTCCAGCGTCAGCGTCAGCTCCAGCGTCAGCGTCAGCTCCAGCGCCAGCGTCAGCGTCAGCTCCAGCGTCAGCGCCAGCTCCAGCGTCAGCGTCAGCTCCAGCGTCAGCTGACGCTGCCCCCCAGCCGAACCCCCGCCCCCCCTCTTCGTGCTAGAACCTCCGGTCCGGTATCGGTGGCGCGGGCTCGGGGCCCGCCTCGACTTTGGAGAAACGCCCGTGGAGCAGACCATCCCCGTCGTCGACCTGCGCGACTACGACGACCCCGCCAAGCGCGACGCCTTCGTGAAGACCTACGGCGACGCCCTGCGTTCCCTCGGCTTCGTCGCCCTCGAGGGCTACGGCATCGACGACGCCTTCTTCGCGAAGGTCTACGACGCCTACCGGCGCTTCTTCGCCCTCCCGGAGGACGTGAAGAAGAAGTACGAGAACCCGGAGGACGGCCGCCGCCGGGGCTACACCTCCTTCGGCATCGAGCACGCCAAGGACAACGCGAAGCCGGACCTGAAGGAGTTCTTCCACGTCGGCCGCGCCCTCCCGGCGGACGACCCCATGGCCGCCCGCCTCCCGAAGAACGTCTGGCCCGCCGAGGTCGCCGAGCTCGAGGCCCTCTCCATGGAGCTCTTCGCGAAGCTCGACCGCGTCGCCTCCACCTGCCTCGAGGCCCTCGGCGCCTACCTCGGCGCCGAGCCCGGCTTCCTCCCGGCCATGGCGGAGAAGGGCAACACCATCCAGCGCTTCATCCACTACCCGGTCTGCGACGGCTTCGACGAGCCGGGCGTCATGCGCGCCGCCCAGCACGAGGACATCAACCTCATGACGCTCCTCCCGCCGGCCGACGAGTCCGGCCTCGAGGTGCTCGACCGCGAGGGGAAGTGGATGCCCATCCACGCCATCCCCGGCCAGATCATCGCGGACACGGGCGACATGATGAGCCGCATCACCAACGACCGGATCCCGGCGACCACGCACCGCGTCGTGAACCCGCAGGGCGAGCCCACGCCCCGCTACTCGATGCCCTTCTTCATCCACCCGCACCTCGACGTGGACCTCGAGGTGATGCCCTGCTGCCTGGGCGAGGGCGAGAGCCCGAAGTACGCGCCGATCAACAACGAGGAGTGGCTGCAGCAGCGCCTCCGCGAGATCGGCCTCGCGAAGGGCTGAGCGAGCTCGGCCTCGCGAAGGGCTGAGCGAAACCGCCCGCCGCGCGCTCAGGCGTCGGCGGGCAGCTCGAACCAGGCCACGGTCCCGCCGCCGACCCGCGGCGCGAGCCCGATGACTCCCCCGTGCGCCACGACGATGCTCTTCGAGATCGCGAGCCCCAGCCCGAAGCCGCCCCGCGAGGCGTCCCGGTGGAGCTGGCGGAAGCGCTCGAAGGCGACCTCCGTGTCCTCCGGCGAGACCCCCGGCCCGCGGTCCCGCACCTCCACCCGGAGCCGGGCCCCGATGCGCAGCGCCTGCACCTCGATGACCTCGCCCTCGGGGGAGAAGCGGATCGCGTTCGAGAGCAGGTTGACGAGCACCTGCACGAGCCGCCCCGGATCGAAGCGGCCCCGCACGGGCCCGGGCTCGACCTGCCGGAGCTGCACCCCGCGCTCGGCGGCGGTGGTCCGGAGGCTCTCGACGCCCTCGCGCACGACCGCGTCGAGGTCGCCCTCCCCCGGCTCCACGTGCGGCCGATCGGAGGCCAGCCGGCTCACGTCGAGCAGATCGTCGACCAGCCGCCGGAGCTGCTCGGCGTTGCGCGCGCCCGCGTCGAGGAGCTGCTGGCCGCGCGTCCCGAGCGCCTCCGCATGCTTGGCCTGGAGCAGGCGGAGCGCCCCGTAGAGCGCGGTGAGCGGCGTGCGCAGCTCGTGGGAGACCATGGCCAGGAAGCGGTCCTTCAGCGCGTCGCTCTCCCGCCGCACGGAGATGTCCTGCACGACGCCGCGCACCCCGGCGATCGTGCCGTCGCTCTCGCGGATGGGCTCGCCGAAGGCCTGGATCCAGATCGACCGCCCCTCGGCCGTGCGCAGCGGCCCCTCGTAGGCGAAGGGCTCCCCCTCCTGGAGGCAACGCTCCAGCCGGCGGGCGACCTCGTCGCGCGTCTCCTTCGGGAAGAAGGCGAGCGCGCCCTCCCGGGTCGGTTGCCAGGCCGGGTCGACCTCGTGGATGCGGTAGGTCTCCTCCGACCAGCGCACGCGCGAGGTCGCGCCGTCGATCTCCCAGGCGCCGAGGCGCGCCATGCGCATGGCCTGGCGGAGGAGCTGCTGGCTGCGGGTCAGGCGGTGTCGCGTGGCGACGAGGTCGTGCGTGTCCTGCCCGATGAAGCGGACGACGCCCTGATCGAGGTCGGGCACGGCGGCGTAGGTCAGCCAGCGCGGTGACCCGTCGACGTGGAGGGCGCGCACCTCCTCGCCGCGCACGGTCTCCCCCTCGAGGACGCGGGCGAGGGTCGTCGCCGTCCGGGCCCGGTCGGGCGCGTGGATGAAGTCGAGCACCGGCCGCCCGACGACCTGTTCCGGGCGCCAGCCGAGCACGTTCTGCACCTCCCCGTTGTGGTAGAGGAAGCGCCCGCCCGTGTCGGCCAGGGCGACCAGGAGGGGCGAGGCGTCGAGCAGCCCGCGGGCCACCCGCTCCAGGAGCTCCGGGGGCGCCTCGGGCGCGGCGCTCATGGCGCGGGCTCCTCCCGCGCGTCGAGCAGGCGGAGGACCTCGGTCGGGAGCGAGAGCGGGTCGAAGGGCTTGCGGATGATCCCGAGGGCGCCGAGGGAGGTCCAGCGGGAGAGCTCGTCGGGGAGCACGCGGGCCGTGAGGAAGACGACCGGCGGCGGCGCCTCCATGCGCTCGCGGAGCTTGCGGAGCGCCGTGGGCCCGTCGTCGCCGGGGAGCATCACGTCGAGGAGCACGACGTCCGGGGCGAGCTCCTCGACGCGCGCGAGGAGCTCCTCGGCGCTCGTCACGGAGACCACCTCGAAACGATCCTCGAGGCTCACCTCGGCGATGAGGCGGACGTCGGGGTCGTCGTCGACGAGGAGGAGGCGCGGGCGGCTCACGGCGACCCACTCTATCCGACTGGAGCCCGCGCGGGGGCCGAGGGCGGGGGCGCGTCCGGGCTCGCCCGGGCCGCGCGGGGGCGCGCGGGGGGTATGCTCGGCGTCGATGAACGGCGAGGAGCGACGACGGGCCCCGCGTTTCGCGATCTGGTTTCCCATGCAGATCGCCAACGGGGGAGAGGTCATCATCGGCATCAGCCGGGACGTCAGCGAGGTCGGCGTGCGGCTGGTGGCGGCCGCGGCGCCGGAGGCGGGCGCCACGGTGGAGGTGACGCTGAGCCTGCCTGGCGACGAAGCCGGCGAGCGCACGCTCTCCGGGACCATCGTGCGGGTGCGCGAGAACGCGGCGGACTCCGAGGGCCTCTGGAAGCACGAGGTGGCCGTCGCCTTCGACGAGCGGGTGGAGGCGCTCGAGCCGCTCCTCGAGGAGGTCGCGCGGAGCTCCCAGCCGCCGCCGGAGCCCTGACTCCGGACGGGGCGCAGTGACGCGCTCCGGGAACCGGCTCCCTGCCGGGCCCGCCTCGCGGACGAGCGGAGCCGAGCGGATGCGAGCCCGCTCCTCGCGAGGGAAGCAGACCCGTCCTGCGGGGCCGCGCTCACTTCGTGAGAGCCCTTCGCGAACAGGGCGGCAACGGTTAGGCTGCGCGCCGGGATGGATGGCGACGAGATGGGGAAGCGCGGGGGCTCGGCGCCCGCGGAAGACGAGGCAGGGCAGGCGAGGGAGGCGCGGCTCCGGCGGCGCGACTTCCTCGTCACGACCGGCGTCGGCGCGACGGCGCTGGTGCTGGGCTGCGGAGACGACGACGGCGGGGGCGGCGCGGACGGCGCCGTGCCGGCCGATGGAGGGCTCCCCGGGGACGGCGGCGGGCTCGATGGAGGGCTCCCCGGAGACGGCGGCGGGCTCGATGGAGGTCCCGGGCTCGACGGGGGCGGCGGCGAAGACGCCGGGCCCGAGGACGCGGGCACGGCGCCGACCGGCGAGCTCCCCGAGGACACGGAGGAGAGCGCGGCCTTCCCCCTCGGCGTGGCGGCGGGCGATGCGACCGAGAGCGCCGTCGTGCTCTGGACCCGCTACGACGGCGAGGCGCCGCTCCGGCTCGTGGTCTGGCGCTGGGACGACGGCGACTACGGCCCGCGGATCTTCGAGGAGGCGGTGACCCCGGCGGAGGGCGGCTTCGTCCACGTCGCGGTGCCGGTCTCGGCGGGCCTGCGCTACCGCTACGCCTTCTTCGAGATGGAGGGCGAGGCGCGGATCGGGCGGAGCCTCGTCGGGCGCGTGCGGGCGGCCATCGCCGCGGACGCCATGGAGCCGCTCGTCTTCGGCGCCGTGAGCTGCACGCGGAACGGGCGCGACTTCGAGACGCTCGCGCAGGCGGGGGCGCGCGACGACCTCGACGCCTTCCTGCTGCTCGGCGACACGACCTACAACGACGGCGCCGCCTCGCGCGCCGAGTTCCGCGCGAAGTGGGCCGAGAACTTCGGCGCCGAGGGCTACCGGGCGCTCCGCAGCGCGACCGGGCTCTACGCGACCTGGGACGACCACGAGATCGACAACAACTGGAACGCCGAGGAGATCGCGCCGGCCGTGCTCGAGGCGGCGACCGGGGCCTTCTTCGAGCACCTGCCGCTCGGGCGCGAGGCGGCGGACGCGGACCGGGTGTGGCGCCGGCGGCGCTGGGGGCGGACGCTCGAGCTCTTCGTGCTCGACTGCCGGAGCGAGCGCCTCCCCTCGACGCGCGAGGGCGAAGACGCGCAGTACGTCTCGCCGGAGCAGCTCGCCTGGCTGCAGGAGGGGCTCGCCGGGAGCACGGCGGTGTTCAAGGTGGTGCTGAACAGCGTCGGCATCACCGACTTCCCCGGGCTGATCGACTTCGGCTCGGACGACCGCTGGGAGGGCTACGCGGCGCAGCGGGAGGCGCTGCTGGACCACGTGGACGGGCTCGGGATCTCGGGCGTGCTCTGGGTGGCCGGCGACTTCCACTTCGCGAGCCTGGGGCACGTGGGCAGCGAGGAGGGGGAGCGGGGCTGGGACCAGTGGGAGGTGCTGGTGGGGCCGGGGGCGCAGACGGCGAACCCGCTCTGGCGGAGCTGCCGGGAGCCGCAGTTCACGTTCGCGTCCGGGACGAACAACTACACGGAGCTGGCGTTCGATCCGATGACGGGCGCGGTGACGGTGCGGTTCATCGATGGGGATGGGGCGGTCTTCGAGGAGCAGACGATCACGCCGTAGAGACCCGTGCCCCTGCCCGTGCCCCTGCCCGTGCCCGCGGATCGAGGGGGTTCGGGAGCCGGAGCGAGAGGGCCGAGCCCGAGCTACGGCGCAAGCTCGAGCCAGAGCTAAAGCTTCAGCCACAGCTTCAGCTTCAGCTTCAGCGCCAGCTACAGCTTCAGCCTCAGCCCCAGCCCCCGCTCCAGCGCGAGCACCCGCTTCAGCCCCAGCACCAGCCCCCGCTCCTGCGCGAGCCCCCGCTCCAGCCAGCCAGAGCGCCAGCCCGAGCTCCTGCGCGAGCGCCAGCCCAGGCTTCTGCGCGGGCACCCGCTCTAGAGCGAGCGCGAGCGCCACCCAGAAGCCCCAGCTCCAGTCCTGGCTCCAGGCGCCGGCCTCGAGCCCGAGCTGGAGGGTCGTGCTCGTTCGTTTGCCTGCGGGCAGGGGCAGGGGCACGGGCACGGACCTCCCACCGTCCGTCAAGCGGCTTGTGGCAGAATTCCCTGCCGCCGCCGACGGTCGTAGAGCTGGCCATCGCGGAGTGCCGCGATG
>PABA01000219.1 GCA_002699025.1 Sandaracinus sp. | reverse complement strand
CGGCCTCGGCCGCCCCGGTCGCCGCCGTCTCCGATTCATCCGGCTCGGTCGGCGCCTGCGCCATCGCCGGCCCGGCCATGCCGAGCGCCGCGAGGGCCAGGCACCACGGCGCGGCGCGCCGGGCCACCGAGAGGACGAAGCCGTCCTCGTCCTCGTGGGCGATTCTTCGTTCGAGCATCCACATACACGCCTCCTGTTCCGCTCGACGCCAACTGCGTCGGGCGGTGCGCTGGAGGGGACCGACCTCTCGGTCCCACGGCTCTCCCGAGCTCCTCCAGCGTGTTCCTGGTTCAGGTGTCGGGCGGCGGCCCTCCGGCGGGAGCGCGAGCCCTCGCTCCCGCTCCCACCGGAGCCGCACGACCCCCCACCCATGTCCGGCCTCGGCCGGGTCTCGGAGCGGCCACCACCGCCCCGTCACACACGCACACACTTCGAATCGCGGAGTCGGCGCGCGGGCGCAGCTCCCCCCTGGGAGGCGCGAGCCCCCGCGCGCGAAGTCGACGCTCCGGGCTCCGCGGTACCCGAAACGCAGAAGGGCGAGGCCGAAGCCCCGCCCTTCGCATCACTCGGCCGCGACCGGCGCGGCTTCCATGTGCGCCGGCGCGCCGGCGACGGGCGACTCGGCGTAGGCTTCGACACCGCACTCGGCGGTGTCGAGCCCCTCGAGCTCGTGCTCTTCGGAGACGCGCACGCCTCCGGGCACGAGCGCCTTCAAGGCGAACCAGACGGCGAGGCCCGCCACGAAGGCGAAGCCGAAGCCGGCGAGCGTGCCCATGGCCTGCACGCCGAGCTGTGCCGCGCCGCCGCCCGTGAAGAGGCCGACCTCGTCGCCGAAGAGGCCGATGGCGATGGTACCGAAGATGCCGCAGATGCCGTGCACGGTGATGGCGCCGACGGGGTCGTCGATCTTGCGCTTGTCGAGGAAGAAGACGCCCTCCACGCAGAGCACGCCGGCGAGGGCGCCGACCACGAGCGACCAGCCCGGCCCGATCACGTCGCAGCCGGCGGTGATGCCGACCAGACCGGCGAGGGCGCCGTTCAGGCCCATGGAGAGGTCGAGCATGCCCGTGCGGAAGCGGACCCACGCGAGCGCGACGAGGAAGCCCGCCGAGGCCGCGAGGTTCGTGACCAGGACGATGCGGGCGATGGCGCCCGGATCCTCCGCCGAGACCGTGCTGCCACCGTTGAAGCCGAACCAGCCGAGCCAGAGGATGATCACGCCGAGCGCGGCGAGGGGGAAGTTGTGAGCCGGCATGGGCCGGGGGTTGCCCTCCTCGTCGTACTTGCCGATGCGCGGACCGATGGCGATGACGCCCGCCAGGGCCATGCCGCCGCCGACGGCGTGGACGACCGTGCTGCCGGCGAAGTCCATGAAGCCCATCTCACTCAGCCAGCCTCCGCCCCAGACCCAATGGCCGACCACCGGGTAGATGGCGGCCGTCGCGATGGCCGTGAAGGCGAAGAAGGTCCCGAGGCGGGCCCGCTCCGCGACGGCGCCGCTGACGATCGTGCAGGCGGTCGCCGCGAAGACGAGCTGGAAGAAGAGGAACACGTAGACCGGCAGCGTGCCCACGTCCGCCTCCGAGCCCGAGGGCACGAACATCGAGAGCCCGACGAAGGAGTTCCCCTCGCCGAACATGATGCCGTAGCCGAGCGCGTAGAAGACGATCGACGCGATGGCGACCACCGCGAAGTTCTTCAGCAGGACCATGACCGCGTTCTTCTTGCGGCAGAAGCCGCTCTCCACGAGCGCGAATCCCGCGTGCATGAAGAACACGAGGAACGCCGCGAGGAGCACCCACACGGAGTCCAGCAATCCTTGAGCTACGCCCTGTTCCATCGAAAGCCTCTCTGGTCGCCTGAAGGGGAGGAGGAGGTGGCGACCCGACGCGACGCAGACTGACGGGCGTTTGTTTCGAAGTGATTTCCCTAGAATGTGTGTGACGCAAAATCGTCAACGCAGCGCGTCATAGACTGAGCGAACGCGTCGAACACGAAGCAGTCGCCGAACGTTATTAGGTTTCACGCACGCTGCATCGCACCGCCAGAGGTATACGGCATCTGCGACCCCCGCTTCATTGATGACGCATCGCGTCGCGACCTGTGACGCGTCCGCGTCATGGGAGTCGCGTCGAGGCCCCGAAATGCCGCTCATTTCGAGGGAAGCACGTGACTCATGAGAGAGTCACTCCTAACTCGAGGCGCCCTCGCGGGGAGGGTCGTCAGGACCACCGGGGACCGGTCGGAAGCGACCTCGCGCGGCCTCGACGATGTGCCGGGCCCGGCTCGGGTCGACCGGCGCCCGGACGTCCCCGCCTTCTTTCGTGAAGGTCCCCACGATCGCGGCGTCCGCGAGCGGCGCGAGCGTCGACGCCGTCTCCGGGACGAGCCCCGAGCCGATCCACACGGGGCGCTCGCCGGCTCCGCGGCGGGCCTCGGCGAGGAGCTCGGGGTCGACGGGCTGCCCCGTACCGCGCCCCGTGACGACGATGCCCTCGGCGCCGCCGCGGTCCAGCGCCTCCTCGGCCGCCTGCTCCGCCCCGAGGGGCGCGAGCGGGCTCGCATGCTTGACGAGCACATCGGCGAGGAGCGCGACCTCGGCGCCGAGCTGAGCCCGGTAGCGAAGGGAGACGTCCGCCTCCCCCTCGATGAGCCCCTGGTCGGTCACGTAGGCGCCGGTGTGCACGTTCACGCGCACGAAGGCGGCGCCGGTCGCGGCGGCGATGCCCAGGGCCGCGAGCGCGTCGTTCCGCAGGCAGTTCACCCCGATGGGCAACCCCGTGCGCTCGGCGGCGGCGCGCACGACGAGCGCCATGAACGCGACCTGGTGCGGCGGCAGCCGGTGCCCAGCCGTGCCCTTCGGGAAGGGAGCCGAGCCGAAGTTCTCGACGATCAGCGCATCGAAGCCCGCCTCCGCCAGCCGCTCGGCGTCCCGGAGCGCGTGCGCCTCGGCCGCGCGGAAGTCGCCCGCCGGGCGGGGATCGCCCGGCAGCGCGGGCAGGTGGAGCACCCCGACGAGACCCCGCGGCGGCTTCACGACGCCTCCGCTTCGCCCGAGGGCGCGGGGGGCACGGGGAGCGTCTCGGGATCGGCCTTCGCCCGCCGGATGCGATCGTGCGGCACCTGGAGCGCGCCGGGCCTCCCGGGGAGTGGGCCCGGCTCGTTCTCCAGGTGGTCGCCCTCGCCACCGGTGCCGGCGGCTTCGATCTCGCGCTCGGCCTGCGCGTCCCTCTGGGCCTGGTCCATGCCGCGGAGGATGACGCCGATGGAGTGGTTCAGGAAGCTCTTCGTGTCATGCGCGGCGCAGGGCGCCTCGGGGGCGGGACGGATGCGAGCGGCCGGGATCGCCGGCCTCGATGAGCGCCCAGGGGTCCCCGGAGCGGCGCCGCGCCGCGGACGATGACGCCGGAGCGGGCGCCGCGGGGAAGCCGCAGGCCGCGTGGCCGGCCAGGAGACGGGGAGGCTCAGGCGAAGTGCGCCGTCCAGCGAGCGATCTCGTCGAGCACCCCGTCGCCGACCGGCGTGGCCTCGGCGTGGGCGGCGAGCACGGCGGCGCCGTCGCGGTTCTGCGCGCGGATGGCCTCGAAGCGGCGTTCGACGGCAGCTCGCGGCCCCGGGAGGGCCTCGTCCGGGCCGGCGAGGAGGCGCTCGTAGAAGCGGGCGACGGGGAGGAAGGCGTGGACGGCGAGGAGCACGCCGAGGAGGGGCCGCGGGTCGGGACGGACGGGCGAGGGGTAGAGCGGCTCGAAGGCGTTGTGGAGGAGCGGGTCGAGCTCGAGCAGGGCGTTGAGCTTGTTGTGGCTGACCTCGTGGATCAGCGCCTCGACCATGGTGAGGGGCCGCGGGTGCAGCGAGAGGTAGATGGTGCCGAGGGCCTCCCGGTAGCTCGCCGAGAGGTGCGCGCGCGCGTCGAAGCCGACGGGGACGACCTGCTGGAGCACGAGGCGCACCTCGTCGCGGAAGGTCGGGAGCTGGGCCCCGAGGCGCGCGAGGGCGTCCCGCAAGGCGTCGACCCACTCGGCGGGGGCGCGGCCGCCGAGGTCGACGGCGTTGCCCTGCTTGTCGGGGTGCGCCTCCCGATCCCGGAGCGGGTTGTTGTCGACGGTCGCGAGGACGACGTCGTCCGCGATCACGTGGTAGCGGCCGCGGGTGGGGGTGGCCGGCGCGCCGTCGACGCGGACGCCGGCCGGGCCGAGGCGGACCTCGCGGGCGCCGGCGAGGTCGACGTGGGCGTCGCGATGGGGCGCGCTCAGGAAGGGCGGCGGCGCGCGGAGGACGTGCTCGGCGTCGAGGGCGCCGGCGAGGGCGAGCTCGAAGAGGCCCTGACCGACGACCTCGGCGATGGCCTCGTCGGCGGGGGTGGCGCCGTCGCGGAGGCAGCGGAGAGGCGCCGACACGACCGGACGGCGGAGCAGGCTCGCGACCGCACCGGGGCGGCCCGGGAGGAAGCCCGAGACGACGCGGCGAAAGGTGCGCCAGTCCTCGATGGCCGCCGGGGAGGCGCCGCGCGGGGCGCGGAGGGTCTTGAGGTCCTCGAAGAGCTTGCGGAGCGCCATGGACCAGACGGCGCGCGCGGTCGTCGAGTCGAGGTCCGGGATGGTGAGGTCCCGGGGCGGGCTCGGGTGGAAGGCGGCGCGCGTCATCGGCGGTGGGGCAACGTACTACCGATGTCCGCGAATTCGAGCCGGGCCGCGGTGCGGCTGCGCCGACGGGATGGCGGGCTCGGCGATCCGTCCGGGGCCGGCTCGGGGGGCGTCAGGCGCTCTCGAGGGCGACCTCGATGACGCGGTCGGGCTGCGCGCGACGGCTCGAGACCTCGAGGCGCGCCGAGCCGCCCCGGGCGCGGAGGGTGAGCACCAGGCGCTCGGCACGCTTGGGCCAGTGCACGAGACAGAGCCCGCTCGCGGTCACCTGCCGTTTGCGCAGCGGCGTGCCGCCGGGCTCGAAGGTGCCCTCCATCTCGACCTGGGGGACGGGCGCACCGGTGGCGTCCCGCACGCGAAACATCGCGGGAAACTGAGGCCTGGGAGCCGCACCCCTGCGGCCACGCAGCCAGCTGAACCACTCCATCACCCGCATCGGTGACCCGAGAGCAGTGTGACATTCATTCGTCGGACGCGTCGAGAGGGATCGCCCCTTCGCTCGGCGTACGTTCCGGCGCTCTTCGCCGCCGCCGATCGGCGTCGCGGACCTCGCCGCGTGCGCGGAGGCGCGCGGAGCCAATTTGGCTGGATGCGTGGCTCCGGCGTCGGTTCCAGCTCCGACTTCGAGCGCCGGGGGCGGCGTCACGCGTCGGCTCCAGGCCGAGCTCCGAGCGTCCGCCGTGGCTCGGCTCGGCGTCCGAACGACGTCCGATCGGTGTGGGATCGGCGTCCGATCAGGGGCCGCCGCCGGCGCGGAGCCAGTGGCGGGCCTCGACCAGGTAGTAGGCGCAGCGGGCCGTGTCGACGGCCGGGCGGACGCCGCCCTCGACCTGCTCCTGGACCGCCTCCGCGAGCGCCTCCATCCGCTCGATGTGCTCGCGGAGGACGATCCTCCGGCGGGCGCGCTGGTAGGCGACCTGTGCGCGGACGAGGCGGATGGACCAGGTGTAGACCTCCTCGACCGGCTCCTGGCCGGCCTCGAAACGAGCCTGGACGAGCTGGAGGGCCCGCCGGGCCGCGTCGACGTGGGCGTCGCGCTGGGCGTCGGCGGGCGCGGGGCCGAGGACGAAGACCGCCAGGGCGAGGGCGAGGGCGAAACGGACCATCCCCCGATCCTACGCGCGGCCGCGCGGCCGCCCAACTCCGAGCAACGCCACCGATCAGTCGGCGCCGGTCGCCGCCGGAGGAGGAGGGTCCGCCGTGTCGAAGATCCAGCCGCTGAGGGCGATGGTCAGGCCGACGCGCCACTGGCGGACGTCGCCCTCGTAGCCCGAGATGCCGTCGCCATGCTCGCGGCGGCCGCCGAGGAAGGAGAAGTCGAGGCTCGGGTCGATGGAGAGGTTGTCGGCGGCGAAGGCGTGGAGCCCGAGGCCGATGCGCGCCCCGTAGAGGTTGCTCTTCACGTCGAGGGTGTCGTCCTCGAAGTCGGCCCGGTCGCCGACGACCTCGAAGCCGACCTGGAGGAAGAAGACCGCCCGCTCGGCGCGGGTGAGCCAGACCTCGGCGAAGGGGCCGAAGCGGTAGCCGAGGGTGGTGATCTCCTCGCGCTCGGCGGTGGGATCGCCGATGGAGAGCGTGGTGCGGACGAGGGCGAGCTGGCCGCCGACGAGGAAGCGGGGCGTGGCGGCGATGGCGAGGCGGGCGCCGAGGCCGCGGGTGAGGAAGCCGAGCTCGGTCTCGTCGGTCTGGATCTCCTCGACGCCGGCCTCGTCGACCTCTTCGGTGTCGCGCGTGGCGTGGAAGAGCTCGCTCTCGAGGCTGATGCGGAAGTCGCCCGGCGTGAGCAGGTCCTGGGCGGCGGCGGGGCTCGCGGTGGCGAGGACGGCCAGGGCGAGCGCGAGCGGCGTGGCGGAGCGCATGGTGGATCCTGAACGGTGCGGCGCCCGGGCGCGAGCCGAGCGGGGTGGCGAGCTGCGGTCGGGGCCGAGCAGGGGCAAGGGTCGTATGCTCGGGGGATGAGCGGGATGGAGCGCGTGCGGGCGATCGTGGAGGAGGCGGCGGCGAAGCCGGGGCCGGTGGTCTGGCTGACGGGGGCGGGCATCTCGGCGGAGAGCGGCATCCCGACCTTCCGCGGCGAGGAGGGCTACTGGAAGGTCGGCTCGCGGAACTACCACCCGCAGGAGCTGGCGACCTTCGCGGCGTTCCAGGAGATGCCGGCGGAGGTCTGGGCCTGGTACCTCTTCCGCCGGGGCGTGTGCCGCGGGGCAGCCCCGAACGCCGCGCACGACGCGCTCGCGTCCCTCGAGGAGAGTCTCGGCGATCGGTTCCTGCTCGTGACGCAGAACGTCGACGGGCTGCACCTGCGCGCCGGGAACACGCTCGGGCGCACCTATCAGATCCACGGGAACATCGACTTCATGCGCCCCGTGCGAGGCGGCGCGCCGATCCCGATCCCGGAGGGGATCGACCTGGACTGGCCGCGCGGGCGCCAGCTGAGGGCGGAGGAGCTGGCGCTGCTCGCGCACGAGGGGGAGCCGACGCGGCCGCACGTGCTCTGGTTCGACGAGTGCTACGACGAGGCGACCTTCCGCTTCGAGAGCTCACTCCGGGCGGCGGCCGAGACGCCGCTACTCGTGGTGGTGGGGACGGCGGGAGCGACGAACCTGCCGATGCAGATCGGCATGCTCGCCGCGCGGCAGGGGACGCCGAGCATCGTGATCGACCCGGAGAAGAACCCCTTCGCGGAGATCGTGGAGCGCACGGGGCTGGGCGTGTACCTCGCGGGCACGGCGGGCGAGTGGGTGCCGCGCGTCGCCGACCTGGTCGCCGAGCGCTTCTGAGACGGAGACGCGGACCTCATCCGCAGACGCGGGTCCCCGCCACGGACCAGCGGAGGGAGGCGCGAGCCCGGGCTCGAGCAACCGAGCTGCGCTTCGACCCGGGAGAAACTGAACTTGACGTCGAGTTCAGTTTTCGCGCGTTCGTCCTCGCACGGCGCCCGGCGGGCCCAGCCGCAAACGCCCGTCACCATGGCGCATTTCGCCATCCTCCAGCCCTCGCCCCCCGTCGACCGAGCGACCAAGACCTCCTCCGGGTCCGCAGGACGCGTGCCGGGGTCCGCAGGACGCGTGGCGGGGCCCGCAGGACGCGTGCCGGGGTCCGCAGCCGCCGCGAGCCGTCCGTCGCGGGCCTCCTCTCCTCCGCGAACGCTGCCGCCCCCCCGCCTCGATGCCCCGGCACGGAAAGCAGACAGCCGCGAGCGCCGCGAGCGACCCGCCGCGGGCCTCCCCCCTCCCTCCGCGAACGCGGCCGCCCCCGCCGCCTCGATGCCCCCGCCACGGAAAGCGGAAAGCGGACAGCGAACAGCCGCGAGCGCTGCGAGCGCTCAATCGCGAACGCGGCCGCCCCCGCCGCCTCGATGCCCCGGCATGGAAAGCGGACAGCCGCGAGCGCTGCGAGCGGGCCTCCCCCCTCCCTCCGCGAACGCGGCCGCCCCCGCCGCCTCGATGCCCCCGCGACGGACAGCGGAGAGCGGAAAGCGGACAGCCGCGAGCGCAGCGAGCGCTCAATCGCGAACGCGGCCGCCCCCGCCGCCTCGATGCCCCCGCCACGGAAAGCGGAGAGCGGAAAGCGGACAGCCGCGAGCGCCGCGAGCGACCCGCCGCGGGCCCCCGCCTCCTCCGCGAACGCGGCCGCCCCTGCCGCCTCGATGCCCCCGCCACGGACAGCGGAGAGCGGAAAGCGGACAGCCGCGAGCGCAGCGAGCGCAGCGAGCGCTCAGTCGCGAGCGCGGCGGCGGCGGGCCCACTCGAGGACGACGCTCGGCGTCTCGCGCGTCATCGTGCTCAGGCCCTCGCCCACCCAGGGCGCGCCCGCGCGCGCGAGGTCCTCGAGGAAGAGGGCCATGCGACCGTAGGCGCCGGTCTCGAGGCGGGCGCGGAAGTCGTCCATGTCCTGGAGCATGTAGTGCCAGCGGTCGTGCTCGGCGTTCGGGAGCTCGGCGTGCCGGAAGGTGCGCACGACGACGGCACGCTCGGCGCTCGGGAGGGCCGCGACGTTGGCGCGGAAGGCCTCGCCGTAGGGGAAGAACTGCTCGGCGTTGCTGAAGTAGAGCACCTGCACCGGCACCTCGAGGCGCTGGAGGGTCTCGCCGACGGCGCGGAGCGTGGTGGAGGCCGTCACGTCGCCGCAGCGGGCCTCGACGCGACCGGTGCGGAAGAGGGCCCGGACGTGCTCGTAGTAGCCGGCGTCCGCGAGCCAGCTCGCCGGGCGACCCCCGTAGACGCGGCGGATGACGCGCTGGAGGTACTCGTGCATTTCCTCGCGGAGGCGCCGGTAGAGGCGAACCAGGCGCTCGCGCTCGGCCCCCTCGTGGGCGGCCTCGAGGAGGGCGATCGACTCGGCCTCGCTCTCGGGGGCGAAGCGGGCGACCAGGGCCTCGGGGGTCTCGCTCGGCGGGACGAAAGCCGCGTAGAAGGCATGCACGAGGGGGATCCGGCAGTCGTAGTCGACGGGGACGATCAGCCGGGCGCCGCTCATGGCGGCCAGGGTGTAGAGCTGGTCGGAGCCGACGCCGACGACGGCACCGCCGAGCCCCTCGAGGCGCGGCTGGAGGAGGTCGTGACGGCGCTCGTTGGAGCGGTAGTAGAACTCGCCGGGGGTCGGGATGCGCTCGGTGGGGAGGGCGTCGAGGGCCGCCCGCGCCTCGTCCGCGAGGGGCGCGGCGGGATCGGCCGGGACGAGCTCGGCGGAGGCGGTCGGTGCGCTCTCCGTGGGCTCGGGGTCGCCCTCCGCGAGCTCGTCCGCCGCCGCCTCGGTCGTCGCCGGCTCGGTCGTCGCCGGCTCGGGCTCCGTCGCGGACGCGACGTCGTCCCCCGCCTCCGCGGGCTCCTCCCCGCCCGTCGAGGGCACCTCGTCGGCCGCCTCCCGCTGGGGCGCCGAGCCACCGCAGGCGAGGGCGAAGAGCAGAGCGAGCAGGGGCAGGCGAGCGCGCATGGCCGCGGAGGATGCCCCCTCCCCGGCCCGCTGTCACTCGGACGGGCGGGGCGGCGCGAGGTCCCGGGCGCACCGGAAGCCGTAGCGGTGGTGCACGCCGTTCGCGGGCGGCTTGCCGCGCCGGAAGGCGCCGGTCGCGTGGTCGAGGGGCCACCACCAGGAGCCGCCGCGCACCACGCGGAGCCGGTTCCGGCACTCGGGGGCGCCGTCGCAGGGGCCGCGCGGCTCCTCCCCGGCGCAGGCCTCGCCGCAGGCGCCGGGGCACCCTTCGAAACAGGGCGCGTACCAGTCGGCCACCCACTCGTCGACGTTGCCCGCCATGTCGAAGAGGCCCCAGTGGCCCGCCGGGAGCGTGCCCACCTCGCGCGTCGTCTCCGTGCCGCAGCCGTGGCCGCGCCGATCGCGCACGTGCACCCGGTCGCAGCCGGCGGGATCGTCGCCCCAGGGGTAGGTCGTGTTCTCGGGGCCGCGCGCGCCGCGCTCCCACTCGACCTCCGTGGGGAGGCGACGACCGCGCCAGCGGCAATAGGCGTCGGCGTCTTCCCAGCGCATGGCGACGACGGGCTGCCGCGGGCGGCGGAAGGCGCGGTAGGGAAAGGGCGGCTCGCAGACGCCGGCCTCGACGCACTCGGCGTAGGCCGCGTTGGTGACCTCGTGGCGCTCCATGAAGAAGGTCTCCACGAAGACCTCGACGGGCGGGCCCTCGTTCGGCGCGCGCTCGGAGCCGCGGAGGAACCAGCCGCCGCCCACGCAGGCCATGCCTTCGGGCGCCTCGGCCGGGCATGCCGCCGGCGCGCGGCGCGCGTCCATCGCGCTCGCCTCGGGGTCGTTCGAGGCGTCGGCCGGACCCGCGCCCGTGCCCCCTCCGCTCGTGGGCGCGCCGCCCGATTCGCCCCGCTCCACGCCGGCGCGGGCACCGTCCGGGCTGCTCTCCCCGCTCGCGCTCCCCGGACCCGTCGGCGACTCGGCGCCCTCCCCGCTCGCGACCGCGTCGCCGTCTTCCGCGGCGACCTCCGCGCTCCCGTCGCGCACCGCGGCCTCGGTCCCCGCCGCTTCGGTCCCCGCGGCTTCGGCACCAGCGCCCTCGCCGCCCGGCCCCATCACCGCGCCCCCACCGCACGCGACGGCCAGGAGCACCCCGAGCGTCGCCCGCCTCATCCGCCGAGCAGCTGCATGGCCGGCCCGCCGAGCCAGTGCCCGCCGTCCGCCACGATGGTCTCCCCGTGAATCAGCGACGCCGCGTCCGTGCAGAGGAAGAGCGCCACGTTCGCGATCTCCTCGATCTCGCCCATGCGCCCGATGGGGATCGCCGCGATCATCGCGTCGCGGGCCTTGCCGGGCGCGAGCCGCGAGATGCCCTCCGTGCCGTCGATGGGGCCCGGCGCGATGCCGTTCACGCGGATGCCGAGCCGCCCCCACTCCACGGCGAGCGAGCGCGTGACCGCGTCCACGGCCGCCTTCGCCGCCGCCGCGTGGGTCTGGAGCGGCGTCGCCCCGTAGTGGAGGGTCGCCGAGATGTTGAGGATGGTGCCGCCGTTCGCCTTGAGGTGCTTGTCGAAGGCGGCGCGGCAGACCGTGTACGTGCCGATCGAGTCGATCTCGAGGACCGTGCGGAAGGCGTTGTAGGAGAGCTGCGCGGCCGGCGCGAGGAAGTTTCCGGCGGCGCCGTTCACGACGACGTCGACGCCCCCGAAGCGCTCGAGGGCGCGGTCGAGGGCCGCCTCCACGGTCTCGGGCTGACGCACGTCGCAGGCCACGCCGAGGCACTCGCTCTCGGTCGCCTCCGCGAGCTCCTTCGCGGCCGCGTCGAGGCGCTCCTGCTTGCGGCTCGTGATCACGGCCTTCGCGCCGTGCGCCATCAGCGCCTTCGTGATGCCCTTGCAGATGCCGCTGCCACCGCCCGTGACGAACGCGACCTTGCCCTCGAGCACGTCTTCGCGAAATACCGACATCCGCCCTCCTCTCGAGGCGCCCGTCGCGCCCCGGAAGGCGGTTTCTATCACATGGACGAGAGCCCCGAGGTCGTGGTCGTGGTCATCGGCGCGGGCGTCGTGGGCCTGGCCTGCGCCGCCGCGCTCGCCCGGGCCGGGCGCGAGGTGCTCGTGCTCGAGCGGCACACGGCGCCGGGGCAGGAGACCTCGAGCCGGAACAGCGGCGTCGTCCATGGCGGCCTCTACTACCCGCCCGGCTCGCTGAAGGCGGCGTCCTGTGTGGAGGGGCGGCGGGCGCTCTACGCCTACTGCGCGGAGCGCGGCGTGCCGCACCGGAAGACCGGCAAGCTGATCGTCGCAACGGACGCGGAGGAAGAGGCGGCGCTCGACGCCCTGCACGCGAACGCGCTCGAGAACGGCGTCGAGGGGCTGTCGCGCTGGAGCGCGGCCGAGCTCGCGCGGCGCGAGCCGGCGCTTCGGGGCGTGGGGGCGCTGCACTCGGCGGAGACGGGCGTGGTCGACGCCCACGGCCTGATGGACGCGCTGAAGGCGGAGGCGCGGGCGCACGGGGCGCTCTTCCTCTTCGGGGCGGAGGTCGAGGCCCTCGAGCGCGGCGCGCGCGGCTGGACCGTGCGCACGGCGGATGGGCAGGGCGCGCGCGCCGAGCTGGTCGTGAACGCGGCCGGGCTCCGGGCCGATCGGGTGGCCGAGCGAGCCGGCCTGGACGTCGACGCGCGGGGCTGGCGCCTCCACCCGTGGAAGGGCGACTACTTCGCGCTCGGCCCGGGCGCGCCCCGCCCCGAGGCGGCGCTCGTCTACCCCATGCCGGCGCGCGGCGGCCTCGGCATCCACCTCACGACCGACCTCGGCGGCCAGCTCCTGGCCGGGCCCGACGCGGCGCCCCTCGAGGGCTCGCTCGACGGGTCCCGCGCCTACGCCGTGGACGAGGCGCGCCGCGAGGCCTTCGCCGCCTCCGTCTCGCGCTACCTGCCCGGCCTCGAGCCGGCGCACCTCGAGCCCGGCTACCGCGGCATCCGCCCCAAGCGTCGCGCCGACGGGGCCTTCGCCGACTTCGTCCTCGAGGAGGCGCCCGAAGGGCTCGTCCACCTGCTCGGCATCGAGAGCCCGGGGCTCACGGCCGCGCTCGCGCTGGCCGAGCGGGTCCGGCGTCTTGCAACGCGTCACGATTGACGCGATACCCCCGACCACGTTCACGGGCGCCCGCCGCGGGCCGGCGCCCCTTCGCGCTGCTTTTCGGAGACAACATGGCTCATAAGGTCGTCATCATCGGATCGGGCCCCGCCGCCCACACCGCCGCCATCTACGCCGCTCGCGCCGAGCTCGAGCCGGTCCTCTACGAGGGCTTCATGGCCGCCGGCGTCGCCGCGGGCGGGCAGCTCACGACCACGACGGACGTGGAGAACTTCCCGGGCTTCCCCGAGGGCGTGATGGGCCCGGACCTGATGGACCGCATGCGCAAGCAGAGCGAGCGCTTCGGCACGAAGATCATCACGGAGACCGTGAACTCCGTGGACCTCTCCTCGCGCCCGTTCAAGTTCGAGGCGGACGGCTCGAGCGGTGAGGCCGAGACGCTGATCATCGCCACCGGCGCGACGGCCAAGCGGCTCTACGTGCCCGGCACGAACGACGGCGAGCTCTGGATGCGCGGCATCAGCGCATGCGCGGTCTGCGATGGCGCGCTGCCGATCTTCCGCGACAAGCCCCTGGCCGTGATCGGCGGCGGCGACTCGGCCATGGAAGAGGCGATGTTCCTCACGAAGTACGGCGCGAAGGTCTACCTCGTGCACCGCCGGGACGAGTTCCGGGCGTCGAAGATCATGCAGCACCGGGCCCTCGAGAACCCGAAGATCGAGGTCGTCTGGTCGCACGAGCTGGTCGAGGCGAAGGGCGACGACCTGCTCGGGTCGATCGTCGTGAAGAGCACGAAGGACGACTCGACGAAGGAGCTCGAGGTCGCCGGCCTCTTCTTCGCGATCGGGCACATCCCGAACACGGAGTTCCTGAACGGGCAGCTCGAGACCGACGAGGACGGCTACGTGGTGACCAAGCCGGGCACGACCGAGACCAGCGTGAAGGGCGTCTTCGCCTGCGGCGACGTGCAGGACAAGCGCTGGCGCCAGGCGATCACGGCGGCGGGCACGGGCTGCATGGCCGCCCTCCAGGCCGAGCAGCTCCTCGCACACGGCTGAGCATCTTCCGCTCGCCCCGCTCACTCTCGGGGGTCGTGGCTCCCGTTCTTCCGGCGCTTGCGCTGGCGCTTGAGGCGCTTCTTCTCCACCTGCTGGATGCGCTTGAGCTTCGTCTTCTCGGACGGCTTGCGGCCGGGCGCGGGCTCCTGCTCGTCGTGCGGCTCCTCGAAGGCGCCGGGCGCGTGGCCGAGCTCGAAGATGGTCACCTCGCGGCGCGAGCGCTCGCCGATGCGGAGCGGCATCACGGCGGCCCCCACGCCCGCGCCGACGTAGACGGCGCCCTGCGGCTCGTCGTCCCCGTCGGGCGCGCGCCGCCCGTAGAGCCCGTGCACGTACTTGTGGCCGGCGAGGCGCCCGACGGCGAGCTCGTGGATCTTCGCCACGGTCACCTGGCCGGCGTGCGTGTGGCCGCTGAGCACGAGCGGGACGCCGCGGCTCCAGAGCGCGTCGGCCTCCTCGGCGATGTGCGAGAGGCCGAGCGAGGTCTTGTCGCGCCGGAGCCCCTTGGTCGCCTCGCGCCAGCGCGCGTGCCCGGTGTAGGCGTCGTCGAGGCCCACCACCTGCAGCTCCTGATGCCGCAGCGTGATCGTGGTCCAGACGTTGTCGAGGATCTCCGCGTCCGCCCGCCGGAGCGCCCAGCGCACCTCGGCGTCGCCGGACCAGTAGTCGTGGTTCCCGAGCACGGCGAAGACCGGCGCGTCGATGGCGGAGACGACGAAGGTGAGCTCGTCGAGGAAGGCGTGGCTGTGGCAGACGAAGTCGCCGGTGATGACGACCGCGTCGGGCTCCGCGGCGTTGGTGATCCGCACGGCCTCGAGCTGCGCCTCGACGGGCGTCACCCGGCCGACGTGCATGTCCGTGAGGTGGACGATGCGCAGGCCATCGAGGGTCTCGGCGTGGGCGGAGGGCCCGGCGAAACGCCGCACGCGGAACTGGCGCTGGAAGTCGCGGCGGCTGGGGCGGCGACCGAGGGAGCGCGCGATCTCGGGGTACTCGCCCGCCGCCAGGAGGCTCACGGCCTCTTCGAGCTCCTCCGCGGTCGGCAACGGCACGGGCCCTAGCGTAACCAGGATTCGCGTTCTTTCCAGGGTGGATTCGTCCGCCCGCCCTCTCAGCCGGCCGCCTCGAAGCTCCAGGCCTTCTTCACGACGGTCCGCGCCTCCATGTACCGGACGAAGGCCTGGTGGTCCGGGTGCGGCAGGTACGCCTCGATGGCAGCCAGATCGTCGAAGCGGAGCACCAGCGAGAGGTCCCAGGAGCGCTTCGCCTCGGCGTCGGCCGGGAGGCCCACGCGCGCGTCGCGGACCTGGGGCAGCGCCGCGAAGACCTCGCGCGCGTGCGCGGCGATCTCGGCGCGCGCCGCGTCGGTGCAGTACTCGTCCGTCAGCTTGTAGAGCACGATGCGGTCGATCATCGGGGGCGAGCCTAGTGCAGATGAGTCACCCCGCGGCATGATGATCGTGCAGGGTCCGATCGTGGGTCCGATCGTGCACGGTTTCGGGTTCGCCGTGGATGCTCGCGGAGCGAGGAATCCAGGCCGTGCTTCGGCGAAGCGAGAGTCCGCTGCGGGCCGGAGGATCGGGCGAGGCGCGTCGACGGGTGGCGTACCCGAGCTGGGAGTGCCGGCCGGTCCGCAGGTGGGCGAGGCGCGCGAGTCGTCCTACCCTCCGGGCCGTGGGATTCTTCTTCCGCGTGAAGGCCGTGCTCGGATGGAGCGGCCGCCGCGGGCGGGTCGCCGCGGAGCTCGCGCGCCGAGGCGCCACCCGCGAGCTGGTGCGCTTCACCGAGCCCTTCGGCGCCGACGTCATCACGGCCTGGAGCCGCTGCCCGCGCGGCGCCTGGAGCCTCGAGATGGCGGCCCGCTTCGGCGTGGAGACGGCGCTGGTCGCGCGCGCCACCGCGGACCTCGTGGCGGCCGCCGGCGAGCCGGACCTGGCCGCGCACTCGGCCGACCCGCGCGAGTGGGGCGCCCAGCCCGCGCTGCAGCGGAGCGGCGTGGCTCCCGGTCCGCTGGCGGAGGGCGAAGCCGCCGCGAAGGCGCTCGTCGCCGAGGACGCGCTCGAGCGCTTCTGCGTCGCGGCGGAGGCGCTCTGCTTCGCCATCGTCGACGCGCAGCGCCCCGTGCGCGAAGCGCGGCAGAAGGTGGAGGAGGCCCAGCGCTGGGGCCGCTTCGACGACATGCTCGAGGCGAGCGAGCGCTACGACGAAGCCTACGCCGCGGCCCACATGGGCCTCGCGGACCTCGTGCGGCGCCGCATCCCCGGCGACCTGGTGCGCGCGGCCGCCCTGGGCGTCGGCGGGCACCCCTACAGATAGGAGCTCTCCCTGCGCTCGGGAACGCTCTCCGCGTTCGCCGTTCGCTGGCCGGGCTGACGCCGAGCGGGGGCGGTCCACGCTCGCTCCGAACCCGCTTCGTCAGGCGACCGCGCGGGCGGGGCGGCGAGGCAGCGGGGGCGGCGTCGCGGGCTCCAGCGCGGAGGTCCGGTTCGGGGTCTCCCAGAGCAGGCCGCGCTCCTTCTCCTCGACCAGGGCCACGGCGCGCGCGACGTCCTCGGCGCGGAACGCGCCCGCCGGGTGCCAGACCCGGTCCCAGCGCCGCCCGAAGCGGTAGCGCGCGACGCGCACGATGGGGCCCGCGTCGAGCCAGACCCGCCAGGTGTGCAGGTCGGTCTCGAGCGGGAGCGTGGCGACCTCGTGGCTCAGGATGCGTCCCATGACGCGCCGACCCTGACCCGCGATCGGATCGGAGCAAGGCGCGTGCGGGGAAGCCCCGACAGCCCGCGAACGACGCTCGAAACGTGAGGCGCGATCACCTCACCGCTCGCCGCGAGCGTAGCGCTTCCAGCCCTCGGGGAGGGGCTGACCGAGGAGCCGCTCGGCCCCCTTCTCGTCGAGCACCACGAAGCGGTAGCGCCCGCTGAAGCACTTCTCGCCCCGCTGCCGCAGCTCCACGTCCACGTCCACGATCCGCCGCCGATCCGAGCCGAGCACGCCACGCCCCTCGATCTCCTCCCCGACGCGGAGCGCCTGGTGGAGCGACCCCTCGAAGCGCCCGGTGAAGCCGAACTTCCGCAGCTGCGTGATCAGCGTCCAGCTCGCGATCTCGTCGCCCAGCGTCATCGCCAGGCCGCCGTGGAGGATCCCCGGCGGCCCCTGGTACTGCTCGCCCGGCGTGAAGCGCGTCACGGTCGCGTCGCCCTCCACCCGGAACTTCAGCTGGAAGCCGATGGGGTGCGAGGGCCCGCAGCCGAAGCAGGGCTGGGGCTCCCCGAAGACGCCGCCATCGAGCCACTCGCCCGCGTCGTCGCCGCCCGTCTTCGTCGCGTCGCTCACGCCTCGAGCTCCAGGAGCTGGCAGCCGATCTTCGAGAGGTGCCCGACGGCCGCGCCGAACATGCCCGCGTTCGCGTTCGAGGCGTTCCCCTGGAGCGAGCGCGCGTAGACGCCCTGCGCGATGGCCGCGAGGCGGAAGAGCCCGAAGGCCTTGAAGTAGGCCCAGTCGCCCTCGCTCGGCCGCGGCCCGCCGTGGGCGACGTAGCGGTCGATGAAGGCGGCCTCGGTCGGGATGCCCGTCGCCGCGAAGTCGACGCCGAGCAGGCCGCCGACGTTCGGCAGGGCCACGTGGTAGAGCATGCAGGTGTAGGCGAGGTCGGCGAAGGGGTGGCCGAGCGTCGAGAGCTCCCAGTCGAGCACGCCGAGGCAGCGCGGCTCCGTCGGGTGGAAGACCAGGTTGTCGAGCCGGTAGTCGCCGTGCGTCAGCGTGGTCGTGTCGTCCGCCGGCACGTTCGCCTCGAGGTGCGCGATGAGCGCGTCCATGGTCCGCACCTCGTCGGTCTTCGAGGCGGCGTACTGCTTGGTCCAGCGCGCGACCTGCCGCTCCACGTAGCCGCTCGGGCGCCCGAAGTCGGCGAGCCCGACGGCCTCCACGTCGACCTGGTGGATCGCCGCGAGCACGCGCGCGAGCTCCTCGTAGAGGGCGGTGCGCTCGGCGGGCGTCTCGACCTTCGGGAGCTGCACGTTCCAGAAGATGCGCCCCTCGAGCTGCTCCATGACGAAGAAGGGCGTGCCGATCACCTCCGCGTCCTCGCAGAGGGCGACCATCTCCGGCACGGGCACGTCCGTCTCGGCGAGCGCCTTCATCACCCGGTGCTCGCGCTCCACCATGTGCGCCTTCGGCAGGAGCTTCCCGGGCGGCTTCTTGCGGAGCACGTAGCCGCGCGCGCCGTCGCCGATCCAGAAGGTCGGGTTGGACTGGCCGCCCGCGAACTGGCGCACGACCAGCCCCTCGGTCGGGCCGACGGCGTCCTTCCACCAGGCTTCGAGCTTCGCCTCGTCGAAGCGATGGTTCTCGCGCACCTCGCGGGTGCTGGGCGGAGGCTCGGGGGCGCTCATGGCGCGCGAGGGTACGCGCTCGGGCGGCCGACGGCCACGGCCTCTACGCCGCGCCGGCGGCGGCTGGTAGGCTGCCCGCCGCATGGACTTCGCCCTCTCCGATTCGCTCCAGGAGCTCCTCGCCCGCGCCTCCGCCTTCATGGAGGAGCACGTCTACCCGCTCGAGCCCATCGTCGGCGAGAAGGGCTTCTTTGGCGCCACCGATGAGCTCGAGGCCGCCCGGAAGGCCTGCAAGGAGGCCGGCCTCTGGGCGCCGCAGATGCCGAAGGAGTACGGCGGCGCGGAGCTGCCCTTCCTCGACCACGCGCACCTGAGCGAGGTGATCGGCCGGAGCATGCTCGGCCACTACGTCTTCGGCTGCCCGGCGCCGGACGCGGGGAACATGGAGATCCTCCTCGAGCACGGCACGGACGCGCAGAAGGAGCGCTGGCTGAAGCCGCTCGCCCGGGGCGAGATCCGCAGCTGCTTCTCCATGACCGAGCCCGACAAGGCCGGCTCGAACCCGACCTGGATGGACACGACCGCCGTGCGGGACGGTGACGAGTGGGTCATCGACGGCAAGAAGTGGTTCACGACCGCCGCCGACGGCGCCGCCTTCGCCATCGTCATGGCCGTCACGAACGCCGAGGCCCCGGTGCACGGGCGCGCGTCGATGATCATCGTCCCGACCGACGCGCCGGGCTTCGTGCACGCGCGGCGCATCCCGATCATGGGCGACGAGGGCGAGGGCTGGATGAGCCACTCGGAGATCGTCTACGAGGGCTGCCGCGTGCCGGTCGAGAACACGCTCGGCGCCGAGGGCGCGGGCTTCCTCATCGCGCAGCAGCGCCTCGGGCCCGGGCGCATCCACCACTGCATGCGCTGGCTCGGGCTCTGCGAGCGGGGCTTCGATCTCATGTGCCAGCGGGCGGCGAAGCGGGAGATCGCGCCGGGCAAGCCGCTCGGGACGCGGCAGATGGTGCAGCAGTGGATCGCCGAGAGCCGCGCGCAGATCGACGCGGCGCGCCTCTACGTGCAGAAGGCCGCCTGGACCATCGACACCAAGGGCCTCTACGAGGCGCGCACGGAGATCAGCTGCATCAAGTTCTTCGTGGCGAACGTGCTCCAGGAGGTGCTCGACCGGGCCATCCAGGTGCACGGCGCGCTGGGCATCACCGAGGACACGCCGCTCAGCCACATCTGGCGGCACGAGCGCGGCGCGCGCATCTACGATGGGCCCGACGAGGTGCACAAGCACTCGGTCGCGCGGCGCATCCTGAAGAGCTACGGGCTCGAGGTGCGCAGCCAGAGCCAGGGCGGCTGAGGTCGCGGGGCGAGCGAAGCGATGAGCGAGCCGACGCACCCCTGGTGCTGGGCGATCACGCCGCACCTCTGGCACCAGCAGTACCCGAAGCGCTTCACGGACGCGGACATCCGGGGCTTCCTCGCCTTCCTCGAGGAGAAGGTCCCGACGCTGCCGACGCCCTACGCCTGGATCGTGGACACGGGCGGGCTGCTCCGCGCGAACCGGGCGCAGCGCGCGATGCTCGCCGCGTACGGCGAGAAGACCGAGGCGCACGACCGCGAGCACAGCGCGGGGGCCGCCATCGTGGCGCATGGGCTGCTCGCCCGGGGCGCCGTGAAGAGCGCCTACTTCGTGAACCCGCCCGTCTACCCCTACGCGGTCTTCGGCGCCGTGCCGGAGGCCGAGGCCTGGGCGCGGGCGCAGCTCCGGAAACGCGGCGTGGACGCCTGAGGCCGGAGCTCCGGCTCGTGGAGGGACCTCCGCCGTGAGGCCGGCCCGCTCGCGCGTCTCGAAGAGGGGAGCGGTCGCGGGCTCAGTTCAGCGGGTGGGCCGCCCCCGCCTCCTCGGCGGTCGCCGCCTCGACCTGCGGCGCCCCTTCGCAGGCGCGGCGCGTGGCCCAGGCGCGGTAGCGGAAGAGGACGGCGAGCGCCGGCGCGCCGAAGAGGAGCCGCGTGCCGACCCCCTTCAGGCCGGCCGGGTGCTCGTACTCGACGCGATCCTCGACACGCGTGCGCCCGGGCCCGAGCGCGACGAAGCGGTGCCGATGCCGCCAGGAGCGGTGCGGACCGCGGACCTGCACGTCCGTGAAGCCGTCCGGGCCGACGTCCTCGTGGTGGGCCTCCCAGCGAATGGGGAGCGGCCCGAACCACATGGTGAAGCGCACGACCAGGCCCTCGCGCATGGGGCCGCCCTCGTGGAGGCGAGCGACGACGCCCGGCGGGGTGAGCTCGTAGAGGGCGTCCGAGGAGCCATGGAAGCGGCGCACCACCTCGATGGGGGCGTCGACCTCGAAGGAGCGCGCGAAGACCGGCATGAGGGGCACGCTGGGGGCAGCGCGCGCCCGGGACCAGCCCCGCGACGGGGAGGCGCGCTCGGGATACCCTCGGCGCGTGCCGACCATCGCCCTCGACGCCATGGGCTGCGACCGCGGCCCGGAGGTGACGCTCGAAGGGGCGGCCGCCCTCAGCCGCGAGGAGGGCGCGCCCGAGCTGCTCCTCGTCGGCGACGACGCCGTGCTCCGCCCGAAGCTCGCCGGGCTCGAGCACGACCCGCGCCGCCTCCACCTCGTGCACGCGCCGCAGGTGATCACCATGGAGGACTCGCCCTCGGCCGCCCTCGCCGCCAAGCCCCGCGCCTCCGTCGCCGTGGCCGCGGAGCTGGTGCGGAGCGGCGAGGCGGACGCGCTGGTGAGCGCCGGCAACACGGGCGCCGTCACCCTCGCCTGCGCCCGCGCCTTCGAGCGGCTCCCGGGCGTGCGGCGCTGCGCGCTCGGGAGCGTCTATCCGACCGAGCGGCGGCGGGGCGCGAAGGCCGACCCCTTCAGCCTGATCCTCGACGTGGGGCTGACGCTCGAGGCGACGGCGGACGACCTCGTGACCTTCGCGCTGATGGGCTCGGCCTACGCGGCGCGCATCTCGCGCAACCCCTCGCCGCGCATCGCCCTGCTCTCGAACGGGAGCGAGGCGCACAAGGGGCCGCCGGCGATCGTGGAGGCGCATCGGCGGCTGGCGGCGCGGGACGACCTCGACTTCCTCGGGAACGTGGAGGGCGTGGACATCCCGCGGGGGACGGCGGACGTGGTCGTGACCGGGGGGTTCCTCGGGAACGTCGTGCTGAAGATGCTCGAGGGCGTGGCGGAGACGGTGACGCGGCTCGGCAAGTACGCGGTCGAGGAGAAGCTCCGCTACAAGGCCGGCTTCGCGCTGCTGGCGCCGGCGATGAAGGCGCTCCGCCAGGCGACCGACTGGGAGCAGTATGGGGGCGCGCCGATCCTCGGCTTCGACCACCTCTGCATCAAGGCGCACGGGCGGAGCAGCGCGCGGGCGATCCGGAACGCGCTGAAGGTGGCGCACAAGGGCGTGCGCACGGAGCTGGTCGCCGGGATCCGGGAGACCCTCGAGCGCTGCCCGCCCTGAGCGAAACCGGTCTCATAACGCAAGGACCCCGCCACGCGGGCGGGGTCCATCGGTCGGGGTGGCCGGATTTGAACCGACGACAACGAGCACCCAAAGCTCGTGCACTACCAGGCTGTGCGACACCCCGGTTCGAGCAAAGCTAGTGCTCCTTCGGGGGGCCCTCAAGGGGCCGCGCGCTCCCCCGGCGAGCGCCGGCGTCCCCCGCGCCCCCGCGCCTCGCCCAGGCAGGGGTGTGGCTTTCGGGCAGCCTCCTTTTCAGCCGAGCCCGACGCGCCCTCACTCGCACTGGTTCGGGAGCGGCTGGCCCGGCGTCAGGCCCGCCACGCGCGCCCGGTAGCCCTGGAAGGTCACGCCCACGCTCAGCGCGTCGCAGGTCACGCCCGCGCCACCCGTCCCCGGCGTCGCGCGGATGTCGGCGATGTTGTTCAGCGCGTTCTGCAAGATCGTGAACTCCGTATCACCGGGGCAGACGCCGATGCTGCTCGCCGTGTCGAGCAGGTCGATGATCGACCAGCGCCCGCCGAAGGTCACGGGCTCGAGCCGCGTCAGGTCCTCGTTGAAGGTGCCCACGGCCACCGCGTCGCTGAGCTTCACCCGGATGCCCCGGCCGTCGCCGGCGAAGACGATCTCGACCCGGTCCGGGAGCCGCAAGACGAGCTGCCCGTCCGCGACGTAGGCGTTGTCGTCGCGCACCCGCGGGCGGTCGAGCGCGCCCATGAAGAAGGTCTCCTCGCGGAGCCAGAGCCAGTCGTTCCCGTCCCAGGCCGGCTCGGGGAGCTGGTCCATGGTGCCCGGCGCGTAGGGCAGGTAGTCCTCGCCGATCTCCGCCTCGGGCGCCTCGGTCTGCTCCGCCGTCCCGCTCGTGCCGGTCACGCTCTGGCTGAGCGTCACGTCCACGCGCGGGTCGTTGGCCGTCCCATTCCAGCCGCGGAGCCAGAGGATGACCGCGCCCACGCCGACCTCCGCGCTCTCGGCCGCGGTCGTGTCGAGCTCGGGGAAGACCAGCTCGATGGTCGGGAAGAGCTCGCCCCCGAAGGCGTTGTCGATGCCGGCGTTGCCGTCGAGGAGCGGGGAGACGTCCGGCGCGTTCGGCGGCTCGCACTCGATCATGGGGACGGGCGGCTCGCTGCAGAGGCCGTCGAGGTCGAAGCCGATGTTCTGCCACTCGGCGCGCTGGTTGAGCAGCACCTCCTTGAGCGCGAAGACCACCTCGGGGCCGTCCGCGTCCTCGCCCGCGGGCCGCGCGGGGGGCGTCCGCGAGGGGGTGCCCATGCACACGGCCCCGCTGCCGCCGCTGTCGGGGGCGCTCGGCGCGTCCTCCGCAGGCGGGGCGTCGACGGCGGGGCCCGCGTCCCCCTCCGGAAGGAGGGACGGGTCGAGGACCGAGCAGCCACCGAGGAGGACGGCCAGAGCGAGGCGGGTTCGCACGCTCCCAGTGTACGTAGGCGGAGCGGCGACGCGCCAGAACATCGGGCGGGCCTTGGAGGTCGGCGCGGGGGACGGCATGCTCGCGCGGTGGTGGGAAAGACGTCGGGGGCGACCACGAAGGACTCGCACGCGATCCTGATGGAGCACGTGGGAGCGAGCGTGGTCGAGCGCGCCATGGCGAAGGTGCCGGAGAGCGAGCGCTGGGAGTACGAGAACGCGACCTCGCTGAGCTGGATCCGCTGCGAGTGCGTCGAGCAGGTCTACGAGGCGGTCGCCGAGGAGGCCGGCATGAGCGTCGAGGCGCTCCAGCGGCACGTGGTGCGCGCGGGGGTCGACCGCACCTTCGGGACGCTCTGGCGGCTGCTCCTGCGCTTCACGACGGATAACGCGCTCATCACGCGCACGCCGCTCTTCTACAAGCGCGCCTTCGACACGGGGAAGCTCGAGTCGCGCATGGTGGACGAGGGGCGCGCGGAGATCGTCATGCGCGGCTGGCGGGAGATCAGCGACTTCCACCTGCGCGGGCTGATGCTCGGCATCCAGTGCGTCCTCGAGCGGGCCGGGCGGCGGAACGTGCTGATGCGGCCGACACGGACCCGGGACGGGGTGCGGATCGAGGCGAGCTGGACCTGGTGAGGCGGCGGGCCGGTCCGCGGCCCCGGTATTCGGCAGCGGCTTCCGTAGCTGTGACTTCCTCGGCTGCTGTCACTTCCGCAGCTGTGACTTCCGCGGCTGTCACTTCCGGGGCCTGCCTCAGCGGCCTCCACTTCAGAGCAGGGGATTCAGCAGCAGGGGATTCAGCAGCAGGGGATTCAGCAGCAGAAGATTCAGCAGCAGCGGATTTTCGACGGAACGGAACCTCCGATAGGATGTACGCGCCGTGAAGGTCTGCCCCGTCTGTCGGCTGCGCTACGAGGACGCGACCACCCACTGTCTGGTGGATGGGGCCGCGCTCGACCTGGTCCAGGACCCGCGCATCGGCGCCGTGCTCGCGGGCCGCTACACGATCGAGGGCGTGCTCGGGCGCGGCGGGATGGCGACCGTCTACCGCGCGCACCACGCGCTCGCCCGGCGCCACGTGGCGGTGAAGGTGCTCCACGACCGCTTCGTGGAGGACGAGGGGCTGCGCACGCGGCTGCAGCGCGAGGCGCAGGCGACCAAGCAGCTCGCGCACCCGAACATCGTCGAGATCTACGACTACGGCCTGACCGACGAGCTCCTGCCCTTCCTGGTCATGGAGCTGCTCGAGGGGGACCCGCTCGACCAGGTGCTGAAGCGCCGCGGGGCCCTGCCGCCGAAGGAGGTGGTCGCCCTCGGTCTGCAGATCGCGCGCGGTCTCTCCCGCGCCCACGACTTCGGGGTCGTGCACCGGGACGTGAAGCCCGAGAACGTCTTCGTCTGCCGCTCGGACGACGGGCAGCCGGTCGTGAAGCTCGTCGACTTCGGCATCGCCCTCTCGCCGGACGACCCACGGCTGACGGGCACCGGGCAGCTCCTCGGGAGCCCGCGCTACATGGCGCCGGAGCGCTTCCAGGACCGGGCCCGCGTCATGGCCGTGTCGGACCTCTACTCGCTCGGCGTCGTGCTCTTCGAGCTGGTCACCGGCGACCTGCCCTTCCACTCCGAGTCCATGGCGGGCTACATCCTCGCCCACCTCGAGACGCCGGCGCCGCGCGTGAGCGAGCGGGTGCCGAGCTGCCCGCCGGCGCTCGACCGGCTCATCGGGGAGCTCCTCGCGAAGCAGCCCGCGCATCGCCCCGTGGACGCGCATGCGGTGGTCTCGGCGCTCTCGAGCATGGCGAGCGAGAACGCCAAGCGCGTGCGGCGGGTCTCGGCGGCGAGCCAGCGCATGGCGACGCCGGGGGAGGCGCTGCGCCTCGACCACTGGACGGCGCGGGCGCGAACCTACCAGGAGATGCTCGACCGGGTCTGGCCCGGACACGACGTGCCGCTGCCGCTGCAGGCGATGCTCGCGGAGCTGCACGCGACCATCGGGCGGCTGAAGGCGCTGCGGAAGCAGGCGCAGGAGGTCGAGCAGCGGCTCGAGGCGTCGGAGGAGCGGCGGGGGGCCGATCGGGAGCGGCTCGGCAAGGCGGTGGACTCCTTGGCGCAGGATCTCTCGCGGGCGCGCTCGGAGGAGCGGCGGCAGCGGCACAGCACCGTGCCGGGCCCGTACAGCAGCTGGGCCGACGCCTACCGGGGGGCGCTGCGGACGGTGATCGAGCTGGACGCGCAGGACCCCGAGCACCCGCAGGCGGAGGCGCTGGCGGCGCTGGAGACGGCGACGAACGCCTATCGCGAGTGGCTGGCGCAGCGGAAGAAGAGCGGCGCGGCGGACGTGGAGTACCAGCTGGACGCGCTCCGGACCCGCATCGAGAAGCTCGAGGAGGAGGGGCGCGCGGAGCGGCAGCGGCAAGGGCAGACGCTGCAGAAGAACGCGGAGGAGCGGCGGCGGCTCGAGGCGCGGCTGGTGGAGCTGAGCCAGGGGCTGACCGAGTCGCTGCGCCCGCGGCCGGAGGTGGCCGACCTCTTCGCGCGGCTCCGCACGGGCGTGCTGGCCGCCGGCGGCTGAACGGCTCGCTGCGCTCGGCTCGCTGCGCTCGCGGGAGCGCCTCGCTTCGCTCGGCTTTGGGGGACCGGGGCCAGGGAACTGGGGGCGCGTCGGGCGTGTGGGTAGCCCGTCCGGCTCTTCGAGCGGGCTCGCTGCGCTAGCGGGAGCGCCTCGCTTCGCTCGGCTTGGGGGAACGGGGGCCAGGGATCGACGACGTTCGGCTCGCCGTTGCCGACGGTCGAGTAGCCGAGCAGGCAGGGGTAGTTCGTGTCGTGGATCACGTTGTCGCGGATCGTCACTCCGTGGCTCCCCTCCTTGAGCTCGATGCCGTCGCCCTGGCTCACGTCGCCGGCGTTCGTGTGGTGGACGTGGTTCTCGGCGATCAGGCCGCCGGCGATCCGGCACCCGTCACGGTTGCAGCCGAGGTACATGCCCTCGCCGGTGCCGCCCGTGTCGTGGATGTGGTTGCGGAGGATCGAGATGCGCTCGTAGGTGGTGCCGCCGTCGTTCATGCGGAGCGCCACGTCGGCCGTGTCGAAGATCTCGCAGCCCTCGATCGTGAAGTCGCTCGCGGCGCTCACGCGGAGGCCCGCCGAGCCGCCGGAGAAGGTCAGGCCGCGGAGCGTGAGGTGGCGCGCCTCCTCGATGTCCCAGATGTTCTGGTCGGCGGCCGGACGCTCGAAGTGCGGGCGGGCGCCCTCGGCGGCGCGGATGAGGATGGGCTCGGCGGCCGTGCCCGCGGCGGAGAAGCTGAAGCGGCTCGTGAGCGTGTAGGTGCCGTCGGCGAGGACGACCTCGTCACCCGGAGCGAGCGCGTTCAGGGCGCCCTCCACGTCGTCGCCCGGGCCGAGCTCGATCTGCGCGGCGGCGGGCGCGGTCGAGAGCAGGCTGGCGAGCGCGAGGAGCAGGGAAGCGAGGGAGCCGACACGGAGCATGTGCCGACCGTAGACCGGCGCCGAAGCGTTGCGAAGCGGGGGAGGTCCGGACCCGGACCTCCCCCGCCCCGCGGGTCGGCTCCGGCCCGCCGCCGCGACGCCGCCGCGCCAGAGCGCCGCGCCGACCTCGCGCAGCTACTCGGGCGCGACGAGCCAGGCCTTCATCGCCGCGCTGGCGTGGGCCCGGTGGCTGATCGCGTTCTTCTCCTCGGGGGCGAGCTCGGCCATCGCGCGGCTCTCGCCCTCGGGCAAGAAGAGCGGGTCGTAGCCGAAGCCGCCCTCCCCGCGCGGCGCACGCAGGATGCGCCCCTCGCAGCGCCCGTCCGTGTGGTGGAGCACCTCGCCCTCGGCGTCGACCAGCACCAGCGCGCAGCGGAAGCGCGCCGTCCGCTCGGCGTCGGGCACGTCCGCGAGCGCCGCGAGGAGCTTCGCGTTGTTCTCCGCGTCGGTCGCGTCCGGGCCCGCGTAGCGCGCCGAGTGGATGCCCGGCGCGCCGCCCAGCGCGTCCACCTCGAGGCCGCTGTCGTCGGCCAGCGTCGCCAGACCCGTGGCGCGGGCCCACTCGCGCGCCTTCTTGGTCGCGTTGCCGAGGAAGCTGTCCCGGTCCTCCACGACCTCCAGCGAGGGCGCGACCTCCTTCAGGCCCAGCACCTCGATCTCGAGGTCGGCGAGGAGGCGGCTCAGCTCACGCACCTTGCCGGCGTTGCCGGTCGCGAGGAGCAGCTTCGAGAAGCGCGTGCTCATCCGGCGCTCACTTCCCGAGGAGCGCGCCGAGGTCGACGCCCGCCTCCACGAGCGCCTCCTTCTGCACGTCCACGAGGCGCGGCATGGCACCGAGGGCCAGGTCGAGCATGGCGTCGAGCTGGGGCCGCGGCACGGGCGCGCCCTCGGCCGTCCCCTGGACCTCCACGAAGGCGCCGCCGGTGGTGCCGACGACGTTGAGGTCGACGGACGCGTCCCGGTCCTCGACGTAGCAGAGGTCGAGCATGGGCTTGTCGTTCACCAGGCCCACGCTGATGGCCGCGACCGGCTCGCGGAGGATGCCGCGCGGCACCAGCCCGCGCTGGCGGAGCACGTGGAGCGCCATGGCCGTCGCGATGAAGCCGCCCGTGACCGAGGCCGTGCGCGTGCCGCCGTCCGCGTCGAGCACGTCGCAGTCGACGACGATCTGCCGCGAGCCCAGCCGGTCGAGGTGCACGGCGGCGCGGAGGGCGCGACCGATGAGCCGCTGGATCTCGGCCGTGCGCCCGGAGACGCGCCCCTTCATGCCCTCGCGGCGCTGGCGCCGATCGTTGGCGCGGGGATGCATCGCGTACTCGGCCGTGAGCCAGCCGTGCCCCTCCTTCAGCCAGGGCGGCGCGCTCTCCTCGACCGAGGCGGAGACGAGCACGGTCGTCCCCCCGCAGCGGTAGAGCACGGAGCCCTCCGGGTTGCGCTGCACCGCCGTCTCGACGGTGACGGGTCTCAGGGCGTCGTAGCCGCGGCCGTCCTCTCGGGTCATGTCCCCGTCATGCCATCGGCCGGGGCGGGCGCAAGCTCCGCGGGGGGCCCGTCGCCGCGCCGGGCGGGCTCCTCCTCGCGCGCCGGAGCCTCGTCGAAGGCGTCGGCGGCCGGGAACCAGAGCGCGAAGACCGTCCCCGGGCCCCCCTCGCGGGGCGTGCAGCGGATGCGCCCGCCGTGGGCCGCGACGATCTGCTGGGTCAGGGGCAGGCCGAGGCCGCTGCCGCGCTCCTTGGTCGTGAAGAAGAGGTCGAAGACCCGGTGGCGCATGGCCGCGGGGATGCCCGGGCCCTCGTCCTCGACGCGCAGGCTGACGCCCCCGTCCTCGGCCAGCACGCGGAGCGCCACGCCGTCGCGCTCGGCCCCCTCCACGGCTTCGCGCGCGTTCCGCAAGAGGTTCAGGAGCGACTGGCGGAGCTGCGCCTCGTCGAAGGCCACGAGCGGGAGCGCCTCGTCGATCTCGACCTCGAGCTCGACGCCCGCCGCGCGCATCTCCGGGCGGACGAAGTCGGCGACGGTGCGCGCGAGGTCACCGAGGTCGTCGGCCTCCAGGCGCGGCTGGGGCAGGCGCGCCAGCCGGAGGTACTCCTCCGTGATGCCCGTGAGCCGGTCGATCTCCTTCTGGATCGCCGCGAGGAGCGCCCGGGCCTCGCTCTCCCCGGCCGGGATCTCGTCGCCGAGCATCTCGACGTTCAGGCCGATGCTCGAGAGCGGGTTCCGCACCTCGTGGGTCACGTGCGCGGCCATGCGGCCGATGGCGGCGAGGCGCTCGGTCTGGATGAGCCGGGCCTTGGTGCGGACGGCCTCCGTGACGTCGTCGGCGACCAGGAGGAGCGCCCCCGGCTCGGAGCCGAAGGGGGTGACGAGGAAGTCGACGCGGCGCTCGCCCTCCTCGCCGGGGCGGCGCCAGGGCTCGGCCTCGAGGGTGCGCGCCCGGGCGTCCTCGCGGACGGCGTCGAGGGCCTCGCCGAGCTCCGGGAGGGCGCCGCGGAGGCCGAGCGCGCCGAGCCCGTGGCCGATGGAGTCCTCGTCCAGGCCGAGCACCTCGGCGGCGGCCGGGTTCACCGTGCGCACGACGTCGTCGGCGTCGACGACGACCACGGCGGCGCGGAGGCCGGCGACGATCTGCGCCTGCATGCGGCGAAGGTCGCGCAGGCGGGCGTCGCGGGCGGCGAGGGCCTCGACCATCTGCTCGAAGTCCTGGGCGAGGCGGGCGAGCTCGTCGTCGCCCTTCACCGTGAGGGGCTGGGCGGCCAGGTCTCCCTCGGCGACGGCGGCGACGCGGCGCTGGAGCGTGGGCAGGGGCTTGAGCATGCGCTGCGACCAGAGCGTGGCGCCGAGGCCGAGGAGGAGCGCGAGGATGGCGAAGACGCCCAGGAGGAGCGCGGCGCGGCGCTCGCGCGTGCTCGCAGCGGCGGCGAGGGAGTCGATGCGATCGACGATGTGGTTGTAGGCCTCGCGGTACTGGCGTTCGATCTCGAGCTCGCTCGCCTGGAGCTCCTCGTGGAGGGCGGCCGCCCGGGCCGGGTCGCCGGCCTCGAGCGTGTCGACGAGGGCCTCGTAGCGGGGCGCCGTGCTCTCGTAGGCGCCGGCGACCTCGTCGAGGGCGTCGCGGATCGGCGGGAGCGTGGAGCGATCGCCGGCCTTCGTGGCGAGCTCCTCGGCCCGGTCCACGAAGTGGCGGAGGCGCCGCATGGTCGAGGGGCGGAGCTGGCGGGCGGCGTTGAACCAACGGAGCTCGGTCGGGCTCTCGAGGAGGCGTTCGACGTGGCGGCGGTAGACGTTCTGGTGCGAGCGGGCCTCGCCGAGGCGGAGCGCGAGGGGGAGGTAGCCGTCGTGGAGGAGGCGGAGCTGGCGGCTGGTCCGCTCGTGCTGGATGACGGAGGTCAGCGCGATGGCGCCGAACGCGACCAGGGTCAGCGCGAAGGCCAGGAAGATGCGGGTCGGGATGCTGAAGCGAGGACGCACCGGCGATCAGGAGTATCGCGTCCCGCGAGGCGAAGCACGGAAACGGCCCGCGACGCGCGGAGAGAGCGTGCCGCCGGGCGATGTGCGCGCGATGCCGCCGGGCGATGCCACCCGGCGATGTGGACGGGCGATGCCGCCGCGCGATGCCACCCGGCGATGCCGCCACGCGATGCCACCCGGCGATGTGGACGGGCCATGTGGACCGGCGATGCCGCCGCGCGATGCCACCCGGCGATGCCACCCGGCGATGCCACCCGGCGATGCCACCCGGCGATGCCGCCACGCGATGCCACCCGGCGATGTGGACGGGCCATGTGGACGGGCGATGCCGCCGCGCGATGCCGCCCGGCGATGTGGACGGGCGATGCCACCGGGCGAAGTCGCCGGGCGGAGAGGACGGTCGGCGTGGTCGGTCTCGCTCAGCGCTCCACGGTGCAGACGTAGCGCTCTTCGCTGCCGCAGCCCTCGTCGCGCCAGAGCCCGTCGCTCGAAGACACCAGCGCGCAGTTCTCCGTGCCGAAGGTGCCGCCATCGTCCGGCTCCCCCGAGGCCCAGTTGTCGTACCCGCTCGCGCTGCCGTCGGCCCAGCGGAAGATGCCCTCCGTGGACCGGTCGTTGTAGCCGATCCAGAAGCTCCCGCTGATGCCGGTCGCCGCGAAGGCCGCCTCGAGCTCGGCCTGGCGCGCGGCCGAGTCGATGCGCGCCAGCTCGTAGCCGCCCCCCTCGCAGAGCCCGACGGCGTCCGTCCAGCGGCGGCTCGTGCGGCAGACCAGGAAGACCGCGTCGGCCGTCGTATGGCTCTCGCAGCCGACGCAGCCGCCCTCGTCGATCGCGCCGTCGCAGTCGTCGTCGGCGGCGTTGCAGCCCTCGGGCGAGTCGGGGAAGACGTTCTCGTCTCGGTCCGCGCAGTCGCCCCCGCGCGAGACGTACTCGGGGCCCGGCCGCTCGCAGGTCAGCTCGACCCGCGCCTCGTCGCCGTAGCCGTCGCCGTCCTCGTCCGGGTACCAGGCCTCGTCGCCCGTCTCGTCGATCAGCCCGTCGCAGTCCTCGTCCGTGCCGTCGCAGGTCTCCGTCGCCTCCGGGCCGGTCTCCTCGCAGACGAGGGCGCCGCCGACGCACACGAAGCTGCCGCGCGTGCAGAGGTCGGCGTCGTCGCCATCGCAGCTCTCGCCGAGCATCGGGTCTTCGGCGCCGTCCGGCGTGGAGGCGTCGCAGTCGTCGTCGACGCCGTTGCAGACCTCGGGGCCCGGGTCGTCGCAGCCCCCCCCGCTCGTGCAGCCGACGCCGACGACGCAGCGCTGGCCCGCCGCGCAGGCGCCGTCGTCCGGCGTGACCACGCAGCGGCCGCGACTGCAGCGCCCGCTCGAGCAGCCGTCGCGCGGATCGCAGTCCGCGTCGACATCGCAGCTCCCGCCGCCGCCGAGGCAGTCGCGACCGAGGCAGGTCGGCGGGAAGCAGGCGCCGGCGATGCACTCGGTGGCGTCGAAGGAGTCGCCTTCACCTGGGCAGGCCTCCCCGAGACCGCATTCGGCGCTGACGAGGATCACGGCGCGCGTGTCGCCGCGCACGTCCACGAAGGCGCGGCGCCGGCCGACCTCGCCTGCGCTCCCATAGAGGCGCACGGCGATCTCCGCGCGCCCGTTGCCCGTGGCGAAGGTCGCGAGGTCGAAGCCGCGGGAGACGTCGTCGCCGGGGCCGACCTCGACCCGCTCCATGGCGACGATGGCGTCGCCGCGGATCCACTGGACGTCGACCTCGTCGAAGTCGACGAAGGGCTGGAGGTCCGTCTCGAGCGCCACGGTGAGCGTGGCCGACCCGGAGCCCGCGCAGGCGAGAAGCGAGAAGGTCGCCGCGAGGAGGGTGCGCCGCATGGCGCGTAGCTTAGTGCGAACCGCGCGCAGGGGTCAGGCGCAGGGGTCAGGCGCCGCTCTCGCCGCACGGGCTCGGGCTCCCGCTCCCCGCTCGGGCTCCCCGCGTCACCCCCCCGTGATCTCCGCCGCCTGCTCCGCCAGCTCCGGATCCGCCTGCCGCGCCGCCTCCGCCGCCTCGCGCGCCTCCCGCCGCTGCCCGAGCCCCTGGAAGGCCCGCGCCCGCAGCAGGTGCACGTAGCCCGGCTGCGGGTGCTGCACGATCAGCGCCGAGTCCGCCTCGTAGAGCGCCTCGCGATGCCGCCCCTTCGCCAGGTACGCCCGCGCGAGGTGCGCGTGCACCTCCGGGTTCGCCGGCGCCGCGAAGACCGCCAGCTCCCCGGCCCGCACGGCGTCGTCCCAGGCCTCCCGCCGCACGAGCAGGTCGAGGTACTCCGCGTGAACGGCCCGCCCGTGCTCGTCGATGCGCGCCAGCGCCCCGAGCGCCCGCAGCCTGAGATCCGCGTCGTTCGCCTGCTCGGCGATCTCCGCGAGCCCCTGCCATGCCTCGGGCCGGTCGCCGTCCCGCTGCGTCGCGGCCTCCAGCGCCGTCCGCGCCGCCGCCTGGTCGCCCTGCCCGAGCGCCGCCCGCGCCATCAGGAGGCGGAGCTCGTAGCCGTCGTGCCCGCCGCTCACGAGCGCCTCGAGGTGCGCCTGCGCGCCCTGCCCGTCCTGCTGCATGAGCGCGAGCCGCGCGAGGATGTAGCGCGCCACCGGCTGCCCGGCCTCGATCGCGACGGCCCGCTCGGCCGCCTGCTGCGCCCCCTGCGGGTCGCCGTTCACGAGCAGCCCGGCCGCCAGCGAGGCCTGCTTCGCCGCGTCCTGGGGCGCCGCCTGCGCCGCCTGCTGGAGCGGCTCGAGCTCGCGGAAGGCCGCGAAGTCCACGCTGAAGTCCTCGCCCCGGCCGCTCAGGCGCCGCCGCGCGTGCGCCCGGAAGCGCTCGTCGAGCTGGTCGACGCTGATGCCGAGGCTCCGCTGCACGACCTCCACGGTCGGCCGCCCGGCGCCCCACTCGCGGAGCATGCGCACGACCTTCTCGAAGCCGAACTCGTCGGCGATGTACTTCACGATCCGCGTGCTCGCGTAATAGGCGACCATCATGTCCATGGCCGAGCGCGCGTGCGTGAAGGCCCGGTTCATCAGGCGCAGCGGCGGCAGCCGATCGTCCTGGAGCGCCTCCCAGAGGTGGTGGTCCATCTCCCGGCGCCACTCGTTCGGCGTGATCAGCGTCTCGTACTCGGCGAGCCCCTCCGTGAACCAGCGCGGCACCCGGTTCTGCGAGAGCTGGATGTGGAAGACGTGGGCGAGCTCGTGCCAGGTGATCTGCCCCCAGTTGAAGGGCCCACCCTCCGGCGAGATGGCCGTCACGACCTTGCCGAAGCAGACGCCCTGCACGCCGAGGTTCGGCAGGCCCGTCGTGCGCACGCTGAAGTGCTGCGTGCTCGCGAACATCTCGATGCGGAGCGGGCCCTCCGGCGTGAAGCCGTAGCGCCGCACCATGTCGCGGTAGGCCGTCTGCAGCGTGCGCGGCACGTAGCGCTCGAGGATGGGTCGCTCCTCCTCGTGCATGCGGAAGGTGAAGGGCGCCGCCTCGAAGACCTCGTAGTGCTGCGGGATGACCTCCTCGTAGAGGTTCAGCGTGTTGTAGACGCGCACGTTGAAGCGGTCGCGACGCCAGGCCGACTGGAGCGCCGGCAGGGCCGCCTCCTCGTCGCCCATGCGCAGGAGGTTCAGCCCGAGCATGGCGTGGGCCCGGTAGTCCTCCGGGTTCAGCGTCACCGCCTCGCGCGCCATCTCCACGATGTCCGGGTAGCGATGCTCCCACTCCGCGAACTCGCCGAGGATCGTGTAGAGCTCGCTGTAGGTGCGGTGGCGCCGGAGTACCTCCCGCTTGGCCGCCTCGAAGCCCTCCTCGTCGTCGGCGAGGTAGCGCACGGCGGCGCGCACGCTCAGGGCCTCGAGGTCGTGCGCGTCGATGGCGAGCGCCCGATCGAGGTGCGCGTCGGCCCCCTCGATGTCGAGGTCGCGGAGCGCCATGCCGGCGCGCGTGACGTGGGCCATGACCAGGTTCGGGTTCACGGCGAGGGCGCGGTCGACGTGCTCCTCGGCGGCGGCGAAGTCGAAGCTCTGCTCGATCTTGATGCGCGCCATGAGCGCGTGGGCCACCGGGTGCTCGGGGTTCACCCGGAGCGCGTCGCGGACGCTCTCCTCGGCGTGGCCCGTGTCGTACTTCGCGAGGAAGAGGCGCGCCCACTCGAGCTGCGTCTCGACGCGCTCTCCGTCGGCCTGGGCCGACTCGCGGAAGGCGTCGTTCGCGTCGTGCGCCGAGCCGAGCCCCCAGGCGGCCATGGCCACGTAGGCGAGCCCCTCGGCGTCCCCGCGCGGGATGCTCTCGTCGTTGTAGGCGCCGATCAGCCGCATGAACATCGGCTCGGCCTCGGCCATGCGCCCGCGACGGGCGTGGAGGCGCGCGAGCATGAGGCGCGCGCGATGCGCCGAGGCCTCGTCCTTCAGCGCGTCGAGCACGCGCTCGGCCTCGTCGAGCTGGCCCGTGGCCATGAGCGCTTCGCCGCGGAGCGTCTGCGCCGCGACGCGCCGGTCCCCCTGGATGCCGTTGGCCTGGCGCGCCGCCTCGGCGTAGCGGCCGGTCTCGAAGAGGAGGCGCGCCTTCAGCAGCTTCGCCCGGGGCGTGTCCCCGAGGCGCGGCAGGGCCTCCTCCACCGTCTCGTAGAAGCCGCTCCGGAGCGCGCCCTCGGCGTCGTCCAGGCTCGCGATCCGGGGCGGCGTCCGCTCCTCCGGCGCCGGCGCGCTGGCCTCGGGGAGCGCAGGCAGGGGCACGGCGTCGGCGCTGGCGGTGTCGCTCCCGGGCTGCCCGGCGGTCGCCTCCCCGGTCTCCCCGGTCTCCCCGGTCTCCCCGGTCTCGCCGGTCTCGCTGCTCTCGCCGCCGCCCGGCGTGGTGGGGCGGTTCTCGCCGCAGGAGGCGCCGACGACGAAGAGGGACGCGAGGGCGACGAGGAGGGTGGTCGCGCGGAAGGGGCTCATGACTCGCAGCATACGGCCGCGAGCGGGCGTTGGCTTCCCCGCCCGGGCTCGGAGTCGGTGTAAGCTCGCGAGCCGAACCGAACCGTGGGGGAACGGAGGATCGAGATGAACGTCGGATCGAGAGTGGCGATCGGCGCGCTGAGCTGCGCGCTCTTCGCCGGCCCGGGGGGCGCCGAGGCGCAGATGGGCATGGCGGCCCGCATGCAGGCGCGGCAGGCGCGCATGGCGGCGCAGATGGAGGGCCGTGAGGCGCGCGGAGCGCGCATGGAGGCCCGCGCGGAGACGATGGAGGCCCGCGAGGCCCGTCGAGAGCTGCGGGGCACCATGGGCGCCGAGCGTCGCGAGGCGGCCCGGGAGCTCCGGGAGGAGGCGCGCGAGGCGCGCGAGGCCCGCGGCGAAGCCCGGGAGGCGACGATGGAGGCCCGCGCGGCCGGCCGGGAGGCCCGGCGCGAGACGCGGGAGGCGCGGCGCCGCACGCGCCGCGAGGAGGCCTGGCGCCGACTGCGCGAGCGGACCGGAACCGAGCGCCCGCGGGCGATCGCGCCGCCGATCCGGGCGGAGCTGCGCCAGCATGCGCGCCGGGTGGCGCGCCTGAAGCGGGTCGAGGGGCTCGCCGCCGAGGCCGAGGACGAAGCCGCCCTGACTCGGGTGCGCGCGCTGATGGAGCGCGAAGAGGCGCGGCATCAGCGGCGCATGACGCGGCTGGCCGCGCGCGGCGAGGGGCGACGCGAGGCGACCGCCATGGGCGGTCGTGACGAGGGCGACGAGACCGCCGAGGGCGTCGAGGTCTACGAGAGCGCGGCCGCCGAGGAGGCGACGGCGATGGTCGAGGTGAACGCGAACGTCGGCGGCGGCGCGGCGGTGATGGTGGAGGTGAGCGAATGACGTCCCTGCTGCGCTGGAGCCTCGTCGGTGCGCTCCTCTTCGGCCTCGCCTGCGGCGGGGAGGAAGAGGCGAGCGAGCCGGAGGACACGGTCGAGAACGCCGAGGCGGAGGCCGAGGAGGAAGAGCCGGCCGAGGAGCCGGTCGCGGAGCCGACGGCCGAGGAGGTGCCCATCCCCGAGGACTTCGAGGAGGAGGCCGAGGAGAGCATCACCGCGGAGAACTACGGCGATGCGCTCGACGCGATCGAGGCCGAGCTGGAGGACGCCGCCGAGGAGTGAGGGCGGTCCGAGGACGCGGCGCGAGGCCGGCCCATCGCGGGTCGGCCTTTCGCCGTTTCGGCGCCCGCCCGCCCCTGCTACCGTGCGCCCATCATGGCGGACGACGACGCCTACGAGAGCTACCAGGGCTTCCTGCGCGCCTCGATGAAGCGCTACTGGGACCGGAAGGGCTCGAGCAAGGTCACCTTCCTCGCGCTGATGTTCGCGACGCGGCAGGCCTGGGGGGTCGCCGTGAAGGGCGCCTTCAGCGCCGAGTCGGGCAAGCGGGCCCTCGGCGGCGCGGCCGGGGTCGCGGCGGCGGCGGTGCTCATCCGGGTCTTCCTCGGCGGGCCGCTCGGGCTGCTCCTGGCGGGCGCCTCGGCCGTCTCGCTGATCGCCGTCTACGGGCGGAACCAGGAGGCCATCTGGCGCAAGGTCGTCCGCTTCCGCGCCATCATGGACGAGTACGAGGAGCGCTACGAGGCGCTCCGGGAGCAGCACGCCTCCGGCGACTTCGACGACGACCAGCGCGACCTCATGATGGAGGGGCTGATGGCCCGCTTCCTCGACGAGCTCGACACGGTCCCGGACGACGAAGGCGACGACGAGGAGGAGGCGGCCGAGGAGCAGCGCTCCTTCGCCGCGCACGTCGCGCGCCGGCGCGAAGCCGACGCGGACGCCGACGACGACGACGAGCGCTGATGCGCTTCGTCGAGCCGGCGCGGGTCGGCGCCGTACGCGAGCGGCTGGCGCTGAAGAGCCCGTTCCCCGAGAGCGAACGCGAGGCCTGGCTCGTGCGCGGCGAGGGCGGGCTCTTCCTCGTGGACGGCGAGGCGCCGACGAAGGCGCTCGACCTGCTCGCCGCCGGGCTCCGCTACCACGTGGGCCGGCTGCGGGACGAGCTCGCGCTCGAGGGGGCGAGCTGGAAGGTGCCGCGGGGCGAGGGGAGCGCGGCGCAGCGCATGATCGCCCTCGCCCGCCTCCGCCCCAGCGCCGAGCCGCTCCCGCCCGCGCCCGAGGGGCCGCTCCTCGAGGCGCGGAGCGACGCCGAGCGCGCCTGGCTCGCGGGCTGGCGCGAGGAGGGCGAGGTGCTCCTCGCCTGGCTGCGCACGGCGACCGAGCTGCCCGTGTCGAGCGCGATCGGCGAGGACGGCGAGGCGACCGCCAGCTTCGTCTGGACGTCGCGGCGCGCGGCGCTCGTGGCCGTGAGCGGGCTCGGCGACGTGACGCGCCACGACCTCCCCGCGAAGGCGCTCGTCCACCACGCGCGACGCGGGCGCGACGAGGTCGAGGCGGGCGCCTGGCGGTGGCGCTGCCGGCTGGGCAACGAGGACGACTTCCGCGCGCTCGGCCCGCACGTCGGCGCGGCGGCCCAGGCGCGGCTCCGCTTCGTGCTCGAGCGCGTCCGGGGGAGCCACCCGGACGCCGCGCGGAGGCTGCTCGAGGCGCTCGAGGGGCCGCTGGCGGCGCTCGAGCGGGCGCTCCTCGACCAGGCCGAGGCGTTGCCCGAGGACGGGCTCGCGGCGCTCGAGGCGCGGGCGCCGGAGCAGGCGCGAGCCTGGGCGACGAGCTGGGGCTGGGACGCGAGGACGCGGCGGCGGCTCGCCGAGGCGCTCCGGGCGCGCGACGCGGCGGGGCGCGTGGGGCTGGCGCTCGACGAGGGGCTGCGCGACGAAGCGCTGGCCGCGGCGAAGGAGCCCGCGGCGCGTGCCGCGCTGGACGCGAGCTGGGCCCGGCGGCTCGGCGAAGCCGGTCGCGGCGCCGAGGCGCTCGCCGTGATCGAGGCCCGGCTGGGTGAGCTCCCGGAGGCCGGCGCCTACGATCTCGTCCCCCACGCCGCGGAGGCGGACGGGGAAGAGCGGGAGCCAGGCGTCCGCGCGCGGGTGCAGCTCCTCGAGGCCACGGTGGCGCTCGAGGGCTGCCCGCCTGCCGACCGGACCGACGCCGCGGCGGCGAAGGCTCGCCTCGCGCTGGCGCAGCTCCAGCCGCTCGACGCCCACCGCCTCGAGGCCCTCGCGCGGGGCGGGGCCGACGAGCGTCCCCCGGACGACGCGGGTCGCGCCGCATCGGACGATGCTGCGGAGGGCGGCGCGGAGCCACCACCGGAGGGCGCTTCCCCGGACGGCGCCCCGCCGGACGAACGCACGCCGGACGAACGCACGCCGGACGAACGCACGCCGGACGAACGCACGCCGGACGATGCTCCCCTCGGCCTGGTCGCGCGGGCCAGCGCCGCCGCGGCCACGCTCGCGCCCGGCGCCCTCGACCCGGCAGCGCTCCCCGCGGGGCCCCCGCCGCCGCACGCGCCCTTCGACGAGGACGCCCTCCGGCTCCTCCGCCACCCGATTGGGCGCTCGGACGCCTTCCTCGCCACGGTGCAGACCCTCGTCGCCGCCGCCGACGTGCCCGACCCGAGCGCGCTCCGAGCCTACTGCGCGCGCCTGGAGCCGGGCGACGCCCGCGAGGTCTTCGCGGCGGCCGCCCGCGCGCTCGACGTGACGGCCGAGGTCTACGTCTCGCGGGGCGAGCGGACCTTCGGCTGCCGCGCCTACGACGACCGAAGCGGCGCCTTCGTGCTCCTCGGCGGGGACCACCTCGCGCCGGACGCCCCGCGTCGCCTCGGCCCACGCGGGCTGGCCTTCGCCTTCGGGGCGGAGCTCGCGCACCTCCGCTTCGGGCACGCGCGCGTCAGCGCCACGGAGGTCTGGCGCGGCGCCCTCGAAGTGGGCGCCTCGAGCTTCGACCTGCTCCTCGGGGTCATGCCGGTGCTGCGCTCCTGGAAGCTCGGCGAGCACCTCGGCACGGTGACCGGCTTCTTCAAGGACGGGCTCGTCGCCAAGGCGAAGGGCGCGCTCGGCGGAGGCGCCAACGAGTCGCTCGCCGCGAGCGAGGTGATCGCCGCCCAGCGGCTCATGCAGCTCCGCGCCGACCGGGTGGGCCTGGTGCTCGCGGGCGCGCTCGCTCCGGCGCTCCGCGCGATGCTGGCGATGGCGCCCGGAGACGCGCTCGAGCGCGCGATGAACGAGGGCGTCGGCGCCGCGCTGAGCGCGCGGGGCGAGGGCGGAGAGCTCCGCTTCCCCGGGCTCGCGCTCCGGGCGTCGGCGCTGATCGCGTTCTGGCTCGACCCCGACTTCACCCGTTTGGCGTAGACCTCCGGTCCGGCAGACCCCTACAGGTTCCACTTCGTACACTCTCATCGTAGTGCTACGGTGTCAGCGGATGCCTGGAGGACACGCGATGCGCAAGCTTGGATGGACCTGTGTGCTGGCCCTGGCCGTGGCGGCCTGTGGCGGCGACGACGACGGCGGCGGCGAAGACGCCGGCGGCGATGGGATCGACAGCGGGGTCGTCGTGCTCCCCGACGGCGGCACGCTCCTCCCCGACGGCAACGTCATCCCCACGCCGGACGCCGGTGAGGGCTTCGACGGCGGCGGCGGCGGCGAAGACGCCGGCGAGCCGGGCGTCGACGCGGCCACCGAGCCGCCGGACGGGGGCGCCATGGGCTGCGTCCCCGCCTCCTGCGCGGGCCGCTACTACGCCTGCGGCGACTGCCTCGACAACGACGGAGACGGAGAGGTCGACGCCGAGGATCCGGACTGCCTCGGCGCCTGCGACAACAACGAGGGCGGCTACGACCTCGGCATCCCCGGCGGCGAGGTCGGCCGCTGCGATCGCGACTGCTACTACGACACCAACCAGGGCGCGGGCAACGACGGCTGCGAGTGGGACCAGCGCTGCGACCCGACGCTCGCCGAGGTCACCAACTGCCGCGGCTCCGGCTCCGCGACCTGCGACCCGGTCGACGGCGAGCTCTGCGAGATGACCTGCGCCTCGATCACGCCGAACGGCTGCGACTGCTTCGGCTGCTGCGAGCTCCCGGCCCGCTCGGGCAACTTCGTCTTCCTCGGCACGCAGGACATGGATGGCAACCCCACGTGCACGCTGGACGACGTCGAGGACCCGGAGCGCTGCCACCCCTGCGAGCCCGTCGACGGCTTCTGCTACAACGAGTGCGGCCGCTGCGAGCTCTGCCTCGGCCGCGGGCCCGAGGACCTGCCGGACGACTGCTTCCCGCCGCCCCCCGAGGACGCGGGCATGCCCGACGCCGGGCCCGAGCCGGACGGCGGCTTCCCCGACGCCGGCCCCGAGCCGGACGCCGGCACGGAGATCCCGACCTGCGACGACGGCCGCCAGGCCTGCGGTGTCCCGGGCCTCCCCGAGTGCCCGACCGACTACTACTGCCTGACCGGCTGCTGCACGCTCTTCTTCTGAGCCCGCGCGCCGGGCGCGCCGCCCGGCTCCCCAGCGCCCACCCGACGCGCGTCGGGTGGGCGTTTCGACATCTCCTTCCCCCAGGATTCTCGATGCGACGTCTCTCCCCCCGCGCCGCGCTCCTCGCGGCCCTCGCCCTCTTCACGACCCTCGCCCGCCCGGCGCCGGCCGCCGCGGACGCCGGCGCGAAGATCTGGAACCAGGACGCGAGCGACCACGACTTCCACATCGACTTCCACGCCGGCTTCGCGGTCTTCGGCCGCGGCGTCGCCGCCGGCGTGCGCTTCAACATCCCGCTCGTGAAGAAGGGCTTCCTCCGCGGGCACAACGACGCCTTCTACCTGAGCCTCGGCGTCGACAGCTACTGGGTGCGCTACTGGGGCGGCCCCGACCGCCGCTACGAGTACGGCTTCGGCGTCGGCTTCCCCGTCGTCGCCCATTGGGAGTTCTACCTCTGGGAGAAGCTCTCCTTCTTCGGCGAGGTCGGCGGCAACGTCTTCCTCCATCCCGGTGTGTTCCGCGACGAGGGCGACTTCGTCGACGAGCCGGGCGCCTGGGTGGTCGGCGCGGCGGGCGTGCGCTGGCGCTTCAGCGATCGCGGCAGCTTCGTCGCGCGCCTCGGCACGCCCTACACGAGCATCGGCATCAGCCTGATGTTCTGAGGGTCGCGAGGTCGGCCCCGCGCACCGGCTCGGAGCGCGAGCCGGCCGCGCGTCGCTCAGGCGAGCGCGATTTTGCGGCCGATGACCATGCCCGGCTCGACGCCCAGGCTCGCCAGCGCGCTCTCCCAGCGCTCCTCGATGGGCCGCTCGAAGATCAGCGCCGGGTCCAGGTCCACGGGGATCCACGACCCCTCGCGCATCTCGTCCTCGAGCTGCTCCTTCGCCCAGCCGCTGTAGCCGAGCGTGAGGAGCGCCCGCGGAGGCGTCTCCCCGCGCCGGGCCAGCTCCTCGAGCATGGTGCGCGACGCCGAGATGGCGAGCTCCTCGCCGAGGCGGATGCAGTCCTCGGGGACGCTCTCGACCGTGCGCGGGTCGAAGACGATCCACCCCGTCTCCGGCGACACGGGCCCGCCCTTGAGCACGGGCACGTCCGGCACGCGCTCCTCGATGGGCAGGTCGAGCTCGCTGGCCACGCGCCCGAAGTCCACGGGCGAGGGCTTGTTCACGACGAAGCCGAAGGAGCCCTCGTCGCCGTGGTCCACGAGGAGCACGAGCGTGTGGTGGAAGAAGGGGCAACGCAGCGTCGGCGACGCGACGAGGAAACCGGGGGCGAGGGAGCCGCTCACCCCCGAAGCGTGCCACTTCTCGCCGGCGCCACCAACACGCCCGGCGTCTGGAGAGCGGGCCGTGGTATGTGAGGCGCGTGCCCCTCGGCGACCGTCTCCGGGCCTACGGCCGCGCGCTCCGCTTCGTGCTCTACATGGTGTGGACCCGCGTCCGCTTCGGTCTGCAGCTCCGCCTCGGCGCGGACCTCCTCACGCTCCAGCACACGGCGAAGCTCCGCGTGTCGCGCCGTATCCTGCGCATCCTCGGCGTCACGCCCTACTGGGCCGGGGCGCTCCCGCCGAAGAGGGGCCCGCGGCTCATCGTCGCCAACCACCGGGCCGCCCTCGACATCGGCGTGCTGATGACGCGCTTCGGTGGCGTCTTCCTGAGCCGCGCAGACCTCGAGCGCTGGCCGATCATCGGGACGCTGGCGCGGCAGGGCGAGACCATCTTCGTCGACCGAGCCGACCGGAACAGCGGCGCGCGCGCCATCCGAGCGATCCGCCGGCGCCTCGGCGAAGGGCATACGGTGATCGTCTTCCCGGAGGGCACGACCTACCGGGGCGACGAGGTGCGCCCCTTCCTGGCGGGGGCCTTCGCGGCCGCGCGGGGGCTCGACGTGGAGGTCGTGCCCGTCGGCCTCGCCTACCCGCCCGGCACCGAGTACGTGGACACGGACTTCGTGAGCCACGTCCGTGGGGTCGCCGCGCGGCCCCAGACGCCCGTCTGCGTGCAGATCGGCGCGCCCTTCGCGATGGAGGGGCGGGCCGGCGAGGTGGCGGCCGAGGCGCGCGAGGCGGTGCAGGCGCTCGTCGAGAAGGCCCGCGCGCGCCTCGAGGCGGTCGCGCCGACGCCGGACCTCGAGCGCCGCGGGCGGCTGCCGCGCCGGGCCCTCCGGTCTGAATAGGCCGGGCGGCCACCAGTCCAAGCGGGCGACCCTTCCTTTCCCCCTGGGCGACGCGGCGCTCCGCCGCGATGGTTCGCGTCGCCGGAAACGACTAGGTTCCCCCCATGGCCCGCCACCTTCCCCTCCTCGCCGCGCTCCTGATGACCGCCAGCGGGTGCGTGATCCACACGCACGGCACCACGACGGTGCGCACGGAGGCCTACGCCGCGCCCACCTACGTGACCGTCTCCTCGCCGCCGCCGCCGCTGCGCCAGGCCGTCCAGGTGCGCCCGACCAAACCGCAGGCGAACGCCGTGTGGATCAGCGGCTACTGGAGCCTCGAGGCCGGCCGCTGGGTGTGGGTGGACGGCCACTGGAGCACGCCCCGCCCGGGTTACGAGTGGGAGCCGCCCGTCTGCGTCTCCGTGGCCGGCGGCGGCTACCAGTACCACCCGGGCTACTGGCGCGCGCGGAACGACACGCCGCCGCCCGTGTACCGGGCGCGCGGGACGATCCGCGTGCACGTCGTCCCGCCGGACCGGGAGCCGGCCGTGGTGCGCGTGCGCCCGGCGAACGCGAGCCGGAGCACGGTCGTCGTGCGCGGCTCGGCGGACACGGGCCGGAGCGCGACGGTCACCGTGCGGCCGAGCCAGACGGTGACGACGACCACCACGACCACGACGCGGCCGGGCGCCGACGCGACGGTCACCGTGCGGCCGAGCCAGCCGAACGAGCCCCGCGACACGGTCACCGTGCGGCCGAACCAGCCCACGACGACGGTGCGGCCCGCGAATCAGCAGCCGAACACCACCGTCCGCCCCTCCACCACCGTCCGGCCGTCGAACCAGCAGCCGAACACCACCGTCCGGCCGTCGGCCACCGTCCGGCCGTCGAACCAGCAGCCGAACACCACCGTCCGGCCGTCGGCCACCGTCCGGCCGTCGAACCAGCAGCCGAACACCACCGT
>PABA01000218.1 GCA_002699025.1 Sandaracinus sp. | reverse complement strand
CGAGGCCCGCGCGCGCCGGCGCGGCCCCGCCGGCCACCAGGCGAGCACCTTGCCCGTCAGGGGCGCGCGCTCCTGGACCACGAAGCGCGCGTTCGGCGCCGCCCCCAGCGCCGCCAGCCCCCAGAGCCCACCGCCGAAGGCCAACCCGCCGAGGGCCGCGAGGATGGCGCGCGTCCGCCGGCCCGTCCCCCAGACGCCGAAGGGCGCCTGCTGGAACGCGACCAGCGCCGCGCTCACGGCGCTCAGCGTGAGCGCCCAGTGCACCGCCGGGTAGAGGCGGAGCAGCACCGTCGCGTCCACCACGAGGGCCCCGACCGCGACGAGCGCGGAGGCCGCCGGCAGCCACCAGCCCACGGGCCGCCGATCGCGGAGCCAAGGCGCCAGCTTCGTCACGACCAGCGCCGCGACGATCGCCACACCGACCACCGCCAGCTCGCGCCAGCTCGCGTCCCGGAGGCGCCGCCCCGCCGTCGCGCTCCAGGCGAGCACGCCCACGGCCACACCCGCGATCAGCCCGAGCAGGCGCCCCAGCGCGCGGGAGGGGTGCGAGGCGCGGCGCCGGAAGATCCGATCCGCGCTCGCGACGAAGGCCCAGGCCAGCGCGGCGAAGCCAATCCAGAAGGGCAGCGACGCCAGCACGAAGCGCCAGCGCTCCGTCGAGGTGAGGAAGAGGTCGCCGGCCAGCGCGAAGACGAGCACGAGCTCGACGGCGGCGAGCCCCAGGCCGGCGAACAGCGGTCGGCGGAGATCCATCACGGATCGCTCAGCGGGCTCGGGCCGACGCGCGCGCCGCGCCCGAGGGGGCCGTCACTCCCAGCGCACGTCGGCGACCTCGTACATCCGAGTGCCGCCGGGCGTCCGCACCTTCACCTCGTCGCCGACCTCGCGCCCGATGAGCGCCTTCGCCACCGGCGAGGTCACGGAGATGGAGCCCTTCGAGATGTCCGCCTCCTCCGAGCCGACGATCTGGTAGGTGACGATCTTGCCGGAGTCGATGTCCTCGAGCTCCACGATGGCGCCGAACTTCACCTTCTCGCCACCGAGCTGCGAGGGGTCGATGACCTCGGCGCGGGCGATCTTGTCCTCGAGCTCCGCGATGCGCGCCGCCACCATGCCCTGCTTCTCCTTGGCGGCGTGGTACTCGGCGTTCTCCTTCAGGTCGCCGTGCTCCCGCGCGACGCCGATCTCCTGCGAGATCTTCGGCATCTCGGCCTTCAGCCGGTCGAGCTCCTTCTTCAGGGTTTCGAAGCCCTGGGGCGTCATCGGTACGCGGTCCATGAGACTGCGTGTGGTAGCCGCCGCGCCGGGAGGCTGCAAGCCCTGCAGCGCGGGTCGGTGCGCGGGTCGGTGCGCGGGTCGGCGCGCGGGTCCGTGGACCGGTCGCCCCCCACGCTGCGCCAGCGCCCTGCGCGCTCCTACGGCTCCTCGTAGCTCTCCCGCGCCAGCACCCGGTCGTGGAAGCGCAGGAGCTCCACCGCCCCCGGGCCGCGGTTGTACGCGTAGGAGTGGTCCCCGGGCGTCACGATGAGCGAGTGCGGCAGCGCCGCCCCGCGCAGCCTCCGCGAGAGCGCCCGCGTCGGCGCGAGGTAGGGGTCGGCCTCGCTCGTCAGGAGCCGGATGGGCTTCCCCCGCAGCCCCTCCGCCCGCGCCCCGATCGCCTCGACCCGATCCCGGATCGCCGGCTGGATCCCGCCCACCGCGCCAAAGGCCTCCGGGTGCCGGACGCCTGCTTCCAGCGCCAGCCAGCCCCCGAGCGACACCCCATCGACGCCCGTGCCCGCCGCCGTCTGCGCCACCTGCGGGAACTGCGCGCGCACCTGCTCGAGGAGCGGCCCGGCGAGCCACGCCAGATAGGCCTCGAGCTCCTCCTCGGGCGCCCCGCCGAGGGCCGGCGTGTAGGGCGCGACCACGGCCACCCCGCGGAAGGGCGCCCGCCCGAGCGCCTCGTTCACCGCCGCCAGGTGCGCATCGGTGACCATCCCGCCATAGTCGCCGCGCGTCAGCCGCCCGCGCCCGAGCGCCGCGAAGGCATCCGGGAGCGCGTAGTCGACGGCCCAGCCGAGGGGCCCGAGCCGCGTCCCCTTCCGCGCCTCACCGAGCCCGTGGAGCGCCACCACGAGCGGATAGCGCTCCCCCGGCGGATGGTCCGCGTAGTCCTCGCGCCGCGGGTAGGTGAGCAGCACGCGGCCCGCCTCCCCGTCCCACTGCTCCACGCGGAGCAGCCGGTGATGCACGTGCTCCGAGCGCTCCTGCCCGCGCGCCGGCCACGCCGCGGAGATCGCCAGCCCGAGCGCCGCCAGCCCGAGCGCCACCGGCCCGAGCCTCGCGGGCCCGAGCCTCGCCGGTCCAATCCTCGCTCGCCCGAGCAAACGCGCCCGCCTCCGCAAAGAAGACGCCCGCCTCCGCGAAGAAGACGCCGCGCTCCGCGAAGAGGACGCCGCGCGGCGCCCCGCTCTGGTGCCGCCCTCCACCACGTCAGCGCGTCCGCGCGTGGTACTCCTGCAGCGAGCACACCTCGAGCTCCGGCTCGCGCATGCGCTCCACGGCCGCCACCGCCGCCGTCGCCGCGCCGATGGTCGTGAAGTAGGGGATGCCGCTCATCAGCGTCTCGCGCCGCAGCGAGCGGCTGTCCTGGATGGCCTTCGCGCCCTCGGTCGTGTTGATCACCATCACCACGTCCCCGGCCTGCAGCCGATCGACGATGTGCGGCGACCCCTCGAGCACCTTGTTCACGACCTCCGCCTCGACGCCGTTCCGCGCCAGGGCCTCCTTCGTGCCCCGCGTCGCGAGCAGCTCGAAGCCCATGTCGCGCAGCCGGTAGCCGAGCTCGCAGGCCGCCTGCTTGTCGTCGTCGCGCACGCTCAGGAAGACGCGCCCCTCGCGCGGCAGGTCGTAGCTCGCCGACCAGAGCGCCTTCAGGAAGGCCTCCGGGAAGTCCGCGCCCACGCCCATGACCTCGCCCGTCGAGCGCATCTCCGGCCCGAGGATCGTGTCGACGCCCGGGAACTTGTGGAAGGGGAAGACCGACTCCTTCACCGCCACGTGCCGCGGCACGACCTCGCGCGTCACGCCGAGCTCCTCGAGCGTCTTGCCCGCCATGACCTTCGCCGCGATGTTCGCGAGCGGCAGCCCGGTCGCCTTGCCGATGAAGGGCACGGTCCGCGACGCCCGTGGGTTCACCTCGATGACGTAGACGCGGCTCCCCTTCACGGCGAACTGCACGTTCATCAGCCCGACCACGCCGAGCTCCAGCGCGAGGGCCCGCGTCGAGCTCCGAATCGCCCCCTGCACCTCCGGCGGGAGCGCATGCGCCGGCAGCACCATGGACGAGTCGCCGCTGTGGACGCCCGCCTCCTCGATGTGCTGCATCACGCCGCCGATGACGACGCGCTTGCCGTCCGAGATGGCGTCGACGTCGACCTCCGCCGCGTCCTTCAGGAACTCGTCGACGAGGATGGTCTGCGTGTCCGCGTCCTCCACCGCCTCGAGGGCCTTCGCCATGTACTGCTCGAGCTCCTCGCGGGTGTAGACGATCTCCATCGCCCGCCCGCCGAGCACGTAGCTCGGGCGCACCACCACCGGGTAGCCGATGCGCTCGGCCACCTCGATGGCGTCGCTCATGCCCTTGGCGATGCCGCCCTGCGGGCGCGAGAGGCCGAGCTTCTCGAGGATCGCGTCGAAGCGCTCCCGATCCTCGGCCCGGTCGATGGCGTCGGCGCTCGTCCCGAGGATGGGCACGCCCGCCTTCGCGAGGGGCACGGCGAGCTTCAGCGGCGTCTGCCCGCCGAACTGCACGATGACGCCGTCCGGGTTCTCCTCCCGGACGATGGCCATCACGTCCTCGAAGGTGAGCGGCTCGAAGTAGAGCCGGTCCGACGTGTCGTAATCCGTCGAGACCGTCTCGGGGGTGCAGTTCACCATGATCGACTCGTAGCCGAGCTCCTTCATGGCGAAGGCCGCGTGCACGCAGCAGTAGTCGAACTCGATGCCCTGGCCGATTCGGTTCGGCCCGCCGCCGAGGATCATCACCTTCTTGCGGCCCGTCGGCTCCGACTCCGAACGCTCGCCCCAGGTCGAGTAGAGGTAGGGCGTGAGCGCGGCGAACTCGGCGGCGCAGGTGTCGACCCGCGCGTAGATGGGCTCGACCTTCTCCTCGCTCCGCGCCCGGCGCACCTCTTCGACCTCCGCGCCGCGGAGCTGCGCGATGCGCGCGTCGCTGAAGCCCATGCGCTTCCAGCGGTCGAGCTGCGCCGCCTCGAGCGTCTCCGCCCCGCGGATGACCTCCTCCTCGGAGACGATCTGCTCGAGCTGGTCGAGGAACCAGGAGTCGACGCCCGTCGCCTCCTGGAGCTGCTCGATGCTCAGCCCGACGCGGAGCCCGTCGCAGATGTACCAGAGCCGGTCCGAGAGCGGCGTCTTCACCACCTCGAGGATGGCCTCCTGGAGCTCCGCCCGGGAGACCTCGAGGGGCTCCGTCAGCGGCATCAAGTGCAGGCCCGCGCTCGGATCCTTCGCCAGCCGCCGCACCTGGTCGCGGAGCTCCCGGTAGTCGATCTTCTCGAGCAGGCTGACCAGCCCGTCGCGCCCAACCTCGAGCGAGCGCGCGGCCTTCTGCACCGACTCCTTGAAGGTCTTGCCGATGGCCATGGCCTCGCCGACCGACTTCATCTGCGTCGTCAGGCGCGGGTCCGAGCCGCGGAACTTCTCGAAGGCGAAGCGCGGCCACTTCGTGACGACGTAGTCGATGGTCGGCTCGAAGGCCGAGCTCGTGCCCGTGATGTCGTTGCGGAGCTCGTCGAGCGTGTAGCCGACGGCGAGCTTCGCGGCGACCTTGGCGATCGGGTAGCCCGTGGCCTTGGAGGCGAGCGCGGAGGAGCGGCTCACGCGCGGGTTCATCTCGATGACGATGAGCCGGCCGGTCTCCGGATCGACGGCGAACTGGATGTTCGAGCCGCCCGTGTCGACGCCGATCTCCGTGATGATCTTCCGGCCCGCGTCGCGCATGCGCTGGTACTCGCGGTCCGTCAGCGTCATGGCCGGCGCGACCGTCACCGAGTCGCCGGTGTGCACGCCCATCGGATCGAAGTTCTCGATGGTGCAGATGACGGCGAAGTTGTCCGCCTTGTCGCGGATGACCTCGAGCTCGTACTCCTTCCAGCCGAGGAGGCTCTCCTCGACCAGGCACTCGTGCACCGGGCTCTGGTTGAAGGCCCAGCGGATGGCGCGGTCGAACTCGTCGCGGTCGTTCGCCACGCCGCCGCCGGAGCCGCCCATGGTGAGCGAGGGCCGGAGGATGACCGGGTAGCCGATGTCCTCCACGGCCGCCCAGGCCTCCTCCATGGTGCGCACCGTGTGGGCGCGGGCGCTCTCGAGGCCGATCTTCTCCATGGCGCTCTTGAAGAGCTCGCGCTCCTCGGCCTTGCGGATGGCCTCGACCTTGGCGCCGATGAGCTCGACGCCGAGGCGCTCGAGGACGCCGCGGCGGTGCAGCTCGAGGGCGAGGTTCAGCGCCGTCTGGCCGCCGAGCGTCGGCAGGAGCGCGTCGGGCTGCTCGCGCTCGAGGATGCGCTCGACCACCTCGGGGATCAGCGGCTCGACGTAGGTCCGCTCCGCGAACTGCGGATCGGTCATGATCGTCGCCGGGTTCGAGTTCACGAGGATGACCTCGTAGCCCTCTTCCCGGAGCGCCTTGGCGCCTTGCGTGCCCGAGTAGTCGAACTCGCAGGCCTGGCCGATGACGATCGGCCCGGAGCCGATCAGGAGGATCTTTCGAATGTCGTCGCGGCGCGGCATCTCACCTTCCGTGCGCGGCTGGAGCCGCGCGAGCGAGTGGGTCCGCGAGGACCCGGCCGGGCTTATCAGAGCGCTTCGCCGGTCGCAACCGCGGTCATGGCGCGCACGAGCGAAGGCCGCCCGCGGAGCTCCCAGCGGCGCGCCGTGTCCCCCTCGAGCGCGATGCGCGCGACGAGCGCCGGGGTCGGCCAGGCGTCCTCGAAGGCGGTGCCCCACTCGACGACGACGATCGCCTCGCCCTCCTGGAGGGCCTCGGGGAGGTCCGTGTAGACGAGCTCGCCGGGATCGGGGAGCCGGTACACGTCGGCGTGGACGAGGGGCGGCGTGGCGTCCGGGTAGTGGTGGACGAGGGCGAAGGTCGGGCTCTGGACCGGCTCGTCTTCGGGGACGCCGAGGGCGCGGGCGAGGGCGCGGACGAAGAAGGTCTTGCCGGCGCCGAGGTCGCCCTCGAGGAGCAGGAGGTCGCCCGGACGGAGGGCGGCGGCGGTGCGGCGCGCGAGGGCGATGGTGCCGGCCTCGTCGGCGACGTCGAAGGTGGCCTCGAGCGGCGGCGCGTCCAGATCGGCTTCCTCGGTCGGGTCGGGTCGGTCGCCCACGGCGGGATCTTGGACCGGCAGGGCGCGACGGCCAAGGGCACGGCGGCCAAAGGTACGGCTCCTGCGCCTCGCCCGCTTGCGGTCCCCGCGCGCGGCCGCAAGCATCGCCGACGTGCGCGCCGTCGCCCCGCTGCTCCTGCTCCCCGCCCTCCTCGGTGCGCCCTTCCTCCTCGCGCCCCGGGCCCACGCCGACGAGCCCGCGCACGCCTACACGCTCGAGGCCCGCCTCGACCCGGTCGAGCACGTCGTCCACGGCGAAGGCCGCATCCGCTGGACCAACGAGAGCGAGCGCGCGCAGGACACGCTCCTCCTCCACCTCTACCTGAACGCCTTCGCGAGCGACGACTCCGTCTTCATGCAGGAGTCCGGGAGCCAGCTCCGCGGCGTGCGCTTCCGCGGCGAGGGCGGCATCACCGTCGAGCGCCTGGTCCTCGACCCGGACGCGCCCGCCGCCCACGACCTCCTCGAGGGCGCCGAGGACGAGCTCGTCGAGGGCGACCGCACGCAGCTCCGCGTGCACCTCCCCCGCCCGGTCGAGCCCGGCGAGAGCGTCGAGCTCGGCATGGCCTGGGAGAGCCGGCTGCCGCCCGTCTTCGCCCGGAGCGGCTGGCACGGCGCGTTCCACATGGTCGCGCAGTGGTTCCCGAAGCTCGCCCGCCTCGAGCCGGGCGGCGAGTGGGCGAGCTTCCCCTATCACGGCCACGGCGAGTTCTACGCCGACTTCGCCGACTACGACCTGACGGTCGAGACGCCGCCGGGCTGGGTCGTCGGCGCGAGCGGCGTCATGCGCGAGGAGCGCTTCACGAGCGCGGCGACCGTCCGGCGCTTCGAGGCGGAGCGCGTGCACGACGTGGCCTTCGCGGCCGCGCCCTGGTTCGAGGAGCTCGAGGGGACCCACGAGGGCGAGGCCGGGCCGGTGCACGTGCGCGTGCTCTACCCGCCGGGCTTCCGCGGCGCGGCGGAGCGGCACCTGGAGGTCACGCTCGCAGGCCTCGCGCACTACGGCGCGCACTACGGGAGCTATCCCTACCCGCAGCTCACGGTGATCGTCCCGCCGCGCGGCGCGGACGGGGCCGCGGGCATGGAGTACCCGACCCTCTTCGTGACCGCCGGGCCCTGGTTCCGCATGGGCGGCCTGCCCATCGCGCTCCACGACGAGGTCACGGCCCACGAGCTCGGGCACATGTGGTTCCAGGGGCTCGTCGCCTCGAACGAGGTCGCCTGGCCGATGCTCGACGAGGGCATCACCGAGTGGGTCACGGGGGACCTGCTCCAGGAGCTCCACGGGCGAGCGCGGAGCGGGATCGATCTCTTCGGCCTGCGCGTCGACGGCTTCGAGCTGCGGCGCGCGCTGGCCCTCGGCGGGCGCCCCACCCCGCCGCCGGCGCGACCGGCGCACGCCTTCTCGGGCAACGCCTACGGGCGCGCCGTCTACGGGCGGAGCGCGGCCATCTTCGAGACCGTGGCGCGCACCTGGGGGCGGGCGCGCTTCCGGCGGGCGCTCGGGCGCTACGCGAAGGCGCAGCGCTTCCGCCACCCGGTGCCCGAGGATCTCCTCGCGGCCTTCGGCGAGGAGTACGGGGACTGGATGCCGCGGCGCGTGCTGCACCCAACGCTCTTCGACAACGCGATCTGCGCCCGGCGCGTGACGGCGCCGGTGAGGGCGGGCGGGCGGACCCGCGTGGTGGCGACGCGCGTGGGCCTCGGGCTGCCGACGCGGGTGCGGCTCGAGGGACCGGACGGGCGCCGCAGCGTGCCCTGGCCGGGCGACGTGGAGCGGCTCGAGATCGACGAGGCGGGGACCTTCACGCGGGTGTGGGTGGACCCGGAGCGCCGCGGGCTGCTCGACCCGGAGGCGCGCGACGACGCCGCCGGGGAGCGCGAGGGAGGTGGGATCTTCCGGCGGGCGCTCTTCTGGCTCCAGACCGTGCTCGGACAGGTGGCGCCATGAGCCGCGGGGAGGCGACCGCGCCGGTGATCGAGCGGATGACGGCACCGCAGGGCGCCGTGCCGGCGACCCCCGTGGAGGGCGCCGCGGCCCGCTTCCGCCGGGGGCTCGGCGCGGGCTTCGTGATCCACGTGGTGCTGACGGTCGGCGCGGCCGTGGTCGCGACCCAGCTCGCGAGCGGGTTCGAGGCGGCCTTCGGAGGCCACGCCTTCGCGGGCGAGGCCTTCGCGGACGGCGGACCCATCGCCGTGGAGACGCTGCGCGCCTGGGGGGCGCGGGAGCTCGCGCCGCTCCTGGTGGTGATGGGGAGCGCGCTGCTGGCCGGCGGGCTGCTCGCGCTCCCGGCGCAGCTCGTCTGGCTCGAGCTGATGCGCGCGCCGGGGCCGGTGGGGGCGCGGGTGCGGCGGGGGCTCGGGCACGTGCCGCGGGGGATCGGCGTCTCCCTGCTCCTGGCGATCCCGGGGCTCCTCGCGCTCGGCGTGCTGGTCGGGGCGCCGCTCGTGTGGGCGCTCGTCTTCGCGGACGACCCGAACCCGCGGCTCCGCGACGTGGGCATGCTGGCGCTCCTCGCGCCCGGCCTCCTCACGCTCGCCGGCTGGGCCGCCTGGCACGACCTGAGCCGGGCCGCCGTGGCGCATGGGGAGGGGCCCATCGAGGCCGCGAAGATCGGCTGGCGGGCGAGCCGCGGCGGTGTGGCGGCCTACCTCGGGTGGTGGCTCGTGGGGGCGGCCCTCACGGCGCTGGGCGCGGTGCTCGGCGGGCCGGGCGTCCTCGCGTTCCTGGGCCTACAGGTCCTCGCCTTGGGACGGACGCTCGTGCGCGGCCGCTGGCTCGCGGGGGCCCTCCGGAGAGCCGAATTGGCCGGTGCGGACGGGAAGAACGTGTAATCCGACCGCCTGGTCGGATTCTCCCCCGCAGCACGTGAGCAACGTCACCCTGCACCTTGGTTGCACAGCGATCATCCCGCATCGTGGCGCCGCCTCCGGGGACTGGATTCCGCTCCGACGGGACGGAGCGGCACCCGGGGACGACCCCCCCCTTGGATGATGGAATGAAGCGCCGCGGCGGACCCGGGGCCTTCGAAGGATGGATGTGATGAAGAAGCTCCTGATCTGCTCGATGCTCGTGGGCGCCCTCGCCGCCTGCGGCGACGACGACGGCCGCGACGGCCCGATCACCCTCATGGACAGCGGCACCTCGCCCGGCACCGACGCCGGCACCACGCCGACGATGGACGGCGGCTCCACGATGACGGAGGACGCCGGCGGCCCGACGGGCGCCTGCGCCGAGATGGTCGCCGCCATCCCGGCTGCCGCGCTGCCGCGCTGCTCGGCCTCCACGGTCGAGTGCATCAACGGATGCATGGACGGGATGTGCCAGCAGTCCTGCCTGGAGGCGGACATGACGGCCGCCGACATGGCGACGGGCCTCGACTGCCTCGGTTGCTTCAACTACCAGGTCCTCTACTGCGCGGATAACAACGGGTGCCACGACCAGATCGCGGCCTTCAACTGCTGCGCGGAAGAGAACGGTTGCACCGGCGCTTCCTGCCCGGCCTGCAACGCCGAGATCGAGGCCGTGAACACCTGCATCGGTGGTCTCGCCATGGGCGTCTGCAACTCGGACCTGCTGGCGTGCTTCCCCAGCATGTGAGCTGATCTTGCAGCGGCTCCGCCAACCGCTGGCGAAGCCATCGCGAAAGAAGGGGTCGCTCAACTCGAGCGACCCCTTCTTCGTTCCGAGCCACCGACTCCAACACGGTGAGCGCGAACAGTCCGCTGATAGGTCCCGCGGTACGTAGCCACATAAAACGCCTCATCAGGCGAAATGTGATAGTTCGGGACTATCCGAACTGTCCCGTGGGCTGGGAAACGGTCTGGCGCCTGCACCCGCTTCCGAAACTAACGGCACCGGTTGACGGGAGAGAAGTCACCACACAGGGTCGCCAGGCAGCCACTGCTGCCGCCGAAGCTGGTCAACAAACAACCACAGCGGCGACCCGCCTCCCCACACGGAGGCTGCCCGTCCGGCCAGGTGCCTCCAGTGCATGAGTCCCCCTCACGAGTACACTCGTTCGGTAGCTCGGGCTCCTCGGTTCCGTCGCAGTCGTAGTCCCAGGAGAGCCGCGCGCCGGGATCCAGGTAGCCGAACTCCTGGAAGTCGCCGTCGTAGCCGGGGTTCACGAGCGGCACGTTGTCGGCGCAGTCCCACTGGGAGTCGGCGCGCTCGGGGATGAACCCGTCCGGACAGGCGCAGGCCTCGACCCAGTCCATGATGTCGGGCCAGCCGTCCTCGTCGGCGTCCCGGTAGCAGCGGAGCGTCGCGAGATCCTCGTCGACCCGCGCGTCGCAGTCGTGGCTGATGTCGTCGCACTGCTCGGGCGCCCCGGGATAGGTGCTGTCGTCACCATCGTCGCAGTCCCGGCTCGAGCCCGGCATGGTCGAGCAGGTGCCGAGGCGCGCCGGCGCGAACCCGTCGTCGTCCTCGTCGATGAGCGGGTTCCGACACCCGAAGGACGGGTCGCAGGAGTCCTCGGTGCAGTTGTCGCCGTCGTTGCAGTCGAGGGGGCTCCCGTTGCGGCAGGTGTGGGTGGCGAGATCGCAGGACTCGACGCCGTTGCAGGCGTCGTCGTCGTCGCACTCGGCCGCCGTCTCACACGTGAACGTGCAATCGTCGCGGCAGCCGTCGAGGTCGTCGCCATCCGCCCCGTCGTCGCACTCCTCCCCCTCGTCGGGCACGCCGTTGCCGCAGCCGGGCGCGACGCAGAGCTCGGCGTTGCAGACCCCCGGCTCGCCGCCGGAACGCGTGCACTCGGCCCCCGCGTCGAGCGGCTCCCCCTCCACGCAGACGTGGTCCTCCCCGCAGCTCTCCGCCCCGTCGCAGGCGTTCCCGTCGTCGCAATCACCGGCGTCCTCACAGCTGAAGGTGCAGGAGGAGGGCTCGCAGCCATCGCCCGGGACGTCGTTGCCGTCCTCGCACTGCTCGTCGCGCATCGGGTCGACGAAGCCGTCCCCACAGATCGACGGGGCGCACGCGCCGTCGAGGCAGATGAGGCCGCTCCCGCAGGCCGCCCCCCGCTCGGCGCCCGCGCAAGGACCAGCGTCCACGCCGCCATCGGTGCCCGCATCCCGGCCCCCATCCCGCCCCGCGTCCGTGCCCGCGTCCATCGGCGGAGCACCTCCGTCGCGCTCCATTACCGGAGCGCCTTCGGGCGCCGTGATGACCCCGCCGTCCGCCAGCGCGCAGGACACGCCATCGACGGGCGTCGTACCCATCGGACAGACGCAGCAGCCGCAGGACTCGTCCTCGACCAGCTCCCCGCAGAGATTGCCGTCCTCCCCGCAGGCGGCGAGGGCGGTGAGAAGAGAGAGGAGAAGCGGAAAGCAGATGTGTCGCGGCATGACGAAGACCTCGGCGCGCGTGCTCGACCGAGCCCCGCGCCGGTTGCGAAAGATGAGCAGACTCCGGGCGCGCGCAAGTGCTCGCGAACGACCATCTTGGGCGAACGGGGCTCACTTCCAGGGCTCGCGCTCGCCCTTTCGGCTCGCTTCTGGTGGCTCGTCGCTCGGGCTCCCGATACGCCGCTCGAGCTGAGGCTCGCCGCTCGCGCTCCACGCTGGGGCTCGAGGGCTGGGCACGCCTCCCCGCTCGGGCTCGCGCTCGAGCTCGGGCTCCACGCTCCCACTTGGGCTCCGCGCTCGAGCTCGGGCTCCACGCTGCCCGTTTGGGCTCGCCGCTGCCCACTTGGGCTCCACACTGCCCGCTCGAGGTCCGCGCTCGATCTCGGGCTCCACGCTCCCGGTTCGCGCTCCACGATGGCCGCTCGCGCTCCACGATGACGGCTCGAGCTCCACGCTCGCGACCCCGCTCGGTCTCCGGCTGGCAGGGTTCCAGCGGCGTGCGCCCCCGCTCCGCCCCTCCCCTCGACGCGCCCCGCAGCCCGAGCCACGTGGCGCCCGGCGCGCCCCGGCCCCATGCTCCCCCGTCCGATGAAGACCCTGATCGTCGGCGACGTCCACGGCTGCCGCAGCGAGCTCGAGGCGCTCATCGCGCGCTGCGGGCTCGACCCGGTGGCGGACCGGCTGGTGCTGGTCGGCGACCTCGTCGCCAAAGGCCCGGACTCCAAGGGGGTCGTCGAGCTCGCGCGCGGCTGGGGCGCCGGCGCGGACGCGGTCCGTGGCAACCACGACGAGCACGTGCTCCGCTGGCGGCGAGCCGTGCGCGCGGGCGAGCCGCCCCCGAAGCTGCGCCCGGCGCACCAGGGGGTCGTCGACGCGCTCGAGGAGGACGACTGGGCCTACCTCGAGGCGCTCCCGCTCTGGCGGCGCTACGAGGGGCTGCTGCCCGATCGCGACGTGCTCGTCGTCCACGCCGGCCTGGACCCGGCGACACCGCTCGACGCCCAGGAGCCGGCGAACCTGATGAACATGCGCAGCATCGCGGACGACGGGACCGTCTCGAAGCGCGTCGAAGGAGGCGCCCCCTGGGCCTCGCGCTGGCCGGGGCCGGAGCTCGTGGTCTTCGGGCACGACGCCCTCCGCGGGCTGCAGGAGCACCCGCACGCGCTCGGCCTCGACACGGGCTGCTGCTACGGCGGCCGGCTCAGCGGGGCGCTCTTCGAGCGCGGGGAGATGCGCCTCGAGCAGGTCCGGGCGGCGGCGGTCTACACTCCCCCGGGAGGCAAGCAGTGAGCGAGGTGAGCGAGCGCGTGCGGGTCTGCCCACGGGAAGAGCTTCGGCCTGGCCTGGTGAAGGTCGTGGCCCTCGGCAAGGATCGCCACGGGCTCCCCCGCGAGGGGCTCGTGCTCATCGACGGGCGCGGCGACGTCCGCTGCTGGGTGAACCTCTGCAAGCACCTGCCGATCCCCATCGACGGCGGCAGCCGCGAGTTCTTCGACGAGCACGGCGCCCACCTCTTCTGCGGCACGCACGGCGCGAAGTTCCGCCTCCACGACGGCTACTGCATCGAGGGCCCCTGCTCCGGCGACGCGCTCGACGCCGTCGAGGTGCTCGAGGAGGACGGCGTCGTGTACGTGGTGCCGCCGCCCGTCGGCGACTGAGCCGCGACCGCGTCGGGCCTGGCGCTTGGTCGGCGGCTGCGGGGGGGCTTCGCCCGGACACCGTCGAGGTGCGCCGGGAAGCGTCTACGTGGTCCTGCCGCCCGTCGTCGACTGAGCCGCGACCGCACGGCCTGGCGCTTGGTCGGCGGGGGCAGGAGGACTTCGCCCAGACACCGTCGAGGTGCGCCGGGAAGCGTCTACGTCGTCCCGCCGCCCGGCGCCCCAGCGCGCCCACCGGGTGCTCGCTGGCCGCGTCCCCAGCCCCGTGCCCGACCGCTGCGTCCGACCCGGGGACGCCGCGCCTCGCCCCCACGCCCAAGAAACGGCGCGCTCGGGGGTCCATGAAACGACGCCGTGCGCTTCGTTCTCCCGCTCTTGCTCTGCCTCGGCGCCTGCGGCGGCGCGCAAGCCGCTCCGGTGACGGCCGCTCCGGTGACGGCGGCCCCGCCCAGCGCGCCCGCGCTGCCCGACGCGGATCCGGGGGCGCCGACCGAGGCGCTCCTCGCGCTCTGGGAGAGCGACGAGGACCCGGCGCGCTGCCCCGCCCTGCTGGAGCGGCTGGCCGAGGCGCCCCCCGAGGGGGCCGCGAGGCTCGCGCGGGCCGGCCGCGCGGCGCTGGCTTGCGAGGCCCCCGCGAGAGCCCGCGCCCTCCTCGCGGCGAGCCTTCGCGAGGCGGACGCCTGCCTCCCGCGCGTCCAGCTCGCCGCCGCCCTCCGGACCCTCGGCAACGCCCCCGCCGCCGAAGCCCAGCTTCGCGCCACCCGCCGCGCACACCCGCGCTGCGTCGAGGCCCCCCTCGCGCAGGCGCGGCTCCTCGGGGAGCTCGGCCGCGGGGCCGACGCGACCGCCGCGGCCCGGGACGCGCTCGCCCTGGCCACCGGCGCCGAACGGGCCCGCGCCTTCGACGCGCTCACCCGCGCCCACCTGGCCGCCGGGGAGCCCGAGCTCGCCGCCCTGGCCTGCCGCCAGGCCCTGCACGTGGACCCGCGGCGCGCGGCGAGCTGGCACGGCTGCGGCCTCGCGGACCTCGCCCGCGGCCGCCTCCCCGAGGGTCTCCAGAGCCTCGAGCGCGCGCGCGAGCTGGACCCGGGCCTCATCGACGCCTGGCTGCGCCACGGCCAGGTCGCCCTCGCCCACCGCGACTACGAGGAGGCCGAGCGCCTCTCCCGCGGCGCCCTCGCGCAGGACCCGGCGAGCTACGACGCCCTCGTCGTCCGCGGCATCGCGCTCCGGGCCCTGGGCCGCGCAGACGAAGCGCGCGCCTCGTACCTCCGCGCCATCGAGGTGGCGCCGGACCGACCCGAGGCCTGGTTCGACCTCGCGGTGCTGCTGCAGGAAGAGCCGCGCGATCGCCGCGACCTCGACGAGGCCGCCCGCGCGCTGCGCACCTTCCTCAACCTGGTCGAGGGCGACCCCGCCTACGCGCACGGCGCCGTCCGCGCCCGCGACCGCCTGGACGCCCTCGGACAATCGACGAACTAGCTGGAGCGACGGCTGAGACGCCGAGCTACAGCTGAGGCGCTGAGCTCATGGCGGACGCTGGAGCGACGGCTGACGCCGTCGCTCATGATGCGGCCGCGGCGCTGACACTGGCGCTCACGATGCGGCCGCGGCCCGGCCACCTCTCCTCACGCCGCGCCCCAGGCGCTCCCGCGGCGCGCGAAGGTCGGCTGGAACGCCACGCCCCAGCGCGACCGGAGCTCCCCCTTCAGCGGCCGATAGCCGTCCGTCAGCGGGATCGCCTCCGCCGCCACGACCGCCACCTCGTCCGGATGCCGCGCGGCCGGCAGGTCCGCCAGGGCCGTCGAGAGCACCCCAGCGTCCAGGGTCGCGCCGCGCGCCGGCACCACCACCGCCGCCAGCTTCCCCTCCCGCGGGAAGACCACCGCGATGGCCACGCCCTCGGCCGCGTCCAGCGCCACCTCCGCGTCCCGCGCGAAGACCGGCTGCCCCTCACGCATCAGGACCTCCGAGAGGCGCCCGCGAAACCAGTGGTCGCCGTCCGCGTCCACCTCGAGCACGTCTCCGCTGATCCACCAGCGGTCGCCCTCCGCGAAGACGTCGCGCGCCACGCGCTCGCCCCCATCGCCGCCGTGGAAGCCCGGATGCGTCTCGTCGAGGCGCGAGATCAAGACGCCCGGCCGCCCGACCTCCACGCGCCGCCCGCGCCCGTCTCCGTCGCGCCGCAGCGCGCCGTTCGCGAAGTCCCAGGCCACCAGCGCCATGTCCGCGCTGCCCGGGAGCGGCCGCCCCACCGAGCCCACCTTCGTGCCCGAGGCGTTCGCGAGCACCGCGTTCGCCTCCGAGCTCGCGTAGAACTCGAGCACACCCGAGTCGAAGCGGTCCTCGATGGCCTGCCAGACGGCCGGCTTCATGCCGCTGCCGGCGAAGAGGCGCACGGGCGTCGTCGCGTCCGCCGGATGGAAAGGCGCGTTCACCAGCGAGCGGCACATCTCGCCCGCGTAGAAGACCACCGTCGCCCCATAGCGGCGCACCTCGCGCCAGAAGGGCGCCGGGTCGTCGGCCAGCCCCGGCGGAAAGCCGCCCCCCTGGATGCCGTCCGCGAGCGCGAGCCGCGCCCCGCCGACCAGCGCCGCGCCGACCGTCACCAGCATGCCGCCCGCCTGGTGGAGCGGCAGGGCCGCGTAGACCGTGTCGTCGGGCGTGAGCGTGCATGCCGCCGCCGCGCCGAGCGCCGAGAAGGCCCAGCGCCCGTTCGTGATGCGGATGGCCCGGAGCCCCCCGCCCGCGCGCGCCGCGCCGAAGAGGATCATCGCCAGGTCCTTGGCGCGCCCCGGGTTCGGCTCGAAGTCCGCCGGGAGCCGCACCTCGTCCGGGTCGATGGCCTCCATGTCGATCACGTCCACGGCGCCGACCGCGCGCTCGGGCCCGCCGCCGCCGAGGACGAGCACGTCGCCCGCGTGCACGCGCCGGAGCGCCTCCGCATGCTCCGGGTCGGCCACGCAGGCCCCCGCCTGCCCGAGCCGGAGCGCCTCCTTCAGGTGCGCCTCCGAGTCCGTCGGCCGGAGCAGCACGGTCACGGCGCCGAGCCGGTTGAGGGCCGTCACCGCCGTGAGCAGGCTGGGCCGCGCGCCCATGAGCACGCCGACCTTGTCCCCGGGCCGCACGCCGCAGCGCCAGAAGCCCTTCACGATCGCGTCCACGCGCCGGTCCGCGTCGCCGAAGGTGAAGGCGCGGCTCCGCCAGAGGAAGAAGGTGCGGTCCGGCCCCTCGCTCGCCCGCTCGCCCAGCGTGCGCCCCACGCTCACGCGCGTGCCGGCGTCGAGGCGCTCGAGCTGCCCGAGCCGCGGGAGCTGGAAGCGGAGGCTCTTGGCCGCGTCGCCCGCGTCGTCCACCCACTGCCCGAAGCGGTTCCAGAGCGCGCCGACCGTATCCGTCACGGCGTCGACGAAGAGCTCGAGGTCCACGTCGATCTCCCCGAAGGCGGCGACCTCCGGATCCTCGAGCGGCTCCGTCTGCGCCTCGTCCCGGAGCCGGAGCGGTCGCTCGCCCGTCCCCTGGCGCCAGCGCATCCACTCGATCACCGTCGGCCAGGTCTGCGCCAGCGCCTTGCTGCCGACGACGAGCCCGAAATGCCCCGCCGGGATCCCCACCTCGAAGAGCTCCCCGTCCGGGATCGCGCGCTGCACCGCCTGCACGCTCTGGGGGCGCGCGATGTCGTCGCGCTGACCGACGAAGTAGAGCACCGGGCAGGTGATGTCGGCGAGGGTCACGGTGCGCCCGTCGATCACGAAGCCGCCGCTGATCATGCGGTTGTGGACGATGAACTCGTCGATGAACTTGCGGAGCGCCGGCCCCGGCCAGGCCACGAAGCCCTCGCCGCCGAGGAAGCGGCGCCGGCTCTCGCGCTTCTCGAGCGCCTGCCGGTCGTGGAGCTTGGTGACGAAGTCGACGAGCTGGCCGACCTCCTTGCGGAGGCTGAGCACCTTGAAGCCGGTGCTGGTCAGAAAGCCCGGGAGACCCTCCACTTCCTCGAGGGGCTTGCTGATGACCGACTCGAGCGCGCGGATGAGCTGCTCGGCCGCGCCCTCGCCGACGTTCGGGAGGTTGCGGTGGATGTCGACGGGGCTACCGAAGGTGATGACCGAGGCGAGGCCATGGGAGCGGCGGTAGGCGGCGGCCTGGTAGCAGAACATGCCGCCCTGCGAGTAGCCGGCGAGGTGCACGTTCTGGCCCGTGGCCTCGGCGACGAGATCGACGGCGCGGCTGACGGCGCGCACGTGATCGTCGAGCGTGCGCTCCATGCCGCCCTCTTCGCGCTCCGGCGCCCCGAAGTCGCAGAGCCAGACGTCGACGCCCGCGCGGAGGAGCACGCTGACGGCGCTGATCTCGGCCGAGATGTCGTAGACCTCGCTGGCGACCATGAGCGGCGGCACCAGGAGGATCGGCTCGGGGATCGGGTCCACCGGCGACTGGCCGTCGTAGCGGCGCAGGCGGAAGGTGCGCTCTTGATGGTGGACGTGGAAGGGCGCCTGGTAGGGCTCCGTGAGGCGCCCGAAGCGGGCGATCTCGAGGGCGTTGCGCGCGCCGAGGCTGAGGCGCTGCAGGCGGCGCTGCCAGCGACTCGGCCGCTTCGGGCCGGGCCCGTCGTTGCCTTGGGTCACGGGGTCGACCGTAGCAGCCGGCGCCGCGGCGGCGAAGCGGGAGCGGGGGCGTGAGCCTCGGGCTCGCCTACGGCTTCGTCGCGGCGCTCGCCTTCGCGGGCCTCGACGCCGTGCGGAAGCAGCTCACGGCGCGCTTCGACGGTGCCTGGAGCGGCCCCGTGGCCCTCGTGGTCCTGCTCACGCTCGGCCAGCTCCCCTTCTTCGGGGGCTGGATCGCGCTGAGCGAGACGCGGCTCGAGGTCGGCTGGGTGCTGCCCGGCGTGGCGACGCTGCTCCTCCAGATCGGCGCGAACCTGCTCTTCGTGCGCGCCGTGCAGGTCTCGCCGCTGAGCCTGACCGTGCCCTTCCTCGCGCTCACCCCCGTCTTCGCCGTGGCCGGCTCGGCCCTCCTCCTCGGCGAGCTCCCGAGCGCGCGGCAGGGGGCGGGGATCGGAGCGGTCGTCGCGGGCGCGCTCTTCTTGCATCGCGGCGGGCTCTGGCGGGGGCTGCGGGAGGAGCCCGGGAGCGCGATGATGATCGGGGTGGCCGCCATCTGGGCCGTGACCGGCAACCTCGACAAGCTCTGCCTCGACCACGCGACCCCCGCCGTGCACGCGGGCCTCTTGAACGCAGGCACCGGCGTGGTCCTCCTCGCGCTCCTCGCCGCGCGGCGCGAGCTCGGCGCGCTCGGCCACCTCCGGGAGGCGCCGGGGCTCTACGGCCTGGCCGTCCTCTTCGCCGCCGCGGCGCTCGGCTTCCAGCTCCTCTCCTTCGCGAGCGAGCTGGTCCCCGTGATCGAGACGCTGAAACGCGCCGTAGGCCTGACCGCGTCCGTGGTGCTCGGGCGGCTGCTCTTCGGGGAGCCGGTGAACGGGCGGAAGATCGGCGCGGTGGGGGCGATGATCGTGGGGACGTCGCTGCAGCTGTAGGGGTGGGGGAGCGGGAGCCGGAGCGGCGGCCGGAGCAAGAGCGGCGGCGGCAGCTCGAGCAAGAGCGGCAGCTGGGCCAAGAGCGACAGCTCGAGCAAGAGCGGCAGCTCGAGCAAGAGCGGCAGCTCGAGCAAGAGCGGCAGCCGGAGCAAGAGCGGCAGCCGGAGCAAGAGCGGCAGCCGGAGCAAGAGCGGCAGCTCGAGCAAGAGTGGCAGCTGGAGCAAGAGTGGCAGCCGGAGCAAGAGCGACAGCCGGAGCAAGAGCGGCAGCCGGAGCAAGAGCGGCAGCTAGAGCCCAAGCGAAAGCCGGAGCAAGAGCGGCAGCTGGAGCCCAAGCGGCAGCCGGAGCGCGACCGGTAGACGGAGCGCGACCGGCAGGCGGATCAGGACCCGTCGTCAACGACGACGCGAGCCTCCCGAGAGGCGGAAGAGCGGGCGAGGGAGGCGACAGCCGACCTCGTCCCGCGCCCCGAGACGGTGCGCGGAGACCACGCGACGCCGCGCCCGACGGAGGTCGGACGCGCCCTCGCTCCTCGCGCCGAAAGAGCGGGCGAGGGAGGCGCGAGCCGACCTCGAACGCGCCCCGAGACGGGACGCGCCGCGTAGCCTCGTCGTCGCGATAGTCGACGGCGAGGCGGAGGCGGTCGCGGGGGCGGGCGACGCGACAGCGGCGCGCGCTCCCCGCATCGGGATCGCCATGGACACGCGAAGGCCGCGGACGGCGAAGCCGAACGGGGCCGAGACAGCCGCGGGCAGGAGAGGCCAGGGCTCGTCGTCTCTTCCGCTATGGACGAGACGGCGAGCCCCCAAGCCACTCACTCTCCGCGCCGGCCACGGGGACCACGGAGGGGGGAGGGGATGGGCCCCGCGGGACCATAGAAGTCGTCCAGGGCGGCGGCGAAGCCGACGTCCTGGGCGAGCTTCGGAGCGCAGGCGGAGCGTCCCGCGACAGCGGGGCGCGAGCCGGAGCGGGGTCCCGCGGGGCCCGTCCCCTCCCCCGGTGGCGGAAGGGCCTGGCCCACGTGCCACTACTCGGCAGATCCGACGACCTCGGTGACCGGCGGGCAGGGGCAGGGGCACGGGCACGGGCACGGGTCGTCGCACGGGCACGGGTCTTGGGCAGGCGCTCACCCCCCCGCGTGGTACGACTCCCCCGTGACCCTGGACACCCCGGGCTTCGTCGTCGGCGCCGCGCTGGCCGCGGGCATCCTCAGCCAGGCGCTCGCGCGGCACCTCGCCGTCCCGGGCATCGTGCTCCTCCTCGCCGTCGGCGTCGCCCTCGGGCCCGACGGCGCGAACGTGGTCGTGCCGGACGCGCTCGGCAGCGGGCTCCACGAGCTCGTCGGCTTCGCCGTCGCGGTCATCCTCTTCGAGGGCGGGCTGAACCTCCGCCTCGCGCGCCTCCGCCGCGCCGGCCGCGCGCTCTGGCAGCTCCTCACCCTCGGCGTGCTGATCACGGCGACCGGCGCCGCCCTCGTCGCGGCCCTCGCCCTCGGCTGGGGCTGGAAGCTCTCGCTCCTCTTCGGCACGCTCGTCATCGTCACCGGCCCCACGGTCGTCACCCCGCTCCTCGCGCGCCTCCGGGCGCAGCGCAAGGTCGCCACGCTCCTCGAGGCGGAGGGCGTGCTCATCGACGCCATCGGCGCCATCGCCGCCGCCGTCGCCCTCGAGATCGTGCTCCGCCCCACCGGCGAGTCGGTCGCCCTCGCGCTCCCGGCGGTGGCCGGGCGGCTGGCCTTCGGCGCGGCCGTGGGCGTGGTCGGCGGCGGCTTCATCGCGCTCCTCCTCCGCTGGCGCGGTCTGGTCCCGGAGGGCCTCGAGAACGTCTTCGTCCTCGGCTTCGCGATGCTGATCTTCCAGGGCTCGAACGTCGCCTTCCACGAGTCGGGCATCGCCGCCGTCACGGTCGCGGGCATCGTCGTGGGCAACAGCCCGACGCTCATCCACAAGGAGCTCGTCGAGTTCAAGGAGCAGCTCACGGCGCTCCTCATCGGCCTGCTCTTCGTGCTCCTCGCGGCCGACGTACGCCTCGACGACGTCTGGGCTCTCGGGCCGGCGGCGCTCGTGGTGATCGCCGTGCTGGTGCTCGTCGTGCGGCCCCTGGCGGTCGCCGCGTCGGCCTGGGGCTCGGACCTCACGGCGAAGGAGCGCATCTTCGTCGGCTGGATCGGCCCGCGCGGGATCGTCGCGGCCGCCGTCGCCTCGCTCTTCTCGATCAGCCTCGACAACGCCGGCGTCGAGGGCGGCGTGGCGCTCCGGGCGCTCGTCTTCTCGGTGATCGCCGTGACGGTCGTCTGGGCCGGCGTGACGGGCCCGCTCGTCGCCATGGTGCTCGGCCTGCGCCGGCAGAAGGGCCATGGCTGGGTCCTGATCGGCGCGAACCCGGTCGGCCTCGCCCTCGCGAAGGAGCTCACGAGCGTCGAGGAGGAGGTCGTCCTCGTCGACGACAAGCCCGACGCCGTCCAGGCGGCCGAGGAGGCGGGCTTCCGCGCCGTGCTCGGCAACGCCATCGAGCACGGCACGTGGAAGAAGGCGAAGCTCGACACGCGGCGGGGCGCGGTGGCCACGACCAGCAACGAGGAGGTGAACCTCCTCTTCGTGCGCGGCGCGCGGCCCGAGAACCGGGATCTGCGCTTCCTCGTGGCGCTCTCGCGCTGGAGCTCCGGCGTGACGCCCGAGCACGTGAAGGGCGCCGGCGCCGACGTCGCCTTTGGGGGCGTGCTCCAGCTCGACGCCTGGAAGCACCTGCTCGAGAACGGGCAGGCGCGCGTGCGCTACTTCCGCTTCACCGGCGAGAAGGGCGGGCAGGCCGGGCTCTTCTCCAAGGAGGATCGGCACCCGCTCTATCTGCCGCTGGTGCGGCGGCGGAAGCGGCGGGCCGAGCCCATCGCGCTGAGCACGCCCATCGGCCGGAAGGACGCGGTGGGCGTCCTGGTCGACGAGAAGCGCGCGGAGGAGACCCTCGCCGCGCTGGCCGAGCGCGGCTGGGAGCCCGTCGACCAGACCACCCCGACGGAAGACTGACGGCGCCCCGGCCGAGGCCAGCGCGCCGTCCATCCGGGGTTCGTCGCCCTCTCCCCCTCGGCGAGCTCGCTCGGCCCACGCCCGAATGACCAGGGGCCGCGCGGGCGTGCCTTCGAAGGGGCGGGCCGAACCCCCCCGCGCGCGTGCGCGTCACCGCGCACGGGCGGGGTCCCGCTCAGTGCTCCGAGTGCCCGGCCTCGAGGCAGGCGTGGAAGGCGTCGTGGATGCCGGCGACGGCGGCCGGATCGATCACCGCCGGGTCGGCCGCGCACTGCTCGCCGTAGGCGCGGGTCACGGAGACGAGCTCCGCGGCGGCCTCGAGGTAGGCCGCGTCCTCGGCCATCTCGCCCTCGCGCGCCCAGCGGTGGTGCTCGGTCGCCAGGTTCAGCAGCTCCTCGGCGGCGGCGCAGGTGCCCGCGACGCGCTCGGACTCCTCGCCGTGCCAGATGGGCGCGAAGACGTCGTGGTAGGCGCGGAGCGGCGCCGGCAGGGCCCCGTGCTCCTCGTCGCCCTCGTCCGAGTGGCCCTCCGGCATGCCCTCGTGGTGCTCGCCGTGGTGCTCCTCGTGGTGCTCGGCGTGCTCGCCGCCCTGCGTCTCCTCGTGGTGCGCCTCGTCGTGGTGGCCTTCGTCGGTCGTGCCCCCACCGCAGGCGGCGGCGTAGAGCGCGATCATCGTCGCGATCAGCATGCGCTTCATGGCGTGTTCCTCCTGCCCGCGCCGACGCGAGCGAGCGGCGGACATACCCTCGGCCCCAGCCCTCCGCAAACGGGGGCGCGAGCGGACACACGGCCGCGCCGACCTCCACCGCCACGGGGCGCACAGCCTCCGCGCGCGTGGCCTTCGCGCGCGCTCCGGGGCGCGCGCAGCGCTCAGGGGCGCGCGTGCTCAAGGGCGCACGGTGAAGCGGATGGTGCCCGTGAAGGCGCGATCCCACATCACGGCGCGCGAGCCGTCGTCGTGCACCCGCGCCCCCTCCGGCGCGAAGCTCGTCTCGTAGCGGCAGCGCAGCTCGTAGCGGCCGGGCACGGAGAGGTCCACCCACTCCTCGAGGCGCGCCTCGAGCGTCGCCTCCGACCCCGGCGGCATGGGGAGGTACTGGCTGAGGCCCCCGAAGTTGAAGGCCGTCCGCGGCTCCACGGGCTGCCCGTCGCGGAGGATCGCGAAGGAGAAGCGATCGTTCCGGGGCCCGCGATTGCGACCGCCCTGGAGGCGCAAGACGGTCGGCGCGCCCGCCGGGTTGTGGAGCTTCAGGCGCACCCGCAGCGGCTCGCCCGCGCGGATCTCCTGCCGCGCCGGCTCGAAGGTCGCGCGCACCGCCCGGCCGACCGGGCGCCGATCCTGCCGCGGCGTGTCGAAGTGCGCGGCGGCCGCCGTGGCGACCGTCTGGTCGACCCAGAAGCTCAGGCTGCAGCTCTCGTCGTCGCTCCCGTAGCCGCTCGAGACCTGCACGTGCGGCCCGACCCGGAGCACGCCGCGGCGGCAGCGGCTCCGGTCGCCCCCGTGCGCGTGGCGGATCCAGACCGCGTAGCGCTGGTTGTCGTTCTGGGTGGCGTAGACCTGGGCGCGGAGGGGCCGGATGCGCGCGCCGATCCGCACGAAAGGCACGCGCCCGGCGGGGCGGACGGCGAGGGCGCCAGGGACCGCCTGACGCTCCTCGCTCCGAAGGAAGAAGAGCCCGTCGTCGTCGGACGCGGAGGGGGGCGAAGGGGGCTGCGCGGAGCTCGTGGGCACCGGCGAGAGCGCGGCGATGGCCAACGCGGCGATGGCCAGCGCGGCGATGGCCATCGCCGCGAGGAGCGGGCGAGAGAAGCGCACGTACGGCCTACGCCCGAGGGGCCGACGGCCTTCCGCGAAGTCACGCATGGGCGCTCCGACACGGTCGAGGACCGGAGGTTCCACACGACGCGCCGGCGCGCCCGAGCTCGGGCGCGCCGGTACGCGTGCGAAGGGCAGGCCCGGTCCGGAGGCGCCCCCCGACGCCCCCACCGCTCGGCGCCTGCCGAGAACGTCGCGGGCTCAGCCGTCGAAGGCCGCCCAGCGCTGCGCGCGCCGGGCGCGCCGCCGGAGCGCGCGCGGCAAGGTCCCGTCGGCGACGATGGCGTCGAGGAGCGGCCCGGCGTCCCGGGCGAAGGCCCGATCGGCGCTCGCCTGGCGGACCAGCTCACCGCTCGCCGGCAAGCCCAGGCGCCCGCGGCGCGCCAGCGCCGTGACGGCCGCGCGGTCGTCGGCCGTCATGCCCTGCGCGAGGAGCGCCTCGACCGCGCCCCGGCGCACGTGCGGATCGGTGTCGGCCGCGAGCTCCCGCAACGCCGCGCGGGTGGCCGGATCCTCGGGCAGGTGCCGGAGCGCCCGGGCGGCGGCGCGCCGCACGGAGGGCGACTCGGCGTCCGCGTGCGCCAGGAGCGCCTCGCGGGCCGCCGGATCCCCGCTGTTCCCGAGCGCGACGAGGTGCGCCCGCCGCGCCGGGGCGTCGGCGCTCGCGTCGAGCCCCCGGCGGAGGCGCGCGACCGTGGCGCTCGAGTCCTCGCCGCGCTCCCGGGCCCGCCCCGCCTCCGTCCCGAGCACGTTCACGGCGGCGAGCGCGCCCCCCTCGGCCTCGCGCCAGAGGAAGGCCTCGGTCTCCGCCTCGAGCGCTGGCGTCAGCAGCAGGCTCTGCACCATGCGCCCGTAGACGCGCGCGTCGCGCCGATGCGTCGTGCGCTCGAGGAGCGAGACGGCCGCCTCCTGGGCCTCTGGCGACGCGGCGTTGCCGAGCAGGTCCAGGGCGAGGAGCTGCGTCGTCGCCCCCTCCTCGAGCGCCAGCTCGGCCAGCTCGGCGCAGAGCGCGGGCTCGGCCCGGAGCCGGCGCACGGCCTCCCAGAGCCAGGCGCCGTGGTCGGCCATGCGGCCGGCCTCGCCGAAGGCGGCGACGTCCGCGAGGAGCTGCTCCCCCGTGAGGCCGGGCGCGGGCTCGAAGCTCGGCAGGGACGCGCTCGTCGGCGCGCTGACCGACGGGGCGTCGGCGACGCTGCCCCGCGGGAGGGGAGCGGTCGCGGCGCGGGCCGGGGAGCTCGACGCCTCGGCGGCCCGCTCGGCGGGCTCCGCCGCGCTCTCCGGGGAGAGCAGGGCGAAGGCGCCGAGGCCGAGGCCGGCGAGGAGAGCGAGGGCGAGGAGGGGGCGACGGCGGTTCATGATGCTCTCCTCAGCGCTCGCAGTGGATCCGCTCGTAGCCGCAGAGGGCGTTGAGCGTGTCCTGGCCGTAGGTCCAGCGGTTCTCGTAGAGCGGGATCGTGTGGTCCACGACCGGCTCCCAGGAGGCGACGGTCCGGCTCCAGCGCTCGCCGAGCGACTTCACGTAGCCGGAGATGCGCCCGCTGAGCGAGCGGACCTCGATGGCCGAGGAGGCGTCGAGGGTCCAGACGTTGGAGGTGGTGCGCTCGGCGAAGACCTCCGAGGGCACGGAGACGTCCACGAGGTTCACGTCGGCCCGCAGGCCGCCCTCGAAGACGTAGCCATCGACCTTCGCCCGGCCGTGCGCGTCGAGGCGCGCGTAGGGCTCGGCGTGGAGCGTGGTGGTCGAGCGGTGCGAGGAGTGCTCGTCGTGCTCGAAGCCGACGTCCACGCCGACGGTCCCGCTGATGCTCGCGCCGATCGTCACGGGCACGGGGCCGATGTAGTAGGTCGTCGACGCCTCGAAGCCGGTGCGCGTCGTCTCCCAGGCCTCGGGCACGGGCGCGACCGAGAAGTAGACCGAGCCCGAGCGCCAGCTCGTGGCCTCCTCGTCGTCCCAGCCGGTGCCCTGGTCGAAGTAGTCCGTGCCGAAGAGCACGAAGTCGATCTCCGCCTCGTCCCGGCGCGCGTCGAAGGCGACCTGCGCGCGGAAGAGGTCGTCGCTCTCCCGGCCGAAGACCGACACCTCGAGCTCGGCGCCGACGTCGACGTTCGGGTCGTAGTCGTAGTGGTCCCAGGGCTGCGTGCGGCCCGCGTCCACGACGCCCCCACGCGCCCAGCGGGACCAGGTCGCGCCGACGAAGTCGCCGTCGCCCCAGCCGTCCTCCGCGCTCTCGTCGAAGCCGACCGTCGGCGCGCTCGCCTCGCCGTCCTGGATGGCGGCGACCGTGCGGTGCACGTACTCCTCGGTGGTCTTCATGCGCGAGAGGTAGAGGCGGAGGTTCTGCTCGTTCGAGGTGGCCGACCCGCCCGTGCGCGGCGAGGAGCAGTAGCTGCTCGTGGGCGTCGTGCAGGGGTGGTAGGTGTAGCTGCCGTCGAGGTCGCGGAAGTCGACCGGCGCGTAGCGCTCGCACTCGGTCTGCGCCGCCTCGCGCCGCGGCTCGTAGGCGCGGGTCATGGCCGCGAGGAAGTCCGAGGGCGCCCAGTCGCAGGCGAACTCGCCGATGCTCAGGCAGCCCTCCCCGTGCGCCTCGCGCAGCGCGGCGGCGATCTGGCGGTCGACGGCGACGACCGGCGAGGACCAGGTTCCGTTCCCCGCGTCGCGGAGGCGGCGGCGCTCGTCGAGGAGCTCGCGGAAGGCCGCGCGCCTCGTGGCGTGGTACTCGAGCTCCGCGTCGGCGACGCCGAGGGCCGCGAGGCTCTGGCTCATGGTCTGGTGCAGATCCCAGGTCGTGTAGGCGCCGCTGCTCCCGTCCCTCTCCTCGACGGTCCAGAACGCGCGGCCCCGCGCGACCAGGTCGTGCATGGAGCGGTCCCACCAGCGGAGCGAGGCCAGCTCCTCGTCGCTGAGGGCGAAGAAGTCGTTCTTCGGCAGGTCGATGGACTGGCGCGTGATGGTGCGGACGTTGAAGGCCGGGTGGTCGGGCGGGAGGTGCGGGAGGATCCAGCGCACCTGGTCTCTGCTCGAGCTGCCGGAGTAGCCGTCCATGGGGGTGGGCGTGGTCGAGCGGAACCAGTAGCCGAGGCCCGGGTAGCGGAAGGCGTCGTCGAAGACCTCGCGGGCCGACACGGCGCCCGCGGCGTCGCGCGTGAGCTGCTCGTAGTCCCAGAAGCGCTGGTAGACGTACTCGTCGCAGCCGGCGACCTCGCGGCCGTTCAGCGTGACGAGCCCGCGGATGAAGTCCTCCTCCGCGCGGCTGCGGCGACCCGAGTAGGCGGAGTCGATGGGGTCGAGGCGCGTGGCCTCGACGACGCCGCTCGTCGCGTCGAGGTCGCCGTCGAGCTCGGAGACGCGCTCCGGGGTGGCGTCGGCCGTGCCGGCGAGGCGGTCGATCTCGTCCTCGAAGAGGTCGGCGCAAAAGGCGCGCTGACCGCTGGAGGCGCCGTCCAGGAAGCCGGGCTCCTGGCACTGCTCGAGCGTGAGCAGGGAGTCGAAGCCGATGAGGCGGCTCGTGTTCGGGAACTGCGCGTGCGCCGGGTCGGCCAGGGCCAGGAGCAGCGCGAGCGGGGGGATGGTTCGAAGCATGGGTGTCTCTCTCCTCGGAGCGCGCTCGGTGCGCGCAGCCCGAGGAAGAGCAACCGCCGATCCAGGCGATCTCGGCTCGAAATCATTCGCTTTTTCGGGCGCTCGACCCGTGCGCGAGCATGCGCGCGCAGTGCGCGCTCAGCGTCGAGCGCCGCGCGACGCCCGGAGGTCGCCGCCGGGTGCGAGCTGGCCGGTCAGCGAGACCGCCGGCGGTGCCCGGGTGCGGGACGCCGCCGAACCCGACATGGAGCGGGCGCCTACTCGCGGGCGAGGGTGACGTCGTAGCGGTAGCCCATCCCGCCGCGGCTCGACTCGTCGGCGACGACGAAGAGGATCTCCTCGGCCTCCTCGAAGGGCGCGTAGGTCTCGACGCCGGGCTCGTCCAGGGAGGTCGCCGGGTCCACGTAGCGCGCGCCGCCCCCGGCCGGATCGAGGAAGACCACCCAGGGCGTGCACTCGTCGCAGTCGAAGGCCTTGGTCGCCGTGGCCCGGACCGCCCCGCCGCCCGCCGCCTGGGTCGCGCGGTAGAGGCGCATGTCCCCGGAGACCCGGAGCGCGTCCCCGGCGCGGCTCAGCTCGGCCCCGGAGGACGCCCCGAGCTCGCCGAGCTCGACCACCTCCGGATCGACGGCGCAGGCGCGGAGCTCCCAGCCGTAGCCCTCGCCGCCGACGCGCGCGACGCTCCCGTCGCAGGGCGTCTGGAGCGCGTTGGCGACGTGCTCGATGGAGACGAACATCGGGTAGTCGAGGGACCAGGGGAAGACGAAGCTGCTCTCGGTGACGATGGGCTCGTCGACGGCCGAGTAGGTGAGGATGGCCGTGCCCGTGCTCGTGAGCATGTAGGGGTGGAAGCGCGTCTCCTCGGCCGGGAGCTGGGGCGCGAGCTCGAGGCGGACCAGGCTGCGCGCGGGGGCGCGGATCTCGACCAGGTCGAGGTCGCCGAGGGGCTGCTCGCCGCAGGCCGTCGGGCGCGCATGGGGAGCGTCGTCGATGCGCCCGCGGAGGGTGGCGCAGCTGCCGATGGCGGCGAGGTCGATGCGGCCCTTCGGGGCGTCGTGCGGGCAGGCGCCCTCGGCGACGCAGTCGGCGAAGTCGGTCGTCTCCTCCACCTCGTCGAGGGCTCCGGCGTCGACGCCGCCGTCCGGGGCGCCGGCGTCCTCCACCGAGCCGTCTGGGGCGTCCGGGCCTCCGTCCGGGGCCGCGGCGTCCTCCGCGCTCCCCGCGTCGCCGCCCGCCCCCGCGTCGACGCAGGCCCCCCCGTCGCAGTCCCCGGAGAAGACCGGGTCCGAGCAGGCCACGAGGGCGAGGGGGAGGAGACAGAGCGCGCGCACCATGGGCGCAGCCTACCGCTCAGAAACGGCCGGCACATCCGAAGCCCGCGCCCGCCCGCGTGGGCGTCGGCCCACACCAGGCGGCGCGGCTCGCCGGCGCCGACTTCCCGATGCGCTCGAGCCCCCAGACGGCGAGCAGGGGCGCCGCGACCAGGAGCCCGAGCGCCAGGCCGAGGGCGCCCCGTCGCTGCCGCTGGATCGCGTCCTCGTTCAGGCAGACGCCGTCGCAGGCGTCGAGCGCGCGCCGGCGCTCGGCGAACCAGCCGAAGCTCACGGCGCTCCCGGCGAGGGAGGCGGCGCCGAGGGTGACGAGGGCGATCCCGGATGCGCGCGAGGGGCGCGCCGGTGGCGCGGCGCCGCTCGGCAGCGCGTAGCCCCCGGGCCCCTCGTCGGCTTCCCGGGCGTCCGACGCGTCGGCGCGCTCCGTCCGGTCCGCCGCACCGTCTGGATCCGCGCCATCCGGATCCCCGTCTGGATCCGCCCGGTCGACCACGCCGTCCACCCCGAGCCCGTCCGCGGGCGGCACGCGGATCACCGGCGCCTCTCCGCCGCGCACCACCAGCGCCTCCTCGAAGGGCGCCGCGCCCGGACGCTCGACGCGGATCACGTGCCGCCCGAGCGGCACCAGCACCGGCGCGTCTGGGGCGCCGTCCCAGCGCACGCCGTCCACGCGCACCGTCGCGCCCTCCGCGCCCTCCAGCGTGACGCGCGCCAGGAACGTGGACGCGCGTCGGCGCAGCGCCTCGGTCTGCTCGCGGAGCGCTCCGTCCAGCGGGCGGCGTGGATCCTCGAGGGCCGCCGCCGCGTTCCGATGCGCCCCGACGTAGTCGGCGAGCTCGAAGGCCGCCATGGCGATCCCGCGGTAGGTGCGCGCGCTCGGCTGGAGCCTATGGGCGCGCCGGAAGAGGGCGAGCGCCTCGGCGTGCCGGCCCGCCGCGAGCTCGTCGAGGGCCGCGCGGATCGTGTCCCGATAGGGCCCGTCCTCGGCGGGCGCGTCCTCGCCGGCGAAGGGGTTGCCCGGCGGCTGGGCCTCGGCCGAGGTCGCGAGCGCCAGGAGCAGGGCGGCCGCGCGGAGCAACGCGCGCATCAGAAGTCGTCCTCCCGGAAGACGCCGCTGCGTCCCTCCACGCGGCGCGTCCCGTCCGCCTCCATTCGGGCCGAATCGGGGGCGCTCTCCATGGTCGCGCCGCTCCGCGTGCCGTCCATCGCCGAGCGGGGCGCCGCGCGCATCCACGACGCCGGGCCGGCGCGCTCGTCGTCGGGATCCGTCGGATCGAGCTCCGGCCGTTCCGGCGCCCCGGCCCCCGCGTCCGCGACCTGCCCCGCGTCCGCCGGCCCCGAAGGCGCGCCCGCCGTTCCCGCGTCGGCCGCGCCGGCGTCGGTCGCCGCCTCCCCCGCTCCCGCGTCGCCGGCCGCCTGGCCGAGCTCCGGGGCCGGGGCCTCGGCGTCCCGCGCGACGAGCGCGATCACGCCCCCGACGACGAGCGCGCCCACGATGGCGAGCGGCGCCGCCCGTCGACGCGCGACCGGCAGGGGCGGCGTCCCGCTCGCGTCCTCCTCCGGCCCCGCTCCGCCTTCCTCCGGCCCCGCTCCGGCGCGCGTCGCGCTCGCGTCCTCCTCCGACCCGGCTCCAGTCCTGACCGCGCCGGCGCCGTCGCCGTCGCCGTCGCGCCTCGGCTCCGCGCCGCTCTCCGTCACGGTCGGGTCGAGCGCCGCGCCGCCCGTCGATACCGCCCCGCCCTCCCCCGCCGCGTCCGCGAGCGCCGCCCGGAACGCGGCCGCGTCCGCGAAGCGCGCCTCCGGCTCCCGCGCCATCGCCCGCTCGATCACGCCCACCAGCGCGGAGGCCAGGCCCGGCACGAGCTCCCCGAGCGGCGCCGGCGGCCCGGCCCGCAGCACCTCGAGGAGCGCGTCCCGCCCCCGGAACGCCGCGTAGGGCTTCTCCCCGGAGAGCGCGCGGTAGAGGATCGCCCCGACCGCGTAGAGGTCCGCCCGCGCGTCCACGTCGCCGCCGGCCGCCTGCTCCGGCGCCATGTAGCGCGGCGTACCGATCGCCGCGCCGGTCGCCGTGAGCGTCTCCTCCCCGGACTCCTCGGGCGGCCGCGCCACGCCGAAGTCCAGCACCGTCACGCGCGGCGGCGCGCCCCCGCCGCGCGCCGCGAGGAAGACGTTCTCCGGCTTGAGGTCCCGGTGCACCAGCCCCACCGCGTGCACCGCCGCGAGCGTCTCGAGCAGCGCCCCGCCGACGCGCGCCGCCTCCCGCACGGGGAGCGGCCCGCCCGCGAGCCGCGCCTCGAGCGACTCGCCCTCGAGCCGCTCCATGACGAGGTAGGGCCCGAGCACGTCGTCCTCGCCCACGTCGTGCACGGCGACGACGCCCGGCCCGGCGGCCCCCGCGGCGAGCCGCGCCTCGCGGAGCAGCCGCGCCCCACCGTCCGCGTGGAGCTGCTCGGGCAGCACCGTCTTCAGCGCGACCTCACGGCCGAGGTCCTCCTGCCAGGCCTCGTAGACGACGCCCATGCCGCCGAGCCCGAGCACGCGCCGCAGCTCGTAGCGTCCGCCCACGGTCCGCCCGACGTGCTTCTCCGCCCAGCGCCGCCGCAGCTCCCGAGCCATCGCGGCAAGCCTACCAGGGCCGAGGAGCGCCAGTGCTCCCCCCGTCCCCGTGCCCCTGCCCGTGCCCGCAGACAGACCCCCGTGCCCGTGCCCGTGCCCCTGCCCCTGCCCGCAGGCAGACGCCCCTCCCGCGAACCTCGAGCCCCCCGTGACCGTGCCCGTCCTCGTCCTCCTCGTCCTCGTCCTCGTGCTCGTGCTCGATTCGTCTGAAGCAACTCGACCTCCGTCAGAATCGCTCTCCGCAGGTCGACGCTTCGCACGCCCAGCGCTCGAGAGATCGACGAGAGCGGCAGATTCGAACACCCCGAAGCAGCGAGCTCTCCGCCTCCGGAGTTGCTTCAGCCGAATGGTGCTCGTGCTCGATTCTTTTCGAGCAACTCGAGCTTCCTCCGAGTCGCCTCGCGCGAGTCGACGTCCCGGTCGCTCGGCGCCGACGAGATCGACGAGAGGGACCGACGCGGACGGCCGAGAACGGCCGAGCTCTCCGCCTCCGGCGAATCGTCCACGAGCACGAGCACGAGCACGTGGCCTCGTTGCACGCGTCGAGCGCCGGGACCTGGGCCGCCCCTGCCCCTGCCCGCAGGCAGACGCCCCTCTCGCGAGCCCCCGAGCGCGCACCAGCTCGATGGGCAAAGAGCTCGCCGTCGAGCGCCGCCCCCGCCACGGCCGTCCCCGCGCTTCCTCCGCGAACGCGGCACGAACCGCAGACGCCTGCGACAGCACGGACAGCGGAAAGCGGAAAGCGGAAAGCATCCCGACCAAAGGGAGGGATCCCCACGAGCACGAGGACGAGGACGAGCGGAGCGGAGTCGAGCGTGCTGCCCATGCGCTACCCTCGCCCCTCATGGCCGACGACGCCCCCGACGCCACCCTCGGCACGGCCACCCGCGACTCCGGCAGCGACGAGGGCCCGACCCGCTCCCCCGAGGTCGCCGCCCTCGTGCTCCTCTGGTCCGCCCACGACCCCACCCGCAGCGGCGAGGTCCTCCTCGTCCCGGCCGACCAGACCCTCGTCCTCGGCCGCGGCGGCGAGCGGCCCGAGCGCGGCGTCCGCGCCCGCTTCGTCCGCCAGCGCCCCGGCGAGAACACCCCCGCCGCTCCGCTCGCGGACCCGAAGCTCAGCCGCGCCCAGCTGGAGATCCGCGCCACCCCCGAGGGCCTCGCGCTCCGCAACCTCGGCCGCCGCCGCCTCCGGATCGACGGCGCCGAGGTCGACCGCGGCGTCCTCCGCGAGGGCCGCGTCGCCCGCATCGGCGAGCGCCTCGTGCTCCAGGCCACCCGGCGCCCCCTCCGCCTCCCGCCCACCGTCTCGGGCGCGCCCGCCGCGCACGCCTTCGGCGCCCCCGACGCGGACGGCATCGTCGGCGAGTCCCCGGCCGTCTGGGCGCTGCGCGACCGCCTCGCCTTCGTCGCCCCCCGCCCTCTCCACGTGCTCGTCCACGGCGCCACCGGCAGCGGCAAGGAGCTCGCCGCCCGCGCCATCCACCGCGCCTCCGGCCGCCCGGGCGCCCTCGTCGCGCGGAACGCCGCGACCATCCCCGAGGGCCTCCTCGACGCCGAGCTCTTCGGCAACGTGAAGGACTACCCGAACCCCGGCATGCGCGAGCGCGAGGGCCTCGTCGGCCGCGCCCACGAGGGCACGCTCTTCCTCGACGAGATCGGCGAGATCCCCGAGGCCATGCAAGCCCACCTGCTCCGCGTCCTCGACGCCGACGGCGAGTTCCAGCGCCTCGGCGAGGAGCGCACCCGCCGCGCGGACCTGCGCGTCGTCGCCGCCACCAACCGCGACCCGGCGAGCCTCAAGCACGACCTCCTCCCGCGCCTCACCCTGCGCGTCCACTGCCCCGGGCTCGGCGAGCGCCGCGAGGACGTGCCGCGCCTCGCCCAGACGCTCCTCGCCGCCGCCACCGAGGACGACCCCGCCCTCCGCGAGCGCTTCGCCGAGCCCGACGGCGGCTTCCGCCTCGCCCCCGAGCTCGTCGAGGCGCTCGCCCTCCACGGGTACCGGCAGCACGTCCGCGAGCTCCACGGTCTCCTCTGGCAGAGCTTCCAGTCGAGCCTCGGCGGACGCCTCGAGCTCACGAGCGAGGTCCGCGCCGCCCTCGACGTCGCGCCCCCGCCCCCCACCGTCGCCCCCGAGGAGCTCGGCCGCGAGGACATCGTCGCCGCCCTCGAGGCCCACGACGGCGTCGTCTCTCGCGCCTACGCCGCCCTCGGCCTCCGCAGCCGCCACCAGCTCCACCGGCTGATGAAGAAGCACGGCCTCTGAGGCGGCGCCGGCTTCGCCCAGGACCGCGGAGCGCATGGGCGCTGGGCGGAGCGTGGGGCGCGACGGGTCCAGCTCGTCCGCCCGCGAGAGCCGAGGAATGGAGGGGCCATCTCGAGAGTGAGGGGATGCGGCGAAAGGGGAGGGGGCGAGATGGGCTCGTCCCCGCCCTGTCGCGCCAATGCGCTACGCGCTCCGACACGCTCCTAAGGCAGGCCGAAGCGGACGCCGCCGGTCATCCCCCAGACGCCATCGTCGTCGAAGGCGAAGCCGTTCGGATCGTCGAGGTTCATCCAGAGCCGCGCGTAGATGCCCGCGCCCTCTCCGAGCGCGAGGTCGGCCAGGAGGCTCAGCGCGGACTGGAAGGTGTCTCCGTCGCCCGTGGGCACGGCGGAGCCGCTGAAGGCCGCGGCGAGGAGGAAGGTCTCGGCGATGCGCCAGCCGCCCTCGACGAGGAACTGCACGGCCACCTCCGGATCCTCGCCCTCGATCGAGATCAGCGTGCCCACGTCCAGGCTCGCCTCGAGGTGGAGCGCCGGGTGGCGGGAGACGAAGGCGACGGGCACGACCAGGCTGAGCCGGTCCGGCGTCCAGAGCCAGAGGTCGCGGCCCCCGCGCATGCTCGACGCCCCGCCCCAGGCCACGAGGCGAAGCGCGTTGTCCACGAAGTCGTCGTCCTCGTCGAGGAGCGCCGTCGGCAGCGCGACCTCGAGCCCCGCCTTCACCTCGAAGAGCCAGGGGTAGGTGCCGAGCTCCTGCACGAAGCGCCCGCCGAGGAGCAGGTTCCCGGGCCGGGCGGCGCTCTCCTCGTCGACCTTCGCCCAAGCCGCCCCCATCTGGACGACCATCTCCGCGTGCTCGTGGAAGCGGTAGTCGGCCTCGGCGAAGGGCGAGACGAAGCTCGTCTGGACGCCGTCCACGTCGCGCGTGAAGAAGGCCGCCTCCAGCCGGAGCTCGCCCGGGTAGGGGTCGAGGACGACCGGGCGCAGCGGGACGCGCTCGGTGCCGACGTCCTCGTCGGCCGCGCCCGTGTCCTCGATGGTCTCCCAGTCCTCGTGCTGGGCCTCGGCGGACGAAGGCGCGAGAGAGAACGCGGCGAGCGCGAAGGGGACGGCGAGCAGCGCCGCAGGGGAGCAGACGGAGCGCATCGCCCCGAGTCTACCCGCGCCCGCGCCTCGCGCCGACTTCCCCGCGCTCGAGCCCATCGCCCCGCTCGGTCCGAGAGGCGCGCTCAGCGGCGCCGGCGCGCCAGCAGCCCGACCGCCATCAGCGGCCAGAGCCCCGCCGCCGCGCCTCCGGCCGCGCTGCAGCCGCCGCGGATGGTCGTCGAGCCGCCGTCGAGGCCGGGGTCCGTGCCCGGGTCCATCGGATCCTCCGGCGGGTCCATCGGATCCTCCGGCGGGTCCATCGGATCCTCCGGCGGGTCCAT
>PABA01000217.1 GCA_002699025.1 Sandaracinus sp. | reverse complement strand
TGGAGGGGCGAAGTTGGAGGGGCGAAGTTGGAGGGGCGAAGTTGGAGGGGCGAAGTTGGAGGGGCGAGGTTGGGGGGGCGAGGTTGGGGGAGAGAGCGTGAGCGCGACTTCGCCTCTCGAGCGGGCACGGGCACGGGCACGGGCACGGGCACGGGTTCTGGGAGCGGGATCGCGGCTCGGCCTCTCCGCACGGGCACGGGCACGGGTGAGCCGACGCCGGGTTCGTCGGCTCAGCTCTGGCCCGCCTCGAGATACCCCTCCGCCTGCAGCGAGAACATCCGCGCGTAGAGCCCGCCCCGCTCCATCAGCGCGTCGTGCGTGCCCACCTCGGCGATGCGCCCCTGGTCGAGCACCACGATCCGATCCGCCATGCGCACCGTGCTGAAGCGGTGCGTGATCAAGATGCACGTCGCGTCCCGCTTCAGGTCCTGGAAGCGCTGGAAGATCTCGTGCTCCCCCTCCGGGTCGATGCTCGCCGTCGGCTCGTCGAGGATCAGCACCTTCGAGCGCCGCATGAACGCCCGCGCGAGCGCCATGCGCTGCCACTGCCCGATCGAGAGCTGCTCCCCGCCGAACCAGCGCCCGAGCATCGAGTCGTAGGCCCCCGGGAGCTTCGCGATCACCTCGGCCGCCCCCGCCTCCTCGGCGGCCTTCGTGATCGCCTCCCGATCCTCGAGCCCGGGCAGCCAGCCGAGGCCCACGTTCTCGGCGGCCGTGAAGTGGTAGTGCACGAAGTCCTGGAAGAGCACGCCGATGCGCTGCCGCAGCTCGCCCCGGTCCATCTCGGCCACGTCCCGATCGCCGAGCCGGATGCGCCCCTCCTCGAGCCCGTAGAGCCCGACGAGGAGCTTGATCAGCGTCGTCTTGCCAGCCCCGTTCGGCCCCACCAGCGCCACGGTCTCGCCCGGCGCGATGTCGAGGCTGACGTCGTCGAGGGCCGGCCGCTCGGAGCCCGGGTAGCGGAACGAGACGTGCTCGAAGCGCAGCCGCGGCGCGTGCTCGTCCTCCGGCACGGCGCCGACCTCGACCGTGCTCAGGTCGTCGTCCCCGAGCGCCAGGTACTCGAAGAGGTTGTTCATGTAGAGGTTGTCCTCCCAGGCGCGCGCGATGCTGCTCATGGCGCTCTCGAAGGCGCCCTGGCCCTGGCGGAAGACCGTCAGGTAGAGCGTCATGTCCCCGAGGGAGATCGCCTCGACGACGGCGGCGCCCACGATGAGCACGTAGATGCCGTAGAAGACCCCCATGCTCACGAGCCCGAGGAGCGTCACGGCCAAGCCCCGGCGCCCGGCGAAGGAGCGGTCCTCCTCGTAGAAGGACTCGTGGAGCGCGCGGTGGCGCCGGAGGAGCTCGGGCCCGAGGGCGAAGAGCTTCACCTCCTTGACGTAGTAGTCGCTCGTGAGGAGCTGCTGGAGGTAGTAGGCCTGCCGCTCGCGGGCCGTGCGCCGCGCGTGGATCAGGTACTCCTCGCTCGCGTAGCGGGTCTCGGCGAGGAAGGGCAGGCCGGCGACGGCGAGGGCGAGCACGGCCCAGCCGCTGAACTGGGCGAGGAGCGCGGCGTAGCCGACGAGCGTGACCACGTTGCGGCCGAGGCGGAGGCCGTGCGTGATCATCTCGACCGGGCGCCAGCCGGACTCCTTCCGCGCCCGCTCGAGCATGTCCATGAACTCCGGGTCCTCGAAGTGGCGCACGCTCAGGCGGAGCGCCTTCTCGAAGATGAGCTGGTCCACGTGCATGGCGAGGCGCGCGCGGAGGAGCTGCCCCCAGTAGCCGATGAGCTGGCCGGAGACGTGGCTGGCGAGCATCAGGCCGAGCTCGGCGGCGACCCAGGTCAGGGTCGGGCCGAGCGGGTGGGCCGGGTCGTCGATGGCCGCGACGACCGCGTCCACGATGCGCTTGCCGACGTAGGCGATGGCGACCGGCAGGAGCGCGTTGACGACGTTGGCCGCGACGTACTTGGTGGTCAGCGCCCGCTCGACGCGCCAGCCGATGCCGACCGCGCGGCGCACGTTCGCCGCGAGCAGGCGGAGCTGCGTCCAGTGCGAGCGGGGCGGCGCCTTCGGCTCCATGCGCCGCGGTCATACCAGAACGCACTCGGCCGCGCCGGGCGGCCGGACCGCATGGACGCGGACGCCGCTCCGCGATGCGCTACCGAGTGCCCGTCCTCCTCGCGCGAAGCGGATCCGCTCCGCCTCCGGCCCGCAGCTCGGCGAGAGGCGCTCGGGCCGGGAGCGAGGCGCCGGGAGCGAGGCGCCGGGAGCGAGGCGCCGGGAGCGAGGCGCCGAATCCGCACCGCCTGCGCGCTCTTGGCGCGCGGCGATCGTTCCCCCATTAGACTGTGCGCCGTGCGCGCCTCGCTCTTCGCCTGCGTCCTCCTCGTGGCCTGTGGCTCGGCGGCCCCGCGCGCCGACACCGTCGCGGCCCCCGAGCCCGAGCCGCCGCCGACGCCGCTCGGGGTCGACGTGCTCGCCTACAACGCCTGGATGCTCCCGCCCGTCGCGCGGGACATGGGCTCGCGGGCGGCGGCGATCCCGCGGCACCTCCACGGCGTCGACGTGGTCGTGCTGAGCGAGCTCTTCGACGACGGCGCGCGGCAGGCGATCGTCGACGCCATGACCCGCGCGGGCTGGCAGGCGACGCCCGTGCTCGGCGCGGACGAGCCGGAGAGCTGCGGATCCTCGCTCGGGCCCGTGCAGCTCGAGGCGAACATGGGGCTGAACGGGGGCGTCCTGATCCTCGGGCGGCACCGGCTCGCCGAGGTCGACGAGCGCATCTTCCGCCACGCCCGCGGCGTCGACGAGGAGCGCGAGGGCCCGGCCTGCGTGGGCGAAGACTGCTGCTCGGCCAAGGGCGTCCTCTACGCCCGCTTCGAGACCGACGCGCCGGGCGCACCGCCCTGCCTCCACGTCTTCGGGACGCACCTGCAGAACCAGGCGCCGGCCGTCGGCGCCATCCGCGAAGCCAACGCCGAAGCCCCACGCCGCGCCCGGGCGCGCCAGCTCCGGATGATCCGCGCCTTCATCGACGAGGCGGCCGACGTGGAGGCCTGCCCGGGGCCGGTGATCGTCGCCGGCGACCTGAACCTCCAGCCCCACGAGCTCGACGAGGCCCTCGCCCTCCTCCAGGCCGAAGCGCCCCCCTTCCGCGGGCCGCCCTCCTGGGGCGCGCACAACGTCTACGCCAGCTCGGACGCGCCCGAGCACCTCGACTACGTGCTCGTCACGCGCGACTGGGCGCCGCCGCTCCACGCCATCAACGAGACGCGCCTCCTCCGCGCGCCCCACGACTTCACGCGCGGGAGCGGCATCATCGGCTTCACCCGCGGCGGCGTCCTCGCGGACCTCTCGGACCACCACGCCGTGGCGGGCCGCTTCGAGTGGGACGCGCCGAGCGCCCCGGGCGCGCTCCACTGGGAGATCGGCGCCGAGCGCTGCGAGACCGGCGCGCCCATGCCCGCCGTCCAGGGCGCGCGACCGAGCGGCGGCCTGCTCTGCGCCGAGGGCGCCGTCGAGGACGCGAGCTGGTGCCGCGGGGGCCTCGCCGGCTGCGCCCGCGGGCGCCGCTGCGTCCAGGTCGTCGACCCGGAGGCCGAGCAGGCGGATGCCTTCGACGACTACGTCTGCTGGGGCGCCCCGACGCGCTGATCCCGACCTGCAGGTCGGGGCGCGCTCCACGCGCCGCGATCCGCCGTCGGTGCGTTCTCTCGACCTCGGGGTCTCCGTACCGCGTTCGCGGAGCGAGGGGAGGATCCCTGCGCCATCGACTCGCAGCGATCCAGCGACTCCGAGCACCTAACCGCCACCGCACGAGAGCGGACGGCGGACGGCCCGCTCAGAGCCCGAGCTTGGCGCGGAGGGCGGCGCCGCCGAGGTCGCTGTTCCAGACCTCCGTGCCCGGCTCGAAGCGGATCGCCTCCGCGAGCCCGCCGACGATGACCGGGTCGAAGCCCGCGTCGAAGGCCAGGCTGCTCGCCACCTCGAGCGCGTTCTCGTCGTCGCCCGCGAGGGGCACGCCGATGCGCTCGCCGTCGCGATGCGCCTCCTGCTCGAGCGTCTCCCAGTGCACCGTGTTGAACGCCTTCACGACGCGCGCCCCGGGGAAGCACTCGGCCGTGTAGAGCCCCGAGCCGCCGGCCTTCGCCGCCGCGCGCGCGACCTCGCCGTCGCGCTTCTCGAAGGGGTTGCCCGCGTCGAGGAGCACGTTCCCCTGGAGGAGCCCGCCGAGCGCCTCGCCGAGCTCCGGGGTCGCCGAGTAGGGCACCGCCAAGAGCACGACCTCGGCCGCGCCCGCCGCGTCCTCCGGCGACCCGCTCGAGGCCGCGGCGATCTCCTTGGCGAGGGCCGCCGCCTTGGAGGGCGTACGCGAGCCGAGATGCACGCAATGGCCGGCGCGGGCCCAGAGCTTCGCGAGCGTGCCGCCGATCATGCCGACGCCGACGATGCCGATGTCCACGCCGGCATCCTACTCCCTCGAGGCGGGGATTCCGAGGATCACGCGACCTGCGATCGCGGGGTCGGGGTTCTCGCCGCCTTCCGGCTCGCGCTTCCCTTCGCTCGGCGGGAGATGGACAACCGGACCGGGCGCGTCCGCTCGCCGAGCCCGTCGGGCCCCACGGCGCGGGCGACTCGCTCGCGGCTCACCTCCCGTGAGCGAGTGGGTTATGTTTCGAGCGCCATGGCGAACCGCATCGAGAGCTACGACGACTTCTGGCCCCACTACCTGAGCGAGCACCGCAACGCGAACTCGCGGAAGCTCCACTTCGTCGGCACCACCGGCTTCCTCACCGGCTGCGTGGCGAGCGCCGTCACCAACCCCTTCGGCTTCGGCCTGGCGATGGCCGGCTTCGCGACGATCTTCCGCGACGGCATGAAGAAGGAGGCGGAGAAGCCCCCGCTCGGGCACGTGGCCGCGATGATCGCGCTGCCGACGCTCGCCTCGCCGATCTTCTTCCCGGCGGGCGTCGTCACCGCCTACGCCTGCGCCTGGGCCGGCCACTTCGGCCTCGAGAAGAACCGGCCCGCCACCTTCGGCTACCCGCTCTGGTCGCTCTTCAGCGACTTCAAGATGTTCGGCCACATGCTCCGCGGGCAGCTCTGGAGCGGCGACCCGCTCGAGGAGCTCGGCCTCGAGGCGCCGAACGAGCGCGCTGTCGACGCGCCGACGAACGGCGCGGGCGCCGCCGCCCCCGCCTGAACGCGACCGGGCGGTCGCTGCCTTCCGCCGTCCGCTTTCCGCTGTCCGAGCTGGCGCTCGACTTCACGGTCCGCGCCGCTTCGCGGAGACCTCGCGACCTGACGGTCGCTGCCGTCCGCCTTCCGCTGTCCGCTGTCCGTGCTGGCGCTCGACTTCACGGTCCATGCCGCTTCGCGGAGACCTCGCGACCTGACGGTCGCTGCCTTCCGCTTTCCGCTTTCCGCTGTCCGTGCTGGCGCTCGACTTCACGGTCCATGCCGCTTCGCGGGAACATCGCGACCTGACGGTCGCTGCCTTCCGCCTTGCGCCGTCCGCTGTCCGTGCTGGCGCTCGACTTCACGGTCCATGCCGCTTCGCGGAGTGAACGCGCGGCGTCGGCGCGGCATCGGCGCGACCCCGTCCTCTTGCACGTGCTCGTACGTGCACGTCGACGAGGAGGACGAGGACGGGCGCTGGGTGTCGGCTTCATACGAGGATCGACCAGCGGCGGGCCGCTCACGGGGTGGCTGCCTCTCGCGCGACGTGATGACGTGAGTCATGGCGACCTTCGAGCCCATCTTCGCGAACCTTCCCGATGAGCCTCTCGCCGAGTGGACGGCCCTACGCCGATTTCTCGGTCGGTGGTACGGCGCCGCACTCCCGGCGGTCGGGCGCGTCACCCGGGACGTCGCCGGGCTCGAAGAGGACCTCGGGCGGACGCTCCCCACGACCGTACGGGAGTGGCTCGCGCTCACCGACGACCTGGCGCGCGCCGAGCACCGGGATCTGCGCTCACTGCTGCGCGACGGCCGATCCATCGCCCCCCTCCCCGAACACGACGCCCTCTCCCTGAACCTGCAAGCCGAAGGGGACGTGCACTGGGCCATCCCCCTCGCGGCCCTCGACGAAGCAGACCCGCCGGTCCACGGGTACGCGCGGGACTGGAACGCCGCCGAGGAGCGCTTCGGGCGCGCCACCTGGCTCGACTGCGCCTCCGTGACCGTGTTCGCCTTCAGCTTCCTGCTCGGCTATCTGCGCTCCGCGAACGAGCTCCGAAGGCGCGTGGAGCTCGCGCCCATCGGAGAGGCCCTCGGCGTCGAGGGCTTCCCCCTGGCACGGCTCGGGTCCCTCGCGATCGCCGAGGGACCCGGTTGGGTCGCGCTCCTCGAATCGGGTGGGGCCTTCGGCCGGGACCCAACGGTCCGGGTGCTCCTCTCGGACCCGGATGCGGTCGAGCTCCCGCAGGCCCTCGCCGGCCTTCGCTGAGGGCACGCGCGCCGGGGCGCTTTGCGCTATGCCTCGGCCATGCTTGGTCGGGTCGTCGGGGCGTGGGCGTGCGTGTTTCTGCTGGTCGGTGGCGTCGGGGCGCAGCCTCCGGGCGCGGGCGGGGTCGCGAGCGAGGGCGACGAGGCCCCGGTCGAAGGAGCGGAGACCGCGGACGGGTCCGGCGAGGACGCGGAGAGCAGCCCCACCGGCGAGGACGCCGCCGCAGCGGACGAGGCGCCCGCGCCCCCCACCGAACGCCCGCGCCCGCTCGCCATCACCATCAGCGCCGCCGCCTCCATGGGCGCCTACGAGGCCGGCTACCTGCACTACCTCGTCGAGGCCCTCCGCCCCGCCCGCGAGCAGGTCGAGCTCCGCGCCCTCGTCGGCACGAGCGCCGGCTGCATCAACGCCCTCCTCGGCGCCCTCGCCACCTGCGCCGAGCCCACCCCCGCGCCGACCGAGAGCCTCTTCTGGCAGAGCTGGATGCCCATCGGCGCCGACCGCCTCCACGACCCGGAGCAGGTCGACGGCATCCACGTCTTCACCCGCGACCAGTTCGACGTCGCCACGGCCGCCGTCGAGCGCCGCTTCCGGGGCGGCCTCGAGCCGGGCTGCGAGGTGCTCGTCGGCGCCTCCGTCACCCGCGTCCGCCCGGAGACGCTCCCCGGCGGCGACCTCCTCGCCATGCCGCGCATGACCGAGCGCTTCCTCCTCCGCGTCACGGGCCGCGGCGCGAACCGCACGCCCGCGGTCGCCAACCACCGCCCGCCGCACCTCCGCGCGCTGGCCCTCCCGCGCCTCGCCGTGGACGGCCCGACCGCCGACCCCTTCGGCGCGCTCCGCAAGCTCGTCTACGCCTCGAGCGCCTTCCCCGGCGGCTTCGCCCCGCAGGCGGTCCGCTACTGCCCGGGCACGGACGAAGCGGACGCGCCCTGCACGCCGGAGGAGGCCCGCGTCGCCCCCTTCCTCGACGGCGGCGTCTTCGACTCGCACCCGGTCGGCCTCGCGACCTGGGCGCTCCGGGACGGCGGCGCCGACGCCCTCCCCGAGGACGCGCTCCTCTTGCTCGTGAACCCGGTCCTCCGGAGCTACCCGGCGCCGCTCGAGGGCCCGCTGGCCCAGGACGGCGCGAACGGACCAGGCGGCGAGGGCCCCGAGCTCCCGGACACCATGCTCCCCTACGCCGCGGCCGTCCTCGAGGGCTTCGGCTACTCCGCGATGACGATCGGCCTCCAGGAGGCGCTCGCGCACGAGCCCGCGCTCCGCGAGCGCCTCTTCATGTCGCGCCTCGATCAGCCGCCGGCGTCGGACCCGCTCTCGATGTTCCTCGGCTTCTTCGAGGAGCGCTTCCGCCGCTACGACTTCTACCTGGGCATGGTCCACGCCCGGCGCGCCCTGGACACGGCGCGCGGGCACGAGGCCGTCCACGGTGACCTCGACGCGGCCGTCCCTCTCGAGGAGCGGGTGGACGTCTCGGGCCCGGGCTGGCGTCCCTACCACTGCCTGCGCGCCATCTTCGACGGGGTCGGCGACGCGGACGCGCTCTGCGCCGGCGACGCGCTCGCCCCCTACCGCGCGCTCGCCGCGACCAGCCGCGACCGCATCTACGACGCCTGCCAGCCGGAGCGCGTGGGGTCGGATCCGGCGCGCCGCCGCCTCGCCGAGCGGCACCCCGACTGCGCGCGGGCGCTCCGGGGCGAGGCGCCGCCGGACGCGGGCGCGCGCTGGGCGCGAGGCGAGGACGAGGCCGAGCTCGCCTGGATCTTCCGCCGCATGGGCCACCACGGGCTCCGCTTCCCCGACCTCGGCGTCGACGAGCCCGACGGCGAGGCCGCCTACGTCGCCTTCCGCCACCGCATCGCCGCCATGGCGACGGACCTCGCCGGCGAGCAGGGGCTGCTCACGCCCCTCGCGCGGGTCATCGCGCAGACCACCGCCGACGAGCTCGCCTACGTCCCCGAGCGCCACGACCTCTACCTCCAGCTCGGCGGCGTCGTCGGCGAGCTCGGCTGGAGCTTCACCGGCCGCGGCGTCCCGCGGCTGCGCGGCACCTTCGCCCTCGAGGCGCGCGGCACCGCCTCCCTTCTGAGCGCCGAGCCGAGCTGGATCGGCGTCGCGCCGCTGCTCGGCTTCGAGGTCGAGCTCGGCGCGCCCCTGAACGGCGCGCTCCAGCTCCGCACGGGCCTCCGCGGCGGCTACGTGTTCAGCTCGCGCGACGACTTCGGCGGCGGCGAGTGCGCCGATCCGCAGGACCGCTCGCGCCCCTGCTCCCGCGCCGTCTTCCAGGCCACCGCCACCGCCATCGCCGCCCACCTCGTGCGGGTGGCGCTCGTCGCCGAGTGGGTCCCGCCCTTCCGCGACGACGAGCGCGCGCTCTGGAGCGTGCGCCCGGAGATCGGCGTGCAGTACTTCTGGGACTGACTCCGCGCTCGCTGGCGCTCGCTATCGCGCGGGAGCGCCAGCGAGCGGAGGGGCTTCAGTCGTTGACGACGTTGTGGCGCTCGCCGCGCTCGAAGAAGGCGACGATCTGGTGGGCGGCGGCGGTGGCGGCGTTGGTGTTCGCCTCGGCGGTCTGCGCGCCCATCTTCTTCGGCGTGCGGAAGTAGCGCTTGCCGAGCTCCTTCAGCGCGGCGTCGGTCTCGTCGCTCGGCGCGATGTCGGTCACGTAGTGCAGGTCCTCCCGCTCGCGCAGCGCCTCGAGCAGGCCCGGCTCGTCGATGACCTCGGCGCGCGCCGTGTTGATCAGGGTCGCGCCCTTCGGCATCGCGCTCAGCAGCGCCTTGCCGATGGAGCCGATGGTCTTCGGCGTCGCCGGGATGTGGAGCGAGAGGTAGTCGGACTTCGCGTAGAGCTCCTCGACGGTGTCGATGGGCGTCGCGTCGAGCGCCTGGATGTCCTGCGCCTCGACGAAGGGATCGTGCGCGATCACCTCCATGCCGAAGCCGTGCGCGATCCGCAGCACGTTCTTGCCCACGTTGCCGAGGGCGTGGATGCCGAGGGTCTTGCCCTTCAGCTCGGTGCCCGGCTTGCCGTCGTAGTGGCCGCGCGCCGTGTACACGAGCAGGCCGAAGACCAGCTCGGCCACCGCGTTGGCGTTCTGGCCCGGCGTGTTCATCACGGTCACGCCGCGCTCCTTCGCGCCCGCGCAGTCGATGCTGTCGTAGCCGGCGCCGGCGCGGACCACGAGCTTCAGCTGCTTGGCCGCGTCGAGCACCCCCGCGTGGATCTTGTCGCTCCGCACGATCACCGCGTCGGCCTCCGCGAGCGCGCCCTTCAGGGCGGCCTCGTCGTCGTAGGCCTCGAGCACGCGGACCTGGTAGCCGGCCTCCTCGAGGAAGGCGGACGCCTGCTGCTTGGCGTCGGGCGAGAAGGGCTTCTGGGTGGCGATGAGGATGGTCTTCGACACGTCTGGACGCTCCGTGGTTCGGGTCTGTCGCGACGTGTCTAGTGCGAGCCGGCCCCAATTGCAGCCTCCCCATCGGGAGTTTTTTCGGACGCGCCCCTTTCAAAGCCTGGAGCCCGCCGGCGCTGACTCCGGAGTGAGACATCCCCGAGCCATCCTTGAACGCGGACGCGAACGCGACCACCGTAGGGCCATGCGCTCGCGCTTCGTCCTCGCCCTGCTCGCCCTCACCCTCGCCAGCTGCGTCAGCTCCACGGCGGTCGGCCCCGCGCCCCTGGCGCCCGAAGACGAGGCCCAGCTCCGCTGCACGCTCCTCGGCACCTGGCGCCTCGCGGCCATCGACGCCGAGCCCGAGACCATGGTCGAGCAGACCTGGGAGTTCCGCGCCGACGGCACCGGCACGTACCGGCAAGGCCCCGGCAGCGGCCCCGGCGCGGGCATGGTCGCGCGCGGCCAGCGCGACTACCAGTGGCGCGTCGACGGGCGGAACATCCACCTGACGGCCGGCAACGAGACCGTCTACCGCGCCGACCGCTTCGCGGACGCGCGCATGACCTGGTTCAACTACACCCAGTCGAACGTCTACTCCGTGGAGCGTGTCGCCCCGGCGACGACCCCCTGCGCGCCCTGAGGGCGCCGCCACGGCCCTGCCCGAGCACGCCGGCCTCGAGCCCGAGAAGCTCCCCCATTCCACCTGCCCCTATCCGAGGGAGACGAAGAGGCGTACTCTCCGGGCAGAGGTGTGTGGATGAAAAATTTCAGTATTTGTGCCTTGTCCTGCCTGATGCTCGTCGCCGCGTGCGGCGACGACGACGGCGTCACCGCCATGGACGCGGGCATGGGGACCGACTCCGGCCCCACCTGCACGGGCGCTGAGGTCGAGTGCGGCGGTGACTGCGTCGACACTCAGTCGGACGAGGATCACTGCGGCGGCTGCGGCATGGCCTGCGGCTCTGGCGAGGCCTGCGAGATGGGCTCCTGCGTGCTGGTCTGCGGGCCGGGCACCATCGAGTGCGGAGGCACCTGCGTCGACACGGACGTCGACCCGGCCCACTGCGGCGGCTGCGACATGGCCTGCGCCACCGGCGAGTTCTGCGTCGAGGGCGCCTGCTCCGCGAGCTGCCCCGCGCCGAACACGGACTGCGACGGCACCTGCACCAACACCGACACCGACCCCGCGAACTGCGGCGCCTGTGGCACCACCTGCGCC
>PABA01000216.1 GCA_002699025.1 Sandaracinus sp. | reverse complement strand
TGCCCGCTGGTGCTCGGCGCTCGGGCTGCCCGCTGGTGCTCGGCGCTCGGGCTGCCCGCTGGTGCTCGGCGCTCGGGCTGCCTGCTGGTGCTCGGCGCTCGCGCTGCCTGCTGGTGCTCGGCGCTCGGGCTGCCTGCCGGTGCTCGGCGCTCGCGCCCCCGCGCGCGGGCTCGCCGCTCGCCGGCCCTGCGCCGCCTACTCGCCCGCCAGGCTCGTCAGGCTCTCGATGCGCGCCCCCGCGCTCGCCGCCGCCACCGCGTCCGCCGCGCTCGCCGGCGTCGGCACCACCAGCTCCACGTTCAGGTCGTTCGGATCGTCCGAGTAGCTGTCCCCCCAGCCGCTCTGGAACTCCATCAACCCGAGCCGCCGGTAGCGCCGCTCCATGCAGCTCTCGGTCGCGTAGTCGAGCAGCGTCGCGAAGAGGCTCAGCGTCCCGTTCCCGTTGTCGACCAGCTCCATCAGCCGCATCTGCTGCGGCCAATCCACGAGGCTGCTGGTCATGATCTCCCAGTAGCCCGGCGTCCCCTCCGCCCCGGGGATCGCGCGCACCCGGTTGAAGTGCTCGTGCCCCACCATCCACGCGATCACCTGCGGATGCGCCGCCACGATCGCCTCGAGCTCCGCGCCGGGCACCGCGTCCTCGCGCACGTCCCCGGCCTCGCCCTCCACCGTGTCGATCTCGAGCGTCGAATGGTGCGACGCCAGGATCACCAGCACGCCGTCCTCCTCCGCCTGGGCCAGCGCCGGCTCGAGCCACTCCTCCACCGTCGAGCGGAGCACCATCCCGATGCTCCCGCCGGTGAGGTCGTTCGTGTCGAAGCCGACGATGCGCAGGAGCCCCGGCACGGCGTCGTAGACGTAGCTCGCCCCGTGCGTGAGGTCGGCGTCCTCCGGGTAGCCGTGCCCCACCGGCCCGGGCGTCGCCGGCGAGTCGCGCAGCTCGGCGACGATCTCCTCGCGCTGGAGCGGCAGGCGCATCGGGTCGGCCGGCACCGTGCCCCGGGTGATCGCGCCGTGCGGGCGCCGGTAGTCCCGCGCGCCGAGCGTCGCGCGCGTGCCGAGGGCGCGATCGATCTGCGCCATCGTCGGCGGGAAGATGCCCACCACCTCCACGTCGTGGTTGCCCGGCACGAAGAGCCAGGGCGCCGGGAAGGCGACGGCGTCGAAGGGGTCCTTCGGGTCGTTGTCCGGCCCGGGGAGCGGGTCGTCGTCCTCCCCCGAGTCGTAGTCCACGGTCCGCCCGTCCAGCGTGTCGATGAACCAGCGGAGCTCGTTGAGCTGCCCGTTGTCCGTGCAGTCGCCGCTGACGACGCCGAAGTCGAGCGGGCGCGCGGCTTCCTCCACCTGCCCGAGCGTGCGGGCCATGGCCGAGAGCGCGCGCGGCACGTAGGCCTCCTGCGCGCGGATGGCCCCCGAGCCCTCGGGCGAGTCGAGGTTCGCGATGCGCGCCGGGCTCTCGTCGTCGACGAGCTGCGAGTCGGCGAGGTGCGTGAAGAAGGTCAGGCTGCGGCGCGCGCCGAACGCGGTCTCCCCACCGAGATCGGTGCGCTGAACGCGAGGCTGCCCCGGCCCGGCGGCGTACTCGCCGAAGCCCATCGCCGCGTAGGCGAGCTCCCCCTCGAGCGTCACCGGGTTCAGCTCGCCGGGCTCGGCGAGGGACGCCTCCATCGGCGCGATGGTCGCGACCAGGGTCGAGGGCACGAAAGGCAGCGAGCTCGTCCCCGCGGGCTCGGTCTCCTCGCAGGCCCGCCAGAGCGGCCCGGCGTCGGCCATGGGCGCGTCCATGCCGGCGTCCATCGCGCCATCCGGGGCGGTGCCCGCGTCGTCCTCACCGCCGCCCCCTCCGCCTCCGCACGCCAGGAGGAGACCGAGGCCGACGACGAGCAGACACGTTCCCGTTACGCGCATGTCACATCTTTGCACGTCTGGCGGAGATGTGCGGCTGGAACCGCGCCAGACCCGGTGTCAGTCTGTCCCCTCGATGTGGTGGAAAATTCGGCTCGCGCTGTTCGTGGCGCTCACCCTGGGCGCGTGCGACTGCGGGAGCGATCCCCGTGCGACGGGGGACGCGGGCGGGCCGGGCGAGGACGCCGCTACCGAGGACGCCTCCACCGAGCCGGACGCGAGCGAGCCCGAGGACGCCTCCGTGGCGCCCGATGGAGGTCCGGCGCCGGCGTGCGCCGAGGATGAGGTCTGCGGCAACTTCCTCGACGACGACTGCGACGGCGAGGTCGAGGAGGGCTGCCCCTGCATCCCGGGTGAGGTCGGCCCCTGCTTCCGCGGGCGCGCCGACCAGCGCGGCGTGGGCACCTGCGCGGACGGCGAGATGGTCTGCGGCGAGGGCCTCGAGTTCGGCACCTGGGGCCCCTGCGAGGGCGACGTCGCGCCGGCGGAGGAGCTCTGCGACGTCGAGGGCCTCGACGAGGACTGCGACGGCGCGCCGAACGACGGCTGTGAGTGCGCCGAGGGGGATCCGCCCCTGGCCTGCGGCTCGGACGTGGGCGCGTGCAGCCTGGGGGAGAGCCTCTGCGTCGGGGGCGTGCGGACCGACTGCATGGGCGCGACGCCGCCCGGCGTGGAGAGCTGCAACGGGATCGACGACGACTGCGACGGCGTCGTGGACGAGCGGCTCACGCGGAGCTGCGGCTCGGACGTGGGCGCCTGCCGGGCCGGCACCGAGACCTGCGCCGCCGGGGAGTGGGGCGCCTGCGAGGGCGGCAACCCGGCGAGCGACGAGGCCTGCGACGGGCTCGACAACGACTGCGACGGCGAGACGGACGAGGCCGTGACGCGCCTCTGCGGGAGCGACGAGGGGCGCTGCGTGGCCGGCGTCGAGACCTGCGCGGAGGGGGTCTTCGGCGCGTGCGAGGGGCGCGTCGATCCGATCGGCGAGACCTGCAACGGGGTCGACGACGACTGCGACGGCACGACCGACGAGGGCCTCGTGCGGAGCTGCGGCACGGACGTGGGCGCCTGCATGGCGGGCACGGAGACCTGCGTGGACGGGGTCTTCGGCGCGTGCGAGGGCGCCGTGCCGATGGGCGTCGAGGCCTGCGACGGGAGCGTCGACGAGGACTGCGACGGGGCCGTCGACGAGGGCTGCGGCTGCACCGACGGCACGACGCGGAGCTGCGGCACGGACGTGGGCGCCTGCGTGAGTGGCTCGCAGCGCTGCAGCAGGGGCGCCTGGGGGACGTGCACGGGCGCGACCGACCCGACGGCCGAGGACTGCAGCGGCGGCGACGAGGACTGCGACGGGGAGGTCGACGAGGGCTGCGCCTGCCGGACGGGCGCGACGCGGCGCTGCGGCACGGACGTCGGCGCGTGCGTGGCGGGCACCGAGACCTGCGACGCGGACGGGCGCTGGGGCGTCTGCGAGGGCGACGTCGGCCCCAGCGGCGAGCTCTGCAACGGCGCCGACGACGACTGCGACATGGGCGTCGACGAGGGGGACGTCTGCCCGCGCTTCCCGCCGAACGTGATGTGCCCCGGCGATCGGAGCGTGACCGTGGGCGAGGCCGTGGCGCTGATGGGGAGCGGCAGCGATCCCGACGGCGGCGCCGTGAGCTTCGCCTGGAGCGTGACGACGCGCCCCGGCGGCTCCGCGGCGAGCCCGACGCCGGCGACGGCCGCGAGCACGCGCTTCACACCGGACGAGGCCGGCGGCTACGTGCTGCGGCTCTGCGTGACCGACGACGAGATGGAGACCGCGTGCTGCACCGTCGATGTGACGGCCGAGCTCGCCTGCACGCCGCCGGCCGCGCCGACGCTGGACGTCTGCGGGACGAGCTGGGATCGGCGCCCGGTGGTCTCGCTCTCGCCGCTCCCGGCCGGGCAGACCTACACGCTCCTCGCCGACGGAGTGCCCTACGGCACGGTGACGACGGAGGGGCAGAACTGGCACCGGGCGGCGAGCGAGCTCGGCCCCGGGAGCGCGCCGCCGGGCACGGCGGTGGAGCTCGTGGCGCGGGCCTGCCGGAGCGACGACGCGACCTGCTGCGCGAGCTCGGCGCCGGTGAGCGTGCGCCTCGTGGAGAGCTGCTCGACGCCGGTCGCGCCCTCGCCCTCGAACATCGTCTTCAGCGAGTACGTGATCAACGGCGATGGTCCTTGCTCGGGGCCGGACTGCGAGGCGGGCGAGGCGATCGAGATCACCAACCTCTCGCACTGCCCGGTGACCCTCGACGGGAGCCACTTCGCCTACTGCAACCCGGGCTCCTGCGGTGCCTTCCGCTGGATGGACTTCGGGAGCGAGGACGTGATCCCGCCGCGCGGGGTCTACGTGGCGATCCGGAACCAGGCGGCGTCCATGTGCGAGTACCCCTTCTTCGGGCCGAACGACCCGGGGCTCTTCGGGCTGCGCATCAGCGACCTCGAGATGCAGGGGAGCGGCCTGGCGAGCGGATGGTTCAACAACGGCGGCGGGGGGATGTCGCAGCTGCGGATCGCGAGCGGGATGTTCGTCGACATGACGACGGGCACGACCTACGAGCTGATCGCGCCCTACATCGGAGCGAGCAGCAGCGACGAGTGCGCGAGCACGGGCTTCGACGCGATCGGCGAGTGCGGGAACGTGAGCGGCGTGAGCACGCCGACCGAGAGGCTGCGGCCGAACCAGCTCGGGAGGCTGTGGGAGCCGTGCGACTTCCTGGACGCGCCCGTGCCGGACAGCTGCATGTGAGACGTCGACACGCGGAGGCCTGCCGGCCGGCTGCGTGAGAGGTCTGCGTGAGGGGAGGGCGGCGCCGGCGCCGCGCGCGTGACGTAGCTGTCGGCGATGGTCGCGAACCACGGACCCGCCGCGGCGCCGGCGCCCCGCGCGTGACGAAGCCGTGTCTCCGCTGCGCCCCGCTCGACCGACCCCCGCCACCCGCTACGCTCGCCGCCCGTGACCTCCGCGCGCGACGCCCGCCCCCTGAGCCGCTGGCTCGCCCGGGCCCCGGCTCCGGCCTTCGTCGCCTACGCCACCCTCACGGCCTTCGCGACCTACTTCGCGATGTACGCCTTCCGGAAGCCCTTCGCTGCCGCGAGCTTCGAGGGCGAGACCTTCCTCGGCACGGGCGTCGCCCTCAAGACGGCCTTCGTCATCGCGCAGGTCGTCGGCTACACGCTCAGCAAGTACCTCGGCATCAAGCTCGTCTCCGAGGTCCGCCCCGGCCGCCGCCGCCTCGCGCTCTTCGCCCTCGTCGGCTCCGCCGAGCTCGCCCTCCTCCTCTTCGCCCTCCTCCCCGGCCCCTGGAAGGCCCTCGCCATCTTCGCCAACGGCCTCCCCCTCGGGATGGTCTGGGGCATGGTCGTCCGCTACCTCGAGGGGCGCCGCTCCTCCGAGCTCCTCCTCGCCGGCCTGAGCACCTCCTTCATCGTCGCCTCCGGCGTGGTCAAAGACGTCGGCCGCTGGCTCATGAGCGACCACGGCCTCTCCGAAGCCTGGATGCCCTTCGCCACGGGCCTCCTCTTCGCCCCGGCCTTCCTCCTCGCCGTCTGGCTCCTCGACCAGCTCCCCCCGCCGACCCCGGAGGACGTCGCCGCCCGCGTCGAGCGCCCGCCGATGACGGGCCCCGAGCGCCGCGCCTTCCTGCGCCGCTTCCTCCCGGGCCTCGTCCTCCTCTTCGTCGTCTACTTCTTCCTCACCGCCTACCGCGACTTCCGCGACAACTACGGCGTCGAGATCTTCCGCGAGCTCGGCTACGGCGAGGCCCCGACCATCTTCACCCGGACCGAGCTCCCGGTCGCCTTCGGCGTCCTCCTCGCCCTCGGCCTCCTCGTGCTCATCCGCGACAACCGCCGCGGCCTGGCCGGCGCCTACGCGATCATGCTCGGCGGCGCGGCCCTCCTCGGCGGGGGCACGCTCCTCTTCGACGCCGGCCAGGTCGACGGCGCCACCTGGATGATCCTCACGGGCCTCGGCTCCTACCTCGTCTACGTCCCCTTCGGTTCGGTCCTCTTCGACCGCCTCATCGCCACCACCGGGGTCGCCGCGACGGCCGTCTTCACCATCTACGTCGCCGACGCCCTCGGCTACACGGGATCCGTCGGCGTGCAGCTCTATCGCGACCTCGCCGAGAGCGACGCGACGCGCCTCGTCTTCTTCCGCCGCTTCACCTACCTGATGAGCGTCGGCGCCCTCGCGCTCCTCGCCTTCAGCCTCGCCTACTTCCTCGCGAAGACCCGTGCGCCCTCCGAGCCCGCCGCCACCTGAGGAGGTTCGCGCGCCCCATCCAGGCGCACCGTCCTCGCGCTCTCATGCTCGCGCGCCCATGCTCGCGCGCCCGTCCCCGCGCCGCCTGGTAACATCGCGCCGTGGAGCGGCTGCACGTCCAGGCGCGCCTGCGCGTCCTCCCCTGGTTCGTCGCCTGCTGGGTGCTCCTCGCCGTCGCCCTGGTCGCCGCTCGCGAGATCGGCATCCTGAAGGACTGGGAGTCCGTCGCCCTCCTCGCCGTGCCGGGCTTCATCGGGGCGTCCGTCCTCGGCTTCGCCCTCTTCGGCCTCTTCTCCCGGCCCGTCGGCACCGTCCTCGCCCTCCACCTCCGGGGCGACCTCCTCGTCGGGCCGCGCCCCGTGCGCCTCGACGCCCCGCATCGCGCCGAGGTGCTCGTGGACGAGCACGGCCCCCTCGTCCGCGTGGTGCCCGGCGAGGGCGAGGCCTTCGTGTTCCCGCTCCCCCCCGTGCCGATCCCCGAAGCGCTCCGCCCACGCCCCGCCGAAGCCGAGCTCGCCGATCCGATCTGGCAGCGACGGCGATGGAACGCGCAGGCCGAGCGCTTCGCCCGGGCGCTCCTCGCGCGCCTCGAGGCGCACGCCGAGCTCAACGCGGCGCTGGCGCCCTTCGCCTGGATCCCGCGGGAGGCCACGCCGCCGCTCGTCGAGCACACCGTCCGCGAAGCGCTCGCGGAGGGCACGGAGCGAGGTGGCGCCTACCGCCGCGAGGGCGACGAGGAGTCGGAGGAGCGGGGCCTCGCCGGCGCCGTCGCCTGGGCCCCGGGCGGGCAGGTCGGCGCGACCCCGGAGTGGCTCGTGATCCGGGAGGGCGCGGCGCTGCTCGCGCTGCCCGTCGGGCACACCCGCGTGCTCCACTTCGACGGCGCCACCCTCGAGCTCGAGGCCCCCGAGCGCGAGGGCGAAGCGCTCCGCCGTGAGGTGACGCTCGACTCGGCGGCCGTGGCCAGCGCCCTCGCGGGCTGGCTGAAGGGGGCGCGCACCGAGCTCTCATAGCCGTCGCGGACGGCGGGAAGCGGCGTCGAGCGCCGGCATGGCGAGCGGATCGCAACGCGACGGAGGGAGCGAGCCACCCCCGCCGCCGCTCCACGGTGCGCATCTCCGCGAAGCGGCATGGACCGCGACGACGAGCGCCAGCACGGACAGCGGAAAGCGGAGCGCGGATCGCCTCGCGACCGAAGGGAGCGAGCCGAAGCTACGCGAGCTGGCGGAAGAAGGGCTCGAACCCCTCGACCAGCGCGTGGCGCGTGGCCCAGCGGGCGCCCCGCCGCGCGAGCGTGCGATAGGCCTCCTCGGTCACGATCGGGTGGTCCGCGTCCAGGCACTCCTCCCGCGGCCACCAGTCGCCCTCGCCCTTGAAGCGCAGGATGGCCTCGAGGCGCCGGCAGAGGTGGAGCACGCCGTACACGGCGAAGTGCGTCCGCCCGGCGTCGAGCCCCTCGATGAAGCTCGCCAGGCGCGCGTCCAGCACGGCCTCCTCGACCTCCGGCCACTCGGGCACGGCCTCGTCCCCGAGGAGCCAGACGAGGTCGCGCACCCGATGCCCGCGCCCGCAGCGCGCCCAGTCGAACCAGACCACCACGCCCTCGCGCCGCACCACCGCCCGCGCCGGTCGCGCGTCCGTCTTCACGAAGGCGTCGCCGACGCCGGCCGCGAGCGCCCGCCCGAGCGCCTCGGCGTCGAAGCGCGGCGGCCCGATCCCAGCCCGCGCCGCCAGCGCGCCCGGCGCCTCGAGCAGCCGCGTCGCCTTCTCCGGAGGCGGGGCGTCCTGCGCGAGCCCCGCGTCGCGCCCTGCCTCGTGCACCGAGACCAGCGCCCGCGCCGCCGCGTGCAGGAGCGGCTCCGCGTCCCGCGGCCCGAGCTCGGCGAGCCGCTGCGAGACGCGCAGGCTCCCGAGATCCTCCTGCACGAGCCAGGCCCCCTCGGCCGCCAGCACCCGCGGCACCGGCGCGCCCCGCGCGAAGAGCTGCCGGAGCACGTGCGCCTCGTAGGCCGTGCGCGTCGCCGTCGGGCGGCAGGTGGCGATCGCCGTGCGTCCGTCGTCGAGCCAGCAGCGGAAGGACTCGGCCGGGAGGCCGCGCCGGCGCCGCGGAAGCTCCACGCGCACGACCTCGTGCCCCAGCAGCTCCTCCACCGCACGCCCCGCGCCCTCCGGCGTGGGGGCCGTGTACTCGTCCGTCGCCACGCGCGCCTCCGGCGGCCGAGCATACACGCGCGAGCCGCCTCACGTCCCCGTCCCCCGCCGGGGGGCCCTTCGTGTTAGCGTCCGCGCCCCATGACGCGCCTCTTTCATCGGCTCTTCGTCGCCAACCGGGGGGAGGTGGCCGCGCGCATCGCCCGGACCTGCGACGCGATGGGCATCACGCCCGTCTTCGGCGTCTCCGAGGCTGACCGCCACGCCCCCTACACCGAGGGCCGCGAGGTCGTCGTCCTCGGCCCCGGCCGGGCCGCGCAGAGCTACCTCGACCCCGTCCGCATCGTGCAGGCCGCCGTCCAGGCTCGCTGCACGGCGCTCCACCCCGGCTGGGGCTTCCTCGCCGAGAACCCGCTCTTCGCGCAGCTCTGCGAGAGCCACGGGGTCAGCTTCCTCGGGCCGCCCGCCCACGTGATGCACCTGATGGGCAAGAAGACCCCCGCCAAGAAGGCCATGGCCAAGGCGGGGCTCACGCTCATCCCGGGGAGCGAGGGCATCCTCGCGAGCGTCGAGGAGGCCCGGGAGGTCGCGCGCCGCGTCGGTTACCCGGTGCTCCTCAAGGCCGAGAGCGGCGGCGGCGGGCGCGGCATGCGCATCGCCCGGAGCGACGACCAGCTCGAGCAGGCCTACCAGGAGGCGCGCGGCGAAGCCCTCGCGGCCTTCGGCGACGACCGCGTCTACCTCGAGAAGCTCGTCGAGCGCGGCCGGCACGTCGAGATCCAGCTCCTCGCCGACCGCCACGGCCAGGTCATCCACCTCGGCGAGCGCGACTGCACCGTGCAGCGCAACCACCAGAAGCTCGTGGAGGAGTCGCCGGCCCCGGTCCTCGACCCGGCCGAGCGCGCCCGCACGCTCGCCGCCGCCGTCCGCGCCACCCGCGAGATCGGCTACGTGGGCGCCGGCACCATGGAGTTCCTCCTCGACGGCGAGGGCACGCTCCGCTTCATGGAGATGAACACGCGCCTCCAGGTCGAGCACTGCGTGAGCGAGGAGCGGAGCGGCGTCGACCTCGTGGAGCAGCAGATCCTCGCCGCCGCCGGCCACCGGCTCGCCCTCGCGCAGGCCGACGTGAAGCTCGAGGGCCACGCCATCGAGTGCCGCATCAACGCCGAGGATCCGAGCCAGGGCTTCAAGCCCGCGCCGGGCCTCATCACCCGCTGGGAGAGCCCGACGGGCGAGGGCATCCGCGTCGACACGCACGTGACGAGCGGCTACGAGGTGCCCCCCTTCTACGACAGCCTGCTCTGCAAGGTCATCGCCCACGGCGCGGACCGCGACCAGGCCTGCGACCGCATGATCGGCGCCCTCGAGGCGCTCGTCTGCGAGGGGGTCCCGACCACCGTGCCCATGCACCTCGCCATCCTGAAGAGCGAGCCCTTCCGCACGAACCAGTACGACACGGGCGCCATCCCCGGCTGGCCCGCATCCGCACCCGCACCCGCATCCGCACACGAGGAGAACGGCTGATGGCGCACGTCCCCGTCCGCCCCATCGGCGCGCCCCGCGAGCAGGTCGCCGACGATCGCAGCTTCGCCGAGCAGCGCGAGGCCCTCGCCGAGCTCGAGCAGCGCATCGTCGACCGCCGCGCGGAGGTGCACGCCGGCTGGGGCCAGAAGTACGTCGAGCGCGTCCACGCGAAGGGCAAGCTCACGGCCCGCGAGCGCCTCGCGCGCCTCGTCGATCCGGGCACGGACGTGTTCGAGGTCGGCACCTTCGTGAACCAGGGCGAGCGCTTCGGGAAGCTCTCGAGCCCCGGCGCCGGCGTGGTCACGGCCTTCGCGCGCATCGAGGGCCGCTGGTGCATGGTCATCGCCAACGACAACACGGTGGCGAGCGGCGCCTGGTGGCCGCGCACGCCGGAGAAGATCCAGCGCGCCCAGAAGATGGCCCTGCGCCTCCGCCTGCCGACCATCTACCTGGTCGACTGCAGCGGCCTCTTCCTCCCCGAGCAGTCGCGGAGCTTCAGCGGCGCGCGCGGGGCCGGCCACATCTTCAAGATGAACAGCCTGCTCAGCGCCGAGGGCGTGCCGCAGATCGCCGGCGTCTTCGGCGACTGCATCGCGGGCGGCGGCTACATGCCGATCATCAGCGACCGCGTCTACATGACCGAGCAGGCCTACATGGTCATCGCCGGTGCGGCGCTCATCAAGGGCGCCAAGAGCCAGAAGATCACCTCGCTCGACATCGGCGGCCCCGAGGTGCACGTGCACCAGTCGGGCTGCGCGGACGTGCGGGTCCCCGACGACGAGACGCTCCTGACGAAGGTGCGCGAGGAGGTCGCCCGCCTGCCGAGCTCGGCTGCCCCCTTCTACCGAGGCGACGTGGGGCCGGTCGATCCGCTCCACCCGCCGCGCGAGCTCGCCGGGCTCCTGCCGGTCGACCACCGCGAGGCCTACGACGCGACGCAGGTGCTCGCGCGCCTCTGCGACCAGAGCCTCTTCTGGGAGGTGCTCCCGGACGTCGGCAAGGAGATGATCTGCGGCGTCGGGCGCGTCGGCGGGCTCTGGGCCGGCTTCGTGATCAACCGGCAGGGCTTGGTCGGCGACCCCGAGCACCCCGAGGAGGTGCGCCCCGCGGGCACGCTCTACAAGGCGGGCATCGCGAAGATCGCCGCCTTCAGCCGCGCCTGCGACGCCGACGGCATCCCGCTCGTCTGGCTGCAGGACATCAGCGGCTTCGACATCGGCCAGCAGGCCGAGGCGCAGGGGCTGCTCGCCTACGGCTCGAGCCTCATCTACACGAACAGCACGAACACCACGCCGATGTTCACCGTGCTCCTGCGGAAGGCGTCCGGCGCCGGCTACTACGCCATGGCCGGACTCCCCTACGACCCGGTGGTGCAGCTCTCGACGGCGCTCTCGCGCCTGAGCGTGATGGAGGGGCGGACGCTCGCCATCGCCACCTACAACACGAAGCTCGACGACGACTTCGAGATCGTCACCGACGACGCCGAGGAGCGGGCCGAGATCGAGCAGGGCATGAAGGACGTCGAGGCGCGCATCGAGAAGGACATGGATCCCTTCGTCGCGGCGCGGCAGATGGACACGGACGAGATCGTGCGCCTCGGGGAGCTGCGGAGCTGGCTCGAGGTGCTGGTGGAGTGCAGCTACCAGAGCATCGGGCACCGGCGCGTGAAGAACCCGCGCATCTGGTCGCTGCACGACCTGCAGGTGCTGGTGGAGGGGATCCGATGAAGGGCGTGCGCGCGAAGGCGGGCGAGGACGGCATCGTCGAGGTGCTCGCGCCCGGGCCGGGCTACTGGCGCGAGGCGCCGCGGAAGGGAGCGCTGATCACGCCCGGCGCGTCGATCGGCGTGATCGAGGTGCTCGGTGCGCTCGAGCCGCTGGTGGCGCCGAAGGGCGCGGCGGGCATCGTCGTGGAGGTCTTCGAGGGGGGCAGCGCGCGGAGCGCCGTCGACTTCGAGACCGTGCTCCTGCGCCTCGACCCGAACGCTGCCGGCGAGGTGGCCCAGGCCGAGCTCGCCGCGGCCGGTGGGGTCGCCGAGGGGGCGCTGGTCTTCGCCGCGCCCATGGGCGGGCGCTTCTATCGGAAGCCCGCGCCGGACAAGCCCGCCTTCGTGGAGGAGGGCCAGGAGATCGCCGTGGGCGACGCCGTCTGCCTGCTCGAGGTGATGAAGACCTTCAACCGCGTGCAGTACGGCGGCGAGGGCCTGCCCGAGCGCGCGAAGGTGGTGAAGGTGCACCCGGACGACGGCGCCGACCTGAACCGCGGCGACCCGATCCTCGAGCTCGAGGCGCTGTAGGGCTGTAGGGCCTAGGCCGGCAGGCCGTGAGCCGGGGTCGGGACGCGGGAGTCCCAAAAGCTCGCGGGCACGGCCGGGTGGGGTGCCGTGGGCTCCGTGAGGAGCCAGCCGTCGACCTTCCGCGCGAGGCCGGCGGAGAAGCTCGGGTCGAGGGGCTCGGGGCGCTCCGTCGGTGCGCCGAAGGCCGGGCCGGCCGCCAGGCCCACGCCGGCGCGGACGACCTGCTCGACCTGGCGGAGCGCGCGGGCGTCGTCGACGAGCACGCGGGCGTCGCCCACGAAGGCCTCGGCGGCGAGGAGGGCGGCGCGGTCGATGGCGTCGACGCCGACGACGAGCCAGTGCGGCTTGGCCGCGCGCCAGAGGTCACCGCTTCGTGAAGCCCGCGCGGCGATGCGGAAGCCGGCGATGCGGAGCTCCGCCGCGAGCTCTTCGGCGCGGGCGACGTCGACGCGCGCGTCCTCGAGGTCGAGGAGCGGCACGACGCTCTCGAGCATGCCGTGGGCGCGGGCGAGCTTGGCGAGCTGGTGGGGGCGCCAGCCCGCGTCGAAGGCCACCGGGTCGACGGGCATCAGCACGGGCACGCCGCGCGTCCCGCGTCGGGCGACGGCCTCGATGGACGCCTTCTGCCAGAGCCGCTCCAGACACGCCCAGCGCCCGACGTCCCGCGCCAGGGCGAGGAGCTGGTCGGCGCCGATGGCCGGCCAACCGGGGAAGAGATCCGTGTGGGCCGCGCGCTCAAGACGATGCGCGACGCGCTCGGCGGTGATGAGGCGCACGATCGGGCGGAAGCGGGCCCCGACCAGCTCGTATTCGAGGACGGCGTCGAGCATGACGGGGAGCAAGCTGAGCCCGCGGAGCGACCCGGGCGCATCGCGCGGGCAACGAGATCGAAACGCCGACAGACCCGTGTCCGTGCCCATCCGTGCCCGTGCCCATGCCCGTGCCCGTGCCCGCAGGTCGAGGAGGATCGGGAGGAGGCGATCGAGAGCCCCAGCCGAAGCGAAAGCCCGAGCCCGGACCAAAGCAAGAGCGAGCGAGACTCAGCCCGAGCCCGAGCAGGCCCAAGCAAAAGCCCGAGCCCAGCCCGGGCAAGCAGCCCAAGCCCAGACTGGAGCGAAAGCCGAAGCTCGTCCCCGAGCCCAAGCCCGGCAAGACCCCGAGCGGGGATCGCGAGCCCGGTCGGGTCCCGCCCGAGTGGCCATCGCCGCGCCGTGAGTCGCCCGCGGCCGGAGTGGCCTCCGCGGCGCCGTGAGTCGCCCGCGGCCGGAGTGGCCATCGCCGCGCCGTGAGTCGCCCGCGGCCGGGGAGGCCGCCGCCCAGCCGAGCCCGGACGGCGCGAGACCGAACCCGATCGGCGGAGCGTCACCGCGTGCTGCCGGCGACGCCGCGCCGCGCGCAAGCTCCGGACGCGCTCACTCGATGAGCTCGAACTCCCGGCTGGCGAGCTCCCGGCCCTCGGCGTCGTAGACGACGCACTTGTAGCGGCCGGGGGCGCGGCCCGTGCCCGTGCGGGCGACGGTCCGGTAGCGAGGCCGGGCGGGAATGTCGAGCTCGATGCCGCCGCTCGAGGCCGGGCCCTCCGCGCGCTCCCAGGTGACGCGGATCGTGGTCGCGTCCCGCTCGGGGTTGCGGACGCGGATGGTCGCGTAGATGCGTCCGTCGCGCCGCGAGAAGCTCGTACCCGGGTCGACGGGGCGGCCGTCCTCGAGCGCCTTCGAGAGCACGAGCTCGTACACCTCGAAGCCCCCGCTCGGCTCGGCGTCCTGCGCGTCGGAGGCCGCCGGCCAGGTCGCGAGCCCGAGGGCCAGGGCCGCCAGCGTCGCGGCGATGGAGCGGCATGTCGTGGTCTTCATCTCTGTCTCCCTCCCGGCGCCCAGCCTACTGGGCGGGTCCTCGGACGCCAGCACGGTCTCGGGCAGCAGGAGCCGTGCCGCGCAGCACGACCCGGGGCTGGCGGCCTCGGTCGGGGGCTTTCGTGGCCCGGACGACACGTCCCCCTCGCCCAGACGACGCGGCGGACGCTCGCGCCCGCTGGAGCTCGTGGGCATCGCGGATCCGACGTTTCGGCATGATCAAATGGTTGTAGTCCTTCCGCACTAGTCGATCTCGACATGGGACTAACCCATGAGGGTGATGTGGCGGATGGCGACTCCAAGTGAAGAACTGCGTGTGTTCGAAAATTGTTCACGTGTATGGGTGATGGTGTAATGGCGCGCGATCGCGAGCTCGCCTCGGGACGATCCTTTGTGTTTCTCGCTAACCGTCCGATTGGAAACGAGTTTTCGCGATGGAAAGCGTTGACGTCGATTCCGGTGAGGGTGCAGGATGGCAGTCGTGGTGGTCGGTGTGGCTCAGGAGGGCTCGCATGTGCTGTCGCTGAGGCGCTATGGCGTGTCTTTCGGCGAGCGTGTGGTCTTGTCGAACGTACACCTCGACGTGCCGACCCGGGGCGTGGTGACCCTCATGGGCCCCGGCGGGAGCGGGAAGTCGACCCTCCTCCGCACGCTGGCGGGCCTGAACGACTGCCAGCCGCGCCTCCGCACCCGCGGCCAGGCCTTCTACCGTGGTGTGCCCCTCGAGGAGGCCCCCGACCGCCCGCGCACGCTCCGCCAGGGCGCGCGGCTCCTGGCCGGGACCGTCGTCGAGCTCCTGGCCACGGGGTTCGCCGACCGCTCCGCGCTCACCAAGCTCGAGCAGCGCGAGCGCGTGCGGGCGATGCTCGACGCTCTGGGCCTCGACTCGCTCGGCCTCGACGCCCCGGTTCCCTCCCTCCCGCTCGGCGTCCAGCGCACGCTCTTCCTCGGTCGGGCGCTCCTCGCCGACCCGCCGCTCTTCTTCGCGGACGAGCCCACGGCGGGCCTCTCCGACGACGAGGCGGAGCGCTTCCTCGCCCTGCTCGCCCGGGCCGCCGAGGACCGGGCGCTCCTCCACATCACGCACAACCAGCGCCACGCGCGCGCGCTCGGCGGGCGGACCGGGCTCCTCGCCGGGGGGCGCATCCTCGCCTGCGAGGACACGGAGCGCTTCTTCGACTCGCCCCCCTCCGAGCTGGTCGCGCACTTCGTCCAGACCGGCGGCTGCCCGGTCGCCAGCCCGAACGCGACCGCCGAGGAGGTCGCCGATCCCGACGAGCTGCCCACCCGTCCCCCGCCTCCGCCGCGGGCCGCGCGGGGTCCGCGCGACTTCCGCTGGCTTCTCTCCGGAGCCCTCGGCGGGCTCCCGCGGCCCGGGCTGATGACCGAGCTCGACGAGGATCTCGACCGGCTCCGGGAGATCGGTGTCGAGCTGCTGGTCACGCTCGAGGAGGAGCCGACCGTCCCCCTGGATGCGCTCGCCGCCCGCGGCATCGTCAGCTTCCACTTCCCGGTGGTGGACATGGCCGCGCCCGCCATGGAGGACGCCGTTCGCTTCCTCGAGCGGGTGGAGGGGTGGCTGCGGGATGGCCGTGTCCTCGCCTTCCACTGCCGGGCGGGGCTCGGTCGCACGGGCACCCTGCTCGCTGCCGTCCTGATCTGGCGGGGGCAGGGCGCCGTCGAGGCCATCGAGACGGCCCGGGCGGTCCACCCGCGGTGGATCCAGTCCCAGGAGCAGTTCGCGTTTTTGGAGGCGTTGGAAGACGAGCGCCGACGCCTCCGAGTCACCGGCGAGTGCATGGAGGCACACCGGTGAACCAGAGCTCGATTCAAGTCACATCGTTCGAAGGGTGGGAAAATGTCTCTCGATAAGTCTCTCGCGAAGGTACGGGGCGAGGTCCCGGAGTGCGTGGCCGTCGGCTATGTCGACATGAGCACCGGCATGCTGCTGAGCGTCGCCACGGTCGACTCGCACCCGCAGGAGGTCCTCGACCTCGTCGCTGCCGCCACGGCCGACCTCTTCCAGGGTCAGAGCGTGACGACGATCGAGCAGCTCTTCCGCAAGAGCCGCGGCCAGGCGGAGGACGGGCGGCACTACTTCCGCGAGATCATGGTGTTCTCCGAGAACCTGCTGCACGTCTTCCTGCGCGGGAAGAAGTACCACGACCACGCGGCCGTCTTCGTCTGCCGGGCCAAGGTGAACATCGGCATGGCGCTGACCAAGGCGCGGCTGGCCGCGGGCGAGCTCGAAGCGGCGCTCTGACGCCATGAACGGCGCGGGGGGGCGCCGCTCACTGAGCCACGGTCCCGGGTACGGCAGGCCGTCCCGGGTACGGTAGGTCGTCCCGGGTACGAGAGGTCGTCCCGGGTACGACAGCCGTCCCGGGTACGCAGGTCGTCCCGGGTACGCAGGTCGTCCCGGGTACGGCAGCCGTCCCGGGTACGGCAGGTCGTCCGGGTACGGCAGGTCGTCCGGGTACGGGGGGTCGTCCCGGGTGCGGGAGGGGCCGGCCCGGGTACGGCAGGCCGTCCCGGGTACGGCAGGCCGTCCCGGGTACGGCAGGTCGTCCCGGGTACGGGGGGGCGTCCCCGGGTACGGCAGGTCGTCCCGGGTACGGCAGGTCGTCCCGGGTACGGCAGGTCGTCCCGGGTACGGCGGGTCGTCCCGGGTACGGCGGGCCGTCCCGGGTACGGCGGGCCGTCCCGGGTACGGGGGGTCGTCCCGGGTACGGGGGGTCGTCCCGGGTTCGGGTACGGGTGGTTGTCCCGGGTACGGCCGTCCGTCCCGGGTACGGCAGGTCGTCCCGGGTACGGGGGGTCGTCCCGGGTACGGCGGGCCGTCCCGGGGGGGGCGTCCCGGGTAGGGCGGGTCGTCCCGGGTACGGCCGTCCGTCCCGGGTACGGGGGGTCGTCCCGGGTACGACAGGTCGTGCCGGGTACGCTAGGTCGTCCCGGGTACGGGAGGAGGGGGCGCCCCGGGGACGGCGCCAGTCCGATGTGCCCGAGCGGCGCGCTCAGGCGTCGAACTCGTCCTGGTACGCCGCTGGCTCGATCCCGTGCGCGCGCAGCGGCTCGAGCAGGCGCTTGCGGTTCGGCGGCGACTGGGCGCTGATGAAGGCGCGGATGGCCAGGTCCCGATCGATGTGTCCGTCGGCCCCGGCGCGCTCCTCGGCCTCCTTGACGACCTTGCGCCGCGCGAGGCCCCGGAAGAGCGCGGGCACGGTCTTGAGGAGCGACTTCACCAGCTCCTCGGCCTCCGGGCTCCAGCCCTTCTCCTTGGGCAGCTCGGGGACGAAGTCGTACTCGTCCTCGGTCAGCGCGCGCCAGACCGTGATCGTGTTGCCGTCCGCGTCGCGTACGACCCCCTCGATGGTGAGCTGGTCGGTCCGCGTCGGCGCATAGAGCACGGTGGCGCCTGCCTCGGCCAGCGCTCCCACGGCCGCCTCCACGTCCGGCGCCTCGACGCGGAGCGACGCCAGCTTCTCCGGCGCCGGGCTCTCCACGAGCCGGATGCGCGCCGAGGCCGCGTCGAGGTCGACGAACCCCTCGCCCTCCTCGGCCACGGGGAAGCCCAGCACGGACTCGTAGAGGGTGCGTGCGCGGGCGAGCTGCCGAACGGGGACGTCGACGTGACTGAGGCCGAAGAACATGCGCGGAGCATACCGGAGGACGTCCAGCGACGAGCGGGGGATCGGACCCGAAGAGCCGAGTCGTCTCGGGTCGGCGAGGGAGGCAGGCGCGGCGGGAGGGCGCGCGGGAGGCACGCCGGGCGCCCGCCCCTCAGGCCGGCTTCCAGCCTCGCTTCACGCCCTTCTCGATCATCTCGTCGGCGATGGCCGCGGCCGCCTCCTCATCGGGCGCCAGGCGCACCTCGCGCTTGAGCGGGTCCTTCCGCCCCGGCGAGTAGTCGGTCCAGTGGACCACCCAGGCCGGCCAGCCCTCGGCGAGCTTCTCCTTGTTCGTCTTCCACACGAGCAGCTTGCGCACGGCCGTGTTGCCCTTCGTGGTCTTCGCCCAGACCTCGCGCCGCACCAGCTCGCTCTTCGGTCGCTCGATCCGCTCCGCCTGCGCGTCGACGTCCTCGATGTAGACGCGCTCGAGCACCTGCGCCGCGCGCACGTCCGTCGTGTTCACGTCCTTGTCGTCGCGCACCCGCTCGAGCACCGGGTGGAGGATCGAGACCCCGCGCATGGGCGCGATGGGCACCCAGCGCTCGTCCTGCATCTCGAGCACCATCCGCTTGATGGGCTTGCCGTCCGAGTCCTCCGCCTGGACGTCCGTGACCTTCACCTCGACCACGATGGTCGGCTTCACGAACTTGAAGAGCGCGCCCGAGCTCGAGGCGTAGGAGTAGCTCGAGGGGATGGCGTGCGGCGCGAGCTCCTCGTGCATCTCCTTGCGGAACTCGCCCGTGCCCATGTTCCCGCAGCTGCCGATGATCTGGAACTGGCCGTTCTCCTTCATCACGGCGAGCAGCATCGAGCGCACCTGCTCGGGCTCGTCGGCGCGCTCGGTGAAGGCGATCACCGCCGCGTCGATGGTGAAGATCGGCTTGATCTTGTAGATGCGGCCGATCTCCTTGGAGCGGGCGACGATGCCCTCGCCCTTGCCGCCCTCCACCCACTCGGCGAAGAGCTTCTTCACCGCGTCGGCGTCCTCGACCTCCTCGGTCTTGATGCACTGCAGCCGCTTGCCGCCGTCCATCAGGCGCTGCATCGCCGCGAGCCGGTCGCCGTAGTTCGGCATCGGCCCCTCGTTCTCCGCGTCGCCGCCCGTGAGCAGGTCGAAGACGTGGAAGCCGATGCGCTGCACCTCGGCGTCCTTGCCGCCGCCCATGGCCTTGGCGAGGTCGCCGACGCGCGGCCGGCCGCCCTTGCGGAGCGCGAAGAGCTCGCCGGCGAGCACCAGGCGCCCGCGGGCGCGCGGCACGGCGAGCTTCTTCGCCTCCTTCAGCACGGGCAGGTCGCCGACGATCACCTTGCCGTTCGGCGCGACCAGACCGACCTCGTCCCCGTCCACGACGAGGAACCAGATCTCCCCGTCGATCTTCGGCGAGACCCAGAGGCCGCCCTTCGGCAGCACGTCGATCTCGTCGGGAGCGAGGGAGCGGTAGCGGCTCGCGATGGTGCGCTTGTAGCCGCTGACGAGCTTCGCGAGCTCCGGGTCGGCGATGCTGCCGGCCGGCGCGAGCTGACCCTCGCCGAGCGGCGAGGCCTGAGACAGATCGAAGAGGCTCACTTCCCCTCCTCCTCGGCCGGGGCCGGCCGCTTGAGCTCCATGTTCGAGAGGTGGAGCAGGAGCTGGTAACGCTTGCCGTCCACGCGCCCCTCGAGGAAGCCGCGGTAGGGCGTGCCGTTGGTCTGGAAGACGAGCGGGTCCTTGCCCTTCGGCCCACCGCCCATGAGCACCATCTCGCCCGACTCCGCGAGCTCCGAGGCGATGCCATAGAGGTAGTCGTAGGTGAGGCCGTCCGAGTGGGCGATCTGGATGGTGCGCGAGAAGACGAAGCGGTGGAGGGCGTCCTCCTTCTTCATCTTCCGCCCGGTCCAGCGGACGGGCAGCTCGTCGTTGACGTTCGCCTGCTTGTCCTCCCAGTCGCGGCGCTCCTTCTCCTCCCCCTCGGGGTCGAGGATGACCTCGACGAGCTTCGGCGGCGCGTGGAGCACCTCGCCCTCGGCGCTGAGGTAGACCTGGCTCGTCTCGCCGATGGCCCGGCCGACCTGCTCGAGGTCCACCTCCGGGTCCCCGTCGATGAGCGCCTGGCCGTAGTCCTCGCCGTGCGCCTTCTGCATCTGCTCGTGCAGCCCCTCCGGCGTGGAGGCGAGGTAGCGCTCGAAGTGGACCGGCTTGCTCGGCAGCCCGAGCTGCGGCCCGGGCGCCGGCTTGAGGGAGCCGAACACGACCGTCGCGTTCCGTCCCTTCGAGTTGGTGAGGTGAAGCTTCCGTTGCGGTGCAGCCATCGTGGTTCTCGGAGTGTGTCTTCGTGCGGCGCCGCGCCGGAGCAGCGAAGCCGCGGGCGCCAGCGGAGATGGTTCGGGGGTCCGTGTGGGGCTCGAAGTGGGGCTCGAAGCGGTGCCGCGGAGCCCGAGCGGCAGAGCTTCAGGCGCGCTCGAAGATGGGTCGGTGTGGTGTGGAGTGGCCCAAGAGGTCGGCGGCCCCGCCCACGCTGGCGAGCCGGCGGCCTCCCCGGCGGCCTCCCCGGCGGCCTCCCCGGCCGCCTCCCCCTTTAGAACATCTCGAAGTCCAGCTCGTCGTCGTCGTCGTCGTCCGCCTCCTCGAAGGTCGGGAGCATCTCCTCCGGGTCACGCCAGGCCGGCTCGGTCAGGCGACCGATGAGCGCGAAGACGTCGCCGTCCCCGTTCATGAGCAGGAACGCCGTCTCCGCCTGGAAGTCCGCCCGGTAGTTGAACTTCAGCTCGTACATGGCGCCGTCCGCGAGCGCCTTCTTCAGCGCCTCGCCGACCTCCGCCGGGTCGAGCATGTAGACCGACTGCAGGCGCAGATCGAGGACGCGGCTCGGGTCGACGGGCCCCTTCAGGGGCTGCTCCTCGCCGAGCGTCGAGGGGATCTTCTCCACCTCGTGGCCTTCCTCGTCGAGGCCGACCAGCTCCTTGTTCGGGACCCAGTAGCCGTCGTCCGTGAAGTAGCCCTGGGCCGTCATCCCGCTCTGGATGAGCAGCGAGCCGTCCTCCGTGAGCGACGCGCGCGTGCAGGCATGCCCCTGCGGGTCGAGGGGCACGCGCTTGCGCCGCCCGTAGAGCTTCGAGCGCGAGAGCTTCTTGATGTCGAAGGTGCTCTGCTCCCCATCGAGCGACACCACGATCTGCCGGGCCATGGGCCTCCTCCGGATCCGTTCGCGTGAACGCCGCCGAAGGTACCAGACCCCCGCGACGCCCGACGACCGCCCCCTTCTACGCCTGGGCCCTGCCGGAGCTTCCGCCGCCCCTCGTCCGGGAGCGCGCGATGAGATCTCGCGACGACGGCTGCGGCTCGCGAACGCCCCGGCTCATGAAGAGCCCCGGCTCACGAAGGGCCCCGGTTCGCGAAGGGCACCGGTTCACACCGGTTCACGAGGAGCACCGGTTCACGAAGGGCGACCTGGCGCACGGCCGTGGCTCCCGCCCCGGGCCTCAGCCGCGCGCGTGGACGACGAACTCGAAGAGCTCCTTCTTCGAGTTGCGCTTGCGGAGGAGCTCGACCTCGGGCGCCACGAACCCGGCGCGCTCCATGAGCTCGGCGAGGAGCGCCTCGGCGGGGACGAGCTCGCCGTAGAAGCTCGCGTTGCCGATCACGTAGTGGAGCGAGCCGCCGCGGCGAACGTGGGGGCGGAGCGCGTCGAGGTGCGTGGCCATGTCCTCGAAGTAGCGGTCCACGTAGGCGGCGAGGAGCGGGCCGTTCTTCGGGTGCGCCTCGCGGACGCGCGGCAGCAGCGCTTCGAGGGCGCTCGGGCGTGCGGCGGCGGCGCGCGGGGTCCAGCTCGCCAGGCGGCTCGTCGCGACCCCCCAGGTCCCGCCGATGGCGCGCCAGTCGAGCTCGCCGGCCTCGCGCGCCTCGTGGAGGTGGCCGGTCCAGTACATGTACGGGCGGAGCTCGCGGACGTAGGAGACGCGGTTGGGGTAGGGCGGCGAGGTGACGACGAGGTCGTGCTCGCCCTCGAGGGGCGCGAGGGTGCGGGCGTCGCCGCGGAGGAGCGCGCCCCGGCCCGGCGGGTTCTCGGCGGCGCCGGCCCGCACGGCCTCGACGTCGGCCCGGAAGCGCTCGGCTCCGGCGGCCTCGACGTCGGCGGGGAGGGCCGGCTCCTTGAAGGACATGGAGACGTGGTCGAAGGCGGCGCCGCTCAGCGCGATCATGGTGCGGCAGAAGGCCACGCCGAGGAGCTCGCGGGCGACGCCCTTCTCGGCGTCGACGGCCGCGCGGAGGCGCTGGAGCCAGTCGAGGACCGGGGCCGCCCACCAGCGCGCGATGTTGTGGATGGGCGGCGCCGGCGCGCGGACGGCGTCCTTCGCCGCGACGGCCTCCAGGACGCGCTCGGCGGCCTCGGTCGTGCGCCGGGGGGTCGCCCGGGCGAAGCGCCGGAGCTTCAGCCGCCCGAGCTCGACGAGGAAAGGGTTCAGCTCGACGCCCGTGCCGTGGCGGCCGCGCTCGGCGGCGCAGAGGGCGGTGGTGCCGGTGCCGCTGAAGGGGTCGAGGACGCGCTCGCCGGCGTGGGCGTCGAGGAGCTCGGCGACGACCCGGCGCGCGTAGGCCGGCGTGAGGCGGAGCCAGCCGTGGCGCCCGGCGCTCCGGTTGGCCTGGAAGGTGAGCTCGGCGCGCCGGCGCGGCGTGGCGCGGCTCATCGGGCGCGGTCGGGCGGGCAGACGCGGCGGAAGGCGGCGAGGGCGCGATCGAGCTCGTCCTCGGTCACGTAGGGGGCCGGCCCGAAGCGGAGCTTGTCCCCGCGGGCGTCGACCACCACGTCCTCCTCGCGGAGCGCCTTCACGACGGCGCTGGCGTCGGTGACCCGCACGGTGACGAAGCCGCCGCGGGCCTCGTCGGCGCGGGGCGTGAGCACCTCGTAGCCCTCGAGGCCGTTCATGAGGTGCTCCGTCTGCGCGAGCGAGAGCGCGCGGAGCGCCTCGGGGGTCATGCCCTGGTCGCGGAAGAAGTCGATCACCGCCCGCGCGCGGTAGTGGCTGATGGGGTCGTAGGTGCTCCCGGCGAAGCGCTCGCCGCCGCGCTCGCCGTAGCCGATCCGGCCCCCTTGGGGCGCGGCGAGGTGCGCGAAGTCGGCGAACCAGCCCGTGTAGACCGGGCGGAGCGCGCAGCCCGCGGGGACGCGCATGAAGCAGCAGCCCTCGCCCCACTGGAGGTACTTGTAGCCGCCGCCGACGACGAAGGCCTCCGGGTCGACCGGCCGCCAGGGGAGGGCGCCGACGTCGTGGTAGCTGTCGAGGAGCACGGCCGCGCCCCTCGCGTGGGCCGCCTCGCAGGCGGTCTTCAGGCCGGGGACGACCGACGAGGTCTCGAAGAGCACGGTGCTCGCGAGGAGCGCCACCGTGTCGTCGCGCACGGCCTCGGCGAGGCGCGCGGCGAGCGTGTCGAGGGGCTGCACCGGCACGGCCTCGACCTCGACGCCCTCCTCGGCGAGGCGGCCGAGCTGGCGGCGGATGGAGTGGAACTCACCGGCGGTGGTGACGAGGTGCTTGCCGCGCGACCAGTCGAGGGCCGAGAGGAAGCGGGTGACGAGCTCATGCGTGTTGGCGGCGAGGGCGACGTCGGCCGGGTCGCCGCCGAGGCGCGCCGCGACGTTCGCGCGGACGGCGTCGGCGGCCTCCATGGCGGGGCCCCACTTGTCGTCCGCGAGGCGCGCGGCGTCGTCCCAGGCGCGGAGCAGGCCCGCGCGCGCGGCGTCGGGCCAGGCCTGGTGCGAGTGGCCGGTCAGCAGCACGCGGCCGGGGGCGAGGAAGGCCGCGTAGGAGGCGCGCAGGGTGGCGGGGTCGAGGGCGGGCACGGCGCGGAGCATAGGGGGAGCGGGCGGGCGCGACCAACGGCCGCGGGTGTATGCTGAGCGCGTGGGACGGATGGCGTGGGGGATGGCGGCGCTGGTCTCGGCGCTCGCCTGCGGGGAGAGCAGCGAGGCGCCGGTGGACGCGGGGGCGGACGCCGCGGAGGGAGTCGACGCGGGCGGGCGCGACGCCGCCGCCACTCCGGATGCCGGCGCCCTGGACGCGGGGGAGGACGGCGGCAGCGCCCGCGTGGACTCGGGGCCGCGCGACGCGGGCAACCCCTTCGGCGACGCCGGGGCGCTCGGCCCGCCCACGTGGGTGGAGCTGGACGTGGGGCCGCCGGGGACCTGCGCGCCCTTCGTGGCGTGCGGCGGCGACGTGGTGGGCACCTGGGACGTCGAGGGGGGCTGCGTCGAGGTCGACATCGACAGCCAGCTCGCGCGCTGCCCCGGGGCGATGGCGACGCGCTACGCGGGGCGAGTGCGAGGCCGGGTGGAGTTCGGGGGCGACGGCGTGGCGCGCCGGGTCGCCCAGTCCGAGACGGAGATCGACGTGTTCTGGCCGGCGTTCTGTGCGGGCTTCTTCGACTGCGGGATGCTCGAGGAGGCGCTCGCGATGGGCTTCGACGAGGTGAGCTGCCCCGCGGAGATGGACGGGAGCTGCACGTGCACGGGGCTGGTGGCGACGACCATCGACGACACGGACTTCTATGCGCTCGAGGGGAACGAGATCGTGTCGACGAGCTCGGGCAAGCGGTGGGCCTACTGCGTGGATGACGACGGGCTGTCGTACGAGGACACGAGCCCGAGCGAGCCGCGGGAGCCCGGGGTGATCGCGCTCGGGCGGCGCTGAGGGAGCGCGGGTGGGGAGCTGAAGCCAGGCCCGAGCGGGCGAGAGCAGGAGCCCGAGCCCGAGCCCGAGCGGGGAGCGGGAGCCCGAGCGGGCGAGAGCAGGAGCCCGAGCGGGGAGCGAGAGCGGGAGCCCGAGCGCCGAGCAGGAGCCCGAGCGGGCGAGAGCAGGAGCCCGAGGGGGGAGCGGGAGCCCGAGCGGGGAGCGGGAGCTCGAGCGGGGAGCGGGAGCTCGAGCGCGGAGCCCGAGCGCCGAGCGAGAGCAGGAGCCCGAGCGGGAAGCCCGAGCCCGAGCGTGGTGCGGGAAGCGGGAGCCCGAGCCCGAGCGGGAGCCACGAGCCCGAGCGAAGAGCGGGGAGCGAGAGTGGGAGCGAGAGCGGAGCCCGAGCCCGAGCGGGGAGTGGGAGCCCGAGCGGCGAGCGAGAGCTGGAGCGGGGGCATGGCCTGAGCTCGCGGGGCTTCTGGCGCACCGCTGCTCGCACCGGCGCGACGGCGGGGAGGGGGTCCCACCCGTCCGGGGGAGCGTGGGAGAGCGCGCACGGCGCGGGAGGAAGAAGTCTTCCGGGGCTCCCGTACGGGGAGGGGCGGTGCCCTCCACCGGGGCGCGAAGGGAGCTCATGTTGCGATGGTTTCGGTTCGGGTTGATCGCCGCGGCGCTGGCGATCGGAGGCTGCGGGGACGACGACGGTCCGAGCGGCGGGGACGCGGGCGTGGACGCCGGGCGCATGGACTCGGGACCGGGGATCGACTCCGGGCCGGGCGTGGACGCCGGCCCGGACGCCGGCCCCGATGACGCGGGCACCTGCGTCGACGACGACGAGGACGGCTACGGCGACGGCTGCGACCTCGGGCCGGACTGCGACGACACCGTCCCCTCCGTGAACCCGGGCGCGACCGAGAGCTGCAACGGCGTCGACGACGACTGCGACGAGAGCACCGACGAAGAGGTCGACGCGCCGGCCTGCGAGCGCTCGGAGGGCGTCTGCGCGGGCGCCGAGGCGACCTGCGGGGGCACGGACGGCTTCCTCGCCTGCGGCGCGGACGAGTACGGCGCCGACTTCGAGGACGTGGAGACGCTCTGCGACGGCCTCGACAACGACTGCGACGGGAGCATCGACGAGGGCGACTGCCCCTGCGAGGCCGGCGAGACCCGCGCCTGCGGCGACGACACGGGCGTCTGCGAGGCGGGCATGCAGACCTGCACGGACGACGGGATCTGGGGCGCCTGCGAGGACGCGGTCGGCCCGATGGGGGAGAGCTGCAACGGGCGCGACGACGACTGCGACGGCGACACGGACGAGGACCTCGTCGCGCCGAGCTGCCCGCTGCAAGAGGGCGTCTGCACCGGCTCCGAGCGCGCCTGCAACGGCGCCGAGGGCTGGGGCGCCTGCGCCGGCACGGAGAGCTACGGCGCCGACTACCAAGTGACCGAGATGGGCGCCTGCGACGGCCTCGACAACGACTGCGACGGCATCACGGACGAGCTCTGCGAGTGCACGGACGGTGACACGCAGTTCTGCGGTACGGACGTCGGCATCTGCGTCCAGGGCAGCCAGGTCTGCGTGAGCGGCGCTTTCGGCACCTGCATGGGCGAGGTCGGCCCCGAGCCGGCGGAGACCTGCGACGGCGAGGACGACGACTGCGACGGCACGACCGACGAGGACCTCGTGCTCCCGGCCTGCCCGCTCCAGGAGGGCGTCTGCGCCGGCTCCACGCAGCGCTGCGCGGGCACGGACGGGCTCGTGGCGTGCGACGCGAGCAGCTACGGCTCGCAGTACGAGGCGGACGAGACCCGCTGCGACGGGCAGGACAACGACTGCGACGGGGACGTCGACGAGGGCTGCCCCTGCTCGCCGGTCGGCTCCACGCAGGCCTGCGGCTCGAGCGTGGGCGCCTGTGAGCGCGGCACCCAGGTCTGCACGGCCGACGGCTACGGCGCCTGCGAGGGCGGCGTCGGCCCGGAGACGGAGGTCTGCAACGGCGCCGACGACGACTGCAACGGCGCGAGCGACGACAACCTCACGGCGCCCCTCTGCGCGCTCCAGCTCGGCGTCTGCATGGGCGCCGCGCAGACCTGCGCCGGTGCGGACGGCTGGGAGAGCTGCGACGCCGCCGCCTACGGCCCGAGCTACGTGGCCGAGGAGGACGGCGAGGCCGACGAGGCGCTCTGCGACGGCCTGGACAACGACTGCGACGGCGAGGCCGACGAGGGCTGCATCACGGCGCCGCTCGTCACCTCGGACGCCTTCGACCTGGTCTCGCCGAGCCTCTACGGGGCGCACCTGGCCTTCCTCGCGAACCCGGACGGCAACTTCGACGTCTACGTGCGGAACCTCCAGTTCGGCACGGACACGCGCCTGACGACGACCGCCGAGGACGAGGGCAACCTCCACGTGCACGGCAGCCACGTCGTCTACACGCGCGGCGCGGACGCGGCGGCCCGGGGCTACGTCTTCGATCTGCGGACCGGCACGGAGACCATGCTCGTCGACCTCCCGACGGCGGCGACGCGCGTGGACGGCTCGCTGGTCGTGCTCCAGGTGGACGCCGGGGCCGACGACTTCGAGATCTACGCCTACGACCTGCTCGTGGGCGGCCCGGCCACGCCGCTCTTCACCACGGGCACGGACACCACGGCCGAGTACCACCCGGACGTGAAGAACGGCCGCGTCGTCTTCATCCGCGACCCGGGCACGGGCATCGGCCAGGTGAACAGCATCGACCTGACGACGAGCGGCGCGGCGCTCGAGCCCCTCGGCCCGACCCCGACGGCGCAGCACATCCTCCCGCGGATCGGCGAGTACTTCTTCGTCTCCTACATGGACGCGCGGAGCTCGAGCGACCCGTCGGACATCTTCTCGAACTGGGACTACTACGCCTGGAACGAGCTCGGCGACACGCCGGTCGAGACGGCCGTGAGCACCGCCATGGGCACGCAGGTCAGCGGCAACAAGGCGGACGGCGCGGTGATGGTCTGGAGCGATGACCAGGCCGGCAACCTGGACGTGGCCGTCGACGTGATCGGCAGCGGCGGGCCGCCCCTCGTGCTCACGAGCCACCCGGGCGTGCAGGCCGAGCCGACCGTGAGCGGGCGGCTGGTGGTCTGGACCGACAACCGGCTCGGGAGCTACGACCTCTACTTCACGACGCTCACGGGGGCCTTCGCGCCCTCGAGCAGCGACCACGCGGGCTTCGCGCAGATCACCGAGATCCTCGCGGACCCGGGCTCGGTGGTCGACGCGAACGGCGACGGCACGGCGGACTCGACGGAGGACGAGCTGGTGGAGATCGCGAGCGCTGCGCCCTTCACGTTGGACCTGAGCGGCTGTGAGCTCGCGGACGCGACGCGCGTGCGGCACACCTTCCCGGCGGGGACGACGGTGCCGCCCGGGGGCGCCGTGGTGGTCTTCGGCGGCGGGAGCCCGGCGGGGCTCTTCGGCGGGAGCTTCGTGGAGACGGCGTCGACGGGGAGCCTCGGGCTGAACAACTCGGGCGATACGCTGACGCTGAGCTGCGGCGGGGCGACCATCGACACGGTCACCTACGGCAGCGAGGCGAACATGGACGAGGCGATCGTGCGGGTGCCGCCCTTCGACGCGACGAGCTTCGAGCGGCACTCGATGGTGACGGGGGCGGACACCTCGGTCGCCGCGACGCCGGGCACGCTCGCGAGCGGCCTCGGCTACTGAGCGACGCCGATTCGATGGCGCCGGCGTCCGGGCTCTCCGGGCGCCGGCGCCGTCGTTTCCGAGGGCGGCGCTCGTGCGCGACTCGGGGCGATCGGGGATGCGGCCGGGCGCCGTTCTTTCGTCTCACTCACACGAACCCATCGGCTCGCCTGTGGCGTTGGTGTGAGCGATCTCACTCACGCGATCTTTGACGCGGACTCTCTTCGTTCTTAGAAGTGTTCGCGCAACGGAGGCCGGGCTCCTGCGACGGAAGAACACGCCCTCGCGCGATGCACCGTCGGCCCAGCCGCCGTCCCCGCGTTCGCTCTCGGCGAGCGCGCGAAAGCCCCCCATGACCATGACGAACGTCGAAGTCGTCTTCCGGCAGCTCTTGCCGGACGACACGCTCCTGAAGACCGTGCAGCGCTGGTGCCGCGCGCTCGACCCGCACGAAGAGGCCCACTGGCACGTGGCGCTCGAGAAGAGCGAGCGCGGCGTGGCGGCCCGCATCGCGCGGCGCCTCGGCGGCGGCGAGCGGCGCGTGCGTTCGGCCGCCCCGGACGCCGAGCGCGCGGTCGAGGACGCCTTCGACACGCTGCGCGCCCAGCTCGCGAGCTGAGCGGCTCGCCCCCTTTCCCGGCGCCCCCTTTCCCGGCGCCCGCTTCCGAGCGGCCCGCTTCCGAGCGCTCCGCTTCCGAGCGCCCCGCTTCCGAGCGCCCCGCTTCCGAGCGCCCCGCCTCCGAGCTCTCCGCGCGTCCGCCATCCGCGCGTCGCCATCCGCGCCCGCGAGGACGCGGGCGCGCGACTCGCCGGTCGAGCGCCGCCGTCCTTGCGGCCGGGCGCCGCCCTGGGGCACAAGCGGCCCATGGACGCCCCGCCCCGCACGACCCACCGCGCCGAGCTCGGGAGCCGCGCGCTCTTCCCGGACCTCGCGGCGCGGAGCTACCTGAACCACGCCGCCATCTCGCCCGCCTCGCTCGCCGTCCGCGAGCAGGCGAAGGCCGTGCTCGACGACTACGCTCGCGGGGGCCTCGCCGGCCTCGAGGCCTGGCTGCCGCAGAAGGCGCGCCTGAAGGAGACGCTGGCGGCGCTCCTCGGCGGGGGCGTCCGCGGCGAGGATCTCGGCTTCGTGCCGAACACGACGGCCGGCGTGGTGCAGGTCGCCTTCTCGCTGCCGTGGGAGCGGGGCGATCGGGTGGTGCTCTTCGAGGGCGAGTTCCCGGCGAACGTGACGCCCTGGCAGCAGGCGGCCGAGCTCTTCGGGCTCGAGCTGGTCTGGGTGCCGCTCGCGCCCTTCTACGAGAGCGTGGAGGCGGGCCTGGCGGCGACCGAGCGCGCGCTCGCGGGGGGCGCGCGGCTCGTGGCCGTGAGCGCCGTCGAGTTCCAGACGGGCCTGCGCATGCCGGTGGAGGCGCTCGGGGGGCTCGCGCATCGGCACGGCGCGGAGCTCTTCGTCGACGCGATCCAGGGGCTTGGCGTCGTGCCCCTCGACGTGGCCGAGGTCGACTATGTGGCCTGCGGAGGGCACAAGTGGCTGATGGGGCTCGAGGGGGCCGGCTTCCTCTACGTCGACCCGGCGGCGGCGGCGCGGATGGTGCCGCGGCTCGCGGGCTGGCTCGGTCACGAGGACGCGCTGAGCTTCCTCTTCCAAGGCGCCGGCCACCTCCGCTACGACCGGCCGCTGCGCCACGAGGCGAGCGTCGTGGAGCAGGGCGCGCCGAACCACGTGGGGCTCGCGGCGCTCGAGGCCAGCGTGGATCTCATCCAGCAGCTCGGCGTCGAGGCCATCTTCGCGCACGTGAGCGCCTTCCACGATCGGCTCGAGCCCCAGCTCGTCGAGCGCGGCTTCACGTCGAAGCGCGCCGCCGACCCGCGCGCCCGGAGCGGCTCGCTCTGCGTCCTGCCGCCCGAGGGCGTGGAGCTCGGCGCGCTGAAGGCGGCCCTCGTCGAGCAGGGCGTCGACGTCACCATGCCCGACGGCCACCTCCGCTTCGCGCCCCACTGGCCGAACGCGCTCGAGGAGGTGGAGTGGGTGGTCGAGGCGGTCGACGGGGCGATGGGCTCCGGCACGCGCTGACGCGGGCTCTGCGAGTCGCGCCGGGGATGGGTGGCTCCTCGACCGGCCGCGGCGAGACCGACGCGCGAGATCGGCGCGCGTCCGCGGCTCTTCTCCGAGCAGCGCGGGGTCCCGGTGATGGAGACGCTCTGCCCGCGCCGTGGCCGGAGGTCGCCCGGGCGAGGCGTCCCGCTCGGTGATGCGAGGCGTCCCGCTCGGTGACGCGGCGCGGTAGCACGGGCTCGGCCGAGCTCAGGCGTGGCGGCGGGCGCGGATGGCGAGGGCTGCCTCCACGAGCATCCAGATGGCCAGCGCGAGCAGGCCGCCGGCGACGGTGGCGAGGAGCGCGTCGCCCTGGGCGACGAACTGCCGGAGCTTGCCGATCAGCGCCAGGACGGCGACGACGGTGACGAGCACCATGGGCACGACGAGCGGCCAGACCGGGCGCTTGCGGATCGCGAAGTAGAGGGCGAGCACGAGGAGCGTGAGCGCGGCGAGGAGCTGGTTGCTCGCGCCGAAGATGGGCCAGAGCACCCAGCCCACCTCGCGGGTCGCGCCGCTCGCGTCGGTCGTCTCGCCGAAGGCCAGGGCCATGGCCGGCAGGACGGCGAGCGCCGTGCCGACGAAGGGGTTTTCGAGCGGGCGCGCGCCCGTGGCCTGGCCGAGCTCGGCGACGATGAAGCGCTGGATGCGGGTCGCCGTGTCGAGGGTGGTGGCGGCGAAGCTGATGACCAGCACGGCCATGAGCGTGCGCGCGAGCTCCGTCGGCAGCCCGAGGGCCTCGAGGAAGGCGCCGCCGCCGAGGACGAACGCGGCGGCCTTGTTCTGCCCGGCGTGGGCCCAGCTGTCGTAGTAGCCGGCCCAGCTGAGATCGGCGACGGCGCCCTGGCCGGGGAGCGTGCACGCGCCGACGAGGCCGATGCCGGCGACGGCCGCGAGCGTGCTGGCGAGCGCGAGCGTGCCTTCGCCGAGCATGGCGCCGTAGCCGATGGGGCGCGCGTCCGGGAGCCGGTCGAGCTGCTTGGAGGTCGTGCCCGAGCTGACGAGGCCGTGGAAGCCGCTGATGGCGCCGCAGGCGATGGTGACGAAGAGGAGCGGGAAGAGGGAGGGCGCGTCGTCGCCGGGGGCGCGGAAGGCGGGCGCGTCGAGGGCCGGCTGGGCGACGAAGAGGCCGCCGAAGAGGAGCGCCAGGCCGACGAAGAGCTGGTGGCTGTTGATGAAGTCGCGCGGCTGCAGGAGGAGCCAGACCGGGAGGAGGCTGGCGACGGCCGAGTAGGCGAAGAGGAAGAGGATCCAGGCGGTGCGGGCGTCGGCGGCGTCGAGGCCGAGCGCCTGCAGATCGAGCGGCGCCTTCGTCCCGGCCCAGACGAGCGCGTAGAGCGCGACCAGGGCGAGGAGGGAGGGGACGAGGGGGCTCCGCTTCTTCTTCGTGACCCACCAGCCGACCCCGAGGGCGAGGAGGATCTCGCTCTGGATGGGGAGCACGCTCGCCGGCTGGGAGACGAAGAGGCCGGCGATCACCATCGCGAAGACGGCGAGCACCAGCCAGACGAGGACGAGGACGAAGGAGAGGAAGAGCAGGCGCGCGCGGCCGCCGACGTCGGCGGTGACGTCGGCGATGGAGCGGCCGCCCTCGCGGACCGAGACCACGAGCGCGCCGAAGTCGTGGACGGCGCCCATGAAGAGGGTGCCGAGGACGACCCAGGCGAGGGCCGGGGCCCAGCCCCAGTAGGCGGCGACGCAGGGGCCGACGATGGGGGCGGCGCCGGCGATGGAGGTGAAGTGGTGGCCGAAGAGGACGTGCGGCGAGGTGGGGACGAAGTCGCGGCCGTCCTCCCGGGCGTGGGCGGGCGTGATGAGCTCGTCGTCCCGGTCCTCGTAGACGCGCTCGCCGATGAAGCGCGCGTAGAAGCGGTAGCCGAGGGCGAAGGCGGTGAGGACGACGACGGCGGCGAGGGCGGCCATGGGCCGGGGATGCTCGCGCGGATGGTGGGCTCGAGGGAAGCGGCGGCTGCGCGCGGCGGTGGCTACGCGCCCTGGCCTCGGCGCCTCACTCGGGCGTCAGAGGCCGGCGCGCTCGAGGATGCCCTCGAGCCCGGGGCTCTCGGCGCCGCCCTCCATGGCCTTCACGGCGGCACGCTCGAAGGGCTGGGTCTTGTCCTTGAGGACGAGGTGCACGTCGGCGCCGAGGTGCCCGGGGAGGGCGAGGTCGAGCTCGAAGATGTCGCCGGCGACGAGCGTCCGCTCGGGCTTCACGCCGGTCTCCTTCCAGAGCGTGCGCAGCAGCTCGTAGTAGCGGCCCCGGCGCAGGAGGATGTCGCGCTCGAGCCCCTCCGCGCGCATGGTCTCGGGGACGCGCTCGAAGCAGGCGTCGCTCTCGTCGGGCTCGGCGACGATGTACTTCTTGGCGTTGCCGTAGACCTTCAGGCGCTCGCGCCCGGTCGGCGCCATGCGATCGATCTTCGCCTCGACGTCGTCGGTCGCCGAGTTCGTCACGACCATGGTGGGCACGGGGGAGGCGAGGAGCGTCTCGACGACCTGCTTGGCGTTCGCGCGGAAGACCGTGTCGGCCTTCGGGTAGTTGCGGAAGTAGAGGCCCTGGAGGAGCTCCGTGCGCTCGGCCTCGTTCGGGTAGAGGCCGCGGCGGTCGAAGATCATGTTCAGGATGACCGTCGCGCGGAGGTAGGGGTCGGCGTTGCCGGGGGCGACCACCTGGCCCTCGAAGACCCAGCCGAACTCGCCCGGGTTCTGCTCCAGCGTGGCGACCGCCTCGGCCCAGTCCCCGTCCACGTCGCCGCCGATCAGCTCGCGGACCTCCGCCTTGTAGGACGCGAAGAAGGGGTCGGCCTCTTTCTCCACGTCGGTGAAGGTGCCGTCGAAGTCGAGCAGAATCAGGTCGTAGCGCATGCGGAGGGGAGCGGGGGTAGCCCAAACGCCCCCCGCGCTCAAGGCGGCGCTCGAGGCGTCGCTCGAGGCGGCGCTCGCGGAGTCGGCCATCGGGGATGCGATCGGGGATGCGTTCGGGGAGGGGGCGCTCGAGGCCGCGCGCTCGAGGCCGTGCGGCCCGCCGGCGCTCGGATGCCACCCTCTCTCCTCGGAGCTCCTCCTCGGGTCGGCCGCGCGGGCGGGCCGGCGGAAGGGCGTGGGGCTCGCCTCCGGATTGCGGGGGCGGGCGAGCGGACCCATACCCCTCCGCATGGCCTCGGCGACCGCTCACGACCCCTCCCCCGACGAGCTCGGCGGCAGCGACCGCGGGTTCTTCGTCTTCAACGCGATCGTCTCCGTGGTCGCGCTCTCCATCCTCGCGTGGCTCCTCCTCCTCCGGGACGGGGGTGACGCGGGCGAGCTCGACCTGAGCTTCATGCCCGCCGTGAACGCGAGCTTGAACGGCGCGGCGGCGATCATGCTGACGGCCGGCTGGATCGCCATCCGGAAGAAGCGAATCGGCCTCCACAAGCGGCTGATGGTGGCGAGCTTCGTGGCCTCGACCTTCTTCCTCGTCGGCTACCTCGCCTACCACTACGTGCACGGCGACACGAAGTACGAGGGCGAGTGGGGCGCCATCTACTTCCCGCTCCTCATCAGCCACGTGCTGCTCTCGATCCCCATCGTGCCCATGGCCCTGAGCGCCTTCTACTTCGCCTGGAAGAAGCGCTTCGCGACGCACCGCAAGGTCACGCGCATCCTCGCGCCGATCTGGGTCTACGTCTCGATCACGGGCGTGGCCGTGTACTTCTTCCTCCGCTGAGCGCCGGCCACGGCGGCGGCTTCCCGGCGCCGAGGAAGGTCCCGGTCAGCGGCGGGTCGCGGTCGCGCCACCGAAGAAGTCGGCGACCAGGCTCGCCGTCCGCGGGCCCGTGATGGCGGGCCGCAGCTCGGCCGTCGCGAGGGGCCCGGGCGCGCGGTAGCGGAAGCGGTCGAGGGCGCTCACGGCGACCAGGAAGCGACCCTCCTCATCGTGCGCCGCGGGCATGCTCCGCACCCCGCCGGGCGTGCTCTCGCGGTAGGTGCGGAGCGTGAGCGTGTCGGGCGAGAAGGGGCGGTGCACGCGCGTGAGCGCGCCCTGCCGGTGCGCGAGCAGGGCGCCCCCGGGGGCCCAGCGAAGCTCGTCGCTCGCCCGGCAGGGGCCCCGCGCCTCGCGCCGCCCGGCGAGCAGGTCGCGTACCTCGAGCTGCCCCTCGTGGCAGGCGGCGACGCGCTGGCCGTCGGGGGTCACGTCGAACTGGAGCGGGAGGGTGAGGCTCTGCCGCTCGCTCCCGTCGAGCTCGAGGATGCGGAGCGCCTCCGGGCCGCGGACGACGACCTCGCCGGTGCCCACGTGCACGCTCGCGACGGCGCTGACGGAGGGGCCCGTGCCCCGCGCCTGGCCGGCGCCCGTGCCGAAGAGCTGGACCTCCCGCGCGGTCGCGGCGGCGAGGAGCGTGCCGTCCTCGGAGAAGGCGTGGCGCACGGGGCCCATGCCCATCGAGGCGCGGAGCTTCCGCCGCCCGCGCACGTCGTGGAGCTCGACGACCACGTCCTGGCTCGCGTTCGGGTCGCGGCGCAGCAGGAGCACGCGCTCGCCGTCCGGGGAGAGCGCCACCTCGAGGAGCTCGCCGGCGTCGCGCCCCCGGATCCGCCCGACGCGCCGCCCCCGATCGGCGTCGAGGATCCAGACGTCGTCGCCGATGGGGAGCGCGACGCGATCCCCGTCCGCGTCGAGCGCGTGGCGCTGGAGGCAGGCGCCGTAGCGGCAGGCCTCGCGCCCGCGGCGCGGGAGACGGAGCGGCGCCGGCTCGGCCTCGAGGTCGCTCGCGGCGAGGGTCCCGAGGGTGCCGTCGCGGTCGACGAGGAGGCGCCGGCCGTCGGCGCTCGCGGCGAGGAGCGTCCCCGTGGCGTGGCGGCTCCCATCGCCGAGGTCGCAGACGCCCGCGCCTTGCAGGTAGAGGCCGGCCCCGGGCGAGGGGTCCCCTTCGCCCGCGCCGTCCCCGTCGTCCCCCTCGTCCCCGCTCGCGGCCCGGGGGAAGTGGATGACGCCGGTCCCGTCGCAGCCCGTGCTGCGGACGCCTTCGGCGCCCCAGAGCTCGACCCCGGCCCGGCCCCAGGTCGCCAGCGTCCGTCCGTCGGGCGCCCAGCGCACGCCCCAGACGGAGGTCTCGCCGGCGCCGCCGGAGACGGTGCGCCACTCGGCGCCCGGGCCCGCGGGACGGACGTGGATGTCGGCCCCGCTCGCGCCGGCGAGGCGGCCGCCCGGGCCGACGGCGAGGAGGCCGAGGGACCTGCCCCGGGGAAGCGCGATGGGCTCGCCCGCCTCGAGCTCGCCGGGCGGCCCCTCGTGCGGCGCGGTGGGGACGGGGATCGGGAGGAGGGCGTCGCCGGTCGAGAGGTAGAGGGCGCTGCCGTCGGGGGCCAGGGCGAGGCCGTAGAGCTCCTCGGGGCGGGGGAGGGTGCCGCGGAGGCGGCCGGTCCAGCCGTCGACGAGGTGGAAGCTCCCGTCGCGCTCGACCAGGAGCAGGCGGCCGTCGGCGCTCCAGCGGAGGCGCCCGATGCCGCGGCGCGCCGCCGGCTCGGCGGTCGGGAGCTCGAGCTCGTGGAGCGTCCGCCCGTCGCGCGGATCGAGCAGACGCAGCGGCCCCTCGCGGGACACCACGGCGAGCGCGCCGCCGGTCGGCCGGTAGGCCCAGGCCATCCCCTCGCCGGCGAGCCCGAGGTGATCGTCCTCCGGCGCCTGGGGATCGAGGAGGCGGAGCGTGTTTCCCTCCTGCGCCAGGACGGTCGCGCCGCTCGGGGCGACCGAGAGCCGGGTGATGGCCTCGCCGGGCGCGAGGAGCGTATCGCCCGAGTCCTCGCGCAGGAGCAGCGCGGCGCCGTCCTCGCCGACGCGGACGAAGGCCAGGGCGCGGTCGTCCGGGAAGAGGGCGAAGCGGTTCGCGTCGTACATCTCGCCGGGGCCCACGCGCACGGACCAGAGCGCCGAGCGGAGATCCCAGCGGAGCGCCCCGCCCACGCCCTGGAAGCCGCTCGAGGAGACGACGAGGACGCCGGCGCCGCTCCGCTCGAAGATCACGCGCCGCTGGGCCGTGCGGATGAAGGCCCGGCGCGTCGCCCGCACGGCGCCCGTCTCGGCGTCGACGAGGGAGACGGCGCCGTCGGCGCTGGCGGCGGCGACGAGCGCGCCGTCCGGCGAGAAGCGGAGGTCCTGGATCGCGCGCCGGTGGGCGCCCTGGAAGACGAGGGCGCCGGGCGCGGGGAGGGCGGCTTCGCTCGGCTCGGCCTGCGGCGGGACGGTGTCGTCGGTCGCGAGGTAGGTGGGCGGCGGCGCGGGCTCGGGAGGCGGGGCCTCGGCGCGCGGGGCCTCCGGCGGCGGCGTCGCCGGGCCGCAGGCGGCGAGGAGCAGGGCGAGGGCGAGCGGGCGCGGGCGCATGGCGTTCAGAGGGTACCGGGCGCCGAGAAGTTCCGTCGCGCCACGCCCGGGGGAGCCGGGCAGGAGGTGGCCGGCTATTGACCAGATGGTGAATGGCCGCGAGGCTGGGGGCATGGGGTGGGTTTCGCGGGAGTCCTACGAGCGCTCGGTGGCGCGGGTGCGGCGCGGGGTCGGTCGGCCGCACGAGGGGCTGCACGGGCCCGGCTCGACGAGCTGGATGGTGGCGCGGGAGGCGGTGGTCTTCCTCGGCGGGGGCGCGGCGGCGCTCTTGCAGCTCGCGCACCCCTTCGTGGCGCACGCCGTGGACCAGCACTCGGAGACGCGCCGCGACCCGGTCGGGCGCTTCAACCGGACCTTCCGGCACGTCTACGCGATCCTCTTCGGCGACCTCGAGGGCGCGCTCGCGAGCTCGCGGCGCGTGCGGCGCATCCACGAGGGCATCGTCGGGACCGTCGACGAGGACGTGGGCGCGTGCCGGGCCGGGCAGGCCTACGCGGCGAACGACGCCGAGGCGCTCCTCTGGGTGCACGCGACGCTGATCCACACGGCGGTGCAGGTCTTCGAGCGCACCGTGCGGCCGCTCCGGGAGGAGGAGAAGGACCGCTATTGGGAGGAGTCGAAGGACTTCGCGCGCCTCTTCGGGGTGCCGGACGAGGTGCTCCCGGCGGACTGGCCGGCGTTCCTGCGCTGGTGGGAGGGCATGCTCGCGGGGCCGGCGATCGCGGTCGGGCGGCCGGCGCGGGAGATCGCGGGCTTCTTGCTGAAGCCGCCGCGCCGGGCGATGGCGCCCTTCTCCTGGTGGTACCGGCGCGTCACGGCGGGGCTCCTGCCGCCGCGGCTCCGGGAGGCGTTCGGCCTGCGGTGGAGCGCCCGCGACGCGCGCCTCTTCGAGGCCTCCATGGGCGCCGTTCGAGCCGCCCACCCGGCGCTCCCGGCGCGGCTCCGCTACGTGCCGGCCTACGTGGAGGCGCGGCGCCGGCTGGCCGGCCAGGAGGGCCCGGACCGCTTCGGCCGCGCCGTGGAGCAGGCCGTCCTGCGCGCCCTCGAGCCCAAGCCCGCCTGAGCCGGCGCCGGGGGGGCGTCCGGCGCTCCGCGGGCGTCTGCTATGGTTCTCCACCGTGCCCGTCGACTGGGAGAGCCTCGACCGAGACGCCCTGCTCGACCTGCGCCTGTGCGACCTCGACCTCGCGATCGAGGGGAGCTGGGTCGAGCCCCACGTCGAGAAGGTGCTCGGCGAGCTCGAGCAGCACGACCTGCGCCTCCGGCCCCACTTCTGGCTCGCCGACGAGTGGTTCTCCCCGGAGAACATCCCCGGCGTCGCCATCCCCTTCTACCTCGCCCATCCGCGCCTGATGCGCCTCGAGCGCCAGATGATGCTCGAGGTCGAGGGCGGCACCCGCAAGGAGTGCCTGCAGCTGCTCCGGCACGAGCTCGGGCATGCGATGCAGCACGCCTTCCGCCTCCATCGCCGCAAGAAGTGGCAGGCCCACTTCGGCGTCGCCTCCGTGCGCTACCCGGACTACTATCGCCCGCGCCCCTCCTCCCGGAGCCACGTCGTGCACCTCGATGGCTGGTACGCGCAGGCCCACCCGGTGGAGGACTTCGCCGAGACCTTCGCCGTCTGGCTCGCGCCCCGATCGGGCTGGCGCAAGCGCTACGCCGGCTGGCCGGCCCTGAAGAAGCTCGAGTACGTCGACGAGCTGGTGGAGGAGCTCGCGGGCAAGCGCCCGCCGGTGCGCTCGAAGGCCAAGCCCTACGCGCTCCGCACGCTCAAGCACACGCTCCGCGAGCACTACGCCCGGCGGCGCGAGCACTACCGCGTCGGCTACTCGGATCAGTACGATCGCGAGCTGCTCCGCGTCTTCGCGCGCCCCGACGAGGCCGAGGGAGAGCGCGCGGACGCCTTCCTCCGCCGCCACCGCAGCGATCTCCGGCAGCGCGTCGCGCGCTACGGCGGCGAGCACGTCTTCAACGTGGACCAGGTGCTCAAGGAGATGATCGGCCGCTGCAAGGAGCTGAAGCTGCGCCTCCGCCAGAGCGAGGAGGACACGAAGCTCGACTTCGCGCTGGTGCTCGCCGCCCACACCGTGCATACGCTGCACCGCCGCGGCGAGTGGCACGCGGTCTGACGGAAGGTCCATGCCCAAGCTCCGCGTCCTCCAGATCGTCCACGAGACGCTCGTGCCCCCGCCGACCATCGAGGGGCTCCCGGAGGAGGAGTTCCTCGAGGTGAAGACCGAGTGGGACGTGAAGACCGGGCTCGAGGAGCTCGGCCACACGGTCATGCCGCTCGGCCTGCGGGACGAGCTCGCGCCGCTGCGGCGGGCGATCGACGACTGGGAGCCGGACGTCGTCTTCAACCTCCTCGAGGAGTTCCACGGGGAGGTGCTCTACGACGCCTACGTGGCGAGCTACCTCGAGCTGAAGCGCGTGGCCTACACGGGCTGCAACCCGCGCGGGCTGATCCTCGCGCGCGACAAGGCGCTCTCGAAGAAGGTGCTCGCGTACCACCGGATCCCCGTGCCGCGCTTCGCGGTCTTCCCGCGGGGGCGAAAGGTGCGGCGGCCGAAGTCGCTGGCCTTCCCGGTGATCGTGAAGAGCCTGGTGGCGGAGGGGTCCGAGGGGATCGCGCAGGCCTCGGTGGTGACGAGCGACGAGGCGCTGGCCGAGCGGGTCGCCTTCGTGCACCGGACGGTCGGGACCGACGCCGTGGCCGAGCAGTTCATCGACGGGCGCGAGCTCTACGTGGCCGTGCTGGGCAACCACCGGCTGCGCGTCCTGCCGACCTGGGAGCTCTTCCTCGACGGGCTGCCCGCCGACGCGCCGCGGATCGCGACGCGGAAGGTGAAGTGGGACGTCGGCTACCAGAAGAAGCACGGCATCGACATCGGGCCGGCGCGGCCGCTCCCCGAGGAGGTCGAGCGGAAGCTCCCGAAGCTCGCGCGGCGCATCTGCCGGGCGCTGAACGTGGACGGCTACGTGCGCATCGACTTCCGGCTGACGCCGGAGGGCAAGCTCTACTTCCTCGAGGCGAACCCGAACCCGGACGTGGCCTGGGGGGAGGAGTTCGCGAGCGCGGCCGAGGCCGCCGGGCTCGACTACGAGGCGCTCCTCGATCGCATCGTGAAGAACGGCCTCCGCCGCGCCCGCGGCTGAGCGCGGGCCACCGGTCGGGCTGTCGAGCGCCTCGCGAGCCGATCCGCGGAGCGGTCGTCGTGCGCCTGGCCGACGATCCGACGTGGGATCGCTGGCTTCGGGCCCTGCTCCGCGAAGCGGCCGCCGCGGATTCGTCGATCGAAGCCGGCGGAAGTCGAGTGCGGTGAGCGGTGGGCGGAGGCGGTGCGGCCGAAGGTCGCGCGCTACGGGGCGGGTTCGGCGAGGAGCTGCCGGACGACGGTCTCGAGCTGGGTGATCGCCGAGGGGTCCACGCCCTGGGCGACGTGCCGGACCTTCCCGGCCCGGTCGACGACGATGAGCGTCGGGATGCCCGAGATGGCGTAGCGCCGGAGCGTGCCGCGGGCGTCGCTGGCGATCGTGTAGGCCACCGGATGCCGCTGGAGGTGCGCGCGCACGTGGGCGCCCGGCTCGTCCGTCAGGCCCACGACCGAGAGGCCCTGGTCGTGGTGGCGCCGGTGCATCAGATCGAGGATCGGCGACATGGCCCGGCAGGGCCCGCACCAGGTGGCCCAGAAGTCGAGGATGACGACGCGCCCGCCGAGCTGCTCGAGGCTGACCGGGTCGCCGCCGCTCACGCGCTGGCCGCCGATGGCCGGGGCCACGTCGCCGACGACCGGGGTTCGGCCGGGGCCGCCGGGGGTGGGCGCGGCGGCGGCCGGGAGCGCGACGAGCGCGCTCAGCCCGAGGGCCCAGAGCGCCGCGCGGAGGGGACGGAGGGGGCGGCGCGCCGTGCGGGAGCCGCGACGATCGGGGGCGCCGCGCATGGCCATCACGGTAGCAGCGCGTCGAAGCCGCGTACAAACGTGGTAGAGCAGCGCCGATGCTCTACCGGCGCCTCGCCTGGCCCCTGCTCGCGCGCCTCGACCCCGAGCGCGCCCACCACCTGGCCTTCGCCGGGCTCCGCGCCCTCGAGGCCACGCCCGGCGCCCTCGACGCGCTCCGCGCCCGCAGCCTCCCCGACGATCCGGCGCTCGAGGTCCAGGCGCTCGGCCTGCGCTTCCCGACGCCGGTCGGGCTCGCGGCGGGCTTCGACAAGGACGCGGTCGCCTTCGAGGCGCTCGGCGCCCTCGGCTTCGGCTTCGTCGAGGTGGGCACGCTCACCGGCGAGGGGCAGGTCGGCAACCCGCAGCCGCGGCTCTTCCGGCTCCCGGCGGACCGGGCCCTGATCAACCGCATGGGCTTCAACAACCACGGCTCGGCGGCGGCGGCGCCGCGGCTCGCGGGGCGGCGGCGGACGATCGTCGGCGTGAACGTGGGCAAGACCAAGGTCGTGCCCGAGGAGCGGGCCATCGAGGACTACGTGGCGTCCACGCGGCGGCTCGGGGCCTCGGCGGACTACTTCGTGGTGAACGTCTCCTCGCCGAACACGCCGGGCCTGCGCGATCTGCAGGCGGTCGAGAAGCTGCGCCCGCTCCTCGCGGCGGTGCGCGCGACGCTCGACGAGGTCGCGCCGCCGGCGCCGGCGAGCGGGCCCGAGACGCGCGGGCGTCGTTACCGGGCGCCGCGGCGGGTACCGCTGCTGGTGAAGATCGCGCCGGACCTCGCGGACGCGGACGTGGACGCGGTGGCGGAGCTCGCGCTGGAGCTCGGCCTCGAGGGGATCATCGCGACGAACACGACCATCGCGCGGAGCGGGCTGCAGACGGGGGCGGCGGCGCTGGAGCGCATCGGCGCCGGCGGGCTGAGCGGGGCGCCCTTGAAGGCGCGGGCCCTCGAGGTGATGCGTCGGCTCCGGCGGCGCGTGGGCGAGCGGCTGGTGCTCGTGGGCGTGGGCGGCATCGAGAGCGTGGACGACGCCTGGGCGCGCATCCGGGCCGGGGCGACACTGGTGCAGCTCTACACGGCGTTCGTCTACGAGGGGCCGACCTTGCCGCGGCGGCTGGCCCTGGGCCTGGCCGAGCGGGCCCGGGCGGAGGGCTTCGAGCGGGTCGTGGACGCGGTCGGTGTCGACGCCTGAGGCGTCGCTTCCTGCGAGCGCCGCACACGGTCCCTCCCCCAGAAAAACGTGAGGCCCGGCGCATGGCCGAGCCTCACGGGCGGACGAGCCGCCTCTTCCCCGCACACCACGCGGGCCACCCCCCTCACATGCCGCTCGCTCCTCGCCGCCCGTCGGTCGCCACGCCGGGTCGGCGGATGCCGAGGGGTCGCGGCCACGCTGGGCTCGGAGCAGCGAACGGCGGTCGACGCGATCGGAACCCACGTCGAGCCGTTGGACACCGACGGCCGAGACGCGAGCGGGTCGGGGCGCCCCCCCCAGGTCGCGGGTCGCAGCCCGCTCGCCCCCACTCGGTCGCGTTCTCGTCCATCGGCACAAACAATGTAGACGCAAAATTTCAGTCAGACAAGCTCCGCTGTGGGTGAATTCCGTTCTCGCGGTGCTCTCACCCCGCTTGCCTGCGTTCTCCTGCGGTCCGATCGCCGCCTCGCCATCGCCCACGCCGCGGTAGGCTCGCGTCCGATGGCCTCCGGCCGGCACCTCCGCGCCTTCCTCCCCGCGCTGCTGCTCGTCGCCGCCGCCGCGTCTTCCGCGCGCGCCGATCCGGCCCCCCGCCGCGACGTCTACGTCGGCGTCTACCTCCACGACGTCACCCGCCTCGCCCTCAAGGACGGCATGGTCGACGTGGACTTCGACCTCTGGGCGAAGTGGCGCGGCGACTTCGACCCGACCCAGCTCCAGGTCGCGAACGCCGCCGAGCTCCGCCGCACCTCCCTCGGCCAGGAGTCGGACCGCGACTGGCACACGGCCCGCTGGCGCGTCCGCGGCACGCTCCGGGGCGAGTTCCCCATGCAGCGCTTCCCCTACGACGAGCAGGTCGTCGCCGTCGTCCTCGAGCTGCCCGAGGAGCACGGGCGCCTGGTCCCGGACGCGGCCGGAAGCGGCATGGCCGAGCGCTTCAGCCTCACCGATTGGCTCTACGAGCCCGAGTTCCACCCGCGCGTGGAGCGCCGCACGGTCAGCTCGGACCTCGGCCTGCTCTCCCGCGAGGGCCTCCCGACGACGGTCCATCACGTCGCCTACGAGGTGCGCCTCCAGCGCCCGATCCTCACGGTCGCCCTGAAGCTCTTCCTGCCGCTGGCGATCATCGCGCTGGTCGCGCTGGTCGCGCTCTTCCTTCCCGCCGAGACCGTCGCGCCCCGGAGCTCCATCGGCGTCACGGCGCTCCTGAGCTGCTTCGCCTTCCAGTTCACGGTCGCGGGCAACCTCCCCTCGGTCACCTACCTCACGCTCGCCGACCTCCTCTTCCTCATCGCCTACGTCCTCAGCTCGGCGGCGCTGATCGTCACCATCGCCGCCCACGCGCTCCAGCGCCGGGGCCGGGCCGACCGGGCGCTCCTCCTCGATCGCGGCGCCCGGGTCGTCCTCCCCCTGGCTGCCGGGGTCGCCGTCGCCCTCGCCATCCCCGAGCCGGCGAGCCCACCCGCGCCCGAGCCCGCGCCCGTGCCGGCGCGGCCGCGCCCCACCTCGACCCGCGGCGAGCTCGTCATCGGCGCCAACCGCATCTCCACGCTCCTCGCGAGCACCGCCTGGCAGGGGGTGGGCTGGTCGCTGATGCCGACGCCGCCGGGCGCGGAGGAGCCGCTCCCGCTCGCCATCGAGCGCGTGCCCGGCATCGACAACGAGCTCGTGCGTTTCGCCGCGAGCGGCGAGGTGGAGGTGACCTGGCGCCTCCGCGAGGGGCTGATGTGGTCGGACGGACGCCCGCTCGTCGCGCGGGACCTCACGCTCCCCTGGGACGCCTTCGAGCCCGAGCACGCGCTCCGCTGGGAGGCGCCCGACGACCGCACGCTGGTCGTGACCTGGGACGGGCGCCTCGCCCAGGCGCTCGAGTCGCCGCTGGCCTGGCCGAGCCACGTGCTCGATGCGGTCTTCGAGGAGGGCAGCTACGACGCGATCCGCGACCACCGCCGCGCCCACCCCGTGCCCGCCCTCGGGCCCTACCGGGTCGCCTCGTACGCGGACGGCGAGGAGGTCGTGCTCGAGCCGAACCCGCACTTCGTCGGATCGGCGCCGGCCATCGGGCGCGTCGTCGAGCGGCGCATGGAGGTCGACGCGCTCATCGCCGCGTTCCTCGCGGGCGAGGTGGACATCACGATCCCCAACGCGATCACCATGGAGCAGGCCCGGCAGATCGCGCGGGAGCGCCCCGAGGCCGTGCGCATCCGGCCGGGCTCGGGGTTCATCTTCCTCCACCCGGACCTCGAGCACCCGCTCCTCCGGCGCCGGGCCGTGCGCCGGGCGCTGCTCCAGGCCATCGACCGGGAGATCCTCGCCGCCGAGGTGTACGGCGAGGCGGGGCGGGTGGCGCACGTGCCGGTGCCCGGCGAGCCGCCGCCGGGCACGGAGCGGGTCGCGCACGATCGCGAGGCGGCCCGGGCGGCGCTGGAGGAGCTCGGCGCGACCGAGACGGCGCTCCCGCTGCTCCACGGCCCGTCCGCGACCGATCGGGAGATCGCGACGCACCTCGCGCGGGACCTGCAGGAGGCGGGCGTGACCGTGGACCTCCGCGAGGTGCCGAGCAGCCATCGGGCCTACCTGGCGCGCGGGCATGGCGGGCTGCTGCTCCACATCGTGCGCGGGCTGCGGGACGCGCCGCCGCGGCGCTACTGGAACCTCCCCATCGTGCAGGGGACCTACTCGGCGAGCGCGCGCCACGACGCCTACGACGACGAGGTGGACGCGCTGGTCGAGCGGGAGAAGCACGCGCTCTATCCGGAGCGGCGGGCCCAGCTGCGGGATGCGCTCCTCGCGCTGACCTCCGAGCGGCTGCCCAACCTGCCGCTCCTCTTCGCGGCGGAGCGCATCCTCGCGGACCCGGCGCTCCAGGGCTGGGACTTCGGCCCGACCGAGCGCTTCGGCGCCGGCCTCGAGCGCTGGCACTTCGCGGATCCGCCCGAGCGGTGAAGGGGGGCGAGGCGAAGCTGCGCTCCGTTCCGCGTCGGGACCGCGCCGCGTTCGCGGTGTCGCCGCGGGGAGCGTGGTGTGCCGCCCACGCTCGTCGGGGAGGGCCCACGTTCGACGCCCCGTCGCCGCGTTCGTGGCCGACCCCGTCGCGTGGCCCGGCTCCTGCAGCACGGGAGCCCGGTCCGCCTCGCGCGCCGACCCCCCACGGGCGTGCGGGGCGGGCCTCTTTCGACGAGGCGGGAGAGCCCGAGCGTGGAGCCCAGCCCGAGCGTGGAGCCCAGCTCGAGCGTGGAGCCCAGCTCGAGCGTGGAGCCCAGCTCGAGCCCGAGCGTGGAGCTGGGAGCCCGAGGGAGGAGCTCGAGCCCGAGCGTGGAGCGCGAGACCCAGCGGCGGTATCTCCCGGGATTCGGCCCGATCGGGCGGCCAGGGGCCGGTCTCTAACGCGCGCGGCTGCCCGGGGCCCAGTCGAAGCCGACCCGCGTGCCCAGCCAGATGGTGTGCTCGGTCGGCAGCCCGTACGCCGAGGGCATCTGCTGGTAGCCGATCCAGGCCACGCCGTAGGGCATCAACCCGGCCACCCGCGGCGTCGTCAGCCCGTAGCCGATGCCGACGCGGAAGCCGTGGCGCGTGTCGTCCTCGTAGCGGCTCGTCAGCGAGATCTCGAGGTCGACCACCCGGTTCATGTCCGTGATGCGCAGGAGCAGCGGCACGGCCGTCGCGAAGACCGCCTCGAAGCTCCGGCTGCCCCCCGCGTTCTCCGGCAGGCGCCCGTCGACGCCCACCTCGAAGCCGATCGCCAGCGTGAGCCGCCGCGAGATCCCGAAGCCCGGCATCAGCCGCCCGCCGCCGCCGCCGCCGATCCGCACCTCGTGCTCGCCCTCGTCGGTCTTGGAGAGCAGCATGGCCCCGCCGCCCCGGCTCTCGAGGAAGACGACGAAGCGTCCCTCGTCGCCCTCGAGCCCCGCGTAGCGCTCGTCGCGCTCGACCCAGTAGGGGCACTCGGAGGCCGCGTCCTCGACCCGGTCGAGGAGCGCCCGCACCCGCTCGAGGCGCCGGGCCTCGCGGATCTGCCCGTTCATCTCGCCCTCGGCCTCGTACTGCGCCCGGGAGGGCCCGCCCTCGGCCTCGATCTGCTGCTCGAGCCACATGCGCAGATCCTCGCGCGTCTCCCGGTCCGTCTTGCAGACGCTGTGCATGACGGTCTCGGCCGCGTCCTCGACCTCGAGCTCGTCGACGACCCAGTCGTTGCTCTCGCGGAACTGCACGGTCTTGCGCAGGTCCTGGTAGAGGCCGCGGACGGCGCGCTGCTCGGGGAGGGGGGAGCAGCCGGCGGCGGCGGCGAGGGCGAGAGCGAGGAGGAAGGGCGCGGCGCGCATCTCAGGGCTCCGGTTGGCAGGTGGGGCAGAGGAAGGTGCTGCGTCCCGCGTGCTTGGTGCGGACGAGGGGGGTCGCGCAGCGGGGGCAGGGCTCGTCTTCGCGACCGTAGACGAGGAAGGGGCTCTCCACGTGGGCGCCGTCGCTGACGTAGGCGACCTCGTCGGCTTCGGTCGCGGCGAGCGTGTGGGCGAGGGTGGCATGGAGCCCGTCGAAGAGCGCCCGCCAACCGGCGGCGTCCAGGTCGTGCGTGGGCGTGCTCGGGTGGAGGCCGGCGCGGAAGAGCCCCTCGGCGACCTGGATGTTGCCGAGGCCGGCGACGCGGGCCTGATCCATCAGCGCGACCTTGAGCGGGCGGGGGCGGCGACCTTCGAGGGCCTCGCGCAGGGCCTCGGCGTCGCGCAGCGCCATGAAGTCGGGCCCGAGGCGCTCGAGGTGCGCCTGCGCGGCGACCTCCTCGGGCGCGCCGACGAAGGCGCCGCCGAAGAGGCGCGGGTCGCGGAAACAGAGCGTGCCGTGGGCGAAGCGGAGCTCGACGCGCGTGTGGGGCGCGAGGGCCTCGCCGGGGGCGCGCCAGAGGAGCTTGCCGCTCATGCCGAGGTGCAGCCAGAGGCGCTGGCCGTCGTCGAGGTCCACGAGCAGGTGCTTGCCGAGGCGCGTGAAGGGTCCGACGCGGCGCCCCTTCAGCCGGGTCGTGAAGGCGCGCGGGCGGCCGTCCGCGAGGATGCGCGCGTCGTGCACGCGGGCCCGCTCGACCCGCTCCCCCTCGCACCAGCGGCGCAGGTTGCGCCCGGCGATCTCGACCTCCGGCAGCTCCGGCACGCGCAGGATATGGGGCGGCGAGCCCCCGCGGTCGAGCCCGCACGCCTCCCGTCCGCCTTCCCTCCACCTTCCCTCCACCTCTCCGGGCGAGCCCCTCCGGCGGGATCGGGGTCGTCGCGAGTCGTTCCAGGGGCGATCCGGGCCCTCCACGGGTCGTCCAGGGCCCGGCTTCCCCGATCCCCCCGCCGGAGGCGGTCGTCGCCGAAGGCGGCGAACCCCCGATCCCCCGCCGCAGGCGGGTCGTGCTCAGCCGCGCATGCGCCAGGCGATGCGCGTCGCCACCGCCATGATCGACTCCTGCGGGTTCACCCCGAGGCTCGTCGGCAGCACCGACCCGTCCGCCACGTGGAGCCCGTCGACGCCCCAGACGCGCCCGTCCGCGTCGCAGACGCTCTGCCGCTCGTCCCCGCCGATGCGCGCCGTGCCGAGCGGGTGCTGGGAGCTGCACTCGAAGCGCCGCGCCGCCAGCCCCTCGAAGTCGAAGCGCCGGAAGGCGTCCGCGTCGAGCCCGGCCTCGAGCCCGAGCACCGGCGGGTAGACCTCCCGCGCGCCCGCCGCGAGGAAGGTCTCGCCGAGCCGCCGGACGATCCTCGGGATCCGCGCCCGGTCGCGCTTCGCCATGCGGTAGCGCACGAAGGGCTCGCGCCCGGGCCCGCGCATCACCACGCCGCCGCCCTCGTCGTGGATCATCCCGCCGAACATCGCGATGTGCCGCATGCGCCGCGCGTTCCGCACGTGCGCCGGGCCGATGCCGGGCATGGTCGCGCCGATCACCGAGACGGGGATGAAGAGGCTCACGAGCGTGAGTCCCTCCTCCTCGAAGGCGTCGCTGAAGGCGCTCTGCATCGCGCCCTTCCAGCCCTCCACCTCTTCGTCGAAGCGCGCGAGCATGCGGAAGCCGGGGTGGAGCGTCATGCGCTTGCCGAGCGCGCGGTGGCGCACGCCGCTCCGTCGCAGGAGCAGCGGCGTGTACCAGGCGCTGCAGGCCAGGACGACCTTCTTCGCGTGCACGATCAGCTTCGCGCCGGGCCGCCCGTTCGGGCCGCTGAGGAGGCGCCCCTCGACGCCGACGGCCCGCCCGCCGCGCATGCGCACCTTCTCGACGCGGCAGTGCGACCAGACCTCCGCCCCCTTCGCCACCGCCCGCGGGAGGTAGCTCAGGTCGACGCTCATCTTCGCCTTCTCGGGGCAGCCGAAGTTGCACTGGCCGCAGCCCTGGCAGCCCTCCGTGTTGCGCCGGAGCGACTTCAGCCGAAAGCCGCTCTTCGCCGCGCCCTCGTCGAAGAGGTGCGTCGAGCGCGACCAGCGGTCCGGCGTCACCGTCTCGACGCGGAGGTGCTGCTCCACGTGATCGAAGTAGGGCGCCATCTTCGCCGGCGCGTACTCCGGGAGGCCGTGCTCGCGGGCCCACTCGTCGAGCACCGCGTCGGGCGTCCGGAAGCAGACGCCGCCCGTGACCATCGACGAGCCGCCGACGACCTTGCCCATGGTCACGTTGATCACCGGCGAGTCGCCGACGGGGATCGTCGCCGTGAAGCCGCCGTCGCGCCACACGTGCCGCAGCGACTCGCTCGGACGCATGCGGCCGTGGTCCGTGGCGTCGACGCGCGCGCCTTCTTCGAGCACGACGACGCGCCAGCCGCTCTGGGCGAGCTCGGTCGCCACGGTCGCGCCGCCGGCGCCCGAGCCGACCACCACGACGTCCGTCGAGAGGGTCAGCGGCGCCGTCCGATCGCGGGCGCTCTCGAAGCTCATCGCTCCCCCTTCGCGTCGGCCGCGCCTTCGGCACCGGCGGGGCCGAGGCAGCCCCGGTCGTAGCCGATCTCCGCCTGGGCGGCCGGGTGCTCGTACCAGACGATGCAGAGCATGGCCTTGGCGCCGAGGACGGCCAGGCCGAGGGGCGTCTGCTCGAAGCGCTCGACGGCCTTCACGCGCGTCTCCCAGTCGAGGGCCCAGAGCGGGAGCGGGCGGCCGACGGCGAGCGGCGCCAGCGTGGCGAGGGCGAGCATGCTCGCCTGGAAGACGCCCTGGGCGCGCGCGCCGCTCCGGCCGAGGAAGTCCTCGACGTCGTCGAGGAGCCAGTCGAGCCGGTCGGGCGGAGGCGGGCCGGCGTCGTCGGCGAAGAGGGCCTCGGCGAAGGCGCGGGCCGTGCGGCGGAGCGGGCCGGGGAGGCGCCAGGACACGCGCGCGGCGTCGGGCGGCGTGATCGAGGGCGGCGGGGGAGGGGAGTCCGCGTTCACGCCCGCGAGCGTACACCGTCGGCGGTCGGGCGTGAGGCGCGTTCAGCCTGGCTCGGCGTGGCCCAGCGGCGTCGTCGGCGTCACTCCGGGTCGGCGGGCCCCTCGGCGGGGAGCTCGCCGGCGTGGCGCGCGACGACGACGGCGGCCGCCGAGTCGGACCACACGTTCACGGTGGTCCGGCACATGTCGAGGATCCGGTCGACGGCGAGGATGAGCCCGACCGCCGTCGTCGGCAGCCCGACCGCGCTGAGCACGACGACCATCATCACCGTGCCCGCGTGGGGGATGCCCGCGGCGCCCACGCTGGCGAGGAGCGCCGTCGTCGCCACCACGAGCTGCTGCGAGAGGTCGAGGTCCATCCCGTAGACCTGCGCGATGAAGAGCACGGCCACGACCTCGTAGAGCGCCGTCCCGTCCATGTTGATCGTCGCCCCGAGCGGCAGGACGAAGCTCCCGACGCGGCTCGGCACGCCGCTCTCCTCGACGCAGCGCATGGTCAGCGGCAGCGTGCCGTTCGACGAGGCCGTGCTGAACGCCGTCAGCAGCGCCGGCGTCATCGCCTTCGCGTGGGCCAGCGGCGAGTGCCCTCCGAAGACGCGCAGGATGAGCGGCAGGGTGACGAAGGCGTGCACGCAGAGCGCGATGAAGACCGTCAGCGCGTACATGCCGAGCGCCTCGAAGGCCGAGAGCCCGTGCCCGGCCGCGGCGTAGAGCATGAAGCCGAAGACGCCGATCGGGGCGAGCTGGATGACGGCGAGCGTCATCCGCATCATCACCTCGAAGAAGCCCTCCCAGAAGCGCCGCACGAGGGCCGCGTTCTTCCGGTGGCGCGCGTCCTCGTCGTCCCGCGGCGCGTCGCTCTCCCGGTAGGGCCCCTCGCCCTCCTCGCCCTCGGCCTCCTTGCCGTGCTCGACGAAGCTGATGAACACGCCGAGCACGATCGAGAAGAAGATGATGCCGAGCATGTCGCCCTCGGCCGCGGCCTGGAGCGGGTTCTTCGGGATCATGCTCGTGAGCTGTTCCCAGAGCATCGCTCCGAGGCCGTGGTCGCTCGCCGCGACCTCCGGCGCCGCGTGCGCTCCGGCGCCCGCCTCGAGGAGCCCGAGGTCCGCCCCCGCGCCCGGGTTCAGGAGGTTGACGAGGAGCACGCCGGTGAGGATCGCGAGGGCGCTCGTCGAGAGATAGAAGACGATCGTGCGCCCGCCGAGGCGCCCCAGGGCGCGCAGGTCGCCCATGCCCGTGACGCCGCTGATCAGCGACGAGACGATCAGCGGCACGACCAGCATCTGGAGGAGGCGCAGGAAGATCCCGCCGAGCTCCTTGCCGCCGGCGGCGATGCTCCGCACGAGCTCCGGGTCGAGGTCGCCGCGCTCGCCCAGCCAGTTCATCGGCAGGCCGACGGCGGCGCCGAGGGCCATGGAGATGAGGATCCAGTGGTGCAGCTTGAGTCGGCGCATGCGTCGGGCTCGGTCGAAGGGGCGGGCGAGGACAGGCGGGCGACGGGCGGGCGCAGGCTGCGTGCTGGCGGGCTGCGTGTCGATGGGCGCTCGGCGCGCCGGGCTCCCTCTCGCCGCGGGGACGGGGCGTTCGCCTCGCGAAACGCGGGGCAGTATGGTGAGCGCCACCTGCGATGTCGAACGAAGAGCCCGCCCCCGGCCGCCGGCCCCTCGCCGTGCTCCGCGCCCTCCTCGACGCGATCGATCGCGACGTGCTCCAGCTGCTCTCGCGGCGCATGGGCATCGTCGCCGAGATCGCGAGCTACAAGCGGCACGCGCGCGTGCCCATCCGGGATCTGAAGCGCGAGCGCGAGGTGCTCGCGGACCGGGCCTCCCGCGCCGAGAAGCTGGGCCTCCCGCCGGGCCCCATCGAGTCCGTCTACCGCATGCTCCTGCTCGCGAGTCGCGACCGGCAGGCCGAGCTCCGCGCGGAGGTCCCCGAGGATCTCGAGCCGCGCACGGTGGCCATCCTCGGCGGCGAGGGCGGCATGGGCCAGAGCCTCGCGCGCATGTTCGGGGATCTCGGCCACGCCGTGCTCGTGAGCGATCTCGACACGGCGCTGCGGCCCGTGGAGGCCGCGAAGATCGCCGACGTGGTGGTCGTCAGCGTGCCCATCCGCGTGACCGAGGAGGTCATCCGCGAGGTCGGGCCGCACGTGCGCGAGGACGCGCTCCTCATGGACGTCACGAGCGTGAAGCAGGCCCCGCTCGCGGCCATGCTCGCGGCGACCGAGAAGAGCGGCGCGAGCGTCGTGGGCACGCACCCGATGTTCGGGCCGGGCGTGCACAGCTTCACCGGGCAGCGGGTCGTCGTCTGCCCGGGCCGTGGCGACGGCTGGCTCGCGTGGGCGCGCGAGACCTTCCGCTCGCGGGGCATGGTCGTGACCGACGCGAGCGCCGAGGAGCACGACCGGGTGATGAGCGTCGTGCAGGTGCTCAACCACTTCCAGACGCAGGTCATGGGGCTCGCGCTGAGCCGCGTGGGCGTGCCCCTCGCGCGGACGCTCGCCTATACCTCGCCGGCCTATCTCCTCGAGGCCTACGTGGTCGGGCGGCACTTCGCGCAATCGCCGGCGCTCTACGGGCCGATCGAGATGCTGAACCCGGAGACGGAGAAGGTGACGCGCGTCTTCCGGGAGGCCGCCGAGGAGCTCGGGGAGGTGCTGACCTCGGGCGACCAGGCGCGCTTCGACGCCGCCTTCGAGGAGGTCCGCGCCTTCATGGGCGCCGAGTTCACGGCCGAGGCGCTCGAGCAGTCGCGCTTCCTCGTCGACCGCCTCGTGGAGCTCACGGCCGGCCGGGCGAGCGAAGCGGCGAGCACACCGGCCCCGACGAAGTAGACTCGCGGCCATGGCTCGCTTGCTTCGCCGCGTCGAGACGCTCGTCCCCCGCCGGGCCGCCGGGTATGGCGGCAAGGCGAAGAACCTCGCGGCGCTCGCCCGAGCGGGTTTCCCCGTGCCCGCCGCTTACGCGCTCTCCGGCGAGAGCTGCGCCGCGTTCCTCCGGGACGTGCTCGAGCCGGACGAGCTCCCGAGCGCGCTCCTGGAGGCGTCGACGACGGCGGCGAAGCTCGAGGCGATCCGCGAGAAGGTGCGCGCCGCGCCCCTGCCGCCGGAGCTCGAGCGGTCGCTCCGGGACGCCTTCGCGGCGCTGATCCGCGAGGGGGCGCAGAGCGTGGCCGTGCGCTCGAGCAGCACGCGGGAGGACCAGGACGAGGCCTCGGCGGCGGGCCTCCACGAGACCTTCCTCCACGTGCGCGACGAGCTTCGGCTCCTGCGCGCCGTGAAGGATTGCTGGGCGAGCCTCTTCGCGCCGCGCGTCATCGCTTACCTCCGCAAGATCGGCCCCGGCGGGGACGTGGACGCGGCCGTCGGCGTGGTGCTGCAGGCGATGGTGCCGGCGGACGTGGCCGGTGTGATGTTCACGGTGAACCCGCTCACGGGGGACGCGGGCGAGATCGTCCTCAGCGCCGCCTGGGGGCTCGGGAGCAGCGTGGTCGATGGGCGCGTGTCGCCGGACACGCTTCGCATCGACAAGGCGACTGGGGGGCCGCGCGATCGGGTGGTCGGCGAGAAGGCGCTCCGGGCGGTGCTCGACCCGAACGGGGGTGTGCGCGACGAGCCGGTGGCGGAGGACGAGGCCGCGCGGCTCTGCTTGAGCGAGGAGCAGGTCGAGCAGCTCACGCAGCTCGCGCTCCGCGTCGAGGCCCACTTCCACGGCCCGCGGGACATCGAGTGGGCGATCCATCAGGGCACGCTCTACGTGCTCCAGGCGCGGCCGGTGACGACCGCCGTGCTCCCGGGGACCCGCCGCTGGCAGAAGAAGAAGGTCGACCCGGACGCGCGCTCGCGCATCGTCTGGTCGAACGTGAACGTCGGCGAGGCGCTGCCCGGGGTGGCGACGCCGCTCACCTGGTCGATCCTCTCGAGCTTCAGCGAGCTCGGGTTCCGCCGCGCCTTCGGCTCGCTCGGCTGCACCGTGCCGAAGGACGCCGAGCTCGTGGGCTCCTTCCGCGGGCGCATCTACCTCAACATGAGCGAGTTCATGAGCATCATGACGCAGGTCCCGGGCCTGCGTCCGAAGACGCTCCTGGCGCTCGGCGGTGGGGGCGAGGTCGAGCGGCTCGAGTCCGACGTGGAGCGGCGGAGCTCGCTGGGCTTCCTCTCGCGCCTGCCCGTGACGGCGGCGCGCTTCGCGCGGGAGAACTACGCGCTCTCGGAGCGGGTCGCCGAGTTCGAGGCGACCTTCGCGGCCGAGCGCGCGCGGCTCGGCTCCATGGACCCGCGCGTGCTGGCGCCTTCGGGGCTCGACCGGATGCTCTCGGACGTGGAGCGGCTGCTCGACGAGTCCGGCGCGATCATGCTGACCGTCTACGGCAACCTCCTCGGGAGCGTGGTCGTGCTGACGACGCTCCTGAACCTGGTCGCGAAGGAGCGCGCCGAGATGCTCCAGCGGGATCTGCTGACCGGGCTCGCCGACCTCGACAGCGCGGCGCCGGGGATCCGGCTCTGGTACATCGCCGAGATGGCGCGGGAGGACGCCGCCGGGCGCGAGGCGCTGCTCGCCGGGGACCCGCAGACGATGCGCCCCGAGGACCTGCCGGAGGGACCGCTGCGGCGCGCGCTGCAGACCTTCCTCAAGGCGCACGGGCACCGGGGCACGCGGGAGGCGGAGATCGCGGCGCCCCGCTGGCGCGAGGACCCGACGCTGCTCTTCGCGACGCTGCAGATCCACCTGCGCGGCGATGGGGCCGGGGCGGAGCGGCCGATCGATCTGGAGCGGCGGCAGCGGGCCGTGCGCGAGGCGGCGGAGGCGGAGCTCGAGCAGCTCGTGCCGGTCTTCGTGCGGAGCGCCTTCCGGCACCTGCTCGCGCTCGTGCAGCGCTTCATGCGCCTCCGGGAGCGGCTGCGGGGCTACGTGACCGAGGTGCTCGGCATGTTCCGGGTGGTGGCCCTCGACGCGTCGCGGCGCATCGCGCTGCTCGAGCCCGAGGCGGACGCGGCGGAGGCCGGCGACGCGGCGTTCTACCTGACGCTCGACGAGCTCCACCAGCTGCTGAGGCAGCCGGCGCGCATGCGGGTGGCGACGCGGGTGCGGCAGCGGCGTCGGCAGGTGGAGCGCGACCGGGCGCTCCCCGACCCGCCCGATACGTTCGTCGGCTACCCGCCGCCCGTGCAGGCGGCGCCGCCGGACACGGACGCGCTCAGCGGGCTGGCGGCGAGCAGCGGGGTGCACGAGGGGCTCGCGCGGCGGGTGGAGACGCCGGCGGACGTGGCGGCCTTCGAGCGGGGCGAGATCCTCGTGGCGTCGTGTGCGGACGTGGGCTGGGCGCCGCTCTTCCTGGTCGCCGGCGCCGTCGTGACCGATCTCGGCGGGCCGCTGAGCCACGCCTCCATCGTGCTCCGCGAGTACGGTGTGCCGGCGGTCGTGAACGTGAAGGTCGGCACGCGGGTCATCCGGACTGGCGACCGGCTGCGGGTCGACGGGGACGCGGGCACGGTGCGGATCTTGGAGAGCGTGGCCGAGCGCGAGGCGGCGGCCGAGGCGCGCGCGCCGCGGGGGGGCTGATGGCGCGCCCGACGCCCGGGGTGGAGGCCGTGCGCGTGGTCCACCGGGATGCGCACCTGCTCGTGCTGATCAAGCCGCCGCACCTGCCGACCACCGCCCCCGACGAGGGGCCGTGCCTGGTGAAGCTCGCGCGGGAGCTCGATCCGGAGGCGCCGCGGCTCCACCCGAGCTCGCGCCTGGACGCCGAGGTCACGGGCGTCGTCACGTTCGCGCGGACGCGCCGCGCCACCAAGGCGCTCCTCGAGGCGCGAAAGGCCGGCCTCTACCGGCGCCTCTATCTCGGCCTCGCCAGCCCCGGCCCGACCCCGGATGCCGGGCGCTGGGACGCGTCCATCGCTCTCGACCCGCGGGATCCGCGCCGGCGTCGCGCCGGGGACGGGGAGGGCGCCCGGCAGGCCGCCACGCGCTTCGAGGTCGCCGAGCGCCGCCCGCTGGTCGAGGGGGAGCTCGCGCTGCTCCGCCTCTTCCCGGAGACGGGCCGGACTCACCAGCTCCGCGTGCACGCCGCCGCGGCCAGCGCCCCCCTCTTCGGCGACGCCCCATACGGTGGCCCGAAGCGCCTCACGCTGGCGAGCGGCCGCGTCGTCAGCGCCCGCCGCGTGATGCTCCACTGCGCCGAGGTCCGCGTGCCGCGAATCGCCGGCGACGGCGAGCACCTCTTCCGCGCCCGCGTCCCGGCCGATTTCGAGAAGGCCTGGGCCGCCGCCGGAGGCACCCCCATCGCCGAGCTGAGCGCCGCGGCCGCAGACGAACGACGCTGAGCTTCGAAGCGCCTCCAGCCCGTCGCACCATCCCGGCGGAGCCGTCCCGGCGGAGCCGTCCCGGGTAGGGCCTGGCCGAGCGATCCCAAGAGACCCGGCCCTGTAGAGCCGTCCCGGGTACGCGCCTCCGTCCCAGGTACGGCGCCTCCGTCCCGGGTACGGCGCCTCCGTCCCGGGTACGCGCCTCCGTCCCAGGTACGGCGCCTCCGTCCCGGGTACGCGCCTCCGTCCCAGGTACGGCGCCTCCGTCCC
>PABA01000215.1 GCA_002699025.1 Sandaracinus sp. | reverse complement strand
GAGGCTGGCTGGCGGGGGGCCGCGTTCGTGGAGCGCGCGGAGTGGGTGCTCGCTTTGCTGGCGGCTTTCTGCCGTCCGCTGTCCGCCGTCCGTGGGGGGCAGAGGCTGGCTGGGTGGGGGGCCGCGTTCGCGGAGCGCGCGGAGTGGGGGTCGCTTCGCTCGCCGGTGCTCGCTTCGCTCGCGGCTTTCCGCCGTCCGCTGTCCGCCGTCCGTGGGGGGCAGAGGCTGGCTGGCGGGGGGCCGCGTTCGCGGAGCGCGCGGAGTGGGGGCGCCTCGCTCGCGGCTGTCTGCCTTCCGACCCGGGGTCGGTCTTCGCCGGCTATGCTGGGCGTCGGGAGGACGGGGATGCGACTTCGGGGCGGGGCGAGGTGGGCGTGCGTCGGGCTGGTCTGCGCGATCGCGTGCGGGGGCGCAGCGGGGAACGACTCGGCGCGGGGAGCGGGGGAGACGACGGTCGCTGCGGACGGCCCCGACGCGGACCCGGCGGCGCACGGCGAGGCGGGCGACGGGCAGGCGGGCGACGGGCAGGCGGGCGACGAGCGGGCGGACGACGGTGAGCCGGGGGCGGCCGCGGAGGCTGGTTCGGGCGAGGTCGCCGGCGCTCCCCCGACGTCCGGCGCGGGCGCGGGTGGGGCCGTGGCCGAGGCGGGCGACCAGCCGGGCAGTGAGCCGGATCGCGCGGGGAGCGCGCCGGCCGAAGGCGGCGCGCGCGAGGTGGACGCCGCGCCGATCCCCGAGCCGCAGCTCGACGAGGAGATCGCCCCGGCCCTCCGCGCCCGGCTCGATCGCGCCCGCGCCCGGCTCGCGTCCCACCCGGCGGACGCCTCCGCCGCCTGCGCCTACGGCGCGCTCCTCACCCGCGCCGGCGACCCCTTCACGGCCTCCGAGCTCCTCACCGACACGCTCCAGCGCGTCGAGGAGGGGCGCGCCCGACCCGCCCCCGACGCCGCCACGGTCGCCGCATGCCACTTCAACCTCGGCCGCGCCGAGGCGGCCGCCATGGAGGAGCCGGGCGCCGCCCTGCCGCACTTCGTCCGCGCCCGTCGCACGCCGAACGCGCGACGCCGCCGCGTCGTCACGGCCGCCCTCCTCGACGCCGCGGTCGCCACGATCACTGCCGAGGGCTGCGACGCCTTCTCCGTCCCGGCCCTGCGCATGCTGCTCACGCTCGGCGACCGCGCGCCGCTCCGCCGCTGCGTCCGCGAGCTCGAAGCGGGCGCGCCGCTCTGCGAGGCGGTCGACCCGGACAGCCCCGACCACCCGGGCGAGGGCCCCGAGCGCGAGCTCTTCGACCAGGTCCGCCGCGCGTCCCCCGACCTCGCCTTCGCGCTCGTGGGCGGCGCGCTGCATCTCCTGCGCGGGCGGGACACGCACCTCTGCAACCTGGGCTACCCGCCCGACGCGCGCCTCGTCGGCGCCCGTCGCCTCGAGCTCGCCGGCCAGCCCCTCTTCCTCCTGCACACGACCGAGGTCATCTCCTACGCCTGCGAGTGCGAGGAGGAGCTCGACCCCGAGGAGGGCGCGCTCGACGAGGACGCGTTCCCGACCGATTGCCGCTGCGAGGAGGCGTTCGACACGGACCTGATCGTCGACGCCGGGGGCACGCTGCTCCTCGCGCGCATCGCCGACTACAGCGAGGTCGACGGGATGGTCGGCGTCTCCTGGGACGAGCCCCTGCTCCGCCTCCTCGGCGACGGCGTGCCGCGCGTCGAGGGGGGGCGGCTCCGGCTCGGTGGTCAGGCCCTGCGGCTCGTCGATGGCATGCTCGTGCCCTGAGCGGCGCGGCCCGCGGACGCGGCCGGCGCGGCCCGGCGGACCGACGCGCTCGCTGCGCTCCACTCGCGGCTGTCGGCTCTCCGCTTTCCGCTATCCGCTATCCGCTGTCCGCTATCCGCTGTCCGCTATCCGCTGTCCGCTATCCGCTGTCCGCTATCCGCTGTCCGCTATCTGCTATCTGCTATCTGCTATCTGCTATCCGCTGTCCGCTATCCGCTGTCCGCTATCCGCTATCCGCTATCCGCTGTCCGCTATCCGCTGTCCGTGGGGGGCAGACCATCGGAGCGGTGGGGGCAGCCGAACAGCCGCGACGGACGGCGGACAGCGGGGCGCGGACAGCCGCGAGCGCGCAGCGCGAGCGTGTGAGCGACGGTGGCCGGGCTCGCTGCGCTCGCTGGGCTCGTGGTGGAGCGAGATGCGATCCTCTCGGCGCACGATGGCGGAGCGGGACGAGACCCTGGTGAGCGCCGACGGGCGGCGAGCGCGGATCCGCGCGGTCGGACCGCGCCTGCTCGTCGACATCGACTGGGGCCACTCCGTCGAGCGCTGGGAGCAGGCCCTCGACTCGGCCGAAGCGGCCGCCGCCCTTCACGCGGACTACGAGCGCCGGCTGCTCGCCAGCGGGTTCGCCCCGCAGCGCTCGCTCGGCCTCGATGGCCGCCCGGCGCGGCTCGGTCCGGCCGCGGCGTTGCGGGTGGCGGAGCGGCTCCGCGCCGATGGGGACGCGCTCCGGGCGGCGATCATCGAGGCCGACGCGCGCGATGATCGAGCCGCCCTCGCCGCAGCGCTCGCCGCGGCCGAGGCGACCGGTCGCCCCGTCCCCGACGGAATCGCCTTCCTCGACGCACCCCTCTCCCGCCTGGGCGGCTACGTATGGGCCTACGACGACGACGGCGCCGGCCACCCTCCCGCCGTCCCCGACCCGGTGTGGGCCGAGCTTCGGTCCTCCGCGCGCAGGCAGCCGCCGCGGGAGCTGCGCTTGCAGTGCTTCGGCCCCCCATCGCCGATGCTCGAGGCCCTGGCGGCCGCGGAGGTCCCCGCGACGCACCTCATCGTCTCGGCACCGACGGATGCCCTCATCGGCGCCGAGGCGCCGCCGCCCGGGCTGCTCGCGCTCACCGGTACGCGGGCGGTGCTCGGGCCCTGGCTCCGGGAACCTGCGAGCTTGGCCGCGCTCGAAGCGCTGACGCTCACGGGCGGGGGGGCTCCGTTGGACGCGCTTCGGGCCTTGCCCGCGCTGCGGCATCTCGGCGTCTGGTTCGGGACCCGAGGAGAGCTCCTCTCGCTCCTCGTCGACCCCCTCGTGGCCCACCTCGAGACGCTCGACCTGTGGAGCATCCGTCCGCCGGCGCCCTTCGCCGAGCTGCTCGAGCGGCGGTCCGCGCTGGCGCACCTCCGGCGGCGCTTCCTACCCGGGCACCGGGTCTCGGCCGAGGTGCGTGCGGCCTTCGCTCACTGGCCGAACGTTCGCTTCGTGGGCTTCGACCGGCGCGAGGTGCTCGGGCACGACCTGCTCCGCATCGGCTACCCCCGCGCGCTACGCTGAGCGCTCCTCCGAGGGGCGAGCGCGGAGCGCGAGGACCAGCGCGACGAGGGCGACGACGGCGCTCACGGCGAGCGCCGGGTAGAGGAGCAGGAGGTCGACGCGGATGTTCGCCTCGGGCCCGACGAGGGCTTCGTAGGCGAGGTGGAGCAGCCCGAGGACGGGGGCGAGGGCCGCGGCGATCCAGCGGAGCGGGCGCCGCTTCGCTCCCATGACGACGAGCACCACCTGGACCGGGACCAGGATCAGCTGCGCCCCGAAGAGGAGCAGGAGCACGGCGTCGTTCGCGACCACGCCGAGAGGGTAGCCGCTCTCGAAGGAGAACGGGCCGCCGGAGGAAGCCCCGTTCGGCTCAGAAGAGGTCCGCGACGATCCCGTCGAGGAGCAGCCAGCGCTCCCGGGGCACGCGCAGCCGCTCCCCCTCCAGCACGACGTCCCCGCGCTCCAGCCGCCGAGCCAGCGCCGCCTCGCGGCCGCGCCGCCAGTCCACCCCCGCGCGCGCCGAGAGCGCCGCCCCGTCGACCCCCTCCGCCATCCGCAGCCCGAGCATCAGCCCTTCGCGGATCCGGTCCTGCGGCCCGAGCGTCTCGCTCTCTTCTTCTCCGAGCGCCTCCATGTAGCGCCCGGCGTCGACCGTGTTCTTCCAGCGCCGCGCGCCGCCATCCGCCTCGCTCAGGCAGCCCACGGCCGCCGCGCCGAGCCCCAGGTAGTCGCCGCCGCGCCAGTAGTGGAGGTTGTGCCGCGCCTCCTCCCCGGGCTGCGCGTAGTTCGATACCTCGTAGTGCGCGAAGCCCGCCGCCTCGAAGGCGCGCTCGGCCCGCTCGAACATCTGCGCGTAGGCCTCCTCCTCGGCGACGCGCAGCTTCCCGAGCCGGTGGAGCTCGCCGAACTGCGTCCCGGGCTCGATGGTCAGCGCGTAGGCCGAGACGTGGCGCACGCCCGCCTCGAGGAGCTGGTCGATCTCCCGCGCGAGGTCGTCGGCGCTCTGGCCGGGCATGCCGAACATCAGGTCCGCGCTCACGCGCTCGACGGCTGCCGCCGCATGCCCGAGCGCGGTCAGCGCCTCCGTCCGATCGTGGAGCCGGCCGAGGAAGCGGAGCCGCGCGTCGTCGAGGGACTGCACGCCGAGGCTGAGCCGCCCGACCCCCGCCTCGGCGAAGGCCGCCGCCCGCGCGCGCGTCAGGCTGTTCGGGTTCGACTCGGCCGTGATCTCGAGCGCCTCCGACTCCTCCTCGAAGGCGCCGCGGATCGCCGCGAGCACGCGCCCGAGCGCCGCGCCGCTCCAGAGCGAGGGCGTGCCGCCGCCGAAGAAGACGCTCGTCAGCCGCCGCCCCCGGAGCGCGCCCCGCCGCACCTCCAGCTCCCGCAGCAGCGCGTCCGCGTAGGCCTCGTGCGGGAGGGTCGCGACGTCGATCTTGCGCGTGGCGAAGTCGCAGTAGGGGCACTTCTTCGCGCACCAGGGGAAGTGGACGTAGACGGAGGTGTCGCGCACCGCCCAGACATAGCCAAAGACGAAGACCCCTGCCCGTGCCCGTGCCCCGATTCGTCTGAAGCAACTCGAGGCGGAGAGCTCGCGGCCTCGTGAGCGCTGGGCGTGCGACCTGCGGAGAGCGATTCCGACGAAGGGGGAGTTGCTTCAGACGAGTCGTGCCCGTGCCCGCATCGGCGCCGCCGTCGCCCGGTCCCGACTCGGCCTCTGCCGCTCCGACCCCAGCTGCCCCGACCCAGCCCGGTCCCCCCAGAAGGAGAACGTCCCGCCCGTTGAGCTCGCGCCCTGCCCGCTTCGCTCCTCCGCTCCCCGCAGCCCGCCCCCGCAGCCCGCCCGAGAAAGGCGAACGCCCCGCCCCCCGGATTCGGGCGGCGAGGCGTTCAGGGTGGGATGTGGATTGGAGTGTGGAGAGGTGTGGATGGATGGGATGGGGATGAGGTCCCGGCAGAGCCGGGGGACGACCGGGCCGGAGACCCGGTCGCCGGAAAAGGAGAGAGGCGTCAGCGGATCCGCGCGGCGAAGACGACCCAGCGCTCGCCGTGCTTGGCGAGGTCGAAGACGGCGTCGACCAGGCCCTCGCGGCTCCGCAGCCGCACGGCCACGCGCGCCTCGTCGCCGTCGATCTCGACGCTCTTCTGCACGAGCTCCGTGTCGGCCCCGGAGAGCTCCTCGAGGGCGTCCCGGAGCTCGGTCGCCACCTCGGCGTCGTCGCCGTCGCCGAAGCGCAGCCGCTCCGCGCCGAGGGTCAGCTCGACGTCCTCGCGGGCCGTGTCCACGTAGCGGAGCGCGCGGCCGATCCGGTCCACCTCGGCGTCCCCGGCGAGGGCCTCGGCGAAGGTCTCGAGGCGCTCCTCGTCGGTGAGGACGAGCGCGTCGGCGACCACGGAGATCCCGAGCACGGCGAGGACCCCGACGACGGCGTAGAAGGCGAGCTTGCGCATGGGGGACCTACAGAGCAGCCATCGTGCCAGCGCGCGAATCGCCCGCTTTTCGCGGGATCGGCGCCTCGCCCACCCCCCGCGATGACAACTTGTCGGGCGACCGCGTCTTCCTCCGCCAGCCTGACAGGCGTACCCTCGCCGCATGGCGAACGAGGGGGCGAGCGACGGGGAGGCCTTCCCCATCCAGCGCAAGGCGCCGGTGCGGCTCTTCACGGACTCGGGCTGGATGACCGGCACGCTGCACGTGCCCGAGAAGGAGCCGCTCCTCGACTTCCTGAACTCGGACCGGAGCTTCTTCACGCTCACGGAGGTCGCGCTCCAGCACGGCGCGAAGCTCCCCTTCCTGGCCCTCGCGCGGAACGCGATCCTCCTGATCGAGCCCACCGAGGAGGAGCTCGTCGAGTCGATCGGCCGCACCAGCACGCGCACCAAGCTCCGGCAGGTCAGCGCGCTCTTCCAGGGCGGCATGATCATGGGCACGCTCGCCCTCCCGGCCGACTCGCGCGTCTCCGACGAGGTGATGGCGGCCAGCGGCTTCCTCGTCGTCGGCAACTGCACCATCGGCCTCGACGCCCCGGACGGCCCGCCGGCGATGGAGGCCGCCCTCACGGTGCTCGTCTCCGCCGCTCGGCTCATCGGCGTGGCCGAGATGACCGGCTCTTGAGCCCGGCTCATCGGCGTGGCCGAGATGACCGGCGCTCGAGCCCGGCTCATCGGCGTGGCCGGGATGACCGGCGCTCGAGCCCGGCTCATCGACCTGGCCGGGATGACCGGCGCTCGAGCCACCCCCCGGCTCATCGACCTGGCCGGGATGACCGGCGCTCGAGCCACCCGCCGGCTCATCGACCTGGCCGGGATGACCGGCGCTCGAGCCCGGCCCATCGACCTGGCCGGGATGACCGGCGCTCGAGCCACCCCCCGGCCCATCGACCTGGCCGGGATGACCTGCGCTCGAGCCACCCCCCGGCTCATCGACCTGGCCGGGATGACCGGCGCTCGAGCCACCCCCCGGCGCGAGGGCGTGGCGACGGGCCCTCGAGCGCCGATCCCCACCTCTTCGTCGTCGGCGTCGGCGCGAACCTCGGCGCCCGCTGGGCCACCCTCGAGGCGGCGGCCGCCCACCTCGACGCCCTCGGCGCGCGCGTCGAGGTCCGCTCGCCCGTCTACGCGACGCCCGCCCTCGTGCTCCCGGGCGCGCCCCCGGGCCCGCCCTACCTGAACGCCGCCTGGCGCGTCCGCTTCGCCGGCGATCCCACCGCGCTCCTCGCGCGCCTCCACCAGGTCGAGGCCACCTTCGGCCGCGAGCGCCGCGTCCGCTGGGGCGCGCGCACGCTCGACCTCGACCTGCTCTCCTGGGGCGGCGGCGAGGTCGCGACGCCCGCGCTCCGCGTGCCCCACCCGCGCCTCGCGGAGCGGCCCTTCGCGCTCCAGCCGCTCCTCGACGTCGCGCCCGCGCTGCGGCGTCTCTACCGGGCGCCCCGCCCGCCCCGGCGCGCGCCCCGGCCGCGCGTCTCGCGCACCGCCGACGCCCTCACGGTCGAGGCTCCGCCCCCCGACGCCCTCGCCCTCGCGCTCGGCCGCGCCTTCGCCACGGACGCCCCCGCCTCCGTCGCCCGCGCCGTCGACGCGCCCGACCCGGCGACCCTCCTCGCGCGCCTCCGCGCCCTCTCCCTCGCGCCGCGGGCGCTCACGCTCCTGCCGGCCGGTGACGCGGGCTCGCTCCGGGCTCTCGTGGTGGGCGCGCCGCTCCGCGCGCCGGCCCCGCGCGTCCCCGCCGACGCGCGCCTCGAGGGGGGGCCGGGCGAGGGGCGGGCGTCGGTGAAGTTCCCAACGTCATTGTAGTTTTGCGTGGCCAGGCGGTAACCTGTCGCGGCATTTCGGAGGCAGCTGGATGGCCGATACCCGCCGGGACAAGAGAGCGCCCCTCTCGCTGAAGGTGCGCTTCAAGAGCGCCACCCTCGACGAGTTCGTCGAGCACTACAGCAAGGACATCTCGCGGGGCGGGATCTTCATCAAGAGCAAGAAGCCCATGAAGGTGGGCACGCTCCTGAAGTTCGAGTTCCAGCTGAAGGACGAGTCCGCCCTGATCCACGGCGTCGGGCGCGTGGTCTGGCAGCGCACGCCGGACGAGTCGTCGGCTGCGGCGCCCGCCGGCATGGGCATCAAGTTCATCAAGATGGACGCGGACAGCCGCGCCTTCGTGCAGGACATCGTCGAGAAGCGCGGGAACGCGCCGGGCACCTTCGACGCCGGCAAGGAGGGCCCGAAGGAGGGCTTCTTCCCCGACGAGGGGCCGGCGAAGCTCCCCGATCCGGAAGACCGCACCTCCGTGCGTCACGCGAGCGAGTTCCTCGCCGAGGCGCTGAGCGGCGCCGGGGCGAGCGCGGCGGACGAGGCGAAGGAGAGCGCGGAGGAGGCGCGCAAGCGCACCGAGGCGATCCAGAAGGAGCGCGAGGAGAAGGAGCGCGCGCGCAAGGAGGCCGAGGCGCGGGCCGCGCGCGAGGCGCGCGAGCGGGAAGAGCGCGCGAAGGCCGCGTCGAAGGTGGCGCGCGAGGAGCGCGAGCGCGGCGGCGAGGGGACGACGAGCGACGAGGTCACGACCATCGCCAAGCGCCCCGAGGAGCTCGCCAAGCAGCTCGCGGGGATGGACGCCGCGTCGACGCAGCGCGACGAGGACGCGGAGGCGACGGCCGCGGCGGCGGAGGCGAAGCTCGCCGCCGGAGAGAAGGACGCCGACGAGAAGGACGCCGCGGACGCGACCGTGGACGAGGCGGCGGCGACCGAGGCGGAGGCGAAGGCCGACGCGAAGACGGCCGACGAGAAGACGGCCGGCGCGAAGGACGACGCGGGCAAGACGAAGAAGGACGAGAAGGCCGCCGCGAAGAAGGCCGACGCGGACGAGACGAAGAAGGACGAGAAGGCCGCCGCGGCGCCGCGCCCCCCGAAGGAGGAGCCGCTCCGCCCCCGGCCGCCGGCCGCCGCGGCCTCGGAGCGCCCGCCGCCCCCGAAGGAGCCGAGCTCCATGCCGCTCATCCTGGGCATCCTCCTGCTCGGGGGCGTGGCCGTGGGGGGCTACTTCCTCTTCGCCAAGGGTGACGAGGACGCCGGCGAGACGCCCGAGGTGGCGCAGGAGCCGGTGGTCGAGGAGCCCGAGGTCGAGGAGCCGGTCGCCGAGGAGCCCGAGGTCGAGGAGCCCGTCGCCGACGAGGAGACGATCGCCGTCGAGGTGAGGGCGACGCCGGCGGGCGAGGTCTACGTGGACGGCGAGGCGCGGGGCACGGCGCCGACGAGCGTCGATCTGCCCGTGGGCCGGGCGGTGACCGTCGAGGTGCGGGCCGAGGGCTACGCCGCGGCGAGCCAGGAGGTCACGGCCGAGGAGGGCATCGAGCCGCTCGCCTTCACGCTCGAGCGCATGCCCTGGGTGGTGTCGATCGTGACCGAGCCGGCGGGCGCGCGCGTGACCCTCGGCGGCGAGAGCGTGACGGCGCCGGGCGAGCTCCGCTTCGACGAGTGGCCGCGCGACCTCGAGGCGACGGCGACCCGCGCCGGCTACGTGTCGGCGTCGGAGACGATCTCCGCGAGCGACTTCTCGGTCTCCGAGGGGGCGCAGCGCGCGACGGTGCGGCTGACGCTCGAGGAGCGGGTGGCGCGGAGCGCGACCCCCATGCGGGCGCCGCGCATGACGGCGATGATGGCCGAGGCGACCGCGACGATGGAGCCCGAGCCGACGATGGAGGCGACGACGGAGCCCGAGCCGACCATGGAGGCGACGATGGAGCCCGAGCCGACGATGGAGCCGGCGCCGACGATGGAGCCGGCGCCGACGATGGAAGCCGCCCCGACCGCCATGGAGGAGGCGCCCCCGCCCGCCATGGAGGAGGCGCCGACCATGGAAGCCGTCCCCGACAATCCGTTCTAGTTTTGCGCTCGCTGGCGCTCGCTATTTGGCTTACCAGCGCGGCCGTGGGCCGCTCGGCGCTCGCTTCGCTCGCGTCACAAGCCTCGGTTCTTCGACGCGACACGAACGCGGCTCCGTGGGGCCGGGCTACGGGGCAGAGGTTGGGGCGCTCCCCTTCGCAGCGGCGTGACTTCGCGTCTTCCGCTCGCTGGCGCTCGCTATTTTTTCTTACCAGCGGGCCCGTGGGGCCCTCGGCGCGACCTTCGGTCGCGTCACACGGGTCGGTTCTTCATGGGTACACGAACGCGGCTCCGTGGGGCCGGGCTACGGGGCGGAGATGGGAGCGCTCCCCTTCGTGGT
>PABA01000214.1 GCA_002699025.1 Sandaracinus sp. | reverse complement strand
GCGTCTTCCGCTCGCTGGCGCTCGCTATTTTTGGCTTACCAGCGCGGCCGTGGGCCGCTCGGCGCCGCCTTCGGCGGCGTCACACGGGTCGGTTCTTCGACGCTACGGGGAGGCGGCTCCGTGGGGCCGGGCTACCGGGCGGATGTGGGGGCGCTCCCCTTCGCAGTGCGGTGACTTCGCCGCTCCGCGGCCGGGGCGCTCCCCTTCGCAGTGATGTGACTTCGCCGCTCCGCGGCCGGGGCGCTCCCCTTCGCAGCGCGGTGACCTCGCCGCTCCGGCCGGGGCGCTCCCCTTTGCAGCGCGGTGGCTTTGTCGCTCCGCGGCCGCAGAGCTTCCCTTCGCAGGCGCTTGGCTTTGCCGCGTTCGCGGCCGCAGCGCCTCCCTCGCGGCGGCCGTGCTTCTCTGCCGGTGCGCCGCCGTGGAGCCCCCTGGGCAGACGCCGTCGCTGCTGCGGACGGCGAGTTCCGCTCCTGGCGATCGCGATCTCGGCAGCTCGGGAGCGGCGAGTCGGCTTCTGCGGATGCCACCCGTCCCTCGAAACGCTTCGCGCTGCGATCGTGCGCGGGCTCCGCGGACGCGGCGCGGGTCGGCGTGCAGCTAGCTTCTCCCGGCGGAGAGCGGACAGCAGACTGTCGCGCGAAGGGCGCGCTGCGGGCCGGCGATGCGGCGCGGGGCTGTCTGCGGCCGGCTGCGACGCATGGGCGGCGGAGCGCGGACGGCGGGCGGAGGCGCGCGAGGCGGGCGGAAGAGGCTTGCGGGGGGGGCGCCCATCTCCTAATACGTCGGCCCGGCGTCCGTCGGGTCGACACTCTATCCGGAGACACGGATCATGTACCTGCCCATCTCGCGCAAGTCGCGCATCAACAACCGCAAGAAGACCAGCCGGAAGAAGGCGAAGCTCAAGGCCAAGCAGCGCCGCCGCCAGAACCGCATGCACGGCAAGCCGCTCGGCCGCCGCTTCAAGCGCGGCAAGTGAGGCTCAGGCGGGCGACCCTGACGTCGTCCGCCTCTCTCGTCTCCCGTTCCGCCGGCCGCCCCATGGACCACAAACCGATCTTCGTCGTCAGCGACTCCACCGGTGAGACCGCCGAGCGCGTCGTCCGCGCCGCGCTCCTCCAGTTCCCGGACCACCGGGTCCGCGTGCGCCTCTTCACCCGCGTGCGTGACGAGGGCGGCGTCCGCGAGGTCATGGACAAGGCGGCGGAGCAGGGCGCCATGGTGGTGTTCACGCTCGTCCGCCCGGAGCTCCGGGACTTCATGTTCGAGCAGGGGCGGGAGCGCCGCGTCGAGACCGTCGACGTCATCGGCTCGCTGATCCACAAGGTCGGCAACTTCCTCGACACCCAGCCGCTCAACATCCCGACGGCGCAGATGTCCCTCTCGGAGGAGTACTTCCGCCGGGTCGAGGCCATCGAGTTCGCCGTGAAGAGCGACGACGGCAAGGAGCCGCGGAACCTCCGCAAGGCCGACCTCGTCCTCACGGGCGTGAGCCGCACGAGCAAGACGCCGCTCTCGACCTACCTCGCGGGCCGCGGCCTGAAGGTGGCCAACGTGCCCCTGGTGCTCGGCGTGGAGCCCCCGAAGGAGCTCTACGAGGTCCCGAGCCACAAGGTCGTCGGGCTGATGATCGAGATCGATCTGCTCCTGGAGATCCGCAAGCAGCGCCTCCAGCAGCTCGGCATGCCCGTCGACGCGAACTACGGCATGCGCGAGCACGTGAAGGCCGAGCTCGACTTCGCCCACGGGATCTTCAAGCGGCACCCGGACTGGCTCACGGTCAACGTGAGCAACCGGGCCATCGAGGAGACGGCGACCATCATCCTCGAGGCCTACAAGGAGCGGGAGAACGGCGAGAGCTGGCTCCCGCCCCGCGTGCTCTGAGCGGCGCGGTGCTCCGAGCGGCCCGGTGCTCCGAGCGGCGCGGTGTTCTTTGGTGGCGCGCTCTGGGCGGCGCGGTCTTCTCCGAGCGGCCTCTACGACTTCGAGGCGTAGGTGTCGCCGACCGTGCTGACGAACTGGCCGAGGATGCCGTCGGCGACGCGCAGCCGGCGGCTCAGCTCGCGCGCGATGTTCATCAGGAGCAACGCGTAGGCCTTCAGGTCGCGCCGGTAGAGCAGCTTCTCCACGTGCTCGTTCGAGATGCGCACGAGCATCGTCGGCGCCACGGCCCGCACCGTGGCCGAGCGCGGCTGCACGTCGAGGATGCTCATCTCGCCGAACCAGTCGCCCGGGCCGAAGAGCGCCACGCGGAACTCGCCGCCGCGCGGCCCCTTCTTCACCACCTCGAGCTCGCCGCCGATGACGACGAACATCTCGCGGCTCAGGTCCCCTTCCTCGACGACGGATTCGCCCACCTCGACGTGGGTCGTCGGCAGCTCGCGCGCGAGGATGGTCAGGGTCTCGTCGTCGAGCCCGCCGAAGAGGCCGATGTCCCGGAGGATGTCGGCGGTCACGCGGGGGCCGGGGCGGTCCGTCTCGCTCATGGCGCTCTCCAGTGCGTCGCGCGCCGGCGTGGCGCGTCCGCTCGGGGATACCACAGGCGCGGCCCGCTGGCTTGTGGTCCCGGTATCGAAGCCAGTATCCTCGCGTAGTTAGGAGATCGGGGGCTCCTTCGACGCCTCCGGAAGCCGCTCGCGGCGGGACCGATGCCCCCGCGGGGAGAAACCGGGGCCGAGGGCGGCCCCTTAAAGGAAGACCTCCGCACCCGTGCTTCGCCGTGGCGACGCCATGGACCTCCCCAGGCCCTTCGGGCCCTACACGCTCCTCCGACGGCTCGCCGTCGGCGGCATGGCGGAGGTGTACGTCGCCAAGACGCGGGGCCTCGGCGGCTTCGAGAAGCTCGTCGCCATCAAGGTCATCCACCCGCGCTTCTCCGACGACGACCACTTCGTCCGCATGCTCGTCGAGGAGGCCAAGCTCTCGGTCCTCCTCACGCACGTGAACATCGGCCAGACCTTCGATCTGGGCTGCATCGACGACACCTACTTCCTCGTGATGGAGTTCATCGAGGGGGCGGACGCCTACAAGATCCTCAAGCGCGCGGCCGAGCGGCGCGTGAAGATCCCGCTCGATCTCTGCGCCTTCATGGTCTCCGAGGTCTGCGCCGGGCTCGACTACGCCCACCGCAAGCGCGACGTGCAGGGCGAGCCGCTGAACATCGTCCACCGCGACATCTCGCCCCAGAACGTGCTCATCAGCTTCGCCGGCGAGGTGAAGATCGTCGACTTCGGCATCGCCAAGGCCGCCATGCGGAGCGGCCAGACCGAGGTCGGCGTCATCAAGGGGAAGTACTACTACATGTCCCCGGAGCAGGCCTGGGCCGACCCGGTGGACCAGCGGAGCGACGTCTTCTCCACGGGCATCGTGCTCCACGAGCTGCTCACGGGGCAGATGCTCTACAAGGAGGACAACCTCCCGAAGCTGCTCGACCGGGTGCGGAAGGCGGAGATCGATCCGCCCTCGAAGCTGCGGCCGGACATCCCCCAGGAGCTCGACGCCATCGTCATGCGGGCCCTCGCCAAGTACCCGGCGGACCGATATCAGACGGCCCACGAGCTCGGGCAGGCCCTCGGCCAGTTCCTCTACAAGCATCTGCCGACCTTCACGCCGGCGCGGCTCGCGGCGCTCATGGCGCAGCTCTTCCCGAAGGAGCTGGAGCAGGCCACGGGGAGCATCCGCCTGCCGAGCGGGGAGCGCGTGCTCAGTACGATGACGACCGACGGCGGGGGCGGGCAGGACACGGCCCAGACCACCTCGAGCGGCTCGCTCGACATCATGCGCCCCGAGGAGTACCGGCCCGACCCGAAGAAGAGCGTCATCTTCGAGCTCGAGCAGATCGGCGGCGAGTTCGCGGACGAGTCGACGAGCCGCGAGATCCCGGAACCGACGCTCCGCGGCAAGCGCCGCCCGCCGAGCGTCTCCTCCGTCGAGGACGAGGAGGAGCCGACCGTCGTCCAGGTGGGCATGCCCGACGTCGACGCGCCGGGGGGAACGACCCCGGACGACGAGTGGGACGACCCCACCATGGCGGCGAAGCCTTCGGCGCAGCTCGCGGCGCTCCTCGGTGGGGAGAGCGAGCACGAGGAGGACGCGCCCTGGGAGGACTCGACGCTCGTCGATGGGAGCGGGGACGTGCTCGGGCGCATGCGCGAGCAGCTCGAGAAGCAGGTGGCGAAGCGGCGCAGCTCGTCGCCGCCCGATACCGGGGAGGGGCCCGCGGTCGCGCAGTCGCCGAAAGCGCGCCCCGTGCCGCCGCCGAGCCCGAAGGCGCGCTCCGTGCCACCGCCGAGCCCGAAGGCGCGGTCTGCGCCGCCCGGTCCGCCCGGTCCACCCCCTGCCCCCGGTCCGCCGCGCGCGTCCTGGCCTCCCGTGGCGAGCCCGCCCGCCCAGCCGATCCCCGACCTGAGCGGTGGGCAGTGGGGCGACGTCACGGGCACGCCCTCACCGAGCGTGAAGCCGCTCCCCCAGAGCGTCCCCGCGGCGTTCGACGCGAGCCGGCCCGCCGTGGGCACGACGCAGAAGCTCGCGGCCGTGCAGGAGCGGCGCAAGCGGCGCTGGCTCCCGTGGATCGTCGCATCCGTCCTGGTGGTCGCGGCGCTCGCCGGGGGCTTCCTCGTCCGGAGCTGGTTGGCCGACGAGCCGCCCGAGGCGCGCATCGACGTCCGCTCGCGGCCGTCCGGCGCCCGCGTGGCCATCGACGGTCGCTCGCTGGAGGGGGCGACACCGCTCGAAGGCATCGAGCTCGCGCCGGGCGGGAGCCACGAGCTCCGGGTCGAGCTCGAGGGCTACGAGCCCTGGACGCGCACCATCGAGGCCGTGCCCGGGACGGTGCAGCAGGTGGCCGTGCTCGTGCCCCGGCGGCGGGATCTCGTGCTCGCGACCGAGCCGCCCGGCGCCCAGGTGTGGATCGACGGCGTGTCCCACGGCGAGGCGCCGGCCCGACTGCAGTCGCTGGCCTTCGGGCGGGCGCTCGAGGTGCGCGCGCGCTTCGAGGGGGGGCTCGAGGTCAGCCGCTCGCTGACGATCGACGCGGAGCTCCCGGAGCGGATCGTGCTGACTCCGCCCGAGTGAGGCCGCCCGAGTGAGGGCCGCCCGAGTGACGGCCGCCCGAGTGAGAGCGGCGACGAGTGGCGCGGCGCTGCTGGAGCGCAGCAGGCTCGGACGTCCGAAGCCGCGCGCCCGAGCCGCCCGCGCCGAACTCCGAAGCGCTCGCGGTGCTCAGAGCTCCACGGGCGGGGGCGTGTCGACGCCCAGCTCGTGGTTGTCGATGAGGCGCGTCGCGCCGACGTGCGCCGCGACCACCACCAAGCCGCGCTGGAGGACCCCGGCGCCGGGCAGGAGCGTCTCCGGGTCGACGACCGCGACGTAGTCGATGCGGTCCACCCGCTCCTCGATGGGGCCGCGAGCGACCTCCACGAGCGTCTCGGCCTCGCGCGTCCCGGCGGCCCAGGCCTGCGCTGCCGCGTGGAGCCCCCGCGCCAGCCCGAGGGCGCGCTCCCGCTCGTCCTCGGAGAGGTAGCGGTTGCGCGAGGAGAGGGCGAGCCCGTCGGCCTCGCGGACGATCGGGTGCCCCAGGACCTCCACGGGGATGTCGAGGTCGCGCGCCATGCGCTCCACGATGCGCCACTGCTGGTAGTCCTTGCGCCCGAAGACGGCGACGGAGGGGCCGGTCAGCAGGAAGAGCTTCGTGACCACGGTGGTCACGCCCTGGAAGTGGCCGGGCCGGTGCTCGCCCTCGAGCCGCTCGGTGAGCTCGCCGACCTGCACGTGGGTCTGGAATCCGGGCGGGTACATGGCGCCCGGGGCCGGGGCGAAGACCAGGTCCACGCCGCGCGTCCGGCAGGCCTCGAGGTCCGCCTCGAGCGTGCGCGGGTAGCGATCGAGGTCCTCCCCCTCGCCGAACTGCAGCGGGTTGACGAAGATCGTGACGACCCGGAAGTCGGCGCCGGCCTCGGCGGCCGCGTCGACGAGCGCCAGGTGCCCCGCGTGGAGCGCGCCCATGGTGGGGACGAGGCCCACCCGGCGGCCCGCCTTCCGCGCGGCGTCGCAGGCCGCGCGGAAGGCGCCGGGCTCGTGGACGAGCTCCATCAGGCCTGCGGGCCGTAGCCGCCGAAGCGGGGGGCGGATGCGGCGGACGCGGCGACCGCGGCGGCGGGCTCGGGGCTGCGGGGCCGCGGCGCGGGCCGGTTCGTCGCGGGGGCGCCGGTCTTCTTCTTCACGTTCCCGAAGGCGTGGTCGGCGCTCGGGAAGCTGCCCTCGCGGACCTCGTCCCGGTAGCGCGCCATGGCGGCCTTGCCGGCTTCGAACCACTCGGCGTAGCGCTTGACGAACTTCGGCTTCAGGTCCGGCGTCAGGCCGAGCAGGTCGTAGCAGACGAGCACCTGGCCGTCGCAGTGGGGCCCGGCGCCGATGCCGATGGTGGGGATGGGGAGCGCCTCGGTGACGCGCGCGGCGAGGTCGGTCGGGACGCCCTCGAGGACGATGGCGTAGGCGCCGGCCTCGGCCACGGCGCGGGCGTCGGCGAGGACGCGCTCGGCGGCCTCTTCGGTCTTGCCCTGCACCTTGAAGCCGCCCATGGCGTGCACGCTCTGGGGCGTCAGGCCGACGTGGCCCATGACCGGGATCCCGGCCTCGACGATGCGCCGGATGGTCGGCGCGGCGCTGCGGCCCCCCTCGAGCTTGATCGCGTGGGCGCCGCCCTCGCTGAGGAATCGGCCGGCGTTCCGCAGCGCCTCCTCGGGGCTGACCTGGTGGCTGAGGAAGGGCATGTCGCCGACGACCTGCGCGTGGCGGGTGCCGCGGGCGACGGCGCGGCAATGGTAGATGACCTCGTCGACGGTGACGGGGAGGGTCGTCTCGAGGCCCTGCACCACCATCCCGAGCGAGTCGCCGACGAGGAGGATGTCGGCGCCGCCCTCGTCGAGCATGCGCGCGAAGGTCGCGTCGTAGGCGGTCACCATGGTGATCCGCTCGCCGCGGGCCTTCATGCGGTGGAGGCGCGGGAGGGTGACGGGCTTGCGCGGCGCGGGGCCACGGCCGTGAGGCTGCGTCATGTCGGTCCTGGGTCCGTCCGGTCCCGTCCGGGGGCATTCCCGGTACGGGCCATCGAAACCGTGAGGAATGTAACACGGAAGTTTCCGCGACGCGACGCGCCGCGTCATCCGCGCGGGCTGAGGCGGTCGGGCGACGACGGGCCGCGGGGGAGGGCGCGGGGCCGGCTTCGGTCCACGGACCGGAAGCCTCGGCGAAACGTGGGCGAAACGCGCTCCGGAACGCGTTCAGGCCCGACGGTGGCGGCGGATGGCGACGATCCACACGCCGAGGGTCCCGAGCGCGGCCGCGCCGAGCGTCACCCAGCGGGGCATGAGCCGCGCGCGCGCCTCCTCGACCGTCTCCACGCCGAGCGGCTCGAGGGTCGCCGCCTCGATCTGCGCCGGCAGGCTCTCCAGGTGCGTCAGCGTCATCGCCGCGCTCACGCCGACGAAGCCGAGCAGGGCCACCGCCGCCGCCAGCACGCTCCGCGCGACCAGCGCGTCGTCGCCGGCCAGCCAGACCGCGCCGCAGCCGAAGACCAGCGCTGCCGCCGCCCCCACGGCCAGCGCCCAGGAGAGCAGAAAGCCCCCGAGCAGCAGGGCGAGCCCGGCGCCGGCCGTCAGCGCCACGCCGGCCACGAGCGGGGCCGCGGCGACTCCGGCGGGCGCCCGGGGCGAGCGCGCCCTGGCGCCCGGCTCGCTCATAGAGCGTCCAGCCGCTCTTCGAGCTCGGACCGCAGCGCGTCGTCGTCCTCGGCGAGCGCCACGCCGCGCTTGAGCATGCGCCGCGCCTCGTCCTTCAGGCCGAGCTCGGCGAGCAAGCGGCCGGCCTCGCCGTGGTAGCGCGCGTGGTTGGCCGTGTCCGAGCCGCGCGTCAGCGTCGCGTAGAGATCCGCCGCGCGCTCCTTCTTGCCGTGGCTCTCGTGGAGCTCGGCCAGCGGGACCACCGTCTCCGGCGGGTAGTCGAGGTGCTTGCGCTCCGTCAGGTACGAGACGACCGCCTCGAGCTCCCCGATGGCCTCCTCGCCGCGACCGGCCTCCCGGTAGGCGAGCCCGAGCTCCTGCATGACGCGCCAGTCCGGCCGCAGCTCGTCGAGGCTCTCCTTCGCCACCTCGAGCACGTCGACGGCCTCGGTCGCCAGCTCGTGCCGCCGCAAGAAGCGCCCCATGGCGAGGAGCGGCCGGTAGTCGTCCTCGAACTCCTCGACGGCCTGCTCGAAGAAGGCCATCGCCTCCTCGAACTCGTCGTCCTCGTCGGCGATCAGCGCCAGCTCCACGTAGGCCGCCAGCATCGCGTCGCCCTTCTCGTCGTCGGCGAGGCTGTCGATGAACTCGATCAGCGCCTCCCGCGCGCCCGCCCGATCGCCGTCCAGGCGGCGCACCAGCCCGAGCTCGAGCCAGAGGTAGCGGGGCGCCTCGGCGTCCTCGAAGAGCGCCTCGAGGGCCGCGCGCCCCTCCTTCAGCTCGCCGCGGTGGAGCAGCAGGATCGCGTCGAGGAAGGGCTGCCCGTACTCCTCGTACTCCTCGCCCTGGGCGTCCTCCCAGCGGCTCATGACCAGCGTGAGGACCTCCTCGTCGCTCATCTCCTCGCTGGTCGCGTGCTCGATGGCGTCGTCCCGCTCGAGCCGGTCGACGACCGCCTGCGCCTCGGCGCGCACGGCGTCGCTCGCCACGACCTCGAGCGCGCTCTCGAGCTCCTGCATGGCCAGCTCGAGGTTGCCCTCCTCGACGAGCCGCTCCGCCTCGCCGATCCGATCGCGCGCGATCGCATCGCAGCAGTCGTCGATGCGCTTCGCGATGGCCTCGCGCAGCGCCTCGCCCTCGGCCTTCTCGAGCGCCCGGTCGAGCTCGAGCTTCGCGCCGCCCCAGTCGCCGCGCTCGTAGAGCCCCTCGGCCTTCTGCTGCAGCTCCTCGGCGCTCGCGCCACCGAACATCTTCTTCAAAAAGCCCATCAGCCTCGGCTCTTCTTCTGGAGGCGCTGGCGCGCCGCGGTCTTCAGCGGGTTGGGGATGCCTCGGCTGCGCGAGAGCGTCTTCAGGTCGTTCGCGCGCAGGTGGCCGAGGAACTTCAGCGAGACGCCGAGCGGGGTCTTCGGGTTGAAGGCGAGGGCGCGCTTGACGTCGTAGTGGCGCACCCACTCCTTGCGGGTCCCGATGTAGCGGAGGATGGCGTCGCTCACCTCCTTGGAGTGGGCGATGGCGGCGGCCTCCGCGTCGCCCATGGAGGGGGAGCTGATCGCCGCGTGGGAGACCTGCTTGTTCGGGTCGCGGACGAGGATGGAGCGGGCGGCGGCGTCGCCGACGAGGGCGAGGCGGATCTTCTCGCCGGTGGTCATCTCGCGGATGCGGAAGCTGAGGGGCTTGTACTTCTCCTTCAGCTCCTCCTTGCCGTCGACCTTGTCGATCTCGATGGCGTCCTCGTCGGACTCCTCCACCAGGACCTCCGCGAAGGCCGTGTCGGTCGGGAGCGGCTCCTCGGTCGGCTCGGGGATGAGCTGGCCCTGGATGGCCTCCACGTGCGCGTCGAAGGAGGGGATGCCCTCGAGGCGGACGCCGTTGCGGGCGCAGAGCTCGATGAGCCGGTCCGCCGTCGACATGCGCGTGTTCTTGTTCTTGTAGAGCGCCTCGACGATCTCGGGCGCCGCGAGCAGGCGGGTCTGGTTGACGGCGATGATCTCGCTGATGCGCTCGCTGCACATGCGGGCGACGCGGGCGAGGGCGGCGTCCGGGAGGCTCGCGTTCTGCACCAGCGGGTCGAGGACCTCGTCGCGGTCGCGGAAGCGCTCGGCGACGGCGGCGGCGACGGGGCCCGGGAGCTCGGCGGCGCAGGCCGGGAGGAGGACGTTCTCCGGGAGCTCGTCCAGGGACTTCCCGGCGGCCTCGGCGACGTTCTCGTCCGCGTCCGCGGCGAGCTGGCAGAGCAGGGTGACGAGGTCGGCCCCCTTCACCGGCACCAGGACCTTGGCCGCCATCATCTTGGCGGGCGCGGGCGCGTTCGGATCCCCGAAGCGGCGCAGGTTCTGGGGAAGCGCCTCGGCCGGGAGCGGCAGCGTGGCCTCCATGCACCTCGTGTATCAGAGGCCGGCGGCGGCGTCGACGGCGGGAGAGAGCAGGGCAGGGCGGGGCGCGCCCGGCGGGGCGCCACGGAGGCTCGGCTTGCGGCCGCGTCGGTCTCGCGCAGGCTCCGGGCCATGAGCGCCACGCCCGCCGTCCGCTACGAGCGCCGCGGCGCGATCGGGGAGATCGTCCTCGACCGCCCGGACAACCGGAACTCCATGACCCCCGAGCTCCTCGACGCCTTCGCCGCGGCGAGCGCCGAGGCCCGGGCCGACGCCGAGGCGCGCTGCGTCATCGTGCGCGGCGAGGGGAGCTGCTTCAGCGCGGGCGCCGACTTCAAGTCGACGCTCCAGCTCGAGGGCGGCCTGCCGAGCGACCGCTCCTACGCCATGTACCGGCCCTTCCTCTCGGTGCTCGACATCGAGGTGCCGGTCATCGGCGCGCTCAACGGGCATGCGGTGGGCGGCGGCTTCGGCCTGGCCCTCGTCACGGACATCCGCATCGCCAACCGGGACGCGAAGTACGGCGCCAACTTCACCCGCGTGGGGCTCCACTCGGGCATGGCGATCTCGTACCTGCTGCCCCGCCTCGTCGGGGTCTCCCGGGCGAACGAGCTGCTCTTCACGGGGCGGCTGGTCCGCGGGCACGAGGCCGAGGCCATGGGGCTCGTGAGCAAGGCCGTGGAGGCCGAGCAGGTGCTCCCGGAGGCGCGCGCCATGGCCGAGGCCATCGCCGGGAACGCGCCGCTGGTGATTCGCACGACGAAGGCGGCGATCCGGGCCGGGCTCGGCTGGGATCCGAAGGCCGCCGCGCGCCGCGAGGCGCCGATCCAGGCCGAGAGCCTGCAGACCGAGGACGCGAAGGAGGGCATGAAGGCGCTCCTCGAGAAGCGCGACCCGGTCTTTCGGGGCAAGTAGCCGGGCGGCGGGCCCCCGGGTGCGCTCGGGGGGGCGTGTGCCATACTCGATCGGATGCCGCGGGGGGAGCCCGTGGCCGGGAGCTTCCCTTGATCGTTCGCCTTTCGAGCCCTTCGCCCGCCCGCCGCGCCTGGCCCCTCGCCGCCCTCCTGATCGTCTCGCTCGCCGCCTGCGGCGACGACGACGGCCCCGCGCGGGACGCCGGGCCCGACAGCGGCTCCATGGAAGACGCCGGCCGGCCCGACGCGCGCCCCGTGGACGCGGGCATGACCTGCGTGGAGGACGAGGACTGCGACGACGGCGTCGAGTGCACCCGGGACCGCTGCGACGACCGGGGCATCTGCCGGAACCTCGTGGACCTCGGCATCTGCGACGACGGCATCTTCTGCAACGGCGTCGAGCAGTGCGATCCGCTCGAGGGCTGCGTGCCCGGGCCGATCCAGACCTGCACGGACGACGACGTCTGCACCATCGATCGCTGCGACGAGGAGGCGAAGCTCTGCCGCTACTCGCCGCGGGACTTCGACGAGGACGGCGAGGCGGACATCAACTGCGAGGGCGGCACGGACTGCGACGACCGGGACGCGACCCGTGGCAGCACGGTCGCCGAGATCTGCGACGACGGCGTGGACAACGACTGCGACGAGGTCACGGACGAGGCCGACTGCGGCCGGCCCATGTACGACGTCTGCGAGGATCCCCTCGACGTGAGCGCCGGCGGCTTCTTCGAGCTGAGCAGCGAGGGCGCCGCGCCCGACTACGACCTCGAGTGTGCGCCCTCGGGCCGCAAGGACCTGGTGCTGACCTTCACCATCGAGGAGCCGCAGGCCCTCACCGTGCGCGCCGAGGGGCGGAGCATCACCTACGTGGAGCTGCGGACCGAGTGCGGCGACGGGGACACGGCCGAGCAGTGCGCGAGCGGCTTCCCCGGGACGCTCCGGGCGCGCTCGCTCGAGCCGGGCACCTACTTCGTGCTCGTGGCGGACGTGGGCGGGGACCTCGCCATCGAGGTGGTCTTCGAGGACCCGCGGCCGGCGCCGCCGAACGAGTCCTGCGACATGCCCACGGACGTGAGCGCCGGGGGGGCCTTCCGCGGGAGCTTCGTGGACGTGGCCGACGACGTGGACTCGAGCTGTGGCTCGAGCCGGGCGCCGGACCTGCTCTACGAGTTCACGCTCGAGGAGGAGCGGGACGCCGTGCTCTCGGCCGTCTCGGACACGGGCGACTCGCTCAGCCTCTCCGTGTCGACCACCTGCGGCGACGAGGCGAGCGAGCTCCGCTGCGTGCGCGGCTCGCCGGCCGGGACGCGCCTCCACCAGCTCCCGCCGGGCACCTACTTCATCACCGTCGAGGGCTCCACCTCGCGCGAGCCGGACTTCACGCTCGACGTGGCCTTCGAGGATCCGACGCCGCCGCCGGCGGGCGACACCTGCGGGAACCCGCTGACGATCACGCCCGGAGAGACGGTCACGGGGACCCTCGCCGACAAGCAGGACGACCTCGACATCTCCTGCGGCTTCAACTTCCGGGACGTGGTCTACGAGCTCGAGCTCACGGAGCGGAGCGACCTGACGGTGATCGCGGACGCGGACGGGCCCTTCATGTACGTCTCGATCCGGGACGGCGTCTGCGACGAGGGGAGCGCGCAGCTCCGCTGCACGAGCGGCAACCCGTCGCGCTCGCGCATCCGGGATCTGGCGCCGGGGACCTACTACCTGATCGTCGAGTCCTTCTCGGGCACGGGCTACACGCTCGAGGTGCAGGCGACGGAGCCGACGACGCCGGTGGACGTGAGCGGCAACGAGAACTGCACGACGGCCTACGCGGTCCCGTCGACGGGCGGGCTCTTCCGGGGCGACACGACGACGGCCCTGAACGACTACGAGACGCGCTCCTGCGGGAGCGGGGCGGCGTCGAACGACGTGGTCTTCCGCGTGGACCTGATCGAGCGGCAGCGGGTGACGGCGAGCACGGATGGGTCGAGCTTCGACACGGTGCTCCACCTCCACTCGGGCGAGTGCATGTCCGAGGGGGAGACGGCCTGCGACGACGACGGCGGCGAGGGGTCGACCAGCTACCTGGAGCGGGAGCTCGACCCGGGGAGCCACTACTTCATCGTGGACGGCTGGGGCTCGTCGAACGCGGGCGAGTACCTCTTCGAGGTCACGATCAGCGACCCCTGAGGGGCGACGACGCGCGCCCGCGAGCTCGGAGCGAGGTTCGCGCTCCGCTCCGTTGCGCCTCTGATACGTCCTCGGCTCTCGGGAGCACCGGCGAAGCCGGGGAACGTGCGCTCGTGCTCGACGGAGCTCGGCGCCCGGTCGGGCGGCCCGTCCTCCCGAGACCTTCCGGCGAGGGCGGCGACGATGGGGACGCGCACGCGCCCGAGCGCGAGGACGTGGGTCGGCCGCCCGTTCCACCCGAGACCGCCGCGCCGCGTCCGCGTCCGTGCAGGCTCGTCGCTTTTTTGCCCGCGCCGATCCCGGTCCGGTATCCGAGAGGCATGGCGAGGGATCCCGATTCGAAAGTGGTGCGACCGTTCGCGTTCTTCCGGGCCGGCGTGCAGTCCGACCCCTCGGCGGCTCGGCGCCCCATCCTCGTCTTCGAGGACGTCTACAAGTACTTCCGGCGTGACCAGCCGACGCTCCGCGGCGTGAACCTGACGATCGAGCGCGGCGAGTTCGCCTTCGTCACCGGGCCGAGCGGCGCCGGCAAGAGCACGCTGCTCCAGCTCGTCTACCGAAAGCACACGGTGGACACGGGCCGCATCCTCTTCTGCGGCAAGGACGTCGCGCGCCTGAAGCCGAAGTCGATCCCCTACCTTCGCCGGAACCTCGGGATCGTCTTCCAGGACTTCAAGGTCGTCCGGCACTGGACCGTCTACGAGAACGTCGCCGTGGCCCTCGAGATCCTCGCCATGCCGAAGCGCCTCGTGCGCTCGCGCGTCGCCGAGGCGCTCGAGCGGGTGGGGCTGGCCGGGCGCGGGAGCGAGCGGACCGAGAACCTCTCCGGGGGCGAACAGCAGCGGGTCGCCGTGGCGCGCGCCATCGTGACCGAGCCCGCGCTCATCCTCGCCGACGAGCCCACGGGCAACCTCGACCCGCACCTGGCGATCGACATCCTCACGCTCTTCGAGGAGATCAACGCGACGGGCACGACGGTGCTCTTCGCCACCCACGACCACTCGCTGATCGCGAAGCGGGACCACCGCATCATCGGCATCGACGAGGGGCGCGTCGTGGAGGCGCGGACGGGGCTTCGGAGCTGGCCGGGCGCCGAGGAGCGCGCGGCGAGCGATCCCGCGAGCGGCCTGCACGCCGTGGCCGGCTGAGGCGCGAGAAGGACCCGGGAGAGACGATGGACTTCAAGACCATTCTGGGACGGGCGAAGCGTGGCCTCCGGGAAGAGCTCCGGCTCTACCTGGTCGCCGTCTCGAGCCTCGCCGTGGCCTTCCTCTGCGTGGCCGGCGTGCTCCTCGCCGTCACGAACCTCTCGGCCGTGGCCGAGCGCTGGGGACGCAGCGGGCGCATGAGCGTGTACCTGCGCGACGGAGCCCAGCCGGACGACGTGACGCGGCTTCGGGTCGTGCTCGAGGGGATGCGGGAGGTCGAGAGCGTCGAGCAGCTCACGAGCGAGGACGCGCGGCGTCAGTTCCTCGAGCACTCGGACGTCGAGGCGGATCTCGCGGCGCTCCCGCCGGAGGTCTTCCCGGCCTCCCTCGAGGTCAGCCTCGCCGAGGGCACGAGCGTCCAGCGCGTCGCGTCCATCTCGGAGCGCATCGGATCGCTCCGCGCCGTGGACGACGTGGAGACCTACCGGGGCTGGTTCGATCGGCTCGACGGGCTGCTCTCCGCGGGCCGGGGCATCGCCGGCGTGCTCGCCCTCCTGGTGGCGCTCTGCGTGCTGGCCGTGATCGGCAACACCATCCGCCTCGCCGTCGCGCGTCGCCGCGAGGAGATCGAGGTGATGAAGCTCTGCGGGGCCACGGACGGCTTCGTCCGCGGGCCCTTCGTGATGGAGGGCACCTTCCAGGGGTTCGCCTCCGCGCTGGTCGCGGTGCTCGTGCTCTTGCTCGGCTTCGCGCTCCTGCGCGGCCACCTGGACGCGAGCCTCGCCGCGCTCAGCGGGACGCACGTGGCGTTCCTGCAGCCCTGGATGCTCGTCGCCCTGGTGCTCGGCGGCGCCGCCATCGGCGCCCTCGGCTCGGCTCTCTCGCTCCGTCGCTACCTCACGGTCTGACCATGCGCATCGCTCTCCGTCTCGCGTTGATCCTCGGCCTCGCCGCGCCCGTGCTGGCCCAGCCGCCGCTCCCCCTGCCGGGCGCTCCGGCGGGCGCGAGCGCGGAGTCGACGCGGCTGGCTGCCGAGCTCGAGCAGGCCGAGGCGCGGGCCAGCCGGAGCGAGGCGACCCAGGCGCGGCTCGAGGCCGAGGTCGAGGCCCTCGCCGGGCGGCGCGACGAGGCGCGCTCGCAGCTCCGCTCGCATGCGCGGGCGCTCTACCGCATGCGCCGGGCGGGCATGCTCCCGGTGGCCGGGGGCTTCGACGCGATGCTCTCGCACCTCTCGCGGTTGGAGCGGCTCGAGCGGATGGTGCGGAGCGACGTGGCGGCCGTGCGCTTCCTCGGGCAGCGCGGGCAGGCGCTCCGCGAGGAGCTCGGTCGGGCGGCGGCGGAGGGCGAAGAGGCGCGTCAGCGTGCCGCGGCGCTGCGGGCGCGGAAGGCCCAGGTCGACGAGCAGGCGCGGCTCCAGCAGGCCTACGCCGGGCTCTTCGATCCGAGCGGGCGGCCGCGCCTCCCCATGCCCGGGCAGGCGGCGGCGCCGATGGGCCACGGGACCATCCGCGTGCACGGCGCGCCCCAGGCCTCGCGCGGCTTCGCGGCGCAGCGCGGCCAGCTCGCCATGCCGGTGGCGGCGAGCGGCGAGATCCGCGAGGCGAGCCGGCAGGACGGCGCGGGCCTCGAGCTCCGCGCGCGCTCGGGCGCGTCCGTGGTCGCGGTGGCCGAGGGCACGGTCGTGCATGCGCAGGCCTACCCCGGCTACGGGCAGCTGGTGATCGTCGATCACGGCGAGGGCTACTACACGCTCTACGCGGGCCTCGGGCAGGCGACGGCGGTGAACGGGCAGTGGCTCCCACGCGGCGCGCGCCTGGGGGTCGTGGGCAGCGAGCCGCTCTACTTCGAGGTGCGGCAGGGCACGCGGAGCCTCGGGGCGCGGAGCTGGATCGGACTCTGACGGTTCCTGGCGAAGCCAGGCGCCGTCACCCGTGCCCATGCCCCTGCCCGTGCCCGTGATCGAGCCCACCGACCCCCAGGCGGTGTCAGCCCGGTCCGAGCCGATGATCGAGCCCACCGACCCCCAGGCGGTGTCCACTCGGTCCGAGCCCGAGCCCGGGCGTGGAGCCCCGAGCGTGCAGCTGAAGCGTCGAGCTGCAGCCCGAGCGCCGAGCCCGAGCACGCAGCTGAAGCGTCGAGCCGCAGCTCGAGCCCGAGCGTGCAGCTGAAGCGTCTAGCCGCAGCCCGAGCCCGAGCGTATGAGCCCGAGCGTGCAGCTGAAGCGTCGAGCCGCAGCCCGAGCCCGAACGTGCAGCTGAAGCGTCGAGCTTGCAGCGCGAGCCCAAAGCCCGCGCGCCAAGCCCAGTGTCGCGCCGCAGCCCGAGCCCGGACCCCCGCCTCACGCAGCCAGGCGGGCCGCGCGAAGCGGGCGGCGGCGCGCGCCGCCCGAACGACGAAGGGGCGCCCCCGGTACCGGGAGCGCCCCTTCGTCACGCCGGGGCCATCAGGACCCGGCTCGTCGGCCGTTCACTGGAACATGCCGAAGTTCGTCAGGTAGGCGAGCACGTTCTCCATGTCCTCGTCGCTGATCTGGTCGGCGCCGAAGGCGGGCATGCGGTCCTCGCCGTTGCGGATGAGGTAGCGGATCTCCGCCGGCGAGTCCGTGCGGTCGTGCAGGTCCGGGCCGACGCCCGCGCCTCCGTCCGGATGACAGCCGGCGCAGAAGTTGGCGTACACGGTCTCCCCGGCGGCGGCGTCGCCGGTGATGGGCCCTTCGTACATGGAGAGGTCTTCGCCACCGCTCGAGTGCTCCTCGCCGCCCTCTTCGCCGCCGCCCTCACCGCCGCAGGCGATGAGGCCGACGCAGAGGACGCCGGTGAGGATGGCCAAAAGCCCCTTGGTCTTCCCGGTCATGCGTGCTCCTTGTCCACGCGGGCGCCGCTCGGGGCGCCCGGCTTGCGGCCGAGTTGTACCAGCTTTTTCTGCTGGATGTGGCGCGCTGCGTCGGGGTCGACGTAGTCGCTGTGGCAGGTCGCCTTCGCGCCCTCCTCGGCCTTCACGGCCTTGCGCGTCTTGGAGGCGAGCTGGTGGATCTCCTCCGGCGAGAGGTAGCCGCGCTGCTCGAGGATCGCGCGCTGCTCCTCGCTCAGGGCCGGCGACTTCGCCACCCGCTCGCGCTGGAACCCATCGGCCTTGCCGCTCGCGAACTCGACGATCTCCTTGGAGATGCGCACGGAGCACCAGTCGTGGCCGCACATGGCGCAGAAGTCCGTGTCCACGTCGAGGTCCTCGTCGTGGAACGCCCGCGCGAGGTCCGGGTCGAAGGAGAGCTCGAAGTGCTTCTCCCAGTTCAGCGCCGCGCGGGCCCGCGTGAGGTCGTCGTCCCAGTCCCGCGTGCCGGGGATGCCGAGGGCGACGTCCGCGGAGTGGGCGGCGATCTTGTAGGCGACGCAGCCCTGCTTCACGTCGTCCTTCTTCGGCAGGCCGAGGTGCTCCTTCGGCGTCACGTAGCAGAGCATGGAGGCGCCGTGGTACGCGGCGGCGGTCGCCCCGATGCAGCTCGTGACGTGGTCGTAGCCGGGGAAGACGTCGGTCACGAGGGGCCCGAGCACGTAGAAGGGCGCGCCGTGACAGAGGCGACGCTGGAGCTTCATGTTGAACTCGATCTGGTCGAAGGGGACGTGCCCCGGGCCTTCGACCATCACCTGGCAGCCCTTGCGCCAGGCCCGCTCGGTCAGCTCGCCGAGCGCCTCGAGCTCGAGGAGCTGCGCCGTGTCGGTGGCGTCCGCGAGGCCGCCGGGCCGGAGGCCGTCGCCGAGCGAGAAGGTCACGTCGTGCTCGCGCATGACGTCGCAGAGCGCTTCGAAGTGCTCGTACATGGGGTTCTGCTTCCCGTGCACGATCATCCACTTGGCCAGGAGCGAGCCGCCGCGGCTGACGATGCCGATGAGCCGATCCTTCACGTGCGACAGGTGCTCCCGCAGGACCCCGGCGTGGATCGTGAAGTAGTCGACCCCCTGCCGCGCCTGGTGCTCGAGGGTCCCGAGGATGTCGTCGAGCGTGAGGTCCTCGATGCGCTTGCCGAGGATCATCGAGTAGATGGGCACGGTCCCGATGGGCACGGTGCTCGCGCCGATGATGGCCTCGCGGGTGGCGTCGAGGTCCCCGCCGGTCGAGAGATCCATGACCGTGTCGGCGCCCCAGCGCTGGGCCCAGCGGAGCTTCTCGACCTCCTCGTGCGTGCCGGAGGAGACGGGGGAGGCGCCCATGTTGGCGTTGATCTTGGTCTTGCTCGCGCGGCCGATGACCATCGGGTCGAGCCGGTGCCCGAGGTGCGTGCGGTTCGCCGGGAGCACCATGCGGCCGGCGGCGATCTCGTCGCGGATCTGCTCGGCCGTCAGGTGGGGCTCGCGCTCGGCGACGCGCTTCATCTCGGGCGTGACGTGGCCGAGGCGGGCGTGCTCGAGCTGGGTCACGGGCTCGAAGCCCTCCGGGGCGATGGCGAAGCCGTCGGCGCCGCGGGTCCAGCCCTCCGGCAGGAAGTCCCAGGCCGTCTTCTCGCTCGGGGCCGGCATGCCGGGCGTGTCCGGGGAGGCGAAGGTGAGCGGGCCGCCGATGTCGGGCTTGCGGGCGAAGGAGCCGGGGGTGGTGCCCGCGCCCAGGGTCGAGGGGTTGGCGGCGCCGTGGAGCGGCAGCGGGTGCTTCGTGGTCATGCGCGTCCTTCCGGGGTCGACGCAGAGGTCGACGTGCTGAGTGGGCGGAAGGGCGCGCGGCACGAGGGCGCCGCGGCGTCGCGTTCCCTCCGCCCGTGCTAACGGGATCAGGTTCGACGGGTGCTTCTCAGCTCCGGGTGGAGCGCCCCGCGCGACGGGCGGGACCCTACCAGCCGCTCTTCACCACGCCAAGCCGGGGCCCGGGCCGACGCGGGGCGGACGCGCGTCAGAGCACCAGGCCTGCGCCGAGCTGGAGCGTGCCCCAGCCCCCGTCGAGGCCGGCCAGGGCCCGGCCGGCGCGCGTGCCGTTGACCGGGAGCGTGATGGTGCCGACCTCCAGCCGGGCGCCGAGGACGAGGCGCCCCCAGCGCCAGAGCGCGTCGCCCGCGAGGAAGGCGCCCCCGAAGGCGCCGACGTGCGTCGTCCCGCCCGCTCCCCGGCCGCGGAGCAGCGCCCGACCGACACGCGCACCGACGCCGCCGGCGAGCATGAGGTCGCCGAAGCGCTCGCGAAACGCGAAGGTGGTCGAGAGAGAGACGCGGTGGAGGAGCACGTCGCGCCCCTCGGCGCTCGCCTCGCCTCGGGCGACCTCGAAGGCCGTCGCGAGGAGGGCACGCTCGCCGAGGTCGACGAAGACGCGGAAGGCGCCGCCCCCGACGAGATGCGCCGGGCGGCCGGCGGCCCCGACCAGCCCGTAGAGCAGGCCCTTCGCGCGGCGGCTCGGCCGATCGGGTCCCGGCGCGGTCGGAGCGGCCGGGAGCTCGAGGCGGCGACCGGCGAGGGCGCCGGCGAAGCGGCGGATGGGCGCGGCGGCGGTGGCGTCGACGGCGCGGACGGCGGTCTCGCGGCGCATGCGGTGCTCGATCCAGCTGGCGGAGACGAGCTCGGCGATGGCGAGGGCGAGCAGGCGGCTCCGGGCCATGGCCGCGGTGGTCGAGAGGTCCACGCGGCGCGTGACGGTCTTGCCCGTCGTCGGGTCGTCGACGCGGAGGGCGATGGTGTCGTCGCGGGCGCACTCCACCCAGACGCGCGTGACGTCGCGAGGGGTGAGCTCGGCGAGCTCCAGGTCCGAGTCGAGCTCGATGCGGGTGACGCGGCGGACGGTCGCCGGGACGACCCCGACGCAGGGGTGGATGTCGATCTGGAGCGCCGCGGCGGGGGAGGGCGCCTCGTCCGTCGGGGCGCTCCCCGGGCTCGCGGCCGGGGGCGCCCCCGGCTCGCCTCCGCCCGCGCGCGCGGCTTCGCCCTCGGGCCCGCCGCCGGCGCCCGCGGCGAGGTGCGCTGCGTCGCTCTCGCCGCTCGCCGGCCCGTCCGCGGTCTCGTCGCTTCCAGCAGGGTCGCCGTCTTCGTCCTCGCTCACCGCGGAGCCGGCCGTGGTGTCTGGCGGCGTTCCCGCCGGCTCTTCGCTTCCAGCCGGGTCGCCGTCTTCGTCCTCGCTCACGTCGGAGCCGGCCGTGGTGTCTGGCGACGTTCCCGCCGGCTCTTCGCCCTCGCCAGGCGGCGCGCTCGGCTCACCCTCGTCGACCGGCGCCTCCGCGTCCGGAGCCTGGCCGGCGGCGGGCGCGGCGGCGAGGAGCGCTCCCGCGGCGAAGAGCGCCGCGACGAGACCGGGGGGCGAGGTCCGCGTCACGCGAAGAGGGTGTGGCCGGCGCCGCGAGGCGTCCATCCGGCGGAGGCCCTTCGGCGGCTCCTCACTCCGGCGGGATCGGGGCGGGCGCGGGGGGCGGCTCGTCCAGGCCCGCGTAGCGCCGCACGGCCCGGAGGCGCACGCCTCGCGGGTAGCGCTCGACGTACTCGCGGCCGAGCTCGCGGGCCCGCTCGCCTCGCCCGGCCCGGTGCCAGGCCTCCACCTCGCGGGCCAGCGCGTCCTCGGCGAGGGCGCTCTGCCGATCGAGGCGCCGCGCCGTCGCGAAGGCCTCGGCCGCCTCCACCGGACGGGAGAGCTCGTTCATCAACACCCGGCCCAGCGTGAAGGCCGCCAGCGAGGCGCGGGGATCGCGCCGGTGGTCGTCCACCACCTGCCGGAGATAGCCGCGGGCCTGGCTCGGATGCCCCGAGAGGCGCGCTGCGTCGGCCGCGAGCAAGAGGTCGCCGACCCGCGACTCGTTCACGGACGCGCCCCCTTCGAGCGCCGCGAAGGCCTCGTCGAAGCGCCCGGCCTCGGCGAGGGCGCGCCAGTCCGGCCCCGCGGGGCGGCGCGCTCGGCGGCTCTCCCGCGAACGGGGCTCCGTGGCTCGAGGCTCGGGCCCCCGAGCGGAGGGCGCGGCGCCGCGCTCGGCCTCCTCGGGGACCGGCGCCGCCGCCGCGGCGCTCGCGCTCCCTTCCCGAGCGGACGAGGTCGCCGGCGCCGATGCCTCCTCCGAGCCGACCCGCGCGAAGCTCCCGCTCTCCCCGGCGCCGAGCTCCCGGGACTCCTCCGGCCCATCGACCCGCACCCGCCCGCGCAGCACGTCCACGCGCACCGCCGCGTCGCCCCGATCCACGACGAAGACCGTCCCGAGCACCGTCGTCCGCACCGTGTCCGCCTCCACGCGGAAGAGCCGCTCGGGTCGCCGCGTCACCTCGAAGCGCGCCGCGCCCGAGACCAGCTCCCCCACGACGTGATCCGCGTCGACCTGCCGAGGCAGGAGCACCGTCCCGGGGCGGAGCGCCCACGCGAGCGAGCCATCGGGCAAGCGCAGGTCCGGCTCGGCTTGCGTCGCAGGGGCCGCCCCGCCCTCGGCGCGGGTCGGCGCATCCTGGTTCGGCCGGATGGCCCAGACGCCGAGCGCCAGGGCAGCCGCCGCCGCGAGGGCCAGCCCGGTCCGCGCCACCGTGCGCCGCCGCCGCGCCGCCTCGAGCCGCGCGAGGCCCCGGGCCGCCTCGGCCTCACCCCACTCGAAGCGCACGGCCTCCCGGCTCTCGCGCATGCGCCGGCTCAGCTCATCCATGGTCGCCCCCCGCGCCTTCGTCCCCGGCCCGTTCGCCCTCGGACCCTTTGCCCTCGGACCCTTCGCCCAGCTCCACCAGCAGCCGGGCGTGCGCCGCCGCGATGCGCCGCTTGGTGGTCGCGAGCGAGCACCCGCAGAGCTCGGCCACCCGCCCGAGCTTCTCGCCTTCCACGTGCCGCAGGCTCCACGCGATGCGCTCCTGCGCCGGCACCCGATCGAGGGCTCGGTAGACCTCCGCCAGCTGGGCGCGCGTCGCCGCGTTCGCCTTCGGGTCGGCCACGTCGCCGTAGTCCTCGCCCTCGTCGAGGCCGAGCGTGCGTCGGAGCGCGCGCCGGCGCAGGCGCCGCTGGGCCTTCCGCACGGCGACGGTCGCCAACCAGCCCTTCACCGCCTCCGGGTTCTCGAGCCGGTCGAGGCCCCGCTGCGCCGCGAGGAAGACGTCCTGCACCAGGTCCTCCACCTCGCCGCGGCGCCCGAGGAGGCGGAGGCCCACCTGCGCGACGTAGGGCGCGTAGCGGCGGTAGACGGCCTCGCGGTCCAGCGGGTCGGGCGCGGGCCCCGGCCCCGAGGAGCGTGCGTCGGCGTCGGGCGCCGCGGGGGCGTCTTCCTCGGCGGGCACGACGCGTAGGTGGGGGGAGCGGGGAGACATCGGCGGGCGACGGAGGGAGGCCCTCCGCGATCGTAGTGCGCGCGAGCCGGAAAACGGCTCATCGGCGGCCGTCATTTTCCGATCTTCTCCCCGCAGGCGGCCGGGTGGGGGCCGTCCGCGAGAAAAATCGCGCTCTCGTGAGCCGTTTTTGCGACGGCCGGCACTGCGTGGTCGAGAGGACATCCTTCCCGATGCACGAACGCCCCCTCCCCACCTCCCGGCTCGCCCTCGCCCTCGCCGCCGCCGCCGCGCTCGTCGCCTGCGATGGCTCCGAGGGCCCGGTCTTCGACGAGGACGCCGGCACCGACGCCGGGCCCGCGCTCGACGGCGGCCCCTCCGACGTCGTCGCACCCCGCGTGGTCGGCACCTCGCCCGCCGACGGAGAGGAGGACGTCGCCCTGGACGCGACCGTGGTCGTCACCTTCGACGAGCCCATGGACACCGGCCGCGGCGAGGTGCGCTTTCCGACGGTCGCCCGGGCGCTCGCGCCGAGCGCGTCCTGGAACGCCGAAGGCACCGAGCTCCGCGTGAGCGTCGCAGGCTGGCCCGAGGGCGCCACCGTCTCTGCGGCCCTCGAGGGCTTCGCGGACCTGGCCGGGAACCCGCTCCGCGTCTACCGCTGGAGCTTCACGACGGCCGCCGTGCCGCCCATCGTCGCGTCCTCCTCGCCCGCCGAGGGCGACGCGGGCCTCTCGGCGCGGATCGACACCATCGAGCTCGTCTTCAGCGAGCCCATGGACAACACGGCCGGGAGCGTGGCCTTCGCGGACGACGTGGCCACCGTCGACGGGATCGCGTGGGTCGACGGCGCCACGCTGCGCGTCGACGTCTCGGGCCTGGCCTACGAGACGAGCTACACGCTCACCCTCGACGGCTTCGTCGACCGCACGGGCAACCCCCTCGACGGCGAGCCCACGCTCGGCGACGGCGCGCTCGACTTCGCGACCGGTGTGGACGAGGACGGCCCCCGGGTCACGGACGCGGACCCGAGCGAGGGGCAGCTCGACGTCGACACGGCGCGGGTCGAGACGATCACCGTCCTCTTCGACGAGGACATGGACACGAGCGTCGGGGCCGGCGAGCTGAGCATCGACGGGGAGGACGGGCCCGTCGCCCTCCCGGCGAGCTGGGCCGACGCGCGCGAGGTGCGCTTCGACGTCGCCGGGCGCCTCCTGACCGGCCGCGAGCACCACCTCGCGCTGGTCGGCTTCACGGACGTGGCCGGCAACGCCCTCGACGGCGAGCCCTTCCTCGGCGACGGCGCCCTCGACTTCGAGACGGGCCGCGACTTCATCGTGCCCTTCGTCGGCTTCTCCGACCCGCTCGAGGGCGCGGACGACGTGAGCTTCCGCCGCGACGAGGTCCGCATCGTCTTCAACGAGGCCATGGACACCTCGCGCACGGAGCTCACCTTCGAGGACGACCTCGGGGCGAGCTTCAGCGCGTCCGGCGTCTGGTCCCTCGCGGGCACCACGCTCACGGTCCCCGTCGCCGGCCAGCTCGCCTCCGGGCGGAGCTACACGGTCGACCTGACGGCCTTCCGCGACCTCGGGGGCGCGGCCCTGGACGCGGCGCATCCCTACCTCGGCGACGGCGCCCTCGACTTCGCGCTCGGCGCCCCGACGGGCGAGCGCTGCAACGACGCGCTCACGCTCGACCAGGCCGTCGTCGAGGACGGCGTGGCGACCTGGACCCTCTCCGCCGACCAGGCGCAGACCTACGACGGGTCCACGCCCTGCGACGTCGGCGAGCGGAGCACGGACGCCGTCATCCGCTACACCAAGACCAGCGAGGGCTCGGCCGGCGGCGGCACGCTGCTGCACGTCGTCGTCCAGGGCGGGGGCGCGAACCTGGACGTCTACCAGGACGTCTGCGACCCGCTCTCCATCGCCGCCGAGACCGCGCAGCTCAAGTGCCTCTGGTTCGGCGACGACGAGTGGGACGCCTACCTCGACGTCGGTCCCGGCGACTACTACCTCTGGATCTCCGACGGGGGCGCCACCCTCGACGACGGCGTGGTCGTGACCGTCGAAGAGGTCGACGCGGCGCCGGAGGGCGAGACCTGCGCCGACCCCTGGGACGCGACGAGCCCCAACTACACGCCGCCGGCCGCGCCCGGCGACCCGGGCATCTGGGTCTTCGCGGAGGAGGCCTTCCGCTCCTTCGACCGCGACGTGACCTGGGGCGGGGAGGGCACCATGCCCTGCGACGCCGACTACTCCGGCGGCCCCATCCACGGCCCGGACGGCGTCATCGAGGTCCAGAAGAGCTCGGGCAGCTCGATCCTCCAGATCGACGTGCAGGTCACGGGCAACGCCTCGGCGGACGAGCTGAACGTCGAGCTCCTCGACCGCTGCGACCCGCTCGCTCCGGACGCCCGCTCGCTCGCCTGCGAGGCGAACATCGAGGAGAACGACAACCCGACCCAGCTCTTCCACGAGGGGCCGGCGGGCAGCTACTACGTCTGGCTCGCCACCGCGCGCACCAACGGCGTCAACGACATCACCGGCGTCGCCGCCCGCGAGATCGAGCCCGGTCCCGGAGACACCTGCACGACGGCCATCCCGATCGGCGTCGACGCGACCAACGCCGTCACCCCGGCCGGCACCGAGCGCCTCTTCGCGCCGAGCTGCGCGCCCGCCGGCGAGAGCCTCACCTGGTACCGCTTCACGACCACCGAGGCGCTCAGCCGGGTGAGCACGGACGTGGCCGCGGCCGTCGGCCTCGTCGACGCCGCGAGCGGCGCCGAGCGGGGCTGCGGCGAGGACGCGCTCGCCCAGGAGGTCGCCGCCTTCGTGCCGGCCGGTACGGAGCTCTGCGTGGCCGTTCCGAGCGGCGCGGGGATCGGCGCCATCACCGTCGAGGCCGTCCCCTACCAGGGCGTGGGCGGCACGCTCACGCCGCTCTCCATCGACCGGCCCTTCGACGCCGGCGGCAGCGAGGACTCCATCACCAGCGACTACTGGATGGCCGTCACGCCGACGACCCTCTACATGGGCCTGGGCACCAACGACGTGATGCGCGCCCCGAAGGTGGGCAGCGTCCGCGCCGAGCTCGTCAGCGACATGCTCGGCGACGACCAGCTCGGCCACGACGGCGTGGCCATCGGCGAGGCCATCTTCGTGCTCGACGAGGACGACCGGCCGGCCGGTGAGCCCCGCATCCACCGCATCGTCAACGGCGCGGGCACCTTCGGCATCACGGCCTGGGACGCCGGCTCCTCCTACGTGGAGGAGGACATGGACGCCATGGGCTTCGACGGGACCGACTTCGTCGTCGCGACCGACATCGGCTCCTCCTCGGACCCGACCGTGTTCTACGCCGTCGACCCGACGGCGCCCTCCTCGGCGCGCCTGCTCGGCTCGAACACGGCCCTCGAGGACGTGCTGGACATCGCCGCGGACGCGACCTGGGTCTACGTCGTCGGCAACACCGGCACGACCTCCTCGGAGGGCGTCTACCGGCTCCGCCGCAGCGACCTCGGCGACCCGGGCGCCACGCCCCAGCTCGTCCACGCGGCCGACTTCGACTTCACCCGGGCGCACCTCTTCCTGCACGACGCCGGCGCCCGCCAGTACGTCTACTTCCGCACGGACGACGCCGCCCTCCACGTGGCCGAGGTCACGGGCGACACGCCCCGCTACCTCGGCGTCCTCAGCACGCTCGGCGACTCGGGCGACGACGCCTTCGCCTTCGATCCGAGCGGCCCCTCCCTCTACGTCTTCGAGTCCGAGTCGGTCTCGACGGGCGCCTTCTACCGTCTCGACTGACCCGAGGAAGCACCCATGATTCGCTCCACGAGAACCTTCCTCTCCCTCCTCCTCGCGGCCTCGCTCTTCGCCGGCTGCGGCGACGACGACCGGCCCCCGACCATGGACGGGGGCGGCGATCCCGGCGACGCCGGACCCTCCGACGAGGTGCCCCCGCAGGTGACGGGCAGCGACCCGGAGGACGGCGAAGAGGGCGTCGGCGCCATGCGCGCCATCCGCGTCTACTTCACCGAGGCCATGGACGAGGCCGCCGGCGCCCTCGCCCTCGAGACGGGCGAAGGCGACGCCATCGCGATCGACGAGAGCCGCTGGGACGAGGGCGGGGAGACGCTCGTCGTCACCGCCCCGCTGCCCGAGGGGGAGGTGCAGGCGACCATCGGCGCGGACTTCCGGGATCAGGCCGGCAACGCGCTCCGCGCGCCCTTCACCTTCACCTTCACGGTGGCCGACGCGGTGCCGCCGGTCGTGACGGGGACGGCGCCGAGCGAGGGGGGCGAGACGGTGGACCCGGGACTCTCCTCGCTGCGCGTCGAGTTCAGCGAGCCCATGGACCGGGCGGCGGGCACGGTGGCGCTCGTCGGCGGCGCCGGCACGCTCGGGGAGCCGAGCTGGGACGCGGTCGACGCGCTCGAGGTGCCCGTGGAGGGCCTCGCCGTCGACACGGACTACGCGCTGGTGCTCTCCGGCTTCACGGACGCCGCGGGCAACCCCCTCGACGGCGCGCCCGTGCTCGAGGATGGCGCCCTCGACTTCCGGACCGGCCCCGACGAGACGCCCCCGACCGTGCGGGAGTCGACGCCGGCCGAGGGCACGGTGGACGTCGCCCGCTCCACTTCCCTCGTCACGGTCGTATTCGACGAGCCCATGGACGTCTCGACGGGCACGGCCGTGCTCGCCGGCGGCGACTTCACGAGCGACGCGCTCAGCCCGAGCTGGAGCGCGGACGGCATGGAGGCGAGCTTCCGCGTGCCCGAGCTCCTCGGCGTGGAGACGGCCTACGCGCTCACCCTGAACGACTTCGCGGACGGCGCCGGCAACGCGCTCGACGGCGAGCCCTACCTCGGCGACGGCGCGGTCGACTTCACGACCGGCGGGGACCTCTTCGCGCCCTACGTGCTCGCGTCGACGCCCATCGAGGGCACGACCGAGGCCCGCTTCGAGGGCGACACCATCACCATCGCCTTCAGTGAGGTCATGGAGACGAGCGCGACGAGCGTCCCGGTCACGAGCGAGCTCGGCACCTTCGACGCGCCCGCCAGCTGGAGCGGGGGCGGCGCCATCCTCTCGCTCGACGTCACGGGCCAGCTCTTCGCGGGCCTCACCTACCGCGTCGACCTGAGCGGCTTCAGCGACGCGGGGGGCACGGCCCTCGACACGACCCACTTCTACCTGGGCGACGGGGCGCTCGACTTCACGACGCTCCCGGCCACCGGCGAGAGCTGCCGCGAGGCGCTCGGCGCCCTGGACGCGACGGAGGTCATGCCCGGCGTCTTCCAGTGGGTCATCGAGGAGGACCAGGTCCTCGAGAACGAGGGGAGCGCGCCCTGCGACTCGAGCCACTCGGACGACGCCGTCATCCGCGTGCGGAAGGCCGCCGCCGACACCGTGCTCCACGTCCTCGTGAGCAGCGACGACTCGAGCGACGAGGTGAACGTCGACGTCCTCCAGGGCGTCTGCGATCCGATGGACGCGATGGCCGAGGCGGCCCGCTTCCGCTGCCTCGAGAGGCGCGACGACCACGAGGCCTTCGTCGAGGGCCCGGCCGGCTTCGTCTACCTCTGGATCAGCCAGGACAACACCGGCGGCTTCGACGGCGCGACCGTCACGGTGGAAGAGATCCCGGCGCTCCCGGAGGGCGAGTCCTGCAGCGCGCCGCTGACCACGGCGGCGACCCGCTACTACACGGCGCCCGCCGGCGCGGACGACTTCCACACCTGGGAGGTGCCCATGGACGGCGTCGCCGGCTACGACCGGGGCACGAGCTGGGACGACGCGGGCGACTTCAGCTGCGACAGCGACGGCGAGAGCGGCGGTGACTTCGTCGTCCAGGTCGACAAGACGACGGACAGCAGCATCCTCCAGGTGCAGGTCGACGTCGCCGGCAGCAACGCGAACGTGGAGGTCCTCGAGGGAGCCTGCGCCGTGGACGCCGCCGGCGTGACCGTGCGCTCCTGCGAGGAGGACTTCGAGGGGAGCCTGAGCTACGACCTGAGCGGCCCGGCCGGTCCGCGCTTCATCTGGGTCGGCGACGACGACGACCCGGGCTTCGGCGACGACTTCCCCTCGGCCTTCCCGCCCACGGCCACCGTGCGCGTGCGCGAGGTGGAGCCGGGGCCGGGGGACAGCTGCGGCGAGGGCGTCGTGCTCACGCCGGGCGCGGACGTGCCCATCACGGCCGACCGGGCCCTCGACCTCGGCGTGCCGAGCTGCTTCGGCTCGAGCGGGACCACCTGGTTCCGCTTCACGGCGTCGAGCACGCTCACGGTCGTCAACGGCAACGGCGCGCTCCCCCTCGCCGGCACGGACGCCGCGAGCGGGGACGAGCTGAGCTGCGTCTCCGACGCGAGCCAGGGCGTGGCCATGTTCACCGAGCCGGGCCGGGACTACTGCCTCGCCGTGGCCTCGGGCGCGGCCGTGACCGCGCTCTCCTTCGAGGAGATCCCCTACCCGGGCGTCTCGGGCAGCACCGTGACGGACCTGATGGTCTCCCAGCCGGGCTCGACCGGGCGCACCGGCTTCGACCCGGAGGACTGGATGGTCGTCACCCCGACCTACGTCTACCTGGCCGCCGAAGGGGACCTGCTCTGGCGCGCGCCGCGCGCCGGCATGGTCGACGCGGAGGAGCTCCTCGGCGAGGACTCGAGCCTCATCGGCAACGCCGGCGTGGCGGTCGGTGAGGCGGTCTTCTCGCTCGACAACTCGACCAGCGCCGAGACGCGCCTCTGGCGCCTGGTCGACGAGACGGGCACCTACGGCGCCACGGATTGGGACGGCGCGTTCAGCTGGCCGGGCGAGGCCATCGACGCGATGACCTGGGACGGGACCTCGCTGATCCTGGTGACGGAGACGGACACGGTGCTCCCCAGCGTGACGCCCCCCGCCCGCATCTACACGGCCGATCCGACGACGCCGGGGACGGTGATGGAGGTCGGCACGAACGACACGCTGAACGACGTCTCGGCGGTCGCGGCGGACGCGAGCTGGCTCTACTTCGTCGCCGAGATCGGCGGCACGGAGGGGATCTACCGCCTCGACCGGAGCCAGCTCGGCGACCCGGCGGCGCCGCTCGAGGAGGTCTACACGGGCGGCATCAACTACAACGACGACGCGAGCCTGGTGCTCCAGCCGGCCGATGGGGGCGCGCCCGCGGTCCTCTACTTCCGCGGCTACAACCCGGCCGATGTCTTCGCCATCCTCGACCCCGGCGGCGCCTCGCCGCGCTTCCTCGGGCGCATCTTCGACCTCGGGCGGGACAACGACGATTTCGTGCTCGCCCTCGACCCGGCGATCCCGGCCCTCTTCCTGACCGAGGAAGAGACCGACCTGAGTGACCCGCGCTGGCTGCGGGTGGAATGATGACGATGATGCGACGCTTCCTTCTCCTCGCCCCGCTCGCGGCGGCGCTGACGCTTTCGGGCTGCGGCGACGACGACGGCGACCCCGTGCGCGACGCGGGCGGGCCGGATGACGCGGGTCCGATGGACGCCGCCATGGACGCCGGCACGGACGCCGGGCCGCCCCGCTGCACGGACCCGGGCCGCACGCTCGGGGAGAGCTGCGCCACGGCCGCGGACTGCGTGGACGGCTGCGCCTGCAACGGCATCGAGCTCTGCGAGGAGGGCACCTGCGTCGCTGGCGTGCCGCTCTGCGACGACGGCACCGAGTGCACGACCGACAGCTGCGACGAGGACTCGGACAGCTGCACCTTCGAGCCGGACCACGCGAGCTGCCAGGACGACGACCTCTGCAATGGCGAGGAGCTCTGCGTGCCGACGCGCGGCTGCGTCGACGGGCCCCGCGCCACCTGCGTCGACGGCGACCCCTGCACGGTCGGCTTCTGCGACCCGGAGACGGGCTGCGGCTTCGAGCTCCGCGACCTCGACGGCGACGGGTTCGCCGACGAGCGCTGCGGGGGCCTCGATTGCAACGACGACCCGGAGATCGGCGCGAGCATCTACCCGGGCGCCGAGGAGGTCTGCGACAACGCGCTCGACGACAACTGCAATCGCCAGACGGACGCGCGGGAGATCACCTGCACCGGGAGCAACGACGACTGCGCCACGGCCGAGGCGCTGTCCGGGCCGGGCAGCTACGTGCGGACCACGCGTGGGCTGAGCTCGGACCTGCAGCTCGGCTGCCGCCCCACGGGGCTCGACGCCATGTTCACCTTCACGCTCGCCGAGCGGCAGGACGTGCAGGTGCTCCTGGACGTGGAGGGGGGCAACGGCGCCGTGGCCATCCGTCCGCTCGCCGAGTGCGGCTCCGATGGGCCCGACGCCTTCTGCGCGAACGAGGGCGAGCGCTCGGCGCTCACGGCCCGGGATCTGGCGCCCGGGGACTACGCCGTCGTCGTGAAGACGAGCACGGCGCTCACCTACACGCTCACGCTCGTCTACGCGGATCCGACGCCCGTGCAGCCGGTGGACGTGTGCGACGAGGACACGGTCGACATCGCGGCGGGGGGCACCTTCACCGGGCTCTTCACGGACGTCTTCGACGACTACGAGCTCGCCTGCCGCACGCCGAGCGCGACGGCGGACCGGCCCGACGTGGCCTACCGGCTCACCATCACCGAGCCGAAGGACGTCATCCTCCGGGCGAGCACGCGGAGCACCTCGAGCATCACGCCCTCCACCTATCTGACGCTGGTGCGCGACTGCGGGAACCCGGACACGGCCATCGCTTGCGTGCAGAGCCGTGACGCGGAGATCCGCCGCCGCGCGCTCGCGCCCGGGACCTACTACGTGCTGATCGAGTCGAGCTCGAGCACGGCCGTCAGCTGGGAGCTCCAGGCGAGCGTGGTCGACGCCATGCCGCGGAACGAGGGCGACGCCTGCTCGACGGCGGTGGACGTCACGGACGCGACGGCGACCCTGCCGCTCGACATGCTCGAGCTCGACACGGGCACGGGCTGCGGCGGCACGAGCGCGTCCAACCGCGACGGGAGCTTCTCCTTCACGCTCACGGAGACGCGCGACGTGATCCTCGAGACGAACGTCGGCGCCATCCACTACCTCTCGGTGGCGACCGAGTGCGGGAACCCGGCGACGGAGACCTTCTGCACGAGCGGCACGCCGGGCCTGAGCGAGCGCCTGCTCCGCGTGGAGCCGGGGACCTACTGGGTGACCGTCTCGACGGCTCTGAGCGCGGGGGACCTCGAGGTCACGGCGCGCACGGAAGACCCGACCTTCCCGCCGGCGAACGACGACTGCAGCGCGCCGACGGCGCTCGAGGACGGCGTCGAGGTGCGCGGCAACCTGCTGGGCGCGAGCGACGCGGAGCTGAGCTGCGGGCCCGACGGAAGCCGCGACGCCTTCCACGTGCTCGAGCTGAGCGAGGCGCGGAACGTCACACTCGTCGCCCGCCGGACGGACGGGGGCACCGAGCCCATCTACCTCGGCCTGCGCTCGATGGGATGCGACGTGTCGCCCGAGGACGCCTGCGTGAGCGGCGTGCCGGCGCTGCTCAACCGCACCCTCGAGGCCGGCACCTACCACGTCCTCGTCGAGTCGACGGCCAGCTTCGCCGGCCCCTACTCGCTCATCGCTTACCTGGCCGCTCCCTGAAGGACTCATCATGAAGCGCGCGACGATCACGCTCTTCCTCCTCCTCGCCGCGGCCTGCGGCGACGACGACAGCCGCCGGAGCGGTGACGCCGGCCTCTCGCCGGACGGCGCCGCGGCGCCCGGCGACTACGACGGGGACGGCATCCTCGACGAGGACGAGGGCCGCTCCGAGGGGACGGACACGGACGGCGACGGAACGCCGGACTTCCTCGACCTGGACTCGGACGACGACCGGCAGCCGGACGCGGTCGAGGCCGGCGACGACGACCCGTCGACGCCGCCCGGGGACCCGGACGGGGACGGGATTCCGTCCTTCCGGGACGAGGACGCGGACGGGAACGGCGTGCCGGACCTGAACGAGGGGATGGGGGACACGGACGCGGACGGCGAGCCGGACTTCCTCGACCTCGACGACGACGGGGACCGCATCCCGGACATCCCGGAGCTCGACGGGCGGACCATGTTCCCGGCGGACACGGACGACGACGGCTTCCCGAACTTCCGCGACGTGGACTCGGACGACGACTCGATCGCCGATGGGGACGAGTTCGGCGACGACACGGACGAGGACGGGGATCCGGATCAGCAGGACGAGGACAGCGACAGCGACGGGATCTCCGACGCCGACGAGGCGGGTGACGACGACCTCGACACGCCGCCGGTCGACACGGACATGGACGGCGTGCCGGACTTCCGCGACCTCGACAGCGACAACGACGGGTTGAGCGACGCGCTCGAGGGCGGCTCGCTCGGGCCGACGGGGACCTCGCCGACCGATCCGGACTCGGACGACGACGGGGTCAGCGACCTCATCGAGGTGGGCGCGGGCACGGACCCGCTCGATCCGGAGGAGAGCCCGCGGACGCGGGGGGACTTCGTCTTCGTCGTGCCCTACCTCGAGGAGCCGGAGCCGGAGAGCGACACGCTCGAGTTCCGGACGAACATCCAGTTCGCCGACGTGTACTTCCTCTTCGACAAGACCGGCTCGATGAGCGGCGAGATCGAGGCGATGAAGAGCGCGATCACCTCGGTCATCGACATGCTCACGTGCACGGACTTCGGCACGGCCTGCGCGGGCGATCCGGAGTGCGAGGCGGGGCAGGTCTGCAGCGCGTCCGGGACCTGCATCTCGGACCCGCGGGTGGCGGGCTGCATCGCGAGCCTCTGGACCGGCGTGGGGACCTACGAGGGCAACCCGAACAGCTACCGGAACCTGCTCGCGCTCCAGCCGGACTCGGGGGAGACGCAGCGGCGGATCCCCGGGCGGGCCGACGGCGGTGGCGCGAACGAGTCGCTCTTCGAGAGCGTGGCCTGCGTCGCGGACCCGACGGCCTGCACGGGCGCCGAGTGCGTGCCCGGCGGCGTCGGCTGCCCGGCCTACCGGGCGGACGCGCGGCGGATGCTGATCACGATCACGGACGAGGACAACCAGTGCACGAGCTGCGGCGTGAACACGGCGGCGGCGGCGGCCACGCGGCTGCGCGACGAGGACATCGTCTTCGTCGGCGTGGACGCGGACTCGAGCAACCGGCCGGAGGAGGACCTCAAGGAGATCGCGCGGCTCTCGAACAGCTTCGGCTCGCTCGGGGAGCCACTCTACGCGCAGGGGGACGAGTCGTCGGTGACGACGGCGGTGACGGACGCGATCCGTGAGGTGGCCGAGAGCGTGCCGCTCTTCGTGAACGTGGAGGTCCAGGACCTGCCCGGGGACGACGGCGACGCGCGGATGTTCGTGGACCGGATCGAGGTGAACACGAGCGGGGAGGGCGAGTGCACCGCGGTGGCGTCGACGGCGGACACGGACGGCGACGGCTACGACGACACCTACCCGAGCCTGCTCCCGGGGACGCCGGTCTGCTGGGACGTGGTGGCGCGCGAGAACGTGTTCGTGGAGCCGACGGCGGAGCCGCAGATCTTCGTGGCGCGGTTGGTCGTGCGGGGCGATGGGTCGATCTTGGATGTGCGCCGGGTGTTCTTCCTGGTGCCTCCGCGGGTGGATGTCATCGTCATCGAGTAGCGTCGGCGCGCCTCCCCCCGTGCATCAGACCCGTGCCCGTGCCCCTGCCCGTGCCCGTGCCCGCCGGTCTCCATGGTCGTCGGGTCTGCCGAGTGGTCTGCGTGTGTAGCTGAGCACGTCGGGCACGGGGGGAGGGGACGGGCCCCGCGGGACCCGGCTCCAGCTCCAGCTCCGGCTCGCGGCTCCAGCTCCGGCTCGCGGCTCCAGCTCCATCACGCCCTTCCGCACCGGCGCGCGCTTCCGCACCGGCACGCGCTTCCGTGCCGGTCCGCGCTCCCGTACCGGCGCGCGCTCCCGTACCGGCGCGCGCTTCCGCACCGGCTGGTGCTGGTGCTCGGGCTAGTGTTGCTGCTGCTGCTGCTCGAGCTGGTGCTGTTGCCATCGCTCGGGCTGTCGCGCGAGCGGGCTCTCGCCCCGCCCGGCCTCGTGCCCGCGCCGACGCCCTCTGCTCCCCCCTCGCTCAGATCAACTCGGGCACGCACGCCCCCTCGACGCACACCAGCGGCGCGCAGCAGTCGCTGCTCTCGCGGCAGCTCGTGCAGGCCCCGTCGATGCAGGCCTGGACGCTCGGGCAGTCTCCGCACGAGTCGCAGGTCTCGGGGATGCCGCAGTCGTCGCCGGCCTCGAGGATCGCGGTGTCGTAGTGGATGTCGAGCGCCCCGGAGGCGGCGAGGCGCCGGACGAAGGCGGCGCCGAAGATCTCCACGGCCCCCGCCGTCACCAGCTCGGCTCGCGGCGCGTAGAGGTTGCCGGCGAAGGTGGTCGCGGCGGAGAGGTTCACGGTGCCGTCACCGCCGACGTACATGCGCGCCCGCGCGGGCGCCTCCGCGGTGCCGATCGCGAAGGCCCCGGCGCCGGTCACGTCGCCGCCCACGAAGAGGTCGACCTCGGCGTCGCCCTCCGGGACGATCCGGAAGGCGTCGTTCGCGGTGATGGAGCCGGCGACGAAGAGCGCCACGCGCCCGGTCACGCGGAGGGTGAGGGGGGCGCCGGCGGAGATCCGGTCGAGGTAGTAGCGCCCGCAGGGCAGCTCGAGGGTGGTCTCGCCCGCGACGTCGGCGAGCGCGTCGGGGGCCAGGCCGATCGCGGCGTTCTCGTTCTCGCGCGCGTAGCGCGCGACGAAGCCCGCGATGTCCACCAGCTCGCCCTCTCCGCAGGCGCAGGGATCCTCCACGCTCACCGGGCCGCGCGCCTCGGAGCCGAGGGCGAGCGCGTCGACGGCCACGGCGGCGCCCTCGGGGACCCGCAGCTCGCCGCCGACGGTGAGGGCGTCGAGGGCGATCCCCCCGCCCACCCGGGCGTCCCGCGCGACCTCGACCTCGGAGCCGGCGAGGCGGCTCGCCAGGTGGAGCTCGGAGCCGACCTCGAGGGGCTGCGCCACGGTCCAGCCCGTGTCGCCGGAGGACCAGAGCGCGCCCCCCACGTCCCAGCGCGCGGTGCTGTTGCCGCCGCCGTTGGTGCCGACGGAGCCCCCGCGGCCGCCGGGCGTGTAGGGGCCCATGTCGGAGTCGAAGGAGTCGGTCCGGAGGGTGTGGCTCGTCACCAGCCCCTCGCAGGTGCAGAGCGCATAGCGGAAGGAGCGCTCGGCGATCCGGCCGGCGCAGTCTTCCTCGGCGCTCCCGGCGCCGTCCCCGACCACGATGAGCGGCCCCTCGCCCTCGCAGAAGGCCGCCAGGCTCTCGCCGCCGTCTGGAGCGGAGGCGTCTCCGCGGTCGGAGGCGTCGGGGGTGGCGCGCGGGCCGGCGTCCGCGAGGGCGTCGACGCAGCGCCCGGCCTCGCATCGCTGCCCGCCGGGGCATGGGGTCCGATCGTCGCAGCGCGCGGCGCCACCCGCGCCGTTGTCGCCGCAGGCCAGGAGCAGGAAGAGGGAGGTCAAGGCGGCTCGCTTCGTGGGCGTCATGCCCCCGGGAGAGGACGCCGAGGCCCCGATCGGGTCACGTGATTCCGGCGCCACTGTCGATTTCCTCCCTTCCCCCAATATGGGGACCGCGCTCGCTCCGCGAAAATCGCCCCTATGCGGTGAGGGTGGAATTCGGTAGAACGCCCTCGTTCCACGGTGGTGGAACGGGAGGAGTGAAACGAATGAACGCCACGCGTATCAGCGTCGCGTTGCTGCTGACCCTCGCTCTCGCCTGCGGAGGCGACGAGGAAGAAGCGCAACAGGGAACGAACACCGAGCAGACCCCGACCGAGCCGGCGGGTCCCCCGCCCATCGAGCCGATGGTCTGCGGCGGCGACAGTCACACCTGCGTGCTCAAGGCGAGCGGTGAGGTCTTCTGCGCCGGTCGCAACCTCGACGGGGAGCTCGGCGACGGCACGGCCCAGGACCGCTGGAGCTGGGCGCCGGTCAGCGGCCTCAGCGACGCGAAGGCGATCGCCTGCGGCAGCTACCACACCTGCGCCCTCCGCCAGAACGGCGAGGTCTCCTGCTGGGGCCGCAACACGCACGGCGAGCTCGGCGCCGGCAACACGGACGTCGCCCACGCGCCGGTCGCGGTCTCGGGCCTCACGGGGGTCGAGGAGATCGCCCTCGGCACGGAGTTCAGCTGCGCCCGCAAGTCCGACGGCTCGGTCCACTGCTGGGGCTCGGGCAGCAACGGCCGCCTCGGCAACGGCGCCCGCGACGACAGCGCCTCCCCGGTACAGGTCACGGGCCTGACGGGCGTCGCCCAGATCAGCCTCGGCCGGGGCCACGCCTGCGCTCGCCTCGGCGACGGCACGGTGAGCTGCTGGGGCGCCGGCTCGAGCCGCCAGCTCGGCCAGGGCGAGGAGCAGCGCCGCGACAGCAACACCCCGGTCAGCGTCTCGGGCGTCACCGGCGCCACCGAGGTGGCCGCGGGCGGCAACCACAGCTGCGCCGTTACCGGCTCGGGTGTCATGTGCTGGGGCCAGAACGACGCCGGCCAGGTCGGCAACGGCGAGTCCGGGTCGGGCACCTACGCCCCCTCGCCGGTGGCCGTCACGGGCCTGACCAACGTCACGGACCTCGACCTCGACACGCGCCGCAGCTGCGCGCTCCTCGGCGACGGCAACGTGCAGTGCTGGGGCTACAACAACTACACGGCGAAGCTCCTCGCGGTCGGCTCGGAGGAGGGCAACGTCCCGACCCCGACCGCCGTTCAGGGTGTCTCGAACGCCGCGCGCTTCGACACGGGCGAGACCCACGCCTGCGCGGTCACCAACGACGGCAAGCTCGTCTGCTGGGGCTCGGCCGGCAACGGCAAGCTCGGCAACGGCGACGCCCGCTCGCTGCACGTCGCGGCGGAGGTCATCCCGGCCATCGCCCAGCTCTCCGCCGAGCCGAGCAGCCTCGACGAGTTCCCGGCGGCCGAGGGCGAGCTCGAGCTCACCCGCGGCATCTCCGTCGGCAGCCACCAGGTCTGCGGCGTGAAGGAGGACGGCCAGGTCTTCTGCTTCGGCCAGGGCAGCGACGGCCGCCTCGGCCTCGGCAGCACCCGCGCGAACCCCTCCTCGGGCGACATGCACGTGCCGGGCATCTCCGACGCCGTGCAGGTCTCGACGGGCCTCGGCCGCTCCTGCGCGCTCCGCAAGAACGGCACCGTCGCCTGCTGGGGCCGCATCGACGGCCAGGTCTCGACCTCGCTGCCCATGGCCATCGAGGGCATCGACGACGCCAAGGCCATCGACGTCGGCGGCAGCGCCCACTCGATGGTGCTCTGCGCCATTCACCAGGACGGCGGCGTCTCCTGCATCGGCGGCAACAACTCGGGCCAGCTCGGCCGGGGCAGCCGCGGTGAGACCACCATGGAGCCGGCCCGCATCCCGGACCTCGGGGACATCACGGAGATCGCCGTCGGCACGAGCAGCGTCTGCGCCCTCCAGGAGAGCGGCAAGGTCTACTGCTGGGGCTCGGGCTCCTACGGGCAGCTCGGCAACGGTGACACCAGCTCCTCGCCTTCGCCGGTCGAGCTGAGCATCTCGGACGCGATGGACCTCGGCGGCGGCGGCTACAACTTCTGCGCGGTGCGTCGCAACGGCTCGCTGATGTGCTGGGGGAGCAACGACGACGGGCAGATCGGCGACGGCAAGACCGGCCGGGAGAACAACGCCAACGAGCCGACGGCCGTGCGCGGCCTCCGCAACGTGGTCGCGGTCGCGAACGACCTCTACGACACCACCTGCGTCGTCGTCCGCGGCGGCGAGGTGAAGTGCTGGGGCGCGAACGACTTCGGTGAGACCGGCCACGGGGACTCGGACACGGACGACGTGACGAGCCCCTGGGACTGGGAGCGCGCCAGCGACGAGACGGTCGGCGGCTGGGGCCCGATCGCGGCCATGGGCTGCGGCTGGAACTTCTGCTGCGCCTACCACGAGGACGGCCACGTGAGCTGCGCGGGCTCGACGCCCATCGGCGGCAGCGGCGGCTTCCTCGGCATGTCGAACCGCCGGAGCGCCACGCCCATCCCGGCGCCCGGCGTGCAGTTCCCGGCGGCCTCCGCGGAGGAAGGCGAGGGCGAGGGCGAGGGCGAGTAGGCCCGTCGCCAGACGACCGAGAGGGGCGCTCCCGAGCCCGGGGGCGCCCCTTTCCTTTTCCGTCCCTCCTCGCCGCCGACCGACCCCATACTCGCCCCGTGTCCAGGTCGCGCACCTCCCTCCGCGGGCTCCCGCCCGCTCTGCTGATCCCCCTCCTCGCCGCGCTCGCCTGCGGCGGTGGCGCGCCGCGCCCGCGCGAGCTCGTCGACATCTACCGCCCCGAGAGCGAGCGGGTCCGCGCGGGGGCCTCCTCGGTGATCTTCGTCCCCGGCGTGATGGGCTCCGTGCTCCGTCACGCCGACGACGAGCAGGTCGTCTGGGGCGCCGTCTGGGATCGGGACGAGAGCGACGAGGAGCTCCTCCGCGACCTGGCGCTCCCCTACGATCCGCAGGGCCCGCTGGCGTCCATCGAGGACGAGCTCGTGCCCGGAGGCCAGCTCCTCCTCGTGGAGCTCGACATCCGCATCGCCGCCGTGCGCGCCCGGGGCTACCCGGGCGTCTTCGAGGGCATCGTCCAGGCGCTGGGCGACGCCGGCGCCCACGACCGGCGCCCCCGCGCCATCTCCAAGGAGGACCTCGAGGAGGGGCGCAACCCCATCATCGGCTTCGGCTACGACTGGCGGCACGACCTCAGCGCCGAGGCCCGCCGGCTCCACGAGGTGGTGCTCGCCGCCAGCCGCGCCCGCGAGGAGGCCACCGGCACCCGTCGCGTGGACCTCGTCGGGCACTCCATGGGCTCGCAGCTCGTCCGCTATTACCTCCGCTACGGCCCGACGCCGCTCCCGGAGGAGGGGCCGCTCCCGCCCGTCACCTGGGAGGGCGCCCGCCTGGTGCGCCGCGCCATCCTCCTCGGCCCGCCGAACCGGGGCGAGGCGCAGGCCGTGCAGGTGCTCGCCGAGGGCGTGAGCGTGAACCCGATGCTGCCCCACTACCCGGCGGCCATGACCGCCTCCTTCGTCTCCGGCTACCAGCTGCTCCCGCGCCCGGGCGAGGGGCGCGTGGTCTACGAGGACGGCGAAGACGTGGACTTCTTCGACGTGGCGTTGTGGGAGCGCTACGGCTGGGGGCCCTTCCATCCCGAGCAGGACGAGAACCTGCAGCTGCTCATGCCGGACGCCGAGACCCGCGAGGAGCGCGTCGCGCTCGTGCGACGGCACATGGCCCGCTACCTCGCGCACGGGCGCCGCTTCCAGGAGGCGCTCGACCGGCCGGCGGCGCCTCCGCCGGAGCTGGGCTTCCACGTGGCCGTTGGCGACACCATCGACACGAACGCCGTGCTCGAGGTGAACCGCGAGACGGGCGAGCTGAGCTGGGGCGAGTCGGCGCCGGGCGACGGGACGGTCACGCGGACGAGCGGCCTCGCCCAGCTCCACCAGGTTCCGCACGCGGCGCCGACGGTCTACCCGGACAGCGTCCACTTCGTCGACGCGACCCACATCGGGATGACGGCCGATCCGGACCTCATCAACCACATGCTCTACCTGCTGCTCCAGGCCCCGGATCCGGCGGGGCTCCCGGCGACGGCGGGCGGGGAGGTCGAGCTGCGGGGCGAGGAGGTGCGGGGCGAGGAGGTCGAGCCGGTCGGTTCGCCTGGTTCGCCGCCCACCGACGCCGACTCCGAGGACGCCGGGGAGCCCGGGAGCGGCGAGGCCGCGGACGCCACGGGCGGAGCGGCGCCACCGACGTCGACTGCCGCCGCCGGCTCCTGACCCGGGCGGCCCGGTCGCCGGAGCTTCGCGGGGCGCGTAAAAACCCCGAGCGAGCCGCGCGCCTCGCGTGCTATGGCAGCGGGGAAATGGACCGCTACGATCCCGCCTCCATCGAGCCGAAGTGGCAGCGCTTCTGGGAAGAGAACGCCACCTTCCGCACGCCCGAGCAGCCCGGTGAGGAGCGCCTCTACGTCCTCGACATGTTCCCGTACCCCTCGGGGAGCGGCCTCCACGTCGGCCACCCGGAGGGCTACACGGCGACCGACATCGTCTGCCGCTTCGAGCGCGCCCGCGGCAAGAGCGTGCTCCACCCCATGGGCTGGGACGCCTTCGGGCTCCCGGCCGAGCAGCACGCCGTGAAGACGGGCACGCACCCGGCGAAGACCACCCGCGAGAACATCGCGAACTTCCGCCGGCAGCTGAAGATGCTCGGCTTCTCCTACGACTGGGAGCGCGAGGTCGACACGACCGACCCGGGCTACGTGCGCTGGACCCAGTGGATCTTCCTCCAGCTCTTCCAGCGGGGCCTCGCCTACCAGGACGAGGTCACGGTGAACTGGTGCCCGGCCCTCGGCACGGTGCTCGCCAACGAGGAGATCATCGACGGCAAGAGCGAGCGCGGCGGCCACCCGGTCGAGCGGCGCCCGCTGCGCCAGTGGGTCCTGAAGATCACCGCCTACGCCGACCGGCTCCTCGCCGGCCTCGAGGGCGTCGACTGGCCGACCTCCACGCGCACCATGCAGGAGGAGTGGATCGGCCGCTCCGAGGGCGCGCAGGTGAGCTTCGGCGTCGCCGGCCACGCGGGCGAGACCATCGAGGTCTACACGACGCGCCCGGACACGCTCTTCGGCGCCACCTTCATGGTGCTCGCGCCCGAGCACCCGCTCGTCGCGAAGGTGACGACCGACGCCCGGCGCGACGAGGTCGAGGCCTACGTCGCGGAGGCGAAGAACAAGAGCGACCTCGCGCGCCAGCAGAGCAAGGAGAAGACCGGCGTCTTCACGGGCGGCCACGCCATCAACCCGGTCAACGGCGCCGAGGTGCCCATCTGGGTCGCCGACTACGTGCTCTGGGGCTACGGCACGGGTGCCATCATGGCCGTGCCCGCGCACGATACGCGCGACTTCGAGTTCGCGAAGGCGTTCGGCATCCCGATCGTCGAGGTCGTCTCGAAGACCGGCGAGCCGACCGAGGGCGCGCTGAAGGAGGCGATGGCCGAGCCCGGCGTCGCCGTGAACAGCGGCAAGTACGACGGCATGGAGACGGCCGCCGTGAAGGCCGCGATCACGGCCGACCTCGCCGCCGAGGGGAAGGGCGAGGCGCGGGTGCAGTTCAAGCTCCGCGACTGGGTCTTCAGCCGGCAGCGCTACTGGGGCGAGCCCTTCCCGATCTACTTCCCGGTCGAGCTGAAGAGCGAGGGGACGGACCCGCGCCAGGGCGAAGAGGGCGTCGACTTCACGGTGGACTACGACTCGCCGATCCCGGTCGAGGAGAGCGCGCTCCCGGTCACGCTGCCGGAGCTCGAGGACTACGCCCCCGGCGACGACCCGCGGGGCGTGCTCGCCCGGGCGAAGGACTGGCGCTTCTTCCAGAAGGACGGCCGCTGGTTCGCCCGCGAGACCAACACCATGCCGCAGTGGGCCGGCTCCTGCTGGTACTACCTGCGCTTCTGCGACCCCGACAACGACCAGGCCGCCTGGAGCGAGGAGGCGGTGAAGACCTGGCTCCCCGTCGACCTCTACGTGGGCGGCGCCGAGCACGCCGTGCTCCACCTCCTCTACGCGCGCTTCTGGCACCAGGTGCTCTTCGACGCCGGCTACCTGCCCGTGGAGGAGCCCTTCCAGAAGCTCGTCCACCAGGGGATCATCCTCGGCGAGATCGAGTACGTCGACGAGGCCGGCGAGAAGCACGACGCGGACGCGGTCACGAAGACCAAGGACGGCAAGATGGTGCTCGAGGCCGACCCGTCCGTGGAGGTCGAGGCGAAGGCCTTCAAGATGAGCAAGTCGCGCGGGAACGTCGTGAACCCGGACGACATCGTCGAGAGCTTCGGCGCCGACGCGCTCCGCACCTACGAGATGTTCATGGGCCCCCTCGAGGCGTCCAAGCCGTGGAACACGGAGAGCATCGGCGGCGTGAAGCGCTTCCTCGACCGCTGCTGGCGGCTGGCGAGCGAGGCGAGCGAGGCGGCGCCGGACGAGGAGACGCTCCGCCTCGTGCACAAGACCATCGACAAGGTCACGGGCGACATCGAGGGCCTCCGCTTCAACACCGCGATCAGCGCGATGATGGTGCTCTCGAGCGAGCTCCAGAAGGCGGGCGCGCCGAAGGCCGGCGTGGAGGTCCTCGCCCAGCTCGTGCACCCCTTCGCGCCGCACCTCGGCGAGGAGATGTGGGCGCTGCTCGGGCATGCGCCCTCCGTGCAGGCGGCGCCCTGGCCGGTGGCCGATCCGGAGCTCCTGAAGGACGACGTGCTCGAGATCCCCGTGCAGGTGAAGGGGAAGAAGCGCGGCGTCGTCGAGCTCCCGCCCGGCGCCTCGGAGGCGGACGCGCTCGCGGCGGCCAAGGCGATCCCGAAGATCGCCGAGGCCCTCGAAGGCGGTACGCTCCGCAAGACCATCTGGGTCCAGGACAAGATCCTCAACCTCATCATCACGTGATCCTCCCCGCCGTGACCTCCCCGCCGTGACCGAACCCCTCTCCAACGACCAGATCGTCGTCCACGCCGAGCACAGCGACGAGGTCGTCGCCGAGCGCGCCGATCTCCACGTCGCCGTCGAGGGCAGCCGCCTCTCCACCGGCGGCGAGGCGCTCGCCCAGGTGCGCGAGGTGAAGGCCTTCGTGGCCGCGCTCCACCAGCTCGGCGTCGACGACGTCGCCCTCGAGGCCCTCCAGGGGCGGACGACGAGCGGCTTCCTCGGGCGGAGCAGCGCGGCGACCTACATGCTGCGGGTGCGCGTGCGCCCCGGGCAGCTCGGCGAGGTGCTCGACGTGCTCGCCTCCATGGAGGACGTGCGCCTGACGCGCACCGAGTGGCGCTTCCCGGCGTCGGCCGATCGGCAGGGGGAGCGGCTCGCGGCCTGCGCGCAGCTCGCCCGGCGGAAGGCCGAAGCGGCGGCGGCCGTGCTGGGCGCGAAGGTGGTCGGCGTCATCGCCTTCGAGGAGGAGCGGGCCGAGGCCGTGGTCGCCGAGGAGTCGCCGCGCATGCTGGGCACCTCGAAGACGAAGAAGGGCACGCTCGCCCTGCGGGTCCCGCTCCGGCAGCGCGTGACCACCCGGGTCCGCGCCACCTTCCGCGTCGAGTAGGCCGCTCGGGCGGTGGAGCACGGTGGTGGAGCACGGCGGAGCTCACGCCGCCGGAGAGCGCCGCCGGAGAGCACTGGACGGAGGGGCACTGGACGGAGGGGCACTGGACGGAGGGGCACCGTCGGAGAGCACCGGACGGAGGGGCACCGGACGGGGCGCACCGGACACGGGCGTCCCGAATTCGGGGTGGCGGGCCCGGCTTCGCTATCGTGTGCGCGATGCTCTCCGTGGGAGATCGGGCGCCCGACTTCGTGGCGGTGACGACCGACGGGCGGACCCTCCGCCTCTCGTCGCTCCGCGGCAAGACCGTCGTGCTCTACTTCTTCCGGCGGGCCTTCACGCGCAACTGCGTCCGCGAGACGCGCGGCTTCCGCGACAACTACCCGGAGCTCCAGGCGCTCGGCGCCGAGGTCGTCGGCGTCTCCTGCGACGACCACGCGACCCAGTGCCGCTTCGCCGAGGAGGAGCAGGCCTCCTTCCCGATGATCGCGGACGCGGACCGGCGCATCTCCAAGAGCTACCGCACCTTCTTCAGCCTGCTCCCGGGCGTGAGCCACCGCGTGACCTACGTGATCGACCCGGAGGGCATCATCGAGGGCGTCTTCAACCACGAGTTCGCCGTGCTGAAGCACCTCGACGAGGTCGTCGGCTTCGTGCGGAAACGGGCCGCGCCGGAGCAGGCCTGAGCGCGCTCCCGACTCAGTCGCGCCAGTGGCTCAGCGGAGGCACGGGCGGGAGCGGGTCGGGCGCGGGGACGGGCTCGCCGGTGGACCAGGGCCAGGGGATCGGGTCGACGGCCCAGCGCGCGTCGAAGGTCTCGACGAGGAGCGGCTCGGCCATCTTCGCGTGCGGGCTGAAGCCCCAGATGGCCTCCTGGCTCACGTCCTCGAGCGTCGCGTAGTAGCGCCACACGAAGAAGCCGACGAACCACGGCTCGTCCAGGAAGGCGTGGAAGCTCGCGTCCAGGGCCCGCGCCTGCTCGCGCTCGTCGATCACCACGCCGTCCATGCCGTCGGGCCAGAGCCAGGGCTGCACGGCGGCGTTCGCGCGCGTCGTGTAGCCGACCTCGACGAAGAGCACGGGCATCTGGAAGCCCTCGGCCAGCGCGCGGACCTGCGGCACGATGCGCTCGGCGCCCTCGGCGTACGCCGCGTCGCTCGCGCCGTCGGCCTCGGCGAGCGGGTAGAAGGCGTTGATGCCGATGAGGTCGAGCTGGTCCCAGAAGAGCACGTCCTCGGCCTCGTCCCAGTTCGCGCTGTACGTGAGCAGCCCGGGGAAGACCGCCCGCACCTCCGCGATGAAGTCGGTCCACCAGCCGCCGAAGCGCCCCGACCAGCTCTTGCACTCGACGCCCACGCTGAGCATGTCCGCGCCGGCCTCCGCGGCGTCCCGCGCCCAGGCGAGCACGAAGGCCCGGTAGCTCTCGCGGTAGGCCTCCCAGCCCGCCGCGTCGCCGGGATCGATCTCCCCGCGCCAGCCCTCCGTCTCGACCCAGAGGTGCGGCACGAGGAGCACCTTCATGCCGCGCGCCTTCGCCTGCCGGATGACGCCCATCACCGCCTCGCGGTTGGCCGGGTAGGGCGCCTCGAAGTCCATGCGGATGCGCTCGCTCTCGAGGCTCCAGATGCGGCCGAAGGGGGTGATGGAGACCCAGCCGACGCCCATGGCCTGGAGGTGATCGAGGAGCGCCGCGGAGCGCGCCGTGCCGTAGCCGCGGTGGGGCTGCTGGATCGACTCGATGGGCCCGATGGTCACGCCGCGGATGCCCGCGTGGCCCGCCGCCTGCCAGCCCTCGGGCCCCGGGGGGAGGACGTTCCACGCCTGCGCCGGGGAGGCGAGGGCGAGGAGGAGCGTCGAGGCGGCGAGGGCGAGGAGCGGGCGCATGAGCGAGAGAGGCGCGGGGGGTCGGTACGGAAGCGCGGTACGGGAGAGCAGTACGGAAGCGCGGCGGAGCCGGGGGCCTCGGAGGCCGCTGCGGCGGAGACAGGTACCGCGGCGCCGGGGCGCGATCAACGGCGGGCCTTGGCCCGTGCAAAGTCACGCTGACGCTGAACGGTCGTTCATGGGTCCGCGATCGCTGCTATGCTCCGCGGCCGGTGGGATGTGTTGCTCCTCCGGCGCCCGTTCGGGACCTGCGCCGGGGACGCCCTTGGAGATGTGTGTCGTGTCGAATCCGAAGCTCAATCGCGTCGCCTGCGCGCTGACCGCGCTCGCCCTCGCCCTCCCGGCGTCGTACGCCGCCGCCCAGACCGGGCCCGGCGCGAGCGCGCCCGCGCCGTCTCCCTCCGGCCCGCGCGCTCCCCTCGGGGCCGCCGTGCGCGAGGTCGGCGGCTCGACCTTCGTCTCCTTCGCCGAGCATCAGCGCTTCCGGCCCGCCGGCGGCAGCCCCGTCGAGCGCGCAGAGGCCGTCCTCGGGCGCGTGCTCGGCGACCTCGGCCGGCTCGACCACGTCGGGCGCCTCGTCCCGCGCCGCGTCCTCGAGGCCCACGGCTACACGGTCGTGCGCTTCGAGCGCCACGCCCTCGGCGACCTGCTCGTGCCCGGCGCCTCGGCCATCGTGCGCTTCGACGCGGCCGACCGGGTCGAGCTCGTCCTCCTCGACCTCGGCTCGCCGGCCGCCCATGACCCGGGGGGCGCCATCGTCCCCGCGCCCGACGCCGGCGCCATCCGCGCGAGCGGCTTCGAGGGCGCCGAGATCCTCGAACGGCGCCTGGTGGCCTTCGACGACGGCGCCACGCTCCGCCGCGCCTGGTCCATCGAGGTGCAGCGCGCCGCCCACGAGCGCGTGCGCGTCTGGCTCGACGCGGCCGATGGCTCGCTGCTCCTCGTGGAGCCGCGCATCCGCCACGGCCGCGGCCGGGTCTGGGAGCCGAACCCGGTCGTCGCCGAGGACATGCCCTCGGACGTCGAGCTGCCGAACCTGACGAGCTCGCGTTTTCTGACCGGCCGCTACGTGCGCGCCCGCTCCTGCCGCCCCACCGGCGTCAGCGAGTGCCTCCCGGAGCAGCGCGCCGTCGCCGACGAGGAGGGCGACTTCCTCTACGACCCCGACGACCCGGCCTTCGACGACGAGTTCAGCGAGGTGAACGTCTACTTCCACACGGACCGGGTCGCCGAGTACTTCCGCTCCGCCCACGGCCTCGAGTGGACCTGCTGCGAGGAGAGCTCGATCATCGACGTGGTCGCGAACTACGTCGAGATCCCCGGCGTGGCCTTCGAGAACGCCTTCTACTCGCCGAGCCTCTGCAGCCGCAGCCAGTGCGCGCTCATGGCCTTCGGCCAGGGGCAGATGCGCGACTTCGGCTACGACGGGGACGTCGTCTACCACGAGTACGGCCACGGCATCGTCGACGTGACGGCCGAGCTCGCGCCCTTCGACGTCGACGCCCGGCTGGGCGTGGGCTACGAGCCGGGCGCCCTGAACGAGGGCATCGCCGACTACTTCTCGTCGACCATCACCGGCGATCCGCGCCTCGCCGACTACCTCGCGGGCGGGACGCTCGGCGGCGAGTCGTCGCTCCGCGAGCTCGACAACGACCTCCGCTGCCCGGACGACCTCTTCGGCCAGGTGCACGCCGACGGGCGCATCTGGGGGGCGACGCTCTGGGAGATCCGCGAGGCCATCGGGATCGAGAAGGCCGACGCGCTCGCCTTCGCCTGGCTGACGACCTCGCCCTCGACGGCGACGCTCGGCGAGGCGGGGGAGCTGCTCCTCGAGACGGCCGAGAGCCTGGAGGTCCTCGAGGCGGCGGACGTGGAGACCGTGCGCGGCATCGTCGAGGGGCGGGGCCTGCCCGGCTGCGAGCGGGTCGTGCCCATGGAGTCGGGCCGCACCTACCAGGGCTACAGCGGCCAGGACGTGATCACCGGCAACCTCGGCGGCGGCGTCGTGCCGCTCCACTACGCCATCGACATCCCGGCGGACGCGACGCGCCTCACGCTGAACCTGCAGAAGCGCACCTTCGCCGGCACCTACGACCTCTACGTCCGCGACGGGGAGCGGGTGCGCTACGTGGGGGCGCGCATGCCGCCGCTGGTCGCCGACGCCAGCTTCACGGGCGTGGGCGAGGTGGAGCTGACGGAGACGAGCGAGCACGCGCTCCCGCGTTGCCAGACGCTCTACATGGCCATCGTGGCGACGGACCTGACGACGAGCGGCCAGAGCCTCTACGAGCTGACGGCGGACCTCGAGACGAGCGGCGACGCGGACGCGGAGTGCCCGGAGCTGCCGATGGACGCGGGCGTCGAGGCGGACGCGGGCGTGGGGGCGGACGACGCCGGCGCGACCGGGGACGACGCGGGCCCCGCCGAGATGCCGATGGACGGCGGCGACGACGGCTGCGGCTGCGCGGCGCCGGGCGTGGGGGGCGCGCTTCCGCCCGTGCCTCTGGTGCTCGGAGGCCTCATGCTCTGGGCATGGAGGCGACGGAGCTGAGCGACGGGGTCGTCATCTACACGACCCCGTGGTGTCCCTACTGCCGGCTGGCCTTGGCCCTCTTCGATCGGAAGGGGGTCGAGGTCGCGAACATCGACGTGACCGGAGACCACGCCAAGCGGGCGTGGCTCCGCGAAGTGACGGGGCAGCACACGGTCCCGCAGATCTTCATCGATGGGCAGCCCTACGGCGGCTACAGCGACGTGGCGGCGCTCGACGCTCGCGGCGAGCTGGATCCGCTCCTCGGAGGCTGACGCGGACCGAGGCGAATGGCGCGGACCGGGCGGCTTGCGGATGGCGGCGACCGGGCGGATGGTGCGGCTTTGCGCGCGGCGACTCGGCTCCGGAGGGCTCCGGGCCTGCGAGCTCCCGCGAGCGGCCTGCTACTCGGCGTCCGGCGCGTCGTCCGGCTTGAGGCCGACGTCCACGCGGCGGGTGCGCTGGTCGAAGAAGACGCTCGCCTCGGCCGGCTCGAAGCCCTCGGCCTCGACGCTCACCTGACCGAAGAGCGAGTCCGTCTCGACGACCATCTCGTAGAAGCCGTCACCGCCGGTCCGCGTCTCGGCCGTGTAGCGCGTGTCCGAGGTGAAGGTCACCGTCGCCCGGCCAACGCCCTCGCCCGAGCCCAGCTCGGTCACGTAGCCGGAGACCTCGTAGGCCTCCGTGGGCGCATCCTCGCCACAGGCGCCCGCGAAGAGGCTGACGAGGAGGAGCGCGAGGCACGCCGGAACCCCTCGGCTGACGCGGTGTCCCATCGCCGTGCAGAGTATCCAAAGCATGACCCCCCCTCAACGCTCGAAGGCCGCCGTCGGGGCCGTCCCGGAGGTGCAGCCCGCCCGCTCGCGAGCCGAGCCCTCCCTCGCGCGCCTCGGCCTGCTCCCCCTGGCCGCCTTCGTGATCGTCGTCGCGCGCTACGGCTTCGGGGCGAGCTTCACCCTCGCCATGGCCGCCGGGGCGCCCCTGGTGCTCCTCTTCGCCGTCGCGCCGGTGCTGGCGGCCCGGAGCCGGCGCCGCTTCGAGCGCGGCCTCGGCATGGCCCTGGCGCGCGGGCAGGGCGGCGAGCTCGAGGCGCTGCTCCGGGCGGCGCGGGCCTTCCGCTGGTTCGGCTCGCCGGGGGAGGTGGCGGAGAAGGAGGGGCTCGTCGCCAGCGAGGCCGGGGACCACGCGCGGGCGAAGGAGGCCTACGCGCGGGCGGCGGAGGGGTGGCGCGGGCCGGCGCCGATGGCCGTGGAGCTCGGCTTCGCGCACGCATGCTTCGAGCTCGGGGAGGACGCGAAGGCCGTGACCTCCTACCGGCGCGTGCTCGCCTGGGAGCCGACCATGCGCCTCGCCCGCGAGCGCATCGCGCAGGCCCTCCTCCGCGCGGGGCTGGACGGGGAGGGCGAGGCCCACGGCTGGCTCGAGGGGCTCGAGGAGCCGGCGGACGAGGAGGCGGCGCATCGCTTCCGCATGCTGCGGGCGGCGGCCGCGCGGAGCGCCGGGGAGAAGGGCGAGGCCAAGCGCTGGCTGAAGAAGGCGGGCAAGCCGCGGGACGAGGAGGCGAGGGCGTTGCGGGCGCTCGCGCGGGACTGACGGGGGCCGAGAGATCCCGTGCCCGTGCCCGTGGCTGCGGGACGAGGGGAGGAGCCGTCAGAGAGGACGCCGAGACACGAGCCGTCCGCCCCAGCCCGAGCGCCTGACGTCTGCTCGAGCCCGAACATCCGCTCCGGCCCGCGCGGCGACCGACCACGGCTGCCCCCGGGACGGAACGCGAACGGCCCGGCGGGGGCCGGGCCGTCGTCGCAGTCGGAGCGTGCTCAGCGCCGCGGGGGCGCGCCACCGCCGGCCCCGCCGCGCTTGAGCTCCGTGAGCACCAGCTTGGCGATGGCCTTCAGGGTCTCGAAGACGCCGTCCCCGGTCGGGGCGACCGCCTCGAAGTCGGGCACGCCGTTCGGGTTCAGCACCGAGCGGAGCTCCTCCACCGGCGCGATCGAGGGCATGTCCCGCTTGTTGTACTGGATGACGTAGGGGAGCTTGTCGAGGCTGTACCCCTGCTCCGCCAGGTTCGTGCGGAGGTTCTCCATCGACTCGAGGTTCGCCTCCATGCGGGCGATCTGCGAGTCGGCGACGAAGACCACGCCGTCCACGCCCTTCAGGATCAGCTTCCGGCTCGCGTCGTAGAAGACCTGACCGGGAACCGTGTAGAGATGGAAGCGCGTCTTGAATCCGCGAATCTCACCGAGCGCCAGCGGGAGGAAATCGAAGAAGAGGGTGCGCTCGGTCTCCGTGGCGAGGCTGATCATCTTGCCCTTCGCCTCGGGATTCGTCTTGTTGTAGATGTACTGCAGATTCGTCGTCTTCCCGCAGAGACCCGGACCGTAGTACACGATCTTGCAGTTGATCTCGCGGGACAGGTAGTTGATGAACGACATCGGCGGCGGGTCCTCTCGGCTCTCGTCTCGGGTTCAGGGGACGGCGTTCAATCGTTGAAGAGATTGTCGATGTCGTCGTCCGTGATCTCCGCGAACGGCGTCTCGTGATTGGGGTCCTGAACCTTCGAGAGCAGCGCCTCGAAGATGGAGTTCAGCTCCTCGCTCGCCTTCTTCACGCGCAGGCGCACGAGGCCGAGGCTCGTCTTGTTGTCGAAGATGACGACGAGGATGACGCGGTTGCCGACGAGCTGGATGTGGATGTTGGCCCGCTCCCCCTCGTGGAACTGCGTCGTGAACTCGTTCTCCCGGAGGAGCTTCGCGATGCCCCCGGTCGCGGCGATGTTGCCTGCCGTGAGAGAGGCGAGCGAGGTCGTGTCCAGCTGATCCGTCTCGCCCGAAGCCGAGATGAGCTGGCCATTCTTGTCGATGATGAACACGACCTGGGCGTTCGCCTCCCGAACCAGACGATCGACGATCGCCTGGATCTGGTTGAACTCCTCCTCGTACATCACCATCTGCGGGTTCGTCATTCACTCCTCCGCGTTGGGTCCGGCGGGACCGAGGGGGGCCGAGAGGCGCCCCACGAACGCCCCTCGGTGGTACCAGAAGCGTGCGGCGTAGGTAAAGAGTCACGGCGCCGCCGTACGTCCTCGCACCGGGTGCCCATGCCGGTCTCCTTGCCCATCGCCCCGCCCATCCAGCGGCCCGGGCGCGAAGCGGGGCCAGCTGCGGCGACCATCCGCGCGCCCCGCCTCGATCGCCTCGCGCCCTGCACTAGGCTGCCCGCCATGCTCTCGTCGCCCGCGGAAGCCCGAGTCGCCTGATGCTCCGCATCGCCTACCGCGCCCTCGTCTCCCTCCTCCGGCTGCCCTTCTTCCCCCTCTGGTGGCTGGCTCGCCGCGCCTCCCGGCCGCGCGCGCCCTGGGTGCACGTCCGCCTCCAGCGCCGCCTGGTCGAGCTCCCCCACCGGCGGCGCCGGCTCCTCCTCCGCCTCCTCGGCCTGCCCGAGGCGCTCCCGACGGCCCTGAGCACGCTCCGCCAGCTCGCCCGCCGCGCGAGCACCGATCCCCACGTCGAGGGCGTCGTCTTCACGCTTCCCCCGCTCCTCGTCGGCTGGGCCACGGCGTCGAGCCTCCGCGGCGTGCTCGCCGATCTCCGCGCGGCGGGCACGCGCGTCGTCGTGCACCTCCCGGAGGGAGGCAGCCACAAGGAGCTCTACGTGGCGAGCGCCGCCGACCGGGTGCTCCTCGCGCCGGAGGCGACCCTGATCTGCCTCGGCCTCGCCGCGGAGGTCCGCTCCTACAAGGGCCTGCTCGATCAGCTCGGCGTCGCCGTCGAGCCCTTCGCCCGCGCCGAGTACAAGACGGCGATGGAGCCCTTCGCGCGCGAGGCCATGAGCGACGCGCAGCGGGAGCAGCTCGGGGCGCTCCTCGACACGCTCGACGGCCGCCTCCGCGACGCCCTCGGCGAGGCGCTCCGCGGCCGGGGGCGGAGCGACGCCGAGCTCGCGGCGATCTTCGAGCGGGGCTTCCTCCGGGGCGAGGACGCCGTGCGCTACGGCCTCGCGGACGGGGTCTGCTACGAGGACGAGCTCCCGCTCCAGCTCCGCGCCGAAGGCGAGGGGCCGCCGCCGAAGACGGTCCGCGCGCCGCGCTACCTCGGCTGGTGGGAGGCGCGCTTCCTCCGCCCGCTCCGGCGCCCGCCCCACGTCGCCATCGTGGAGCTGCAGGGCACCATCGCCCCCGGGCGGAAGGCCGAGCGCACGATCGCGGCGATCCGTCAGGCGCGAAAGGACCGCCGCGTCCGGGGCGTCGTCCTCCTCGTCAGCTCCCCCGGTGGCTCGGCGCTCACCAGCGACCTCCTCCACCGCGAGCTCGTGCGCCTCCGCGAGAAGAAGCCCCTCGTCGCCTACTTCGCGGACGTCGCGGCGAGCGGCGGCTACTACGTCGGCGCGCCGGCCCAGGCGATCGTCGCCCAGCCGACGACCCTCACCGGCTCCATCGGCGTCGTCTCCGCCCGCCTGCTCGCCGAGGACCTGCTCGCGCGGCTCGGGATCCGCACGGAGGTGATCCGGCGCGCCCCGCACGCCGACATGTTCTCGCCGGCGCGCCCGCTGGACGAGGCCGAGCGGGCCATCCTCGAGCGCGAGCTCGATGGCTTCTACGAGGCCTTCGTGCGCATCGTCGCCGAGGGGCGGGGGCGGCCGGCCGAGGAGATCGAGCCGCTCGCCCGGGGGCGCGTCTGGTCCGGGGCGGACGCGAAGGAGCGCGGCCTCGTGGATCAACTCGGGGGCCTCGACGTGGCCATCCAGATCGTCCGGGAGCGCCTCGGCGCCGGGCCCGAGCTCCGGGCGCGGAGGCTCGAGCCGCCGCGCGGCGAGGTGCCGCCGGCCGAGCCGCCGAAGGGGGAGGGCGCCGTGGCCCGGGCGCTCCTCGCGAGCCTGGCGCCCGAGCAGGCCGCTCTCCTCGGGCTCCTGGACGGCGGCGAGCGGGTCCTCGCCTGGGCGCCGGCGCTGCCGGAGATCCGGTAGAAATTTCCGGTCGACCGGACCCGCGACGCCGCGCTTTTCACGGGCCGCCCGAGCGACTATCGTCGGCCGCCCGTGAAGCGAGGTAAGCACATGCGCATGCGTTCGACGGTCCTCTCCGCCCTCCTGGTCACGCTGGCCGCGGCCTGCGGCGGCGGCTCCGCGAACATCCGGATCGGGACGATGCCTCCCGGCGGCACCTTCCACGGCGTCTGGCAGTCGCCCCAGTACGGGGAGATGCACATGTGCCAGACCGGCTCGCAGGTGGTCGGCGACTACGTGAAGAACGAGCGTCAGGGCCGCATCCAGGGGACCATCCAGGGCGACGTGCTCCGCTTCCAGTGGGAGGAGGAGCGCGAGATGGTGGTCGGCCGGCCGCAGATCACCCGCGGCCGCGGCTACTTCCGCATCGAGCAGGCGGAGAACGACGACTGGTACATCCGCGGCGAGTGGGGCCACGACGACTCGGAGACGGGGGGCGGCCCGTGGAACGGCGTGAAGCTGCGCCGTCGCGATCCCACGCGCTGCGCGGGCTCGACGGCGGGGAGCGGGAGCTCGAGCGGCGGCAGCGGCGGCTACGATGACGGCGGCTACGACGATGGCGGCGGCTACGACGACGGCGGCGGCTACGACGACGGCGGCTACGACGACGGCGGCGGCTACGACGGGGAAGACGTCGACACCGACGAGCTCGAGGGCCTGGACGAGATCTGAGCCGGGGCGCTCGTCGCGCGGCGGCCCCGGGGCGGGGCGCGGCGGGCTTGCGCTCGGGAGGAGACCTGACCGATCCTCGCGGGGGTCGGGCCCTCGCCGCCGGCGAGAACCTCCGCTCGGGGGCCTGCCAGCCGCGCGGTGGCCCACGCGCCGTCCCCTGCCAGCCCGACGTTCCGAGCCCGCCGTTCCCGAGCCCGCCGCTCCCGAGCCCGACGCTTCCGAGCCCACCCGCTTCTGAGCCCGCCCGCTTCTGAGATGGCCCAGGTCAACCCGCTCACCCGCGAGCTCCTCGTGAAGCTCGTCTACTACGGACCGGGCCTGGGCGGGAAGACGACCTCTCTCCAGCACGTGCACGGGGCCTCGCCGGCCGAGGCGCGCGGCCAGCTCGTCAGCCTGGCGACCCCCGTCGACCGGACGCTCTACTTCGACTTCCTGCCGCTCCGGGCCCGGCAGGTGCGCGGGCACCACGTGCGCCTGCAGCTCTTCACGGTGCCGGGCCAGGTCTACTTCAACGCGACGCGGAAGCTCGTCCTGACCGGCGCCGACGGGCTGGTCTTCGTGGCCGACTCGCAGCCCGAGCGGCTCGACGCCAACCTCGAGAGCCTCGAGAACCTGGCCGCGAACCTCGCCGAGCAGGGGCGGAGCCTCGACGCGGTGCCCCTCGTCCTCCAGCTCAACAAGCGCGACCTGCCCGGCGTGCTCTCCGAGGACGAGCTCCGGCAGGCGCTGAACCCGCGGGGGCGCCCGCAGTTCGGGACCGTCGCGACGACCGGCGAGGGCGTGATCGACGCGCTCGATCGGCTGGTCGACGACGTGCTCGACGATCTGGAGGCGCGCGGGGTACTCGGCGAGCCGGAGAAGCCGCGGCACACGCCGGCGCCGGACTTCGGCCCCGTGGGCGCCGGGCTCGAGGACGCGCTCGAGGAGCAGCTCGAGGTCGCCCGGGCGGCGTCGCGGCCCATCGTCTCCGAGGAGCTCGCGCCGGCGCCCTCCTTCGAGGCGAGCGAGCCCCCGCCGGCCGCGGGCCGCGCCCATGGGGGCGAGAGCGCGCCGAGCTGGACGCCGCTCTTCCCGCGTCGGGCCGCGAAGGTGCGCGCCATCGAGGCCGCCATCGGCGCCGGGCGCTGGGCGGAGGCCATCCAGGCGTCGGGCGCCCTGGCCGAGGAGCTGCTCCACGAGGCCGCCGATCGCGCCGGCCTGCGGGAGCCGACGGCCGCGCTCCTGGCGCCCTGGCTCGGCGTGGAGGGCCCGCGCTGGCTCGCCTTCCGCCGCCTCGTGCGCCGCGCCCGCGAGGGCGGCCCGCTGAACGCGCGCGACACGCTCACCGCCTTCGCCGTCGTCCTCCAGCTCCGCCTCGCCCTCGACGCCTGAGGAGGCGTCCGGCGGGGCCGCTCGGGCGCCGAGCCGCTGGAGAGGCAAAAGGAAAGGCCGCTCCGTGACGAGGGGTCACGAAGCGGCCTTCGGGCAGGCTGCCGGCCTCAGTAGGTGAGCGCGATCGTGCCGAGCGTCGACTGGGTCGGCCCGGTGGTCAGCGGCGTCGAGGTGCCCGCCGCGACGTCGTAGCGGACGAAGCCCGACTGCGAGTGCAGGTAGATCGAGCCGGCGTCGTGGTCCGTGTAGAACGCCGCGTAGGAGCCCGTCGGATCGACGCCCGTATCCGTGGTGGCGCCGGTGGTGCCGTCCATGCGGATCACGTTGCCCGTCGTCGCGCGCACGTAGAAGTCGCCGGCGTAGGCCGAGGCGCTCGAGGTGTTCTCGCCGATCGACGTCGCGTCATTCACCTCGCGCGCGAGCGTGTCGGTGGTGGCGTCGATGACCATGAAGCCCCGCTGGTTGTAGCGCTTCACGTAGACCTCGTTCGCCGCCGGGTCCGTGCCGCCGGCGATGGAGCAGGTGTTCGGCAGGGTGACCGTGCTCCAGGCGCCGTCATAGACGTGCAGCGTGGTGCTCTGGGCGTCGCAGACGTAGAGCTTGCCGTCGAGGTAGCGAACGAAGGAGAAGCTCGTCGGCGCCGGGGTGGGGCCCGCGAAGGCCATCGACCAGGCGTCGGCGTCGACGTCGTACTCGTAGACGTTGTTGTCGGTGCCGAGCATCAAGACCGTCTCGCCGGTCGAGGCGAGCTGCCCTCGGCTCGTCACCGGGAGCGCGGCCGCCGCCGACCAGCTATCGGCCAGGATGTCGTAGCGGTCGAAGTCCGTGTTGGAGGCGGCCCAGTTCGCGAGGAAGAGGAAGCGCGCCGTGCCGCCCTCGTCGCAGAGGTAGGCCGTGTCGTCGATCTCCTCGGGGTCGAGCGTGCCGTCCCCGTCGTCGTCGACGCCGACGTCGATGCGCTGCCCGCCGAACTCGCAGTTCGCGCCCGGCATCTCTTCACCGATGGCGATGAGCGAGTCGTTGCCGTTGCAGACGTACGCGGTCGAGTCGACCTCCTCGGCGTCGAGGACTCCGTCGCCGCTCGCGTCGATGCCGACGTCGACGCGCTGACCACCGGAGGGGCAGTTCATGCCGGCGGGCTCGTCGCTCGTGGCGACGAGCGCTGCCGCGGGCGAGCTGCCGTTGCAGACGTAGCTCGTGGAGTCGATCTCGTCCTCGTCGAGGACGCCGTCGCCGCTCTCGTCCACGCCGACGTCGACGCGCTGGCCGCCCTCGGCGCAGTTCTCGCCGGCGGGCTCGTCCGAGGTGACGACCAGGGAGGGCGTCGCCACGCCGCCTTCGCAGACGTAGGAGGTGGAGTCGATCTCATCGTCGTCGAGGACGCCGTCGCCGCTCTCATCGACGCCGACGTCGATGCGCTGGCCCCCGGCCTCGCAGTTCTCGCCCGGGGGCTCGACGCCGACCTCGACGAGCGTGGGCGCCGCCGCCGTGCCGTCTCCATCGCAGACGTAGCTCGTGGACGTGACCTCCTCCGCGGAGAGCATGCCGTCGCCATCGACGTCCGCGCCGACGTCGATGCGCTGCCCCCCCGCGGCGCAGTTGGCGCCGGCCGGCTCGTCCGAGAGCTCGACCAGGGAGTCGAGCCCCGCGCTGCCATCGCCGCAAGCGAGCGCCAGGAGGAGGGCGCAGTACCCTCCGAACGAGCGAGCCCCGCGACGCGATTGCGTCCTGCTTGTAATCATCCGCCGAGGCTACCACGGCAAGAGCAGCTCGAGGTCCCCTTCGCGGCCGTCGATGCTGCCATCCGCACGGCCGGCTCGTAGCGCCGGGGTCGAGGTGGGGTATCCGATGGGGCAGGTGCTCGGTGCCGCGGATGCTCGATGGCGCGGATGCTCGATCACGCCTGCCCAATCCCATGAGTCCGCGCGGTGCGCTCGCGATTGCGCTATCTCATGCTGGGTCTGCCTCGAGCGACATCGAGATGTTATTACCTCTGCCCGGAAGCTCGATCCGGCTATTTGCGGCCCTCGGCGCGCATGTCGCGCGCCGACCTCCTTGAACAGGCCAGAGCCGCGCTTCACCGGTTGATTCGAAGTGGGAATCTCGATCCGGAGCTTGCTGGAGGATGCTTGCGCGCGTCATTCTCCCATCGTTGGCTAGTCACCCCACCAACGGCATGGCCGTCTACCAGATCGCCAGGCACCCTGAAAATCGAGACCGTTCTCATAGGGAGAAGCCAATGTCACAAGAACACGGATTCGATCTCGAGGTCAGCGAGGATGACGAGGATGTTGCCTATCTGAGGCTACCTGGGCATCCAGGGTCCGCCCCGGGCGTTGTGAAACGAACCGTGAGACTGCATGATCTTGTCGGCGACTACGAGGGGCCGGACATCTACCTCGATTTTGGCGAAGGGAATACCCTCATCGGGATCGAGATAGTTGGCTGAAGCCACCGCGCCGGCAACGAGATGAGCACTCTTTAGGGTATTTGGCATGGTCGTCGATCCGGCATTCAGAGTCTCTCGATGGATTCGAGACTTCTCAGCCAGGGGAGCTACGGGCGTCAGGACCAAGCCTTTCGATGACTGGAGCGCCGAGATCCAAGAGCGCCTCCGGCAAGTCGCTGAAGTCGGCGACGACGAGGTCATGGCCATCGCCAGCTTCACCAGTCAGAAGGAATGGGTGCTCCTCACCAGCGCCCGACTGCTCTTCGCGCAGAATGGCCCCGTTCACTCGATTGACCTCCACGACATCCGGGATGCGACTGTGGACCTCGGCCCTTCGATGCTGCGGCGGCCGCGGAGCAAGCGAGAGCTGCGAGAGCTGATCATCGAGACGCGCTCTGGGGACACCTACGAGCTCGATCTGGAACCCGGGAAGCCATTCTTCGGTTTCTGGAACGTGATGAAACTCGTGGCCGCCTCTTCCAGTAACGGGCCTAGCGCCCACTTGCACGTCCCACAGCACATGTCCAACCGATGCCAAGCGTGAGAAGCGGTGATGTGAAGATTCTTTTCAGGCTCGAGAAGGAGGACGAGTTGTGGCCGCCTGCGGAGGTCGAGAGTGTGTGGGCGGAAGAGGTGTGCGAGGGGATTTATCGGATCCTGAACATCCCGTTCTTCGTCAAGGGGCTCGGCTTCGGGGATGAGGTGTCTGCAGTCGAAGTGGATGGTGAGCTGTGGTACCGGAAGCACATCCGGTGGCACGGTCATCGGACGGTGAGAGTCATCATCTTCGACGAGCAGAGGGTGTCCTCTGTGATTGACGAGCTGATCCGCTTGGGGTGCGAGGTCGAGCGTAGCCATCTCGCACGGCTCATAGCTGTCGACGTGCCGCCGGATGTTGCTCCTGAAGCGGTTGTTGGTTGGCTGACGAGTCAAGAAGCAAAGGGGGCGATCGAATTCGAGGAGGCGAGTGTCGACTGGTGAAGCGGCGGGTGCATCGGGATCAGGCGCTCGGTCGCGAACCGCGTCCGCTGCACGGAGCGGTGACGAGGGCATCCGCCTCCACTCGGTCAGGGAACCCGTCGAGACGCGAGTCGCAATGGGGCCCGCCTCAGAGCGCGCTCGGAGGGCACTCGGGATCGAAGGAGTAGATGTGTTTGTGCGCCTTTCGAACGGTACATTGTTAGTGGGTCACTTGGAGGGCTGCCTTGAGTGGTATCAAATCGCTGGCTGAGGATGATACGCGTGGCGGCGGGTTGTCAGCCGAGTCGCCGACGAGGCAACGGGTTCTCGAAGCATTCTCACGTCTCGATGGCAAGCGCTACACCTGCCTGGGGTTGGAGGTTCACGAGGAGAGACAGATGTTTGTCGGCGGGGGGGGACGGTAGGTATGTGGTCAGCATATTCCTGGGGGACCGGAACAAGGTGCTCTGTGATCCAACCAAGTCGGAGGACGACAGCGAGTGGGTGGTCTGTGGCCAGGGCTCTTCATACCCCAGTTCCATGGTGGTGGATGAACAGAGTGCACGGCAAGCGATGCTCAATTTCTTCGACACCGGGGGGCTCTGGGATCCAACGCTCTTCTGGGACGAGATGTGAGCCGGCGCACATGGGATGCCGAACCTGTTGCCTGAGACCTGAGCCTGACGGACCAGGTGTTGGGCTCGAGGTCGCTACGGCCTGTTTCGCGCCGGTCGCCGAGGGCGTCTAGGCGGCGTCAACGAATGAAGTGCACGTGGTTGCGTGTAAGCGTTGCACTGCACGCCGCGATCGAGCGCACGGCGTGCAATGGCTCACGGTTGGGTTCGTCCACTGAGCTCGTCTACGTTGCGCACGTTGGCTTCGTGGCGGTCCTCGGGCGTGGGACCGGCGACCGCGCCGCCGCGGAAGACATCATGCGCGATCCATAGAACGCGCTCGGAGGGATTGGTGACGGAAGTTCCCAAGGCAGTGACAGCGCTCGCGCAGGGAATCGCAGCACTCCACGAGACCATCGAGGAGCTGGTCGAGGAGTGGCAGCCCGATCCTCCCCCAATCAACACCTCAATGAGCGCAATTGGCCGATCGTTCGTCGAAAAGGCCAATCCCACCTCAGAACAGGCGGCTCAGGTCTTCGAGCGAATCGAGGTCCTCCTTCGTGAAGGAACCGAGTACGAGAAGGACGCAATCGCCACGGGCTTCCTCGAAGCTGTCGTGTCGGCGATCGATAGGAATCCGACATCTCGTTGGATTCTCGACCAAGCCGGTCCAGCAGCGAAAGCATACATCGACGAATGGAACCGTTTCTGCGGTCATGTCGAGTAGACGCCCAAACTCACCCCATGGTTGACGAGCTGTGCCGCTTGGTCAGTGAGCCCGTCGAGACGCGAGTCGCAATGGGGCGCGCCTCAGAACGCGCTCGGAAGGCACTCGGGATCGAAGGAGTCGATGTGTTTGTGCGCCTATTGGACGGTCACGTTGTTGGTGGGTCACTTGGAGGGCTGCCTTGAGTGGTATCAAATCGCTGTGTGAGGATGATGCGCGTGGCGGCGGGTTGGACGCTGAGTCGCCGACGAGGCAACGGGTTCTCGAAGCATTCTCACGTCTCGATGGCAAGCGCTACACATTGCTGGGGTTGGAGGTTGACGAGGAGAGACAGATGTACATCGGCGGGGGGGACGGTAGGTACGTGGTCAGCATATACCTGGGGGATCGGAACAAAGTCCTCTGTGATCCAACCAAGTCGGAGGACGGCAGCGAGTGGGTGGTCTGTGGCCAGGGCTCTTCATACCCCAGTTCCCTGGTGGTGGATGAACAGAGTGCACGGCAAGCGATGCTCCATTTCTTCGACACAGGGGGGCTCTGGGATCCAACGCTCTTCTGGGACGAGATGTGAGCTGGCGCACGCGGGGTGCCGAGCCTGAGTCCTGAGGCCTGAGCCTGGCAGCTTGCGAGATGGACACGTCTGGATTCACGTTCGGATTGAGTGAGGACGCCGCCTCGGGGGCGTTCGTTGCACGCCTGCCTCAGGGCATTGCGAACCGAGAGCAACTGTTCGATTCTCTCCAACAGGCGCTCATCCTTCCGGGCTATTTCGGTCGGAACTGGGACGCGCTCTCCGACTGCCTCCGGGACTTTCATTGGGTCGAGGAGAGGCGGATCATTCTCGTCCACGACGATCTTCCCCCCATGCCCGAGACCGTCCTCTCGACGTACCTCGGCGTCCTCGCGGATGCCGCACGAGATTGGGAGCCCGAGGAGGACCACGAGTTACGAGTCGTGTTTCCAGAGGCATCAGTTCCGCGGAGCAGGCTGGTACTGTGCTACGAGGCTTGACCAGGCAGATCACACAGTCCCGCGCGTTTCCTGCGGGAACGCTGGTTGACACGGCAAACGCTGGCCGATTCCTCGTGCCAGTAGGAAACAACGGTTTGGCCGTCTACCAGCTCGCCAAGAATGGCACTGCGAAGCTCAAGGCCGTTCTCGTACGAAGGTAGCCAATGTCACAAGAACACGGATTCAATCTCAAGGTCAGCGAGGATGACAAGGATGTTGCCTATCTGAGGCTACCTGGGCATCCGAGGTCCGCCCCGGGCGTTGTGAAGCGAACCGTGAGACTGCATGATCTTGTCGGCGATTACGAGGGGCCGGACATCTACCTCGATTTTGGCGAAGGGGATACACTCATCGGGATCGAGATAGTTGGCTGAAGCGACTGCGCCTGTGTTCGGCGCCGGCCGGAGTCGCGGCAGCGCGAGGTGAGTTGTGCAGTAGGCATGGAGGCGTGCACGTGGGTGCGTGTAGGCGTTGCACTCCATGCCGCGAGCAAGCGCACGGCGTGCAATGGCTCACGGTTGGGTTCGTCCGCTGGGCTCGTCTACGCTGCGTCCGATGGCTTCGTGGCGTTGGGTGTGCCTCTGGGCACTCGTGTGTTCTCTCGGGCTGGGTGAGGCGTGTTCGCCTGGCGGGGGCGGGACGCCCATGCGGGACGACGCCGGGCCCTCGGACGGGGGCGTCTCGGACACGACCGACACCGACATGGACGGTATCGCGGACGTGAACGAGGGGCGCCGCGCGGGGACGGATACGGACGGCGACGGCACGCCCGACTACCTGGACGACGACTCGGACGGGGACGGCATCCCGGACTCGGTCGAGGCCGGCGACGATCTGCCGAGCACGCCGCCGCGCGACTCGGACGGCGACACGGTGCCGGACTTCCAGGACGAGGACTCGGACGGGAACGGCATCCCGGACGCGGACGAGTCCACGGCGGACACGGACGGGGACGGCCGCCCCGACTTCGCGGACACGGACGACGACAACGACCGCGTGGTCGACGCCTCGGAGCTCGCGGGTGGCGGGCCGGGCGTGGACACGGACGGGGACGGGATCCCGGACTTCAAGGATCCGGACAGCGACGACGACGCGATCCTCGACGGGGACGAGCGCGACGTCGACACGGACATGGACGGGCTCGAGGACTGGCAGGACGTCGACTCGGACAACGACGGCATCCCGGACAGCGAGGAGGCCGGCGACCTCGACATCTTCACGCCGCCCGTCGACACGGACATGGACATGATCCCGGACTTCCGGGATCCGGACTCGGACAACGACGGCATCTCGGATCAGGCCGAGCGGGAGGCGGGCACGGACCCGCTGCTCACGGACACGGACATGGACGGGGTGAGCGACCTGATCGAGGTGGGCGCGGGGACGGACCCGCTGGACATGGGCGACAACCCGCGGACGCGCGGCGACTTCGTCTTCGTCGTGCCCTTCGAGGAAGCGCCGATGCCGGAGCGGGACACGCTCCAGTTCCGCACGAACATCCAGATCGCCGACGTGTACTTTCTCTTCGACACGACGGGCTCGATGAGTGGCGAGATCGCGGCGATGCGCGACGCGGTGCGGAACATCATCACGAACCTGGTCTGCGAGGACTTCGGCACCGCCTGCATGGGCGACGACGAGTGCGCCGGCGGCCAGGTCTGCAGCCTCGCTGGGCGCTGCATCGAGGACCCGACCATGTCCTCCTGCGTGGCCTCGGTCTTCACGGGCATCGGAACCTACGAGGGGTTCGCCAGCAGCTATCGAAACCGCCTCTCGCTTCAGAACGACCCCGACGTCACCCGCTCGCGCATCCCGGCAACAGCCAGTGGTGACGGCGGCCGGGAGTCGCTCTACGAGTCCGTGGCCTGCGTGGCCGATCCGAGCGTCTGCTCGGGGGCGATGTGCGCCGGCGGCGGCATCGGCTGTCCGGCCTACCGCATGGAGGCCGTGCGCATCCTGGTGACGATCACCGACGAGCCGGACGAGTGCGGCGACTGCAGCGCCGACAGCCCGGGCGCGGCGGGCATGCGCTTGCTCGACCAGGGCATCACCTTCGTCGGGGTCGACGCCGACAGCGGCCACGAGCCGCGGGCGAACCTGCGGGCCATCGCGAACAACAGCGACTCGCTCGACTCGGGCGGAGCGCCGCTGGTCTACGACGGGGACGGGGCGGGCGTGACCACGGCGGTGACCGACGCGATCAACGAGATCGTGAACGGCGTGCCCATCCGCGTGACCATCGAGGCGACCGACGAGCCCGGCGACGACGGCGACGCGCTGCAGTTCATCGACTACCTCGAGGTGAACACCAGCGGGGACCCGGCGGGCTGCTCCATGGTGAGCCCGACCGAGGACACGGACGGCGACACCTACGACGACGCCTTCCCGAGCCTGACGCCGGGCACGAGCGTGTGCTGGGACGTGGTGCCGATCACGAACGACATCGTCGAGCCCGGCACGGCGCCGCTCGTCTTCGAGGCGCGGCTGACGGTCTTCGGCGATGGCTCGCCGCTCGACAGCCGGCAGGTCTACTTCCTGGTGCCGCCGGAGATCGAGATCCCCGTCGGCCCGATGTGAGCGCCAGCCCTCCGGCCGGGCGCTGAGCCGGACTCCTCGGAGGAATCCGGCGCGGAAGGCGGGCGCGGGCTCGCCGCGGCGCCCGCGAGCTCGCAGCGTCGTCGGTTGTTCGCCGCCGGAGGCCGCCACGGGGGCGTGGCCCGCCGTTCCGTGTGGCCGCCACGCGCTGCTCACCACGGGGCACGAGCCGACCGGGGGCTAGACGAACGTTTAGGCCGGATTCCTCCGAGGAATCCGGCCAGAGCGCCAGGCCGCAGGGCTGGCGCTACTGCTCGGAAGACCAGGTCGTCTCGACCATCAGGTCGAGCGCGATGGCCTCGAGGTCCTCGCGGAGCGCGGCCTCGTCGGCGTCCTCCGGGAGCGAGAGCGTCGCGGAGGCCCGGAAGAGGGCCTCGCCCGACCAGGGGGCGCCTTCGCAGCGCGTCTCGAGGTGGACGACGTTGACGCCCCGGGCGGCGATGGCCCGGCTGATCTCGCGGACGATGCCCGGCCGGTCCGAGCCCACCACCTCGAGGTGGAGCGTCGCGCCGGGCGCCTCATCGGCCTCGTCCCGGCCCGCGTGGACCTGGACCTCCAGGCCGTGCTTGGCGCAGGCGCCGAGGCCTTCGCGGAGCTTCTCGAGGCTCGCCTCGCCCGGGAGCTGGACGCGGAGGATGCCGGCGAACTGGCCGGCGAGGCGGCTCATCTCGCTCTCGACCCAGTTGCCGCCGGCGTCGGCGACGGCCTCGGCGAGGCGCTCGACGAGGCCGGGGCTGTCCGGGCCGATGAGGGTCAGCACGTAGGAGCGCGGCATGGCAGGGCCTTCAGTGGGCGACCGGGCTCACGTAGAGGATCGCGCAGTTCTTCCAGCGGTCGCGCACGCGGCTGCAGAGGGTGGCCAGGTCGTCGTCCACGTCCACCAGCGCACCCTCGGTGGCCTTGCCGGTGTCGTCGTCGTAGCGACAGTCGTGGAGCGCGACCCAGCGGCCCTTGCACTCGGGCCGGCGGCAGATCTGGTTCCACGTGAGCCGTTCCATGGAGCTCTCCGGCGCTTCGTTCGTCACCTGGCGGTTCAGCCAGCTCGTGGTGACGCGCTGCAATCGGGGAATGGATAGGGGCAAGGAAATCGTCTCCTCGCGAGGGCGCCTCGCCCCGATGGGGGAGGAGGGCCGACGCCCGGTCACGGGCACCACCACTCGGTGACCACGGGAGCGACTGTCCCAAAGGCCCCCGACCCTGTCGAGGGTGCGCGTGAGGGAGGGCAGAAGGTCGACTTGACAGGCGGCCGGTTTGGGCTGCCGGAGGGATGACTCTGGCGCGATGCACCACGAGCGGGAGCGAGGTCGCGTCGACCTCGCCGCGCGATTCCTCCGAGGAATCCCGCTTCAGGGCCCGACCGGAGGGCGGGCCCTAGGGGCGGGCGCAGCCGCCGTAGAACTGCTCGCCGGCCTGGCGGTGCGCGCCGACCGTGCGGAGCTGGCGGTAGAGGCCCTGCGCCTGGGAGCAGCGGTTCTGCACGATGTAGATGCCGACCTGGTTGCTGCCGCGCTGGGCGATGGCGTTCTTCACCGAGCGCACGCTCCGGTGGTTGCGGCCCACGATGCGCTGGGCGTTTCGGAGCCCGCTGATGGCGCTCGAGAGGTTGTTGGCGTTCAGCGCCGCCTGGGCGCTCCGCAGGAAGGGCTGGGCCCGGTCGGCGTCGCTCGTGCTCCGCATGGTGGAGCGCATCGAGGGCTCCTCCATGGTGGGCTCTTCCATGGTCGGCTCCTCCATGGTCGCCTGCTCCATGGTCGCCTGCTCCATGGTCGGCGTCTCGACCATGGTCGGCACCTCCACCATCTCCGCCATGGCCGTCGTGTCCATGGTCGTCGCGTCCATGGAGGCGCCGTTCAGCGGCTGCATCTTGGTGACGTTCAGCTGGTTGGTCCCGGTGTTCCCGGTGTCGTTCCCAGTGTCTCCAGTGCCGTTTTGGCCGGTGCCGTTCTGCGAGTTCACGGCGACCGGCTCGCCCGGGTCGTCCTGCTGGCTGTACCAGTAGAGCCCGCCCCCGACCGCTCCGCCGAGCACGACGAAGACCACCAGCAAGAGCGCGATCCACTTCCCGGCGCCGCCCCCCTGCTGGACGGGCATCGCCCCCGAGGGGAACTGCCCCATGTCCATGGGCGTGGGCGTCGGGTTCTGCCCCATCGGCCCGGCCGCCGGGAAGGCCGGCGAGCTGTTCGGCGCGGGCGTGGGGGTCGGCGTCGGCGTCGGGAAGGCCTGGCCGGGCGGCGGCGTGTTCGCCGGGTGCAGCCCGGGCTGGGAGGCGTGCATCGGCTGCGGCGTCCCCACGGGCGTCCGCGGCGTGCCGGCGGCGCCCGTCGTCGAGGCGCCACCGCCCGTCGCCGTCGCCATCGTCCAGGCCGCCTGCGCGTCCCCGATGCCGGTGAACTCGTGCATGAACGCGAGCACGTCCGGGTGGCGCTCCTCCCGGTTCTTCGCGAGCGCCCGCATGATCGCGTTCTTCTTGTTCGGCGGCAGCTGCGCCCCCACCGGGTGGTGGTCGAGGGGCGTCGGCTGCTGCGTGAGGTGCTTGGTGGCCCACTCCCAGGGCGTCTTCGCCTCGAAGGGGAGCGTGCCCGTCAGCATCTCGTAGGTCATCACGCCGAGCGAGTAGATGTCCGAGCGGGCGTCGAGGGTCTGCCCGCTGAACTGCTCGGGGCTCATGTAGGGCGGCGTGCCGAGCACCATGCCCTGCTTCGTGAGCTTCGCCCGCGACTCGTCCTCGGCCTCGCTCCGCTTCGCGATGCCGAAGTCGAGGACCTTCACGAAGTCCTCCTGCCCGCCCCGCGAGGTGAGCAGGACGTTCTCCGGCTTCAGATCGCGGTGCACGACCCCGCGCTGATGCGCCTCGGCGAGCGACCCGCAGATCTGGATGATCAGCTTGTCGGCCACCTCGGGCGGGACGGCCCCTCGCTGGAGTCGATGGGCGAGATCCTCGCCCTCGATGAACTCCATGACGATGAAGAGCGTCTTGTCCTCGAGATCGCCGAAGTCGTAGAACTGCACCGTGTTCGGGTGATGCAGCTCGATGACGGTCTCGCACTCCCGGTGGAAGCGCGCGACCAGCTGGGGGTCGCCGCTCAGCTCCGGGTGCAGCGTCTTGATCGCCACGTTCCGCGTCGCCGTGCCCATCTTCTGCTCGGCGAGGTAGACCTTGCCCATCCCGCCTTCGCCGAGGACCTTCACGACCCGGTAGCGGTGCAGGAGGATCTTGCCGATCAGCGGATCGCCGCCGTCCTCGGCCTCGACCTCGAGCATGGCCCCGCACTGGAGACAGAACTTCGCCTCCTCGGCGTTTTCGTAGTCGCAGCGTTGACAGACGCGGGCCATGGGATCCGGAGCGGAGATACGGGTCGCGGGGAGATCGGCCATCGAACGAGACCCCCCCTTCGCGGGCTCGGGACGTTCGACCGCGAGTCTAGCCGTCCCCTTGGAATGTTCAAAGCCCGTGCGGGCTTCCCTTCCTTCTACGACGGAGGGGTCGCCCCCTTTCTTCGCGGGGGCCGCTTTCGGGCGGAGCCCCGTTTGCCGGTCGGGAGGGGCTGTGAGATCCTGGGCTTCGCTCATGCGCACGACTTGGCTGGCTTTTTCCGGGTGGGTGGGCCTGCTGGCGACCCTGGGGGCGGTCGGCTGTGGGGACGACGACGGCGGGGCGATGGCGGACGGCGGCGGCCTCGACGGCGGGGTCGCGACCCGGGCCCACTTCGCGCCCGAGGCGGACCCCATGCCCTGGGGCGCCGCGCCCTGGCCCGACGACCTGTTCCTGGATGAAGACGGGCGAGTCGCGCTCGGGGTCTATCCGAACGAGTCGAACGTCGCGGTCGCCGAGTACCCGGAGGCCCTCCGCGCGAGCCTGGGCGAGCTCGACGGCTTCGGCGTCGTCGCGCCCGTCTACTTCCCCATCGACGGCGCGATCGACCCGGCGTCCCTCCCGGCCGACGGCGCCTCGTCGCTGCGCGAGGACGCGAGCGCCTTCCTCGTCGACGCCGATCCGGCCTCCCCGACGGCCTTCGAGCGGGTGCCGGTGCAGGGGCGCTGGCTGCCCGAGCGGCAGCTGGTCGCGCTCCGCCCAGCGGATGGGTATCCCCTGAACGAGGGGGGCACCTACGCGGCGGTGCTGACGACCCGGGTCCGGGACGCGGCCGGCGCGCCGCTCGGGCCGGCGGCGAGCTTCGCGCGCATCCGCGACGGGGAGACCCGCCCCGAGGACCCGCTCCTCGGCGAGGCCTTCGACCGCTACGCGCCGGTGCTGGCGAGCCTCGCGACCGAGGGCGTGCCGCGGGAGGAGGTGGCGGCTCTGGCGGTCTTCCGGGTGCAGACCGTGACCGCCGAGCTCGCCCGGGTGCGCGAGCAGCTCTGGGCCACGGCGGCCCCGACGCCCACCATCGACGAGGTGCTCGCGGGCGACGCGCTCGACGCGCGGCTCGGCGCGCCAGAGGGCGATCGGCCCGGGCTCGGCGTGCCGGGCGGGGTCGCGCACGGGTCCATCGGCTGGATGGTGCAGGGGAGCTTCGAGGCGCCCTGGTACCTCGGCGCGCAGCCGAACGTGCACGGCCCCTTCGTGCGCGAGGGCGAGGAGATCGTGGCCCCGCGCGTCGAGGAGGTGCCCTTCACGCTGCTCCTCCCGGTCGCGGGCGTCGACGCGCCGCTCCGGCTGGTCGTCTTCCAGCACGGGATCACGGCCGAGCGGAGCGACGCGCTCGGCATCGCGGACGCGCTCTGTCAGGCGGGCTACGCGGTCGTGGCCATCGACGCGCCCTTCCACGGCCTCCGGAACGGGGCGGCCACCGACGATGCGAACGTCTTCACGGGGGCGGAGGAGCCCGACGGCTTCGGGGATCGGCGCGGCCCGGAGATCATCATCGACTACGCGGGCCTGATGGACTTCCTCGGGCCGCTCATCGACTTCCACCCGGTCTACTTCCGGGACGCCAACCGGCAGGCGGCGGCGGACCTGCTCGCGCTGGTGCGCGTGATGCTCGGCGGGGACTGGAGCGCGCTCGGGGAGGCGGCGCCGGCGCTCGAGGGCGTGGCTTTCGAGGAGTCCATCGGCTTCGTCGGCAACTCGCTCGGCGGGATCCTCGGCGCGAAGTTCGTCGCCGTGGAGGAGAGCGTCGGCGCCGCGGTGCTCGCCGTCACGGGCGGCGGGCTCGTGCACGCGGTCGCCGAGAGCCCGGCGTTCAACCCGACCTACCTCCCGCAGCTCTACCCGCTGCTGGGGCTCGATCCCTCGGCCATCGACTACGAGGCCCTGCCGCCGAGCTTCGCCCCCGAGGTCGCGCTCTGGGCGACGCTCTTCGATCGCGGCGACAGCATCGGCTACGCGCGGCGGCTGCGGCGGCGCCCGGTGCACGTCTTCATGCCGATGGCGCGCCACGACGAGACCATGCCCAACGTGACGACCGAGGGGATGGCCCGGGCCATCGGCGCGACGCTGCTCGGGGGCGAGCCGGGCTTCGTCGACCTGACGACGGGCATGGCGCCGCTCCGCGAGAACGTGGCCGTCGGCGAGGGGATGTTCACGCGGGGCGCCTGGGTCTACGAGGTCGCCAACCACGGCCTGCTCCTCTATGGCCAGGACACGCGGCGCTACGAGGCGCCGGTGACGCCGCCCTTCCGGGAGCGGGCCTCGCCGATGCCGATCGAGAATCCGCTCGAGGACGCGCAGGCGCAGGTCGTCGGCTTCTTCGAGACCTGGCGCGGCGGCGCCGCCGAGATCAGCCGGCCCGAGTAGACGGGCGAGCGGCGGCCGGCTCAGTGGAAGAAGGGTGCGCTGAGCCAGCCCGTCTCGGGGGCGATGGGGTCCGGGTGGCCACCGAGCAGGCCGGCGAGGCGGAGCCCCCAGACCGCGAGGACCAGCACCAGGAGCGCACCCCAGACCCAGCCGGGGACGGCCCGACCGAGGACGCCCTGCGCCGGGCGGGCCAGCCCGGCGGCGACCAGCACGGGGCGGAGGAGCGCCCAGCCGACCAGGGGCACGACCAGCGGCGCGAGCGGGTGGTAGGCCCACATGGCGGCGAGGTCGAAGTGGGCGAGGGCCCCCGACGCGCGGGTCAGGCCGCAGCCGGGGCAGGGCACGCCGAAGAGGCGCTTGGTCGGGCAGAGGGGCGCATCGACCAGGAAGAAGACGGCCACCAGGGCCCAGGGGGTGAGGGCTGCGAGGAGGCCGCGGCCGTCGAAGCGGCGCGCGGGGGCCCGCGGCTCGCCCGGGGAGGGCGGGGCAGGCTCGAGGGCGTCGTCGGCGGGGCGGGTGTCCACGCCGCTCAGAAGGTCGCCGGCGCGCCCCCGGCCGAGCCCCAGAGCGCGTTGAGCTCCGCCTGGAGCTTCGTGATGCCGTAGAAGAAGAGGAGGTTGTAGAGGAGGAAGAGCGGCCCGTGGTTCTCCGGGTTCGGCATGTCCGCGCGCTTCTGCGCCTCCTCGAGGAGCTTGCCGTACTTCATGGGCAGGTAGAGCAGGCCGTAGAGCCCGCAGGTGACGACCGTGAAGAAGAGGTCCTGCTCCGGCTTCAGGCTCTCGTCCCCGAGGTAGGCCTTCAGCTCCTTCCCGATGCGGAAGAGATGCGCCAGGCCCAGCACCCCGAGGGTCGCGAGGCTCTCCAGCCAGACCCGCTGCGGGTCACGAACCTCTCCCTTCATCCGGCGGAGGATAGCCCCCCACCCCCCGCCTGGCGAGGCGCCGCCCCCCTTCGCGAGGAGGCGAAGCAGGGCCCTCTCCCAGCCATCGCGAGCGGCCCAGCTCGAGCGGAGCGACGACCGGAGCGCCAGTAGCGAGCGCCAGCGAGCGGACTACAGCGGCGGGTTACCGTGCTTCTTCGGCGGGTTCTGGTCCCGCTTGTCCCGCAGCATCGCCAGCGCCTCGCAGAGCCGCTTGCGCGTCATCCGCGGGTAGATGACCTCGTCCACGTAGCCGAGCTCCGCCGCCTTGAAGGGGTTCGCGAAGCGCTCGCGGTACTCGGCCACGAAGGCGTCCTTCGCGGCGACCGGATCCTCCGCCTCGGCGATCTGCTTCCGGTAGATGATGTTGACGGCCCCGTCCGGCCCCATCACGGCGATCTCCGCCGTCGGGTACGCGAGCGTCACGTCGCCGCGGATGTGCTTCGAGCTCATGACCACGTAGGCGCCGCCGTAGGCCTTGCGCGTGATCACCGTCAGCTTCGGCACCGTCGCCTCGCAGTAGGCATAGAGCAGCTTCGCGCCGTGCTTGATGATCCCGCCGTACTCCTGGTCGAGCCCCGGCAGGAAGCCCGGCACGTCCTCGAAGGTGACGATCGGGATGTTGAAGCAGTCGCAGAACTGCACGAAGCGCGCGCCCTTCATGCTCGCGTCGATGTCGAGGCAGCCCGCGAGCACCTGCGGCTGGTTCGCGACGATGCCCACCGGGTGGCCGCCGAGGCGCGCGAAGCCGACCACGATGTTCTTCGCGTAGTGCTCGTGGATCTCGAAGAAGTCACCCTCGTCGACCACGCCCTCGATCAGCTTCCGCATGTCGTAGGGCTTGTTCGGGTTGATCGGGACCAGCTCGTCGAGCTCCGCGTCCTCCCGGTCGATCGGGTCGGTCGACTCCTTGTAGGGCGGCGCCTCGTGGTTGTTCGAGGGCAGGAAGGAGAGCAGCTCGCGGATCGAGCGGAGGCAGTCCGCGTCGTCCTCGGCCGTGTAGTGCGAGACGCCGCTCTTGCTCGCATGCGAGGCCGCGCCGCCGAGCTCTTCCTTGGTCACCTCCTCGTGCGTCACCGTCTTGATGACGTCCGGGCCGGTGATGAACATGTAGCTCGACTTGTCGACCATGAAGACGAAGTCGGTCATGGCCGGCGAGTAGACCGCGCCGCCGGCGCAGGGCCCCATGATCGCGCTGATCTGCGGGACGACCCCGGAGGCCATCACGTTGCGCAGGAAGACGTCGGCGTAGCCGGCCAGCGAGTCGACGCCCTCCTGGATGCGGGCGCCGCCCGAGTCGTTGAGGCCGATGACCGGCGCGCCCGTCTTCAGGGCGAGATCCATCACCTTCGCGATCTTCGAGGCGTAGGCCTTCGAGAGGCTGCCGCCGAAGACCGTGAAGTCCTGCGCGAAGACGAAGACCTGCCGCCCGTCGACGCGGCCGAAGCCGGTGACCACGCCGTCGCCGGGGATCTTCTTCTCGTCCATCCCGAAGTCGGTGCAGGCATGGACGACGAGCCGATCGGTCTCCACGAAGGTGCCCGGGTCGAGGAAGAGCTCGACGCGCTCGCGGGCGGTGAGCTTCCCGGCGTCGTGCTGCTTCTGGACGCGCTTGGCGCCGCCCCCTTCCAGGGCCTGCTTGTTGAGCGCTTCGAGGTGCTGGATCGGGTCGAGGGGCTTGGTCATGCCGCGGCGGTCATAGCGCGGAACGGGCTAGGATGCATCGCGAGATGACGGATTCGCCCCCCGCCGGCGCGCGCGTGCGCGTGCGCCCCGCCTCCCCCGACGACGCCGCCGCGATCTGCGGCTTCATCCAGGAGCTCGCCGACTACGAGAAGGAGCCCGACGCGGTGGAGGCCACGCCCGAGACGCTGCGCGCCCAGATGGAGAGCGCGGCGCCCCCCTTCGAGTGCTGGATCGGCGAGCTCGACGGGGCGCCCGTGGGTTTCGCGCTCACCTTCCGGACCTACTCGACCTGGCGCGCGCGCCCGGGGCTCTGGCTCGAGGACTTCTACGTCACGCCCGCGGCGCGGGGCGCCGGGGTGGGCGACGCGCTCTTCACGGAGCTGGCGCGGGTCTGCGTGGCGCGGGGCTACGGCCGCCTCGAGCTGACGGCCCTCGACTGGAACGAGCTCGCGCACCGCTTCTACGAGAAGCGCGGCATGAAGCGCATGGACGAGTGGACCACCTGGCGCATCGACGGCGCGGCCCTGGAAGCGCTCGCGCGATAGCGACGCGATGGCGAACGGGCTCGTGCCCGCTCCGGCTCTCCGCCGTCCGAGAGGGAGGGGAGGGCGGGCTCAGGCGCTCGCGAGGGCGTCGGCGAGCCGGTCGAGGTCCGCCTTCGAGTGGCGCTCGGTCACGGCGACGAGGAAGTCCCGCTCCCACTCCGGGCGGAAGGTGCCGAGGTCGACGCCGGCGAGGATCCCCTGGGCCGCCAGCGCGGCGAGGAGCGGCGCGGCCAGCCCCTCCGTCCGGCGCACGACGAACTCGTTGAAGGTCGTCGCGCCGTAGGGCAGCTCGAAGCCGTCGAGCTCGCCGATGCGCTTCTTCAGGTACTCGGCCCCGGCGAGGCAGCTCTCGCCCGCCTGCTCGAAGCCCTTCCGGCCGAGCATGGCCACGCGGATCGCGAAGGCGAGGGCGATGAGCCCGTGGTTGGTGCAGATGTTCGACGTCGCCCGCTCGCGGCGGATGTGCTGCTCGCGCGTCGAGAGCGTGAGCACGAAGCCCCGCTCGCCGTCCTGGTCGACGGTCTGGCCGACGAGCCGGCCGGGCATCTGGCGCACGAACTTCTGCCGGCACGCGAAGAGCCCGACGCCCGGGCCTCCGAGCTGCGGCGGCACGGCGAGCGCCTGGCCCTCGCCCACGCAGATGTCCGCGCCGAGCTCGCCGGGCGGGCGCACCAGGCTGAGCGCGTAGGGCTCGGCCGTGGCGGTGACGAGGAGCGCGCCGGCCTCGTGGGCGAGCGCCGCGAGCTTCTCGAGATCCTCGAGGCCGCCGAGGAAGTTCGGGTAGCCGACGACCACGCAGGCGGTCTGCTCGCCCTTCGGCCGCTTCTCCCCGTCCGCCGTCGTCGCGCCCCGGAGCAGCTTCTCCACGGACGCGAGATCCGTCAGCCCCTCGGGGGTGACCTCGGCCACGTCCATGTTCGGCGCGCCGTCGTCCGAGCCCCGGAGGAACGTCGCGATCGTGTCCACGTAGTGCGGATGGAGCGCGCCGCTGACGACGACGTGGCCACGCTTGGTCACGCGCCGGGCCATCAGCACGGCCTCCGCGCTCCCGCTCGCGGCGCAGTACATGGAGGCGTTCGCGACCTCCATGCCGAAGAGCTGGCAGACGAGCGTCTGGAACTCGAAGATGGCCTGGAGCGTCCCTTGCGAGACCTCGGCCTGGTACGGCGTGTAGGCCGTGTAGAACTCGCTCCGCAGCAGCAGCTGGTCCACGGCCGGCGGCACGTGGTGGTCGTACATCCCCGCGCCGAGGAACGAGAGCGTCTCGGTCGCCCCGTTCTTCGCCGCGAGCGCCTCGAGGTGCGCCATCAGCGCGGGCTCGGAGAGCGCGGGCTCGAGCTGCAGCGGCTTGGCGCGGAGCTCCTCGGGGATGGGCGCGAAGAGGTCGTCGACCGAGCCCACGCCGATGCGCTCGAGCATGGCGCGAATCTCGTCGTCCGTGTGGGGCAGATACCGCATCGAGAATGGACCTGTGCGCGGCCCGCTCGCCGGGCAAGCCGCTGGTGAGAGTTCGCTCGCGCGCGTCGGGCCCCGGCCGAAGCCGCGGCTCGCGCGATCACTCGCTCTTGGCGACGAAGTCTTCGTAGGCGGCCGCGTCCATGAGGCGCTCGAACTCGGCCTTGTCGTTCGGGCGGATGGCGACCATCCAGCCCTGCTGGTACGGGTTCTCGTTGACCAGCTCGGGGCTGTCCTCGAGCTCCTCGTTGACCTCGGCGATCTCGCCGCTGATCGGCGCGAAGAGCTCGCTGACGGTCTTCACGCTCTCGATGTCCCCGAAGCGCTCCTGCGCCTGCACGTCGGTGCCCGCCTCGGGGAGGTCGACGAGGGTCACGTCGCCGAGCTGCTCCACGGCGTAGGCGGTGACGCCGACCCGGATGAGGTCGCCGTCGAGGCGCGCCCACTCGTGGTCCTTCGTGTAGCGGCAATCGGTCGGGTACTGGGCCATGTCGGTGTGCTCACTTCGCGCGCTTGTAGAAAGGCGTCTTGACGATCTTCGCCTCGGCGACCTTTCCACGGATCTCGATACCGAGGCGCGTGCCTCGCTTCGCCAGGGCCTTCGGCACGTAGCCGAGGCCGATGTTCTTGCCGAGGGTGGGGGCGGGGGAGCCGCTCGTCACCTCGCCGAGCTTCGCGCCCGCGTCGGCGCCCTCGGTGCCCTCGACCGCGACGATCGGGTAGCCGTGCCGGGCGATGCCGCGCTCGACCATCTCGAAGCCGACGAGCTTCCGGTCGACGCCCTCGGCCTTCACCTTCTGAAGGGCGGCCTTGCCGACGAAGTCGCCGCGGTCGAGCTTCACGACCCAGCCGAGGCCCGCTTCGTAGGGGTTCGTGGTCTCGTCGATGTCGTTGCCGTAGAGGCAGAGCTTCGCCTCGAGGCGGAGCGTGTCCCGGGCGCCGAGGCCGACCGGGGTGATGCCGTGGGGCGCGCCCTTCTCGAGGAGCGCGTTCCAGAGGGCCGGGCCGTCGGCGTTCGCGCAGAAGAGCTCGAAGCCGTCCTCGCCCGTGTAGCCGGTGCGGGCGATGGTGCAGGACACGCCGGCGACCTCGCCCTGGGCGACCCGGAAGAAGCCGAGGTCGACGAGGGCGTCCGCGGCGCCGGCGGCGCGCATGATGGCGACTGCCTCGGGGCCCTGGAGGGCGAGGAGGACCGTGTCGTCGGAGGCGTCCTCGAAGCGGCAGTGGCCCTCCGCGTGCTCGGCGACGTGGGGGCCGATCTTGCCGCGATTGCTCGCGTTGCAGACGATGAGGACCTTCTCGTCGCCGAGCCGGTAGACGATGAGGTCGTCGAGGATCGTGCCGCCCTCGTTGCAGCAGACCGTGTAGAGGGCCTGGCCGACCTCGAGGGAGGCGACGTCGTTCGTCACCAGCCGATCGGCGACGGCGAGCGCCTCGGGGCCTTCGAGGAAGAGCTCGCCCATGTGCGAGACGTCGAAGAGGCCGGCGCGCTCGCGGACGGCGGCGTGCTCCTTCTTGATGCCCGCGTATTGCACGGGCATGGCGTAGCCGGCGAAGGGGACGAGGCGCGCGCCCAGCGCTTCGTGGGCGTCGTGCAGCGGGGTGCGCTTCAGGTCGGCGGCCGTCACGGGGCGGCACCCTACACGCGTGCCATTTCGTTGTCGAGAGGGGCCGCCTCGTGAGCGCCGCGAGCCATCGTTGGCGCGTGGTTGGCGCTCGGGGTGCCAAGGAGGGCGCGTTTGAGAGCCGGGTGGGCCACCCTTCGAGGCGGCGCGCTGCACGCGCGTCCTCCGGCGTGCCCGCTCGCAACCCGACCTGGGTGAGGTCGATGACGGCCTCGTGCGTGACACGTTGATCCTGAGCTACCGGGACGAGCCCCTGCGCGAGTTCGTCCTCGGAGAGCGCGCCCTCGAGGTGGGGCGCGGCGCCTTCTGCGACATCGTCATCCACGACCCGAGCGTCCCCGAGCGGGCGTGCCGGGTCGTGCGGCTGGGCGGCGTCCCCAGCGTCGACTTCGGCGATGGGCGCTCGCCGGTGGGCCTGCCCGTGGGCGAGAAGCTGCGGCTCGGTCGCCACCACGCGCTCGTGCGCGTCGCCACGGCGAGCCCGGCGCCGGAGCGGGGCACGGAGCCGCTGACGCTCCCGAGCCTCGCGGAGCGGGTCTCCATCGTCGTGGGGCGGGGCGCGGAGGCGCGGCGGGTCGCGCTGGACCGGCCGATCACCGTCGGGTCGGGCCCGGGCTGCGATCTGGTGCTCGGCGACCGGGCCGTCAGCCAGCGTCACTGCCGGCTCGAGCCGGTGCCGTCGGGGGTGCGGGTGCGGGACTGCGGGAGCCGCAACGGGACCTGGGTCGGGGGGCGACGCGTCAGCCTCGGGGAGATCGGGCCGGGCGCGGTGGTGCGCGTGGGGCGCACGGACCTGCACCTCGTGCCCCGGGGGGCTGCGGGCGACGCGCGCGACGGGGGGCGGATGGTCGCCGCCTCGCCCGCCATGCTCTCCCTGCTCGGCGAGGTCGAGCAGCTGGCGCAGCTGAGCTGGCCCGTGCTGGTGCAGGGGGAGAGCGGCGCGGGGAAGGAGGGCGTGGCGCGCGCGCTCCACGAGCGCGGGCCGCGGGCGCGCGGACCCTTCGTCGCGCTGAACGCGGGGGGGCTGCCGCGCGGGACCGTGGAGAGCGAGCTCTTCGGGCACGAGCGGGGCGCCTTCACGGGCGCGGCCGGGGAGCACCGCGGCGTCTTCGAGCAAGCCGACGGCGGGACGCTCTTCCTCGACGAGGTCGGCGAGCTGCCGCTCGATCTCCAGGCGCGGCTGCTCCGCGTGCTCGAGACCTGGGAGGTGCGTCGGGTGGGTGCCGAGCGGAGCCGGCGCGTCGACGTGCGGCTCGTCTGCGCGACGCACCGGGATCTGCGCGCGATGATCTCCGACGGGAGGGTCCGCCGCGATCTCTTCCATCGCATCCACCGGGTGCCGCTGGTCGTGCCGCCGCTCCGCCACCGGCCCGAGGACATCCGGCCGCTCGCCGAGCGCTTCCTGGCGGACGCGGCGCCCGAGGTGGGCTGTCGTCGTGAGCTGACGCCGGACGCGGAGGCGCTCCTCGTGGCCCACCGCTGGCCGGGCAACGTCCGGGAGCTTCGCAGCGTCGTCGAAGTCGCCGCGCTCCGCTCGCCGACCCGGCGCATCTCGCGGGAGGACGTCCGGCGGGCCCTGGAGCGGGTGGCCGGCGTCCCCGAGCCCGATCTCAGCGAGGACGCGCAGCTCCGCAGCGTGGTGCGTCAGTACGGCGGCAACCTCAGCGCGGCGGCGCGGGCGCTGGGCATGGCGCGGAGCACGCTGCGCGACCGCATGCGGAAGGGGGAGACGAAGCGGCGGTCGGACGACGAGGCCGCCTGAGCGCCGCTCCGGGGAGCGTCCGCGCCACACCCACGGGTCGCGGGTGGAACGTCGGCCGGCCTCGTCGCTCGCGGGCCGCGGCCTTCCGTGGCGAGGACGGCTCGCCGGCGCGCTTCCCGTGTCCTCCCGTGTCTCGGATCCCACCGTGTGCAGGTGGGGAAGCTCCGGGCCGGCGTCGCACCGGATGCGCGGGGAGTCGACGAGCGGGGGCCGGCTCGCCCGGGCTCAGCGGCCGAGGGCGCGGCGCCAGGCGTCGCGGGTGCGGCGGAGGCGGAGGTCGACGAGGTCGCGGCCGACGTCGACGACGCGGCCGAGGCGGGCGGTCTTGGAGTGGCCGGCGCGGCGCGGGCGGCAGGCGATGGTGACCGTGCGCGTGCGGAGGCGGGCGCGACGGGCGCGGATCGGGAGCTCGAAGTTGAGGAAGAAGCTCTCGGGCGGGAGCTGGTCCGGGTCGAGGAGGCCGCGGCGGAAGAGGTAGGGGCCGTCGCTCCGGACGCGGACGCCGTGGACGGCGGTGATGAGGGCGCGCACGCCCCAGGAGAGGAGCTTGCGGGTCGGGCCGTCGTCCCGGTCCTCGTAGACGCTGAGGACCAGGTCCACGTCGGGGCCGGCGGCCGCGAGGAGGGTGCCGACGGCCTCGGGGGCGATCTGCCCGTCGGCCGGGAGGAAGGTGACCCACTCGCCCCGGGCGGCGCGCGTGCCGGTCTTGATGCCGGCGCCCATGCCCCGATTCCGGCCGTGGGAGATCACCGCGCCCGGGCGGCCCGCGAGGGCGCGGCGGGCGGCCTCGGCGGTGCCGTCGCGCGAGCCGTCGTCGACCACGAGCACCTCGGCGCCGGGGGCGTGGGCGTCGATCCAGGCGTGGAGCTCCTGGAGCACCGGGCCGATGTTCTCCTCCTCGTCGTAGGCGAGGACGATCAGGCTGAGCGGCGGCGCGCTCACGCCGGGTCCTCGGGGCGGAGGCGGAGGACCCGGGCGGGGACGCCGGCGGCGACGGCGAAGGGGGGCACGTCCTCGGCGACGACGGCGCCCGCGCCGATCTGGGCGCCGCGGCCGATGGTGACGCCGGGGAGGACGATGGCGCCGACGCCGAGGTCCGCGTCGTCCTCGATGACGACGGGCGCCGTCTCGATGGGGGAGAAGAGGATGGGCGTCCGGCGGCCGGCCTCGGCGTGGCGGCTGGTCAGGATCTTCACGGCCGGGCCGACGCCGACGCGGGCGCCGATCTCGAGGCCGCCGGCGGAGTGGAAGAAGCACTGCTGGCCGATCCAGGACTCGTCGCCGATGCGCATCGAGCTCCGGTGGTAGCCCTTCAGGATGGCCTGGTGGCCGACGTAGACGTTGCGGCCGAGGTGGACGTTCTCCGGGTGGAAGATCAGGACGCCGGCCTCGAAGACGCAGTCCTCGCCGCAGGTGGCGAGGTCGTCGGGCTCGAAGGCGCCCGTGCCGTGGCTGCGGTGTCGCATGGGGGCGGGATAGCGCGGGGCGTAGCGGGGCGCATTCGGCGCGCGCCGGACGCGCCGGAACGCTCGGCCATGCGTGGGGTCACGAGCGTGGAGGGCCGACGCGCGTCTCGCGGGCGTGCAGAGAAGGAACAGGCGGGGGACGTCTCGCCGGGGTCCTCGCTCCTGCTCCAGGGGAGCGGCGCAGGCCGCGGTCGTGTCGCTCGCTCGCCGGATCGTCGAGCTCAGCGGCTCGGGCGCACGAGCTGGAGGAGGCCGCCGGCGCCGGCGACGACGAGCTGGGCGCCCCACATGGCCAGCGCGGCCGCGGTGGCGTCGGTCTCGCCGATGGGGCTGACGGCGGCGCAGAGGGCGACGAAGGCCGCCTCGCGGGCGCCGGCCCCGCCGACCGTGATCGGGAGGAACGCGGTGGCCGCGGCGACGGGGACGACGACGAAGGCCTGGGCGAGGGTGGCGCGGGGGTCGAGGCCGTGGAGGAGCACCCAGCCGGAGAGGGCGACGAGGGACTGGGTGACGAGGGAGAGGGCCGTGGCGAGGGCGAAGCGGCCGGGCGAGGCGAGCGTGGGGAGGCCGCCGGCGAGGCGCGCGAGCGGGCCCGGGAGGTGGGGGGCGAGGCGGCGGGCGAGGGCGAGGCCGGCGACGGCGGTGAGGGCGCCGGCGATGCCGAGGAGCGCCCAGGGGAGGGCGCCCTCGAGCTCGGCCGGGGGGCGCCAGGCGAGGACGCCGGCGACGACGAGGAGGAGGCCGACGAGGCCGAGGACCCGCTCGACGAGGACCACGGCGACGGCGCCGGTCGTGCCGCGCTCGCCGAAGGCCTCGCGGGTGACGACGCCGCGGACGACGTCGCCGCCGACGCCGCCGGGGAGGTAGGTGTTGTAGAAGAAGCCGACCAGGTAGAGCTGGACGAGGCGGCGGAGCGGCGGCCGGGCGGGCGCGCCGTAGGCGCCGAGGACGACGCGCCAGCGGGTGGCGCCGACGGTGAGCCCGGCGAAGGTGAGCGCGAGGGCGGCGGCGAAGGCGAGGGGCGGGACGGCGAGGACGCGGTCCTTCACGCGCGCGAGGTCGACGGTGGCGGCGATCCAGGCGAAGCCGCCGGCCGTGCCGAGGAGCTGCGCGCCGAGCCAGAGCCAGGCGGCGGCGCTTCGGCCCGCGGGCGGGGCGGGCGGCTCGTCGTCGGGGGAGGCCTCGGCCACGGGGCGGAGCTACCAGACGGGGCGGAGAGTGCGAGCCGGCGCGCCGAGAACGCGGGGACGCTCGGCGTGGGCGGTCGCGCTGGGCGGGGGCGATGCGTGGTCGCGGCGTGTCGACGAGGCGCGCCGCAGGAACCGCCAAGGGAGGGGCCGACCCGTGGTGGCGCGTCGTCCGAGCGAGCGCGGTGCGCGGGCCGACGCCGCTCCGCGCGCACGACGGCGACGCGCTTCGCGCGGGCCGGTTCGGGCGCGACCTCCGATCAGTACGTGAACGCGACCTGATCGCGCGGGTAGGTCCCGGTGGCGTTTCGCAGCCAGAGCTCGAGCTGCTGAAAGGCGCGGCGATCCTCGGAAGGGAGGTCGGCGCGGGCCAGGTCCGGCCAGCGCTCGAGCGTCGCCGCGATCTCCTCGTTGCGGAGGAAGCCCACGGCGGGAAGGTCCGGCAGCGGCGCCTGCAGGGGCAGGGGGGAGCCGCGGGTCAGCAGCTCCCCGAGGGGCTCGCCTTCCATGAGCTCGCCGAGCGTCGCGCGGAGGTGCTCGAGGTGCTCCCAGCTCGTCGGGCTGAAGGCGTCGTTCCGCTCCTGCCAGCCCCACACCATGCAGACCAGCTCGAGCCCGTAGACGAGCTGGAACCCCCAGCGCTCGTCGACCGGCTCACCCGTGAGCACCAGGCGCATGGCCTCGGAGGCCGTCGGGCAGCCCTCCGCGATCTCGTCCGCGAAGCGGTCGTCCCGCTGGGCGACCAGGTCCCCGAAGCGCTTCTCCAGCTTCTCCGACACCTCGTCGAGGCGATCGACGAGCTTCGGGAGGTAGTCGAGGGGCACGCGGTAGACGGATACGGCGGTGCTCATGCTCTCCCTCCTCGTGCTGCGGAGCCTGTTCGCGCCGCGGTGTCCCTTCGCGCCGCGGTGTCCCTTCGCGCCGCGGTGTCCCTTCGCGCCGCGGTGTCCCTTCGCGCCGCGGTGTCCCTTCGCGCCGCGGTGTCCTTTCGCGCCGCGGTGTCCCTTCGCGCCATGGAGCGGCCGGCGGGGCCGATCACTGCAGGTCGATGCGGCGGCGCGTGGGCTGACCGGACTCGATGGTCACGGTGATGTTCCGGCGCGCGTTCAGCTCCGGGTTCACGCAGCTGATGCGATGCCGACCCGCCGGCAGCGAGCGGTTCACGATCGGCGTCTGTCCGACGGAGCGCCCGTCGATGCTCACGTTGCACCAGGGGCGCGCGTCGAAGGTCAGCGTGCCCGGCGGTCCGTCGGTCGCGGCCATGCGAGTCGTGTCGCGGTCCCGCGGGCGCCGGTCCCGATCGAGGTCGATGGTGAGCTCGCTGATCTCGCCGCCGGGCAGGTCGATCTCCCGCTCGACGGTCTCGTAGCCGGCGCGCGCCACGCGGAGCCGGTGCGAGCGCGCCTCCACGCGGAACTCGTAGGGGCTCCCCGACGTGTGCTCCTCGCCGTCGAAGGTCACCTGCGCCGTCTCCGGATCGGTCGTCAGGATGAGCAGCGCCTCGCTCTCGGCGAGCGGCGTCCGCTCGAGGGCGAGCGTCCGCTCTTCCACCTGCCCGGCCTCGAGCAGCATGGTCTCGGTCACCGTCTGGTAGCCGTCCAGCGTCACCGCCAGCGTGTGCTCGGTGCCCGGCTCGATCTCGGGCACGGTCAGCGGCGTCGTCCCCTCGACCGCGCGCCCGTCGAGCAACACCGTCGCCCCTTCCGGGGTCGTGCTCACGCGCACCACGGCGTAGGCGTCCGCCGTCGGCCGCTGGAGCTCCCCACCGAGCTCGGCCGCGGGCGCCCCCTGCGTCAGCTCCACGGACTGCACGAAGGGCACGAAGCCCTCCGAGGTCAGCTTCACCTCGTAGGTCCCGAGCGGCAGCTCGCTCAACGTCGCCGGTGTCCGCTCGCCCGTCCGCTCGCCGTCGAGCCAGATCGCCGCCCCCGGCGGCTCGCTCGTCAACGTCAGCACGCCCGGCCCGGTCGGCGGCCCCTCGGGCCAGAGCTGCCACGCCGCCACGCCGGCCCCGGCCGCGAGCAGGAGCACCAGCGCGAGGAGCATCCAGGGGGTCTTGCTCTTCTCCCGGATCACCGAGACGCCGCTCAGCGAGTGCCCGCCGAGGGTCAGGTCGTCCGCGCTCTGTGGCGCCTGCGCCGCGAGCACCTCGGCGAGCTGCCGGCCCTCCTGCAGCATCTGCTTCTGCTGCGCGAGCTTCTCGTCGAAGAGCGACTGCATCCACTCGCCGAGGCTCAGCGGGCTCACGGCGAGCTGCTCGTCGCGGATGAAGGCCTCGAGGTCGGCCTGCATCTCGCGGGCCGTCGTGTAGCGCTCCTCCTTGGAGGGGGCGAGGGCGCGGACGATGATCTGCTCGAGGCGCTCGTGGAGCGCCGGGTTCAGCGAGCGCGGCTTCGGGTAGTTCCCCTCGACGATGATCCGGAGCGTGTCGGACTCGTCCTTGCCGCGGAAGAGCCGCCGGCCCGTGCAGAGCTCGAAGAGCATCACGCCGAGCGAGAAGATGTCGCTGCGCGCGTCGAGGGGGTGCCCCTGCGCCTGCTCGGGGCTCATGTAGGGCACCTTGCCCTTGAGCTTGCCCGGCTTCTCCTCGGCGCTGGTCGCGGCCTTGGCGATGCCGAAGTCCACGAGCTTCACGTCGCCGGTGAAGGTCACGAGGACGTTCTGCGGGCTCACGTCGCGGTGGACGATGTCGAGCGGGTTGCCGTCGAGGTCGCGCTGGTCGTGCGCGTAGGCGAGCCCCTTGCAGCAGCCGAGCACGATCGCGAGCGTGTGCTCCAGCGGGAAGGCCCGCTCCTTCTTCTTCTTCATCTGCCGCACGATGGAGCGCAGGTCCTCGCCGTGGACGTGCTCCATCGCGATGAAGTAGCGGCCCTCGGCGAGGCCGACGTCGTAGACCTGCGCGATGTTCGGGTGCGTCAGGGTGGCGGCGATGCGCGCCTCCTGCAGGAGCATCTCGACGAAGGCCTTGTCCTTCGCGAGGTCCGGGAGGACGCGCTTGACGACGATCAGCTTCTCGAAGCCCGCGACGGACTTCTGGAGCGCCAGGAAGAGCTCGGCCATGCCGCCGAGCGCCAGCCGGCGAAGGAGCGTGTACTTGCCGAAGCGCTTCGGGAGCGTCTCGCCCTCTTCGGTCGTGCCCCCACCGGGGGCGGCGGCGCCGGGCGGGACGGGCGGCGGCTTCTGGGATGCGGCGTGCGCCATGCGCTGGAAATCCTGCGTCTTTCGGGGCCACTCCACCCCGGTACCCCTGCCGGCCGGCCCGCGTGTCGGGAGTGTCACGGCGGGACGGGGCGGTGTCAACCGAGCGGTAGGGGGGTGAAAGGAACGTGTTCACCCGTGCGCGGGCGGTGCGGGCGGAGGCGGAGGGTGCTCCGGGCGGCTCAGCGGGGGGCTCCGGCCAGGCCGGCGTGCAGCTCGCCGAGGAGCTGGTCCGTGCGTTCGCGCACGCGCGGGAGCATCGCCTCCATGCAGCGCCGGACGGCCGGGCGATCGCCCGGGTGCATGCGGAGCCGCTCCCGCGGCGCGAGCGCGCGCTCGAGGCGGAGCGTGACCGTCTCCGGGCTGCCGACGTCCTCCGGCAGGCCGTACTCGCGGAGGCGCCCGCAGAGCGCGTCGAAGCGCTCGCTCGCCGCGTCGTGCTTGAAGCGGACCTGCTCGCCGAGCGCCCCGGGCCGGGCCGCCTCGAGCGCCTCCAGGTACGCCGCGTTCGCCGCCCGCTCCTCCGCCACGAGCACCCCGTCGAGGAGCAGCTCCACGCCGATGTGCGCCACCGCCCGCGCCGTGCCCCAGCGCACGCTCTTCGCGTCGAGGAGCGCGCCGGCCTCGCGCATCCAGCCCACGAAGGTGCCCGTGGAGTGGAAGACGCCGTCGACCGCGTGGTGGTGCGCGATGCCGGCCTCGACCCCGGCGTCCTCGGCGCCCGCGAGGCGCGTCCCGACCATGGTCGCGAAGTCGGGGAGCATGCTGCCGAGGACGAACGCCGGGTCGCGGCGCTCCCAGCAGGCGACGTAGCAGTGGCCGAAGAAGTTCATGACGCAGCGAGCGGCGGGCCGCTCTCGCCGGGGCCACCCTCGCCCTCGAGGAAGGCGCGGACGCGGGCGAGCCCTTCGTCGTCCATGAGGCCCTCGGCGCGCGTCCGCCAGCCCACGCCGGGCTCGGAGCGGAACCAGGTGCGCTGCCGGCGCGCATACACGCGGGTGCTCTTGCGGATGCGTCGGCGCGTCTCGTCGAGGGGGACGGCGTCCTCGAGGTGGGCGACGATCTCCTTGTAGCCGACGCTGCCGAAGGCGCGGGCCGTGCGGGGCCAGCGACCGAGGAGGCCGCGCACCTCGTCGATCCAGTCGGCCTCGAGCATCGCGTCGAGCCGGGCCTCGATGCGCCCCTCGAGCTCGTCCTTGTCGCGCTCGAGCACGACGAGGAGCGTCGGGTAGCGGGGCGCGCCGAGGGCGTGCTCGGCGCGGAGCTCGCCGAGGGGGCGGCCCGTCTGCTCGAAGACCTCGAGGGCGCGGACGATGCGGAGGGCGTCGTTCGGGTGCACGGCCTCGGCGGAGAGCGGGTCCACCTCGGCGAGGCGGGCGTGGAGCGCCGGGGCGCCGGCGGCCTTCGCCTCGGCCTCGAGGCGTCCACGGATCGCCGGGTCGGGGGGCGGTACGTCGACCAGGCCGCGGACGAGGGCGCGGATCCACAGGCCCGTCCCGCCGACGACGATGGGCACCCGGTCCCGAGCGGCGATGGCCTCGATGGCCCGGTCGGCGAGGCGGGCGAAGCCCATGGCGTCGATGGACTCGTCCGGGTCGAGCACGTCGAGGAGGTGGTGGGGGATGCCCCCGAGCTCCTCGACGCTGGGCTTGGCCGAGCCGATGTCGAAGCCGCGGTACACCTGCACGCTGTCGGCCCCGACGAGCTCGCCGCCGAGCCGGCGGGCGAGGTGGAGGCCGGCGGCGGTCTTGCCCGAGGCGGTGGGCCCGGCGAGGACGAGGAGGGGCGGGCGGCTCATGCCTCGTCGAAGCCGGCGCGGAGCTCGTCGTAGCCGGTGCGGCGGTGCGCCTCCGGATGAGCGGGGGCGGCGGGGAAGAGGGCGGCGGCGTCCTCGCTCCGGGCCCGCGGGACCAGCGCGGCGGCGATGGCGGCGCGGCGGGCGGGGGCGTCGGCGTCGGCGGCGAGGGCGCCGAGGGCGGCGCGGAGCACGGCCTCGGCGGGCGGCTCGCCGCCGACCTGTGGGTGGGCGCGGGGCACGGTGTGGATGGCGAAGGTCGTCGGGCCGACGGCCGTGACCTCGAGGCCGAGGGCTTCGAGGACGTCGCGCTCCGACTCGACGCGCGCGGCGTCTTCGGCGTCCAGGTCGACCCGGGCCGGGAAGAGCAGGCGGCGGGAGGGGAGGGCGGCCTCGTCGGGCCAGGCGGCGAGGGTGAGGGCGCGGGCGAGGCGGGTGCCGTCCACGACGAGGAGCCCGGCGCCGTCGTCGCCGAGCCAGAGGTCGCCGTCGAGGCAGGCGAGCAGCCGCGGGCCGGCGGGCTCGGGAGCGCGCTCGGGCGCCGGCGTGCCGAGAGGGCGCGGAGCCTCGGCGGGCGGGGCGCTTCCGCGCGGTACGCTCTCGCTCGACGCGCCTCCACTTCGGGCCGCGGGGCCCGCGGAGTCGCCAATCGGTGCGTCCGCCCGAGCCGCTTCTCCGCCGGCGGAGCCGGCTGCCGAGGCGCCGTAGCGCGGGCCCTTCTCCCGTACGGCGCCGTCTCGTGGAGCGCCGTCTCGTGGGGAGTCTTCGCCCGCGGGTCCCTCGGGCGTGGCTTCCGGCGCGGTGGGGCCGGCGAGGGCCGAGCCAAGGCCCCAGGGATCGGAGGGCGCGGCCGGCGGGGTCGGGTCGACGCCGCCCTTCTTTCCGCCCGCTCCCGTGCTCGTCCGGGTGCCGGGCCCGGCCGCGAGGCGCTCGCTCCAGAACCCGTCGCGGCGGAGCGACGGCGCGGGCCCGCCGGAGGAGGCCGGGCCCGCCGGCTTCGCGGCTGGCCGGACGCTCGACTCGGCGGCCGTCCCCTCGATACCCCCGGCCCAGCGCCGCGTCCCGAGCTCCCGGGTCAACAGGCGCGTCACCGCGTCCAGCACCCGGCTCGCCCGCGCGAAGCGGATCTCCGTCTTCTGCGGGTGGGCGTTCACGTCGACCTCGCCCGGCGGCAGCGAGAGGAAGAGCACGCCCGCGGGGTACTTCCCCTTGGCCAGCCGGTCCCCGTAGGAGAAGGCGATGGCGCGCGCCAGGGCCCGGTCGATCACCGGGCGATCGTTCACGAAGAGGTAGAGGTGCCGCGCCCCGCTCCGCGCCCGCTCGGGCGGCCCGAGGGCGGCCACGACGCCCACGTCGTCCTGGCTCGCTTCGATGGGCACGAGCTTCTGATCGTCGAAGACCGCCTGGGCCCGAGCGAGGCGCCCGAGCGCCGGGAGGTACTCGCGGATGCGCCGCCCGTTGCTGGTCAGCGCGAAGCGGATCTGCGGGTGCGCGAGCGCCGCCTTGAGCACCGTCTCGGCGATGTGGTGGCTCTCGGTCTGCCGCGCCCGCAGGAACTTCCGCCGCGCCGGCACGTTGAAGAAGAGCTCGTCGACCTCGACCGTCGTCCCGGGCGGCGCCCCGGCGTCGCGGACCACCGGCGCCGCCCCGCCCTCGACGCGCACCTCGGTCGCGGCCACCGCCTCGCGTTGCCGCGTCAGCAGCCGAAAGCGCGAGACCGACGCGATCGACGCCAAGGCCTCGCCGCGGAAACCCATCGTACGGAGCGTGCCGAGGTCCTCGAAGCGCCGCAGCTTGCTCGTCGCGTGGCGGCGGACGCACATCAGCGCGTCCTCGCGATCCATGCCCACGCCGTCGTCCACGACGCGGATGCGCTCCCGGCCGCCCTCGACCATCTCGACGGTGATCGCGCCCGCCTCGGCGTCGAGGGCGTTCTCGACGAGCTCCTTCACGACGCTCGCCGGCCGCTCGACCACCTCGCCGGCCGCGATCTGGTCGACCAGCGCGTCGTCCAGCAGCCGGATTCGCCCCACGGCGAAGAGCTACCAGAGCGCGGGCGCCGGCGCAACGCCGAGCGCTTCCGATCAGCGCCGCAACCTACCGGATCTAGGACGGAATCGCGCCGGAGAGGGGGCGCGCCATTCGTTGACCGGTTCGGGCCCCTCTGATACCTTGCCGCCGGTGGTTCGGCGCGCGCGCGGAGGGCATTCCACCCTGCGCGCAAGGGTGCGCGTACGGGCCAGAGCACGGGTCAGAGCACCGGTGAGCGAAAAGGTGAGCGGAAGGGTCTCCGAGATCGGCCGATGAAGAAGGTCTGCCCAGTCTGCAAGGGGGAGTACGAGGGCGGGGAGGTCTTCTGCCCCGTCGACGCCGCCCGCCTCGTGACCGCCTCCCAGGTCGACGCCGGAGCCGGCGCCTCCGACGATCCGCTCGTCGGCCAGACCTTCGACAAGTACGAGGTCCGGCGCCGCATCGGCGAGGGCGGCATGGGCCTCGTCTACGAGGCTCAGCACACGGTCATCCAGAAGCGGGTGGCCATCAAGGTGCTCCGCGACGACTTCTCGCGCCGGCCGGAGGTCGTCGAGCGCTTCCGCCAGGAGGCCATCAGCGCCTCGCGCATCGGCCACCAGAACATCGTCGACATCTCCGACTTCGGCACGACGCCGACGGGGTCGAGCTACTTCGTCATGGAGTACCTCGAGGGGGAGGATCTGGCGAACGTGCTCGCCCGCGAGGTCGTCCTCCCCATGGGGCGCACCGTGCGCATCCTCCAGCAGTGCTGCCGGGCCCTCGGCGCCGCGCACGAGAAGGGGATCGTCCACCGGGACATCAAGCCCGAGAACATCTTCCTCGTGAACCGGGCCGACGAGCACGACTTCGTGAAGATCGTCGACTTCGGCATCGCGAAGATGTCGGACATCGAGACCGAGGGCGAGCCCGGCCGGAAGCTGACGAAGACCGGCATGATCTTCGGCACGCCGGAGTACATGTCGCCGGAGCAGGCGGCCGGGAAGGAGCTCGACCACCGCGTCGACATCTACGCCATCGGCGCGATCCTCTTCGAGTGCCTCACGGGGCGCGTGCCCTTCGTGGGCGACAGCTTCATGGGGATCCTCACCCAGCACATGTTCGAGGAGCCCCCGCCGCTGCGCGAGGTGAACCCGAAGGTGGAGGTGAGCGCCGAGCTCGAGATGGTCGTCTACAAGGCGCTCGCGAAGGACCCCGCGGACCGCTACCAGACGATGGCGGAGCTGGGCGAGGCGCTGGAGGAGGCGCTCGAGGGGCGCGTGAGCAAGGCGACGCTCATGGGTCACGGCGAGCCCGTGAAGGCCAAGCCGCGGCCGCCGCGCTCCATCGGGCCGGCCCTGCCGACGGACGAGTTCCCGACGGCGGAGGGCGGCAGCAAGACCGGGCTCATCGCGCTGATGGCCGTGCTGCTCGTCGCCGTGGGCGCGGGCGGCGTCTACTTCTTCCTCAAGGGCGATCCCGAGCCCCGGAGCGAGCCGATCGCGCAGGCGTCGACCACCGACCCGCCGGACCCGGTGGCGGCGCCGCCCGAGCCCGAGCCGCAGCCCGAGGTGGCCCCCGAGCCCGAGGTGGAGCCGCAGCCCGAGGCGCCGACGAGCGTGCCGGTGACGGTCACGACGCGGCCCGGCGATGGGGCCGAGGTGAGCGTCGACGGCGACGTGGAGGGCTGCGAGGCGACGCCCTGCGACATCCAGGTGCCGCCTGGGGAGACCGTGACCATCCACGCGCGGCGCGGGCGCTACGCCGGCGAGATCGAGGTCACGCCCGAGAGCGCGACGACCGTGCAGGTCGTGCTGGTGCCGCGCCGGAGCCGGACGCCCATGCGGGGCACCATGCGCCCGCGCATGACGACGACCTCGACGTCGATGATGGCCGGCGAGCTGAAGGTCCCGACGATCTTCCAGTAGCGAGCGACGGCCTCCCGGCCGCCGCTGGAGCGGGATTCTGCGCATCCCGCAGGAGGGGATCCGGCGTCTCGTCCCGGGCTCCCTCCGGTCCCTGGAACGGCGTTGATCTCGAACGGCGCTGGCCTCGAACCGCGCTGATCTCGAACCGCGCTGATCTCGAGCCGCGCTGATCTCGAACCGCGCTGATCTCGAGCCGCGCTGATCTCGAACGGCGCTGACATCGAGCCGTGCTGATCTCGAACCGCGCTGACCTCGAGCCGTGCTGATCTCGAACCGCGCCCCTGGTCGGTCGGGTGGCTGGGTCGCACGTCAGGCAGACGAGCGCGCGGGAGACGAACGCGGAGCGGGCTCTACCGGAGCGTGACGATGGTCGTGCGGTCGCCGCCCTCTTCGCGCGTGCCGCCGCGGAAGGACTGCACGTAGGTGCTGTCCTGGCGCAGCTGGCCGCGGATGGCGTCCCGGAGCGCGCCCGAGCCGATGCCGTGCACGATGAAGGCCGTCGGCTCGTTCTGCCCGTACATTCGATCGAGGAAGCTCTCGGCCATGGCCAGCGCCTCGTCCACGCGCAGGCCGCGCACGTCCAGCGTGTTGTCCGGCGTCTGCACCGGCTTGGCCGGCGTCGCGGGCGCCTGGGGCGTCGGTGCCGGCCCCTCGCTCGCCGCCGGGCTCTTGCCCGCGCCCTGCTTCGTCGTGCCCTTCGGGGGCGCCGTCAGATCGGCGACGTCGACCCAGAGCCGGAGCGCGCCGGCCGCGACGCGCACCTGATCGCGCACCGGGCCTTCCACGACCTCGGCGACGGCCCGCAGCCGCGGCACCCAGACCTTCACGCCGAGGTGCAGCGCCTCGGGCGCGATCGGCTCGCCCCGGACCTCCGGGAGCTGATCCGCCGGTCGACGCGCTGCGACCTTGGCCGCCTCCTCGATGCGCCGCCGCACCTCGTCGGCCGTGTTCTCGTCCGGGCGCTTCTTGATGAGCCGCCGCGCCTGCCGCACGTCCTCGCGCGCCCGCCGGAGCATGTCGCGGAGCTTCTTCGCTTCCCCGTCGAGGAGCTTCTCCTTCTTCTTCTCGAGCGCCGCCCGCCGCTCCTTCAGCTTCGCGCGCTCGGTCAGGAGCTCGCGCTCCGTCTCGGCCACCGCCGCCTTCGCCAGGGCCAGCTCCCGCCGCTGATCCTCGAGCTGCCGCACGAGCTCGTCGAAGGTGCGGCTCTGCTCGGGCAGCACGCCCCGCGCCGTCGCCAGGACCTCGTCCGGGATCCCGAAGCGCCGCGCGACGGCGAGCGCGCTCGAGGCGCCGGGCACGCCGTGGAGGAGCTCGAAGGTCGGCTCCATCTTCTCGACGTCGAAGCCCACGGCCGCGTTCTCGAGGCGCTCGTCCTTGGCCGCCATGGCCTTCAGGGGCTCGTAGTGGGTCGTCACGCCGAGGGCCGCGCCGCGCCGAACGAAGGTGTCGACGAGGGCGCAGGCGAGGGCCGCGCCCTCCTGCGGATCGGTACCCCCAGCGAGCTCGTCGAGGAGCACCAGGCTCCCGGAGCCCGTCGCCTTCAGGATGCGCGCGAGGTTGGTCACGTGCGCCGAGAAGGTCGAGAGGTTCTTCTCGATGGACTGCTCGTCGCCGACGTCCGTGAGCACGGGCGCGAAGAACCCGCAGGAGCTGCCGGGCGCCGCCGGGATGGGCAGGCCGGCCCGCTGCATCAGCGCCGCGAGCCCGAGGTTCTTGAGCGCGACCGTCTTGCCGCCGGCGTTCGGGCCGCTGATGACGAGGCCCCGCCCGGCCTCGACCGAGAGGTCGCTCGGCACGACCTCGTGGTCCTCGTCGAGGAGCAGGAGCGGGTGCCGGGCCGTCTTCAGCGTCGCCTTCGCCCCCTCGGCCAGGGGCAGCACGGAGGCGTCGAGGTCCCGGCCGAAGCGCGCGGAGGCCTGGCGCCGGTCGGCGTGGTCGAGGGCGTCGCAGGCGGCGCGGAGGCTCGCCAGGCGCTCGCGCACGAGCTCCGAGAGCTCGGCGAGGATCCGCGCCTCCTCCCGCTCGAGCTCGGCCTGGGCCATCTTCAGCCGGTTGCCCTGCGCGACGAGGGCGCGCGGCTCGACGAAGATGCTCTGCCCGCTCGAGCTCGTGCCGTGGACGATGCCCTCGAACTTCTCGTGCGCGTCGCGGCGGACGGGGACGACGTAGCGGCCCTCGCGGAGCGTGTAGAAGCTGTCCTGGAGGATGTCCGCGCGCTCGATCAGGATCTGGTCGAGGCGGCGGACGAGGCGCTCGCGGAGGTTGGAGGTCTCGCCCCGGAGCCGGCGGAGCTCGGGGCTGGCGTGGTCGCTCAACGTGCCGTCGGGATCGATGGCGACGGAGAGCTCCTCGTGGAGCCGGTCGAGGCTCGGGTCGAAGGCGCAGGCCGAGTGGAGCGCGGGCATGCGCTCCTTGCGCTTCGCGAGGAAGAGCCGGAGCGAGCGCGCGGCGGCGAGCGTCTTCATCACGTCGCGGAGCGCGCCGGCGTCGAGGTCGCCCTGACGGGAGAGGCGCTGGAGGTGGCCGCGGAGCTCCTGCACGCCATCGAGGGGGAGGACCTCGTCCTCGGCGAGCAGCTCCATCACCTCGCGCGTCTCGGCGAGCGCCCGGGCGGCGCCCTCGCGGGTCGTCGCGAGCGGCAGATTCATGCGCGCGCCGAGCGGACCCCGGCATCGGGCGCCCACGGCGTCGACGATGCGTGCCCACTCGAGGTCCTCGAGGGTCTTGGCGGGGTCCTTCGGGGTCATGAGGGGCCCCTCATAATCACTCCGAGCGCCGCTCGCCAATCGGAAGGCGAAGGAAGAGGCGGTGGGGAGCGCTCGGAAGATGCGCGGGGCGCGACGAGGCGCGGGGCGGGGCGGCGCTCAGCGGAAGCGCGTGTAGTGCGGCTCTTCTTCCATGGCCGAGGGCTCCATGGTCGGCGCCGCCTGCATGGTCGGCCGCATGGCGCTGACCTGCGGGGTCATGCGGCTCGCCCGCATCGGCGTCGTTTCGGGCTCGGTCCGGTGGAGGAGCACGAGCCGCGGCTCGGTCGGGGTGAGGACGGCCTCGACCGTCTCGTAGCCCGCGCGGCGCACCTCGACGGTCATCGACTCCGCCTCGGGCATGTCGTGCCGCAGGGGGGTCTCGCCGAGGAAGCGGCCCTGGTGGTAGACGCGCGCCCCCGTCGGGTCGCTGTCGAGCTCGGCCGTGCCGATGCGCGGGGGCTCCTCGGCCTCGACCTCGAGCTCCATGGCGTCGACCCGCGCCGAGGGCGTGGGCGCCTCGGCCACCGGCTCCGGCTCGTCCTCGCCGCCGAACGCGAACGCCAGGCCGCCGGCCAGCATCAGCACGAGCAGCACGCCCGCCGCGATCCAGAGTCCCCGGCCCCCCGCCGCGGACTGCGCACGCCAGAAGATGCCGGTCTGCGCGCGCCCGCTCGCTCCGGCGGCCTCCGGCAGGCACGCCTCGAGCGCCGTGTGGAAGGCGTCGGCGTCCTGGTAGCGTTTCTCCGGGCTCTTCTCGAGGGCGCGCATCACCGTGCGGCTCAGGCTGAGCGGGATGCGGCGCGTCGGCGCGGCCTTCGCCGGCGGGACGGGCTTGTCGCGGATGTGCTTCGCCATCACCACGACGGCGTCCTCGTCGCGGAAAGGCGCGACGCCCGTGAGCAGCTGGTAGACCAGCACGCCGACGCTGTAGAGGTCGGAGCGCGCGTCCATGCTCTTCCCCTGCGCCTGCTCCGGGGACATGTAGCGCGGGGTCCCGAAGACCGTGCCGGCCTGGGTCTCGAGCTGATCGAACTGGTTCTCGCCCTCGAAGACCTTGGCGATGCCGAAGTCGAGGACCTTCACGACCGGCTCCGAGTGCCCCTCGACGTCCGCGAGGTAGATGTTGTCGGGCTTGAGGTCGCGGTGGATGATCCCCTTGGCGTGCGCCTCGTGGAGGCTCGCGAGGATCTGGCCGCCCACGCCGATCGCCTCGTCCGGCGCCAGCGCCCCCTCGCGCTCGAGCTTCTGCGTGAGGAGCTCGCCCTCGAGCAGCTCCATGGCCAGGTAGAGGATCCCCTCGCGGGTCTGGCCGAAGTCGAAGACGCGCACCGTGTTCGGGTGCACGAGCAGGCTCATGGCCTTCGCCTCGCGGTGGAAGCGCGTGATCGTGTCCGGGTCCCAGCTGACCTCTTCCTTGAGCAGCTTCAGGGCCACGGGGCGGTTCAGGCCCGTCTGCACGGCCTTGTAGACCGTGCCCATCCCGCCCGAGCCGATGCGAGCTTGCACGATGAAGCGGTCCGCGACGGTGCGGCCGATCATCGGATCCCGCTCCTCGAGCGGGTCGTTCGGTGCGAGGCCCTGGCCCATGACGTGGTGTCGCCCGTTCGGTGGGCGCTCCCCCGGCGCGCAGCTTACCACGCCCCGCCTCCCCGCAAACGGGTGGCGTGGGTGGAACGAACGAGATTTCAGATCGGCGGGTCGCGACGGTGGGCTGGAGACCCGTTCAGGTGCCCGTCGGGGCCTCCGCGCAGAGCATCAGCCAGCTCTCGCCGCCACTCGCCCCGAGCTGCGGGCGGCAGACGCCGTCGGGGCACTGGCGGTTGTTGCAGCAGGGTTGGCCCTCGGAGGGGTCCTGGCAGACGGCGACCACCCCCGAGTCCGAGGCGCCGATGTAGCTGCACCCGTCGCCGCCGCAGTCCGAATCGGTCCGGCACCAGGTGAAGTCGACGCACTCGTTGTCGATGAAGCTGTCGTCGCGATCGCAGCGGACCTCGACCACCGCGCCGAAGCGGACCACGTCGCAGCAGAGGCCCGTGCAGTCGAGCGAGCTGTCGCAGCTCTGGGGCTCGCTGCGCCGGCCGCTCGCGCAGGCGGTGACGACCCGCAGGCCATCCGGGCCATCGCGGACGTCGAGCGAGCAGGCCAGGCTGTCCGGGCAGTCTTCGTTGGCGCGGCAGGGCGAGAAGCACTGGTCGTCCTGGCAGAAGCCCGAGCGGCACTCGCTCCCGCTCGAGCAGCTGGCCCCCGCCGGGGCGGAGCCGAGCGTGCTGCGCCCCGTGACCTCGAAGGCGAAGCCCTCCGGGAGGCAGCTCCGGGCGCCGTTGCCGGCGTCCCAGCAGAACTCGCCCGAGGGGCAGTCCGAGTCGGTGCAGCAGGTGCTCACGCAGATGCGGCTGCCGACCGAGGCCGGCAGGCGGAGCGCGCCGGGCTCGAGGCAGACCAGGCTCTGGCACTGCTCGTCGACCTCGCAGGCCACGCCGTTGCCGAGGCGCGGCCGGCACTCGCCGGCAGCCGGGTCGCACCACTGGCCGGCGGCGGCGCACTCGGTCGGGGTACAGCCGGCGAGGACGCAGCGCGGCGGCGAGGCCGTCGTGTCGCAGATCTCGTCGCCCATGCACTGGTACTCGGGGCGCTCGGAGCGGCAGTCGGCGGGCACGCAGCCGCGGCTCGGGTTGCAGATGGTGCCGGGGGCGATCTCGGCGCACTCCGCGTCGAGGGGCCCGAGGTCCTCGGGCACGGCCGAGCCGTCGCAGTCGTGGTCGACGAAGTTGCACTGCTCGGGGGCGCCCGGGTTGATCGACGGCGCGGCCGGATCGTCGGGCGCGTCGTTGCAGTCGGCGAGGTCCGGGTTGGGCGTGCAGTCGGCGTCGCAGCCTTGCGTGCCGCAGGTGTTGTAGCCGTCGGCGTCGGCGTCGTTGCCCTCGTCGACGAGCCCATCGCAGTCGTCGTCCGAGCCGTTGCAGACCTCGGTGATCCCCGCGGTCTCCTCGTCGATCACCCCATCGCAGTCGTCGTCGGAGCCGTTGCAGGACTCCGGGGCGCCCGGTGGCGTGCACGCGGGCTCGCGGCAGGTGCCGATGGTCTCGCCCTCGGGGACCGTGCAGACGAGGCCCCGGGGGCAGGGGTTGAAGCCGTCGCCGGGCTCGCAGCGGACGTCGCTGGCGGGCTCGACGATCACCGAGCAGCCGGCGAGGACGACGGCGCCGAGCGCGAAGGCGCCGAAGGGGAAGGCGAAGGCGCGGCGCATCAGAGGGTCCCCCGGAGGGCCAGGCCGAAGCCCCGCCCGTCGCTCATGGGGAGGACGGCGAGGTCGCCCGCGGACGCTTCGCCTCCCTCTTCCGCCGGGTCGGCGTCGCGCTCGTAGGTGCGCACGCGGAGGATGTAGAGGAGGCCGGCGGCGACCGTGGCCGCCGCGCCGACGCCGAGGAGGATGTCCGTGGAGAGGGCGAGCCGGTCGGCCCGGTCGACGCGGTCGCGCCAGGCGCTCTGGTCGCCTTCGGTGCGCAGGATCGAGTCGTCGGCCTGGTTCTGGGCGCGGAGGGCGAAGCCGCCGACCACGCCGCCGCCGACGAGGAGGGCCGCGCCGGCGCCGAGCGTGACCCAGAAGGGGAGGTCGGCCACGCCGCGGTCGCGGACGAGGACCCGGGGGGCGAGGCGCCGGAGGTCCGGTGGCTCCTGGGCTTCCCGGAGCGCGAGCCAGTCGCGGGCGCCCTCGAGGCGGCGGAGGGTGCGCTCCGCGTTCGCGCGCTCCTCGCTGTCGTCCTCGGGGACCAGGCGGAGGTACTCCTGGCCGAACTCGATCGCCTTGTCGAGCTCGCCCATGAGCTCGTAGACGCGGGTGAGGTTGAAGATCAGCGTCGGCGAGCCCGGGTCGAGCTCGAGGGCGCGCTCGAGGGCGACGGCCGCCTCCTGGTAGCGGCCGGCGAGGTAGTGCTCCTGTCCCGCCTGGAACTGCTCGATGGCCTCCGACGGGGGCTCGCGGGTCTCCTCCTCCTGGGCGGCGGCCGGGCGCGTGACGAGCAACGTCAGCGCGGCGAGCGCGGGGGCCCAGCGGCGGGCGATCCGGGAGCGGGACATCGGGCGCACCCTAGCGCATGCGGGGTGGCGGCGTCACGCCCGGAAGGAGCCGACGGTGGGCTGGAAAGGGTGGGTGATTCCATGGAGTTGGCCCGCTGTGAGGAGCCTCTCGGTCGGACGGCGGTCTCGGAAGGTTCCCGTCGGGGCGGACGACGCGTGCACCGCGGCGGGCGCGCTGCGTCGGGCGGAGTCGGAGGCGGCTGGTGCGGGAGGCGACGGTGCGGCGGGGCGATCGCGCGGGAGGCGACCTTGCGGGAGGCGACCTTGCGGGAGGCGACCGGGCGGCTGGTGCGGGAGGCGACCGTGAGGGAGGCGACGGCGCGGCGGGGCGATCGCGCGGGAGGCGACCTTGCGGGAGGCGACCTTGCGGGAGGCGACAGTGCGGATCGTGTGGGAGGCGACCTTGCGGGAGGCGACCTTGCGGGGAGGCGACAGTGCGGACCGTGTGGCGGGGGCCGGCCTCAGCGCGCGAAGAGGCGCGCGGGATCGCGGAAGCTCTTGAGCTCGATCGCGTTGCCCGAGGGGTCGCGCACGAAGAGCGTCCCCTGCTCGCCGGGCTGGCCGGCGAAGCGCACGCGGGGCCGGATGAGGAAGCGTACGCCCGCCGCCTCGAGGTGCCGTGCCTGCCGCTCCCACTCGTCCCAGGGGAGGACGAGGCCGAAGTGGCGCACGGGCACCGCGTCCCCGTCGACCTCGTTGGTGGGTGGGGGGTCGACGTCCGCGAGGTGGCAGCTGAGCTGGTGCCCGAAGAAGTCGAAGTCGACCCAGCGCTCGGCGGCGCGGCCTTCGCGGCAGCCGAGGACGCCGCCGTAGAAGGCGCGGGCGGCCTCGAGGTCGTGGACCGGGATGGCGAGGTGGAAGGGGGGCGCGCTCACGCTTCGTCGCTCGTCGAGGCGGCGCCGCGGCCGTTCTCCCAGAGCTGCCGGAGCACGCGGGCCTGGGCCGGGCGTCGGAGCGGGCCCTCGTAGAGGCGCTGGAGCTCGGCGAAGATGCGTTCGGCGCGCTCGCCTTCGAGGTCGACCTCGTCGAGGCGGCGCCAGAGGAGGCGCTCGAGGGCGCGGTGGCGCTCGGCGCGGCGCATGGCGCGGACGACGAGGCGGAGGCCCTCCGTGCGCTCGGGGCGGGCGCGATCGGCGCGCCGGGCGTAGCTGGCGGCGAGGCGCGGGCGGCCGAGGTCGTCGAGGGCGATGCGGGCGGCCTCGAGGTAGGCGTCGGCGCGGGCTTCGCTGTGCTTGTCGGCCTGCCGGGCGCGCTGGCGGGCGTCGCCGAGGCGGCGGCGGGCGTCGGCGGCGTCCGGGTCGCGCACCAGGGCGACGCGCGACTTCACGACCAGGAAGACGATGAACAGCAGGACGGCGGCGAGGAGCGCCCAGCGAGTCGGTCCGCTCACCCGCGCGACCCTAGCAGGTTTCCGCGCGGGGGCGCTCGGTCCTCGTGCTCGCCGGCGCTCGCCCGTTCGCTCCGGTCGGGGCGCTCGCCGGGGCCTGCCTCGACGCAGCGGTTCTCTGCGCAGCGGTTCTCGGCCCACCGTCGCCGTCGGCTCCGGGGCCTCGCCGCGGCGCATCGGCCCTCGGCGCTCCTTCCGTCGCTCGCCCGTGGCCGCCGAGGGGCGGTCAGATGACCTGGTAGGAGTAGAGGCGGACGGCGTAGTCGCCTTCGCCCTCGAAGACGCGCACGCGGATCTCGAACTGGCCGGCCTGGGCGGGGCAGATCTGCTCGCGGACGCCGAGCGTGGCGCGGGGCCCGGTGTCGGTGTCGTGCATGATGGCGGCGCCGACGGGGTCGATGAGGAGCACGTCGAGGTCGGTCACGCCCTCGCCGCCGACGCCGAGGATGGCGTAGCAGTGCGTGCCGAGGAGGATGGCCGGGTGGTCCTCCACCTCGCCCCGGCGGAGGCGGCCGCGGAGCACGGTGCCCTCGGGGGCCATGCGCGGGAGGAGCTCCTTGCCGAAGCCGTGGAGCGCGTGGCCGAGCGGGTCCTCGGCGGCGTCCGGGACCGGGCCGTGGTCGGCCGGCGGACGCTCCGCGCGCGAGCGGGTCTCCTCCCCCTCCTCGCAGGCGGCGAGGGGGGCGAGGAGGAGCAGGGCGAGCAGCGGGGCGAGGGCGCGCACGGCGGTACGTTAGTGCAGGGATCCGACGGGTAGAAGGGGAGATGGCGCGGGACCGGCGTTTCGGGGCAAGGCGCGCTGACGAGTCGATGCGGTGCATCGGCGAGGAGGCGCAACGCCGCCCTGGAGCGTCGGGACAAGCCAGGTCTCCTTTTACCCGGATGGATCACGCACGAGTACAACCGGCGGCTGGGTCGACGCGCCGCGTTCGGGCGCGCGGGTCTCACTCGAGCGTGATCGCGGCGGGGAGCATGGCCATGGGCGCGCCCTCGCGGGTCCCGCCGAGCGCGGCGCCGAGGACGAGCGCGTGGCGGAGCCGAGGCGGGATCGGGAGGGGCCCTCCCGAGGCGTCGGGCGTCGCGAGGCCGCCCTGGACGCGGCCCGTGGGGAGCCCGAGCGGGCCGAGCACGTAGTCGGCGAGCGAGCGGGGGCGGTCGGGCGCCACGACGATGGGGGCGTCGGCAGGGAGCCGCGCGAGCTCGCGGGCGCGCTCCACGGCCGCGAGGAAGCCGCCGAGGTGATCGACGAGGCCGAGCTCGCGGGCGGCGTCGCCGCTCCAGATGCGCCCGCGCCCGGCGGCGTCGACCTCGCGCACGGACATGCCGCGGCCTTCGGCCACGCGGCGGAGGAAGAGCCGGTAGGACTGGCGGACGAGATCCGCGAGGCTCGCGCGCTCCTCGGGGGTGAAGGGGCGGAAGAGGGAGGTGGCCCCGGCGTGCGCGCCGCGGCTCAGCTGCGTCACCTCGACGCCGAGGCGCTCGGCCAGGGGCTCGGCGTCGACCTTGCCGAAGAAGACGCCGATGGAGCCCGTGAGCGTCGAGGGGTCCGCGTAGATCTCGTCGGCGGCGCTCGCGACGTAGTAGCCGCCGCTCGCCGCCATGGCGCCCATGGAGGCGATGACGGGCTTTCGGCGCCGGGCGCGGCGGAGGGCGCGCCAGATCTGGTCGGACGCGAGGGCGGAGCCGCCCGGGCTGTCGACGCGGAGCACGATGGCGGCGATGGAGCGATCCGCCGCCATGGCGTCGATGGCCTTCGCCACGGTCTCGCCGCCGCTCTGGTGGATCTCCACGATGGGCAGGTCGACGTTCTCGCCGTCGACCATCGCGCCGTCGACCACGATCACGCCGAGGCGGCGCGGCCGGCCGAAGTGGGTCGGCGCCGTGCGTTCGGGCTCGCGGCGGCGGCGGCGCGTGCCCGTGAGCTCCTCGAGGGCGTCGCCGAGGCGGCGGGCGTCGGACTCGCCGGTGGTCAGGCCGAGGGCCGAGGCCTCCTCGGCGAGGTAGGGGCCCTCGTCGATCCAGCGGGCGACGCGCTCGGGCTCGGTCTCCCGATCGGCGGCGAGGTCCCGGAGCAGGCGCGCCCAGACGTCGTCGAGGAAGGTCTCGCGGGCCTCCCGCGCCGGGTCGCTCATGGCGTCGTTGGCGTAGCTCTCGACGGCGCTCTTGAAGCGGCCGATGCGGATGAAGTCGGTCCGCACGCCGAGGTCCCGGAGGAGCTCGCCGTAGAGCGTGACGTCGAGCGAGGGGCCCAGCAGGCGCACGAAGCCGGCCGGGTCGAGGTAGGTGCGGTCGGCGGCGGCGCAGGCGTAGATCTCGCTGCCGCTGGCGCCGTCGAGGTGGCAGACGACGGGCTTGCCGGCGGCGCGGAGCGCGGCGATGGCCTGGCGGAGCTCCTGCGCGTAGGCGAGCCCCATGTCGGTCTCGCGGAGCGTGAGGAGCACGCCGCGGACGCCGGGCGTGTGGCGGTCGCGGTCGAGGCGCGCGAGGAGGCCGAGGAGCGTGCGCGCCCCGACGCCGCGCACGCGGATCTCGTCGACCCAGCCGCGCGAGGGCAGGGCGGCCTCGGCCCCGACCTCGGCCACGCGGGCGCTCGCCAGCCAGCCGGCGCCGAGCCCGTCGCCGAGGAGGGCGCCGCCCCCGACCGTGAAGCGATCCCAGCGGAGGTCGAGGCCGACCAGGGCGCGGAGCTCCCCGTCGCCCCGGAGGTCGTCGCCCTCGAGGGCGCCGTAGAGGCGCCCGACGCGCGGCACCTCCACGCCCGCCAGCCCCCGGACGCCCACCCGGCCGTCCGTGTCGACGGCGGTCATGACCTCGAAGAGGAGCTGGTCCGTCGCGAAGGGGCGGAGCTGCACGCCGGCGTCGAAGGTCGCGGGGATCGCGTCGCCGCCGACCAGGCCGGGCGGGCCGAGCACGTCGTGGACGACGACGCCCATGGCGAGGAAGGGCGCCGGGCGGAAGGTGGCGCCGAGGTCGACGGTCGCGACGCCGCCCACCGGATCGTCCGAGCCGAAGAAGCGGACGGCGCCGCCGACGGCGAGGTGCCGGCTCCGGGCCCAGGCGAGCCCGAGCGAGAAGCGCCCGCGCTCCGCCTCGCCGGTGTTCTCGGGGCGCACCCAGTCGGCGCTCGCGGCGGCCGCGAGGCGGAAGGGCAAGGGGGTCGCGGCGTAGAGGCTGTCGCCTTCGTCGGGCAGCCGGTCGGCGCCGTGGGCCTCCGCGTGCACCCAGGCGACCTCCCAGCCCGGGAGGTAGGCGAGGGCGGCCGGGTTGGCCTCGAGGGCGAAGGCGCCGCGCGGGGCGGCCGTGGAGACGGCCGGGAGGGGCGCGCCGCGGGTGTCGCGGCGGAGCTGGGCCCGGGCCGGGGAGGCGAGGGCCGCGAGGACGAACGCGATCACGAGGGCGAGGCGCACCCGGGCTGTGTAGCGCCGCCCGACGAGCCGCGTCGACCCTTTCGACACGGCGGGGCCGGGCGCTCGGGGGGAGCGGGGGCCCGGTCGAAGGCCCGCCCGAGCGTGGCGCGCGGCCTCCGAGACCCTCCGCCCCGCGGTGCATCCGAGCCCGGCGCGCTCGGCCGGCGTCCGTGGAGCGCGTGGCCGGGAGCGCGCCCGAGCCCGTCGGCGTCGAGCGCCCGGGCGCATCGGGTCCACGGGTTCGATCGCCGCCCTCACTCGCGCGGGAGGATCGCGTCGAGGTAGCCGGGGGCGTCCCGGCAGAGGTGCGTGTCCGCGAAGCCCGGCTGGCTCGCGCGCTCGCCGAAGGGGCGCACGCTGCCCGAGTCCATGAGGCAGCCGGGGCTGTCGCCGGGGTTGTGGAAGACCGTGCTCGAGCCGTAGGGGTCGGCGAGGCCGAGGCTGTGTCCGAGCTCGTGGGCGGCGGTCTCGCCGACGACCGAGGCGAGGGCGTCGATGGCGCGGTTCACGGAGGCCGCCCGCTCGCCCTCGCCGCGCACCTCCGCGAGCGTGGCCGACTCGTCGCGCACCGGGTCGAAGATCTCGTCGAAGAGCGGGTCCGGGTCCGGGCCGGCGCCGTCGAGCTCCTCCGGCGGGTGCGCCGAGAAGCCGAAGAGGGACTCGACGAAGACGCCGCCGAAGCCCGGGTAGCCGTCCTCCTGCGTCTCGGCGTTGGCGCCGCCGATGGCGTCGAAGAGGCGCACGTTGCCCACGTCCTTGCCGGGCGTGTTGTCGTAGCCGAAGAGGCCGCGGCCGTTCGGGTCCGGGCCGCCGACTTCGACCGTCGCGTAGCCGGAGGCGGAGAAGTCGGTCGGGCGCTCGAGGCGCACGTCCACGTTCCAGTCGGCGTAGATGCTCTCGATGCGCGCGGCGATGCGCTCCTCGATGACGCCCGCGGAGGCGGCGAGGCCGAAGCGGGCGAGGCTGTCGTAGAAGCCCGGGAGGAAGCGCACCCAGACCACCTGCACGAGGGGCCCGAGCGTGAGCGTGATCGGCGCCGGCGCCCCCTCGAAGTTGCCCTCGCCGGTGCGGAGGAGGGGCGTGAGCGTGCCCTCGAAGCGGCCGCGGGCGGCGCCGAAGAGCTCGGAGACGAGGGAGCCGCCGACCTCCATGGCGCGGATGGGGCCGGCGACCTCGCTGCCGGAGACGAAGGCGAGGATGAGCTCGCTCTCGGGGACCGGCTGGCTGACGCCGGCCTCGGGGGTGAAGGAGCCGGCTGCGAGGAGGGAGGTCGTGCCGTCGTCGCCGCCGAGGAAGCCGGCGCCGCGGACGCGCACGATCTGCTCGAGGCTGACCGTCTCCGGGTCGACGCCGAAGACCTCCGGCGGGAGGAAGGCGAGGGTGAGGTCCAGGGGATCGGACTCGGTGCGGGCGCCGCTCGCGGCGAGGACCGAGGCGAGCTGGAGCGTGCCCTCGAAGGTGCCCGGGCCGACGCCCCCGAGCTCGGCGCCGAGCGTGACCAGGCCGCGGCTCCGATCGCCGCGCTCGGCGAGCTCGACCGGGAGCGACGCGTCGACGTCGCTCGCGGCGCCCTCGCCCGGCGTGAAGGTGCCGACGAAGCGCGCCTCGACCGTGCCCTCGCGCTCCTCGAGGAAGCCGTCGCCCTCGAGCACGGCGACCTCGTTGCGATGCACGTCGCCGCTCGGGCCGCGGGTCAGGGCGATCGGGAGGGCGTCCGTGAGGTCGAGGAAGTAGGGGTAGGGCTCGCTCTCGGCGTCCGCGCCGGCGAGCACGAGGTCGACCGGATGCCGGCCGGGGCCGAGGGCGCCGACGAGGCGGGCGTCGAGCGGGAAGAAGAGCTCGCCCTCACCGAGCGGGCGCTCGGGGGAGAGGGCGAAGGGGCCGTCGTCCGGCGGCGAGACCTCGAGGCGGAGGTCGTCCCCGGCGGCGTCCACGTCCGCGACGGTCACGCCGAGGGCCGTCCCCTGCGTCATGGGCGTGGTCGCCCGGACGGAGAGGATCGAGGGGGCGCGCGCGTCGACGGGCGGGCCGTCGTCGCCGCAGCCGAGGGCGACCAGCGCCACCAGCAGCGCGGCGGCCGCGAGGAGCCGCGCGGGGATCGTCAGGAGGCGGGGACGCATACCAGCTGGAGTTCGGCGGCCTGGTCCTCGAGGATGTCGCACACGTGGCCGTCCCCGGTGCGGCAGACGTCGTCGCCGTCCCAGCAGCTCGGGGCGCAGACGTTGAAGCCGTCTCCCGCGTCGACGCAGAAGGTGTCGGTCTCGCAGTCCGAGTTGCTCGAGCAGCCGGCGCGCGCGCAGAGCCCGCTCGGCCAGGGGAGGCAGGCGCGCTGGCCGCCGCAGTCGGCGAAGGTGGTGCAGGCCTCGCCGTTCGCGCCGCCGCCGGTGCGCCCGCAGTAGCGACCCTCCCAGAACCACTTGCACGCCTCCGTGGAGCGGCAGTCGCGGTTGAAGGCGCAGCTCGCGCCGCACTCGCTCGGCGTGGGCGAGGGGCCCGCGTCCGGACAGATGTGGTCGGCCGGGCAGGTGCTCCCCGAGCAGGTGCGGTCCACGCAGCTCCCGGCGTCGCAGACCTGGTCGGTCGGGCAGTCGAGGCTCGAGCTGCAGCCGGCGTCGGCCGTGCGGACCACCTCGCCGAGGTAGGGGCTCGAGTCGCCGAGGAAGCCGTAGACGCGCACCGAGTAGGTCCCCGGATCCGTGACCCGGACGTCGATGGACTCCTCCTCGCCGGTGCCGGCGCTCGAGCCCGCGACGGCCCCCGTCGGTCCGAGGAGCTGGAGGTCGAGATCCGCGTCCATGAACTCCTCGATCAGGAGCGTCACCTGGATCTGCGCGGGCCCGTCGACCTCGAAGCGGAAGAAGTCGTCGTCGCGGGGGCAGATGGTGCCGTCGAAGGGGGCCGCGTCCCCGTCGAAGCTCAGCGCCGTCGCGCTCGCGCGGTCGTCGTTCTCCTCGGCGGCGTCGTCCACGCAGCACATGGCCGGGTCGGGCTCTGTCGTCATGCTGAGCCCGTAGCCGTTCTCCGCGCCGTCGTAGCCGAGGACGCGGGCGGTGGCCGTGTCGGCCTCGGGGAAGCAGTGCTCGACCCGCTCGACGTCCATGGTGCTCGCGCTCGAGCCGACGATGGTCGCGTCGCCGTCGAGGAGCTGCAGATCGAGGTCGCCCTCGGCGTGGGAGAAGCCGTCCAGCACGACCGTGACGCGCGTGCCGGCGGCGACCGATAGGGCGTGGTGGTCCGGGTCGTCGGCGCAGATCTGGCCGTCGGTGATCGCGCCCTCGTAGGGGGTGGCGGTCGCCGCCGTGTCGTCCTCTTCGCGGGCGTCGTCGGTGCAGCCCCCGCCCCCGCCGCAGACGTCGTCGACGGGCCCGCAGCCCGCGAGGACGCCGCCCTCGGTGGTGACGGTGGCGCCGCAGGAGCCGGCCTCGCAGGCGCCGTCGCCGCTGCAGCCCGGCACGCAGCGGGCGCCGTCGGCCGCGGTCGCGCAGAGGCCCGAGGCGCACTGGGTGGACTCGCTGCAGGGCTCGCAGGTGGCGAGGAGCTCGCCGCCCCCCTCGCCGCCCACGGCGACGAAGCGGCGGAGCGTGGAGTCCGTGCGGTGGTCGCAGCTCGCGCCGCTCGGGTCGTCGTTGTCGGTGGCGCTGACGAGCACGAAGACCTCCTGCTCGGCGCCGTCGTCGAGGCGGAGGCTCGGGATGCGGGCCGACCAGGCGCCGCCGCTCGGGCCCATGACGAGCTGCTCGAAGTCGGTGACGTCGGGCATGTCGGGGTCGTCCGGGGCGGAGGTGGAGTAGAAGAGGAGCGGGGCGTCGCGGAGGCCCATGTCGTCGCTGACGTCGGCGGTGACCTGGTAGCCCGTGGCGCTCGCGACGCGCTCGCCGTCGCCGGGGGCGGTGATGGAGACGACCGGCGGGTCGCCGGGGCAGCCGGGCTTGGCCTCCGTGCGGAGCACGACGATGTAGTCGAGCTCGGTGGGCGGGTGGTCGCCGTCGTCGGCCGTGAGCGGGATGGTCCAGCGCTCGGCGGCGGCGACCTGATCGGGGGTCGGGGTCCACTCGAAGACGCCGGACTTGGGGCCGTCCTGGAAGACCTCGGCGCCCTCGGGGAGCTCGCCGTCCGCGGCGATGGTCACGTCGGGGGAGTCGTCGTCGCGGACCTCGATGGCGAACTCGACGGTGGGCGTGCGGGCGAGGTCGTAGGTGCCGCCGGCGCCCGGGCGGATGAAGACCGGGGCGGCGTCGGCGGCGGGCTGGACGGTGACGAGGAGCGGCTGCTGGTCGATGACGGAGCCGCCGCGGAGGAGGCGGATGGTGAACTCGTGGGTGCCGACGTGGCTCGCGAGGGGCGTCCAGCGGAAGGTGCCGCCGCCCCCGCTGCCGGAGACGGTGGCGCGGAGGCCGGGGAGCTCGGGCCCCTCGAAGTCGAACGAGAGGCCGTCGGAGCCGCCGCCTTCGACGACGAGGTCGACGGTGAGCGTCTCGTTGACGCGGGCCGTGGCGGGGGTGATCGGCGCGAGCGTGGGGTCGCTGCCGCCGCCACAGGCGAGGAGGGTCGCGCCGAGGAGGGCCGGGAGGATCAGGCGAAGCACGGCGGCAGTCTACCAGTCTCGGGGGTCCACGCCTCCCGGCCATGCCCGTGCCCTTGCCCGTGCCCTTGCCCTTGCCCGTGCCCGCCGGTCACCATGGTCGTCGGGTTTGCCGAGGTCTGCGTGTCGAGCTGAGCACTTCGGGCACGGGGGGAGGGGACGGGCCCCGCGGGACCCCGCTCCGGCTCGCGCCCCGCT
>PABA01000213.1 GCA_002699025.1 Sandaracinus sp. | reverse complement strand
GCAGAGGCGTGGCTTTGCCGCGTACGCGGCCGGGGCGCTCCCCTTTGCAGCAGCGTGGCTTTGCCGCGTACGCGGCCGGGGCGCTCCCCTTTGCAGCAGCGTGGCTTTGCCGCGTACGCGGCCGGGGCGCTCCCCTTCGCAGCGCGGTGACTTCGCCGCTCCGCGGCCGGCGGCGCACCCTTTCGCAGCGCGGTGACTTCGCCGCTCCGCGGCCGGGGCGCTCCCCCGGCAGAGGCGTGGCTTTGGCGCGTTCGCGGCCGGGGCACCTCGCCTCCGGCTGGCTTCGCCGGCGTCTGCGCTCGCCGCGCGTGTCGCTCCGAGCGCGATCCCGGGCTTCCCCACGACGTCCATGGCTCGGTTCCCCGAGCCCCCCGGCGAAGCCGTCGCCGGAAGGCGACGAAAGCCCGGCCCCACCGCCGCAGGCGGTTCAGCGTGGGGGGCTGTCGAGGTCGGCGTCGGGGAGGTCGTCGTCGGGGCCGGGCTCGGCGGTCTTTCGGCGGAGCCAGCCGAGGAGGGTCTCGCTCGGCTCGCTCTCCGTCGCGTCGCTTCGTGCCGCGCGCCGCTTCTGCCACTTCGGCCAGGCCCACGCGGCCGCGCTCGCCGCCACGCTCGCCGTCGCCGCCTGCGCCAGGCCGAGCGGGCCGAGGGGGCGGCTCCCGAAGAAGCCGCTCAGGCCCGGCGTCTGGACCACGCCGAGCAGCGCCGCGAGCGAGCCGAAGCCCGTCCCGAGCACCAGCTTGCTGCGGGTGCCGGCGACCACCGTCTGACCGAGCTGCGCGCCGACCAGGCTGAGCATCGCCACCGTGTCCGCCCCGCGCCGATCGCCGAGCGCGCGCGCGACGAACCACGCCGCGGCCGCGGCCCCGCCGGTGATGGCGCCCCGGAAGAGGATGTCCCGCTCGAGCGGCTCGCCCAGGCTCGCCTCCGGGCCCTCCTCGAGCAGCTCCTCGGGGCTCACGCTCTCCGGCGGCCGGAGCGCCACGGCGAGCGCGGGCAGCGCGTCCGTCAGCAGGTTCACGAGCAGGAGCTGGCGCGCGTTCAGGGGCGAGCGACCGGCGGCGAGCCCCCCGACCACCGTGAAGGCGATCTCGCCGAGGTTGCCGCCGACCAGGATGGCCACCGCGTCGCGCACGGAGCGCCAGAGCGCCCGGCCCTCGAGCACGGCGTCGACGATGCTCTCGATCCGCCCGTCGACGACGACCAGGTCCGCCGCCGCGCGCGCCGCCCCGGTGCTCGCGTCGCCGAGCGCGATGCCCACCTCCGCGAGCCGGATCGCCTGCGCGTCGTTCGCGCCGTCGCCGGTCATCCCGACGACCCTCCCGGCCGCCTGGAAGGCGCGCACGATGCGCACCTTCTGGCTCGGCGTCACCCGCGCGAAGACCCGCACGTCCGCCAGCCGCGCCCGGAGCGCGTCGTCGTCCATGGCCTCGAGCTCCGGCCCCGTGAGCACGTGGTCCGTCGCCAGGTGCAGCTCGCGCGCGATGGCCGCCGCCGTCTTCGGGTGGTCCCCGGTGATCATCACGACGTCGACGCCCGCCTCGCGCAGGTCGGCCAGCGCCGCCTTCGCCGTCGCCCGCACCGGATCGCTGAGCCCGACGAAGCCGCGGAAGCGGAGCGTCCCCACGCGCGCCTCGTCCAGGTCGCGCGCCTCGTGGAGGGGCCGGTCCGCCACGGCCAGCACGCGCAGCCCGCGCTCGGCCATGCGCTCGGCCTCGCCCACCAGGGCCTCGCGCTCGGCGTCGCTCAGCGGCGCATCTGCGCCCTCCCGCCGCTTCCGGTCGCAGCGCGCGAGGATCACCTCGGGCGCCCCCTTCACGCAGAGCAGGCGCTCCCCGCCCTCCTTCAAGCCGGCGACGGCGTGGTAGCCGCGGCCGGGCTCGAAGGGCAGCTCGCTCGTCGACGCCCAGCCGCTCGCCCCGTGCTCGGCCTCCACGCCGAGCCGCGCCGCGCCCTCGGCGAGCGCCCGATCCGTCAGGTGCGGCAGGGGGCCCTCCTCGTCCGCGCTCGGCGTCGCCCGGTAGGCCACGGCCACGACGCGCCGATGCGCCTCGTCCAGCGCGTCCACGTCCGCGTGCGTCTCGCCATCGAAGACCGCCCGGAGCTGGATGCGCCCCTCCGTGAGCGTCCCGGTCTTGTCCGCGCAGAGCACGTCGACCCGCCCGAGCGCCTCGATGGCGCGCGGGTTCCGCACGACGGCGCCGCGCGCCGAGAGCCGCTTGGCCGCGGCGAGCTGGGCCATGGTCGCGAGGAGTGGGAGCCCCTCGGGCACGGCCGCGACGGCCAGGCTCACGCCCGCGCCGATCATGTCGGCCGCGTTCCGTCCGCGCGCGGCCCCGGCGGCGATCACCAGCAGGCCCGCCGCCGCCGCCACCGGCGCCGTGAGCTCCGTGAGATCCTCGAGGCGCTTCTCCACGCCCCCCGCGTCGCCCCCGTCGCCGTCCGCGAGGCCGCGGCGGGCCTCGGTCTCCTCGCCCGTCGCCACGACGACGGCCACGGCCTCTCCGGCGGCGATCGTCGTGCCCATGTAGAGCATGGAGCTCCGCTCCGCGACGGCCTCCGCCCGGCTCGGCGCCGCGCCCTTGCCGACGGGCAGCGACTCACCCGTCAGGCTGGACTCGTCGACCTCCAGGCCCCGCGCCTCGAGGATGCGGCAGTCGGCGGGCACGACCTCGCCCGCCTCGAGCTCGATCACGTCGCCCCAGACGAGCGTCTCGTGATCCACGCGCTCGAGCCGGCCGTCGCGGCGCACTCGGGCGTCCCGTTGCTCGTCCTGGAAGAGCTTCTCGAGCTGCCGCTCCGTGCGGAAGCGCTGCGCCGCGCCGAGCACGGTGTTCAGGCCCATCACGCCGCCGACCATGCCCGCGTCGATCAGCGAGCCCGTCAGCGCCGAGAGCCCGGCCCCCGCCGCGAGGATCGGCGTGAAGGGGTTGGTCAGCTCGTCGAGCATCAGCTCGCCGTACTTCCGGGCGGGCGTCCGCGGCTTCTTCTCGGGCGGCGTGCGCGCCGACACCTCCTCGGCGCTCAGACCGGTCGGCGCGCTCCCGAGCGCCTCGAGCACGGCGCCGGTCTCCTCGGCGTGCCAGGCGCCGGAGGGAGCGCGCGGCCCGCGCGGCGGCTCCACCACCGTGTCGGCGAGGCGGACGCCGTTGGCGATGGAGAGGAGCGACGCGCCGTGGGCGGCGAGCATGACCCGGCGCACGTTGCGCTCGTCGAGCCCGCCGAGAGAGAGGAGGAGCCCGGTGGCCACCTCGACGACGGCCATCTGCACGCTCTGCCGCGAGGCCGTGCGCGCCGGGCCGACGGCGGCCAGCACGTGGCGCGCGTCGCGGAGCCCACCCGGGCAGAGCACGTCGGCGCCGAAGGGCACGGGCCCGCCCGAGCTCGCGACGCCGACACCCAGGTCCGCCGCCGCGAGCGCGGCCGCGTCGCCCCCGAGGTAGGCGACCGTGCGCCCCTGCCTCTGGAGCCGCCGGAGCGCCCCGAGCGGGCCGGTCTCGCCTTCCGCGGGCGCGATCCGCCGCGCGCGGATGCGTTCGGCGCGCGTCCGCTCCGCGCCCTGCACGTAGAGCCGCACCTTCTCGCGCCGCGCGCGTCCGGTGAGGGCCACGAGATCCGGGTCGAGCGGGCCCGCGAGGGGCACGAGCGCGTCGTCGACGAGCAGCGCGTCGATCCGATCGAGGCGGCGGAGCGCGTCCCGATCGAGCACGAGCACCCCGCGCCGCGCGAGCACGGTGCTGAGCTGACGCCCGAAGGCTTCGCGCCCGAGGAAGGCCGGCTTGGGGACGCCCCCGAAGATCGACGCGCTCGCCCCGGCGAGGCTCTGGCTCGAGGCGAGGCCGAAGCCGAAGCTGCCGAGCATGGCGACGACGGCCTTGTCGGCGTAGCGCTCGATCGGCCCGGGGGGCAGCGGCGCCGGGCGCTCGCCCACGTCCGGGACCGTGCGCGGGTGCGCGTCCGGGTCGCCGCAGAGGCGCTCCTCGAGCGCGTCCCAGGCCTCGCGCCGCGCGCGGAGCTCCCGGAGCCGGAGGGCGCGCCGGATCGCGTCGACGCCCGGCCCGACGGCCCCCTGGAGGAGCGCGCTCGAGAGGGTGCTCGCCATCTGGAGCGCGAGCTCGGCCGTGCCGCGCCCGAGCCGGTCCTCGAGCGCCTTGCGGGCGCCGGGGACGTTCTCGAGGGCCGAGACCAGGGCGGCGAGATCGATCTCCGCGGCCACCGTCCGCACGCGCGCCACGCGCATGCCGAGGCCGAGCGCCACGCCGAGGCCGTCGCCGGCCAGCTCGACGCGGGTCCGCTCGAGGGGCTCCTCGTCCCCCGGGTGCTCCCGCGCATCGTCGACGAACTCGACCTGGTCGAGGTCGAAGCGCGCCTCGACCTCGCCGAGCATCGCGTCGAGCGACGCCGCCTCGGCCTCGAGGTCGGCGTCCGGACCGAGCTGCACCACGAGCCGGCGCAGCGGCGCGTTCACGCGCGCCCAGGCGACCCCTGGCCGAGACGCGAAGCTCGCCTCGACGGCGGCGGCGAAGCTCTCGGCCAGCTCGCTCGGACAGGGCCGGAGCTCGAGGTGCACCCGGTGGTCGCGATGCCAGCGCCGCCGTTCGCGGTGGCGGAGCGTGCGCCAGAGGCGCTTGGTATCGGCGAACCAGCCCATCCGACAAGAGTGAGCCGCCCCTCCGGCACACTCAAGGCTCGTCGCGTGGGCCCGGCGCGCGCGCGCTGTCGGCTTCGCCCTTCGAGGCGGCGCGCTCCCGGCGGCGCAGGCCGAGCTCGACGGCCCCGGCGAGGAGCATCGGCGGCGCGAGGGCGAGGGTCGCGAGCCAGGTGAGCACGTAGACGAAGCCGACCGGCGCGGCGACGGCGAAGGGCACGCCCGGCACGGGGGTGCCGGAGACGACGCCCACCCACTCGCGAAGGCCGACGAGGTGCATCAGCCCGAGGGCGAGGGGCAGGGCGAGGCCGTAGCGGAGCGGCCAGGGGGCGTGGCGGCGGGTGCGCCAGAGGGCGCCGAGGCGAGGGAGGCGCGCGGGGGGCGCGAAGGGGTCGTCGGCGGTCGGGGTCTTCGCGGTCATGGTCCTGGAGGTCTTGGTCCTGGAGGTCGTGGTCCTGGAGGTCGTGGTCCCGGCTGGGGTCGGGGCGGATTCGGAGCGGAGTCGGTGTGGAGGTGCCCGTTCGACGCGTGGCGCGCTCGGGGCCCGGGCACGCGCAGCGCGAGGGGCTCGGCCGGCGGGCCCACCCGCTCCCAGAGCGGCCCCTGGCTCAGCGCGTAGAGGAGGATGGCGTCGCCGACCTGGTTGGAGGCGAGGTAGCGGGCGCCCCGGCCGTCGTCCTCCGGGAAGGCGGCGAGCGCGAGGCTCCGGTAGAGCCCGCGCCGGGCGTCGGCGTCGTCGAAGGCCTCCGCGCCGAGCACGTACATGCCGCTCGCCCCGGCGCTCGCTTCGAAGAGCGGCACGATGGGGCCGCTGTCGATGTCCGTCGGGCCCTGCCAGCTCGCGGGCCACTCGCGCGCGAAGCGGAAGCCGAGCGCGTCCCGGCCGAGCTCCGCGCGGGCGCGCGCGTACTGGTCGCGAGCGAAGGCCGGGTCCACGAGCTCGAGCGCGTGGGCGACCATGAAGATCGACGAGCCCTCGGGCCCATCGAGGAAGCGCCCGTCACGGGTGTAGCTCGAGACGAGCAGGCCCGTCTCCGGGTCGACGAGGTTCGCCTTCGCGTGCGCGACCCAGCGCCGGAGGAAGGCCGAGTGGTCCTCGCCGCTGGCGTCGTCGTGGAGGCGGACGGCGGCCAGGGCGAGCGTGTTGCAGAAGGTCCAGCACTCGTCCGGGTAGCTCTCGGCGGAGAGGGCCGGCCCGCGCTCCATCTGCGCGACGATGGCCTCGACCCGCTCCCGGAGCGGCGCGGCGAAGCGGGGCGTGCGCGCGACGCGCTCGCGGGCGGCCATCATGAGCGCGATCTCGCCGTCGACGAAGACGCTCCGGCCGCTCGCGTCGACGAAGGGGCGATCGTGGACGTAGGGGAGGAGGAAGTGCGCCTGGCCGCGGGCGGCCTCGAGGCGGAGCGTCTCGTCGAGGATGCGGTCCATGGTGGCGACGAGCGCGTCGCGCTCGGCCGGACGCTCGAGGGCGCGGTTGGCGAGGGAGAGCACGAAGAAGGTGCGGGCCATGAAGTCCCACTCGCCGTTCGCCAGGCGCATGCGCTCGATGGAACCCTCGCGGGCGGCCGGGTCGTCCCAGAGGGCGCGCTGCCGGGCGTGCAGACCCTCGCGGAGGGCGTCGCGCTCGCGCTCGGGGGCGGGGAAGAGGAGGCGCACGGCGGGGAGCCAGAGCGCGGTGGCGAGGAGCACGAGGAGCGTTGGGCGGAGCCGGCGGCGCCAGGTCGGGCGGCGAGGGGGCATGCGAGAGCGGGAACGAGGCGACGAGAGCGCGGCATTCCCGGCGGCGGGTCGGACGAGGTGTCGGGGCGCGCGGCCGGCGCTCCCATCCCCCGAGGCGGGTGTCGGCGCGGCCTTCGCCGCGCTTCGCTGGCGTGCCGCGCCGGCCGACCCATGATGCGCGCGTGGGCGAGAAGCGACGGGGCCCGGCGCCGGGGGACGAGGCGCTCTTCGGGGAGACGGCCTGGCCGGCGCTCCGGACGGCGACGGAGGAGCTGTCCTGGCTCCGCGGGCGCGGCTACGCGGAGCCCTCCGCCGTGGCGCTCGTCGGCAACCGCCATCAGCTCGCGAAGCGGCAACGGCGGGCGGTGTCCCGCGCGGCGTGCAGCGACGCGGAGCGGGCGGCGCGCCAGGGGCGCCGCGTGGGGCTCGAGGCGCTGGCCGGCGCCGCGCTCCACGTCGACGGCTTCAACGCGCTGATCACGGCCGAGTCGGTGCGGGCCGGGGCGCCCGTCTTCCTCGGGCGCGACGGGGCGCTCCGGGATCTGGCGAGCGTGCACGGGAGCTGGCGGCGCGGGGCGCGCACGGAGGCGGCGCTCGACGCGCTCGAGGCGCAGCTCCGGGTGGCGGCCCCGGCGCGGGTCGTCTGGTGGCTCGACGCGCCCGTCTCGAATAGCGGCCGGCTCGCTGGGGAGCTCCGCGAGCGCGCGGAGGCGGCCGGGCTCCCCTGGGAGGTGCGCCTCGATCCGGATCCGGACGCGCGCCTCGTCGCCCTCGAGCAGGGCGTCGCCGCCTCCGCCGACGCGCGCATCCTCGATGGCGCGCCGGCCTGGGTCGACCTCCCCGCCGCCGTCCTCGCCGAGACGCCGGACGCCTGGCTCGTCGACCTCCGCGACGGGGCCTGAGGGGCCCGCCCCGCGTGCCTCGGTGCGTGTCTCGGTGCGTCTGTCGGCGTCCGCCTCGGCGCCGGCCTCGGCTCGGCCGGCGCCCGCCCGAAGCGACGTGCCGCCGGCTCCGCCTCCCATGGCACCCTCGGCTTCATGAGCGAGCTCTTCACGCCCGAGAACTTCTTCAACCTCGCGGTCCTCCTCTTCCTCCAGGCCGTCCTCGGCTTCGACAACCTCCTCTACGTCTCCATCGAGTCGAAGCGCGCCCCCGCCGAGCACCAGGCCCGCGTGCGTCGCGTCGGTATCCTCATGGCGATCGCCCTCCGCATCGGCCTGCTCTTCGCCGTCCTCGGGCTCCTCGACGCCTTCACCGACCCCTTCTTCGAGATCCACGCGCAAGGCGTGCTCGAGGGCGAGTTCAATTTCGCCACCCTCGTCTTCCTCCTCGGCGGCGTCTTCATCATCTACACGGCCGTCAAAGAGATCCGGCACATGATCTCCCTCGACGACCTCGAGGCGGGCGCCGACGCCTCGCCGAAGAGCGTCGCCCAGGTCGTCGGGATGATCGTCGTGATGAACCTCGTCTTCTCCTTCGACTCGATCCTCAGCGCCGTCGCCATCACGCGCGTCGTCTGGGTCCTCGGCGCCGCCATCGTGCTCTCCGGGCTCGGCATGCTCCTGCTCGCCGATCGGGTCTCCGAGTTCCTCCAGAAGAACCGCAAGTACGAGGTGCTCGGGCTCTTCATCCTGCTCATCGTCGGCGTCGTCCTGCTCGGTGAGGGCGGCCACGAGGCGCACCTGAAGATCGCCGGCTTCGCCGTCGAGCCGATGAGCAAGATGACCTTCTACTTCTCGCTCGGCGTCCTGGTCGCCGTCGACGTGCTCCAGAGCGGCTACCAGAAGAAGCTGGCGAAGAAGCGCGCCCTCGAGCTGCAGAGATCCGCCGCGAGCGCAGCCGACCCGGACGCGTGAGCAGACCGGGTTTCCCTTCGGCGCCGATCCGCTACAAGACGCGCCATGGCTTCCGACGATCGCGCGGACAAGGCGCCCTTCTCCGAGCAGATCCGCTCCTTCTCCGGCGTCTACTGGGTCGCCAACTGGATGGAGCTGGTCGAGCGCTTCGCCTACTACGGCGTCCGCGTCGTCCTGCCGGTCTACATGGTGCTCGCCATCAGCGAGGGCGGCCCCGAGCTCGACCACGTCCAGAAGGGCACCATCTACGCGCTCTGGGCCGTGGTGCAGAGCTTTCTGCCGATCTTCACGGGCGGCTTCGCCGACCGCTACGGCTACAAGCTGAACATCGCCATCGCGACGGTGCTGAAGATCATCGGCTACCTCGTGATGGGCTATTGCGTGCCCATCGCCGAGGCCCTCGACGGCATGCCCCTGGCGGAGGCCCGCGAGCTCGGTGAGGACAGTGTCTACGCCGTCTTCTTCGGCGGCGCGATGCTCCTCGCGGGCGGAACGGCGATCTTCAAGCCGGGCCTGCAGGGCCTCATCGCCAACCAGATGCCCAAGAAGTCCGCCGCCCTCGGCTGGGGCCTCTTCTATCAGATGGTGAACATCGGCGGCTTCCTCGGGCCGCTCCTCGCCGGCTACCTCCGCGTGCTCGACTGGAGCCACGTCTTCCTCGCCTGCACGATCGGCATCTGCCTGAACTTCGTGCCGCTCTTCTTCTTCCAAGAGCCGACGCGCGCGAGGGGCGCGGAGGAGGACGACGACGAGAGCGAGGAGGGCGGCGTCCTCGAGGTGATCCAGGACGCGATCTACGGCCTCCTCGAGCCGCGCCTCTTCTTCTTCACGATGTGCTTCGCGGGCTTCTGGCTGATGTTCTATCAGCTCTTCGACATCCTCCCGAACTTCATCGACGACTGGATCGACGCGCGCGCCGTGGCCACCGATCTGCAGGGGATCCTCGGCGAGAGCGCGGTGCCCGTCACCGACGAGGGCAACATGACGCAGGAGTGGATGATCAACGTGAACGCGTTGATGATCTCGCTGCTCGCCTTCGCCTTCGGCTACCTCACGGGCTTCATGCGCTCGCTCCAGGCGATCGTGATCGGCATCGCGATCAGCGCCGTCGCCATCTTCGGCCTCGGCATGAGCATGTCGGGCTACTGGATCCTCGGCGCCATCGCCCTCTTCAGCGTCGGCGAGATGCTCGCGAGCCCGACGAAGATGCGCTACCTCGCCGGCATCGCGCCCCCCGGAAAGGAGGGGCTCTACATGGGCTACGTGAACATGACCGTCGGCATCGGCTGGTCCACGGGCTCGGTGATCGCCGGCGACATGTACCAGCGCGAGGGCGACAAGGTGGAGCTCGCGCGCCGCTACCTCGTCGAGCACGAGGGGCTGGACGCGGAGCTGGTCGAGGAGATCGATCGGGCCGACGTGATCGGACAGCTCGCGGAGCGGCTCGACGCGGGGGTGTGGGAGATCCGCGAGATCCTCTGGCAGGAGTACGAGCCCTACCGGATGTGGATGGTCTTCACGGCCATCGGTGTGGGCTCGCTGCTCCTGCTCGTGGTCTACGACCGCATCGTGCGCGCAGCCGAGGCGAACCCGGAGCACAGCTTCAACACGAAGGGGAACGTCTGGGTGCGGGCGGGCCTCGTCCCCATCGTCCTCGGCTTCGCCATCGCCTTCTACAACAGCGGCGGCGACGTCGCGGTGGGCTTTCTGACGACGCTCTTCGGCCTGCTCTTCGTGGCGTCGTTCTTCCCGCGCAAGAAGCGCCGGCGGGGCCCGCCCGACGGCGGCGACGACGACGAGGGCGGCGAGCCGGACCGCGAAGGGACGCCCAGCACCTTCTGAGCGGGGGGCGCAGCGCGCATGCGCGTGCCCCTCTTCGAGGGGTCTCTCGACGGCGCCGACATCGCTTCGAGCGAGTCGACCGCGCGTCCCGCGTCCGGGTTCGTCGACGCGAGCGCGGAGCCAGAGGCCTCGGGGTTCGAGCTCGGGGAGCCCGTTCCGCGATTCGAGCACGAGCACGAGGACGACCGCGAGGGCGCCCACGATCCCGGAGCCGCGCCGGGCTCGGCAGATTCACCGCCTCGCCCGCGGACGGGCGGTCGCCCCCTCGCCCGCGGGCGGGCGCCCCCTCGCCCGCGGACGGGCGCCCTGATATGCCTCGCCCATGCGCGCAGCCATGATCACGGCCCTCGAGGGGCCCGACGCCATCGAGGTCCGGGAGCTCGAGGATCCGACCCCGAAGAAGGGGCAGGTCCGCATCCGCGTGGAGAGCGCGGGCGTGAACTTCCCGGACCTCCTCATGAGCCGCGGCCTCTACCAGATGCGCCCGCCCGTGCCCTTCGCGCCGGGCGGCGAGGCGGCCGGCGTCGTCGACGCCGTGGGGGAGGGCGTCGAGGGGCTCGCCGTCGGCGACCGGGTGCTCGCGCTGACCTTCTTCGGCGCCTTCGCGACGCACATCGTCGTCGGCGAGAAGCAAGCCGTGAAGGTCCCCGAGAGCATGGACCTCGAGACCGCCGGCGCCTTCGCCTTCACCTACGCGACCAGCTACCACGCCCTCGTCGATCGGGCGGCGCTCCGGGAGGGCGAGCGGCTCCTGGTGCTCGGCGCGGCGGGTGGCGTGGGCCTCGCGGCCGTGGAGATCGGCGCGGCGCTCGGCGCGGAGGTCGTGGCGGCCGCGAGCACGCCCGAGAAGCTCGCGCTCTCGGCGGAGCACGGCGCGGCGCACGGCATCCGCTACACGGACGAGGATCTGAAGAAGAGCGCCAAGGCCCTCGGTGGCGTCGACGTGGTCTACGACCCGGTGGGCGGCGACTTCAGCGAGCCGGCGCTTCGGGCGCTTCGGCCGGGCGGGCGCCTGCTCGTGATCGGCTTCGCAGCGGGCGAGATCCCGGCCATCCGCCTGAACCTCGTGCTCCTCAAGCAGGCGTCCATCGTCGGCGTGGCCTGGGGCTCCTGGGCCATGGCGAACCCGGCGAAGCATGCGGCGAACCTCGAGGCCCTCTTCGCGCTCCACGCCGAGGGGAAGCTCCGGCCGCACGTCTCGAAGCGTTACACCCTCGAGGAGGTGCCCGCGGCGCTTCGCGACCTCGACGCGCGGAAGGTGCTCGGCAAGGTCGTCGTCCGGCCGGACGGCTGAGCACGGCGCCCCGGCCGCTTCCTTTGCCTCGCACGGCCTTCGAACGCAGCGCCCTCGACTGCCCGGGAACCCCATGGTGCTCCACCGAATCCAGCGCGCGCTCCTCTTCCCGCGGGGCTTCGTCCGCGGCGACGACGCCATCGCCCGGCGCGTGCCGCGGCTCGAGCGCTGGTGGCACGAGACCGAGGCGGGCGCCGTCGAGGCCTGGTTCGTCCCCGGCGAGGGCGTGAGCGCCGATCGGCCCGGGCCGGCCGTGCTCCACGCCCACGGGAACGCCGAGCTGATCGAGCACTGGGTGGAGCCCCTCGCGCGCTACCGGCGCCTCGGCGTCTCGCTCCTCCTCGTCGAGTACCGCGGCTACGGCCGGAGCGCCGGGCGCCCCGGGGAGGAGGCGATCCGCGCGGACACGCGCGCCTTCTACGACCGGCTGGTCGCGCGGCCCGAGGTCGACGCCTCGAAGGTCGTGCTCCACGGTCGCTCGCTCGGCGGCGGCGCCGTCTGCGCGGTCGCCGACGCGCGCCCGGCGGCCGGCCTGGTGCTCGAGTCGACCTTCACCAGCGTGCCCGAGGTCGTGCGCTGGGCGCCGCGCTTCGCCTTCGCCGACGTCTTCGACAACCGCCGCGTGCTCGCCGGCCTCGACGCGCCCGTGCTCCTCATGCACGGCCGCCGCGACGACCTCGTCCCCTTCGCTCACGCCGAGCGCAACCAGCGCGCCGCCCGCGACGCCGAGCTCCTCCCCTTCCGCTGCGGCCACAACGACCTCCCGCCGGACCCGCGCCCCTACTGGGCCGCCATCGAGCGCCTCCTCCACCGCGCCGGCGCCGTCCGGCGGTGACGGAGGTCACGGTGCGGCGCAGCGGGGCGTGGCTCGATGGGGCGGCGCGTCGGCGCGGGAGGATCGCATGGAGTTTCGGTTCGAGGTCACGTCCACGGGGAACCGCGGGAGCCGGGCGCAGCTCGGGCAGCACGAGCTCGTCTTCGACATGCCGCCGAAGGCCGGGGGCGACGGGCGCGGGCCCGGGCCGCTGGCGGTCTGGCTGACCAGCGCGGCCGCGTGCATGCACTACTTCGCGTCGGGTGTCTTCACGAAGAAGGGGCTCCCGGTGGAGGGGCTCGCCATCGCCGTCGTCGCCCGGCAGGTGAGCGAGCCGAACAACCACGTCGACCAGCTCCGCTTCGAGATCACGCTGCCCGAGGGCACGGACGAGGCCACCCGCGCCGAGGTCGAGGCGGCCGTGAAGCGCTGCCCGGTGCACAACACGCTCCACACCCCGCCGCCCCTCGAGGTCGCCATCGTCTGAGCGCCGCGGCCCCGGAGCGCGAGCTTCTTCCGGTGAGGAGGCGGGCCGCGCCGTCTCCACGCCGCGTGCTCCGCGAACGCGGCCGGCGCCGCCGCAGTCGACGTACGGACGGCGGAGGCCGGAGAGCCGAGCGCCCGCCGGGCGCGAGCTCCGCGCGCTCCGCGAACGCGGCCGGCGCCGCCGCAGTCGACGTACGGACGGCGGAGGCCGGAGAGCCGAGAGCGGAGCGCCGCCGGGCGCGAGCCCGTCCATGCCCCGCGCCGTCTCCACCCCGCCCCGTGCGCGAACGCGGCCGGCGCCGCCGCAGTCGACGTACGGACGGCGGACGGCGGACAGCCGAGCGCCCGTAGGGCGCGAGCTCTTCGCGTCCGCGAAGGCGGCCGGCGCCGCTGCAGTCGAGGTACGGATGGCGGACGGCGGAGAGCGGACGGCCGAGCGCCCGTAGGGCGCGAGAACCCCCGAGCGCTCAGAGCTCGACGGCGTAGACGAACGCCCCGCGCGGCTGGCGGAGGTAGCGCTCGGCGATGAGCTCCATGGGCACGACGTCGCCGTCCACGTAGCGCTCGGCGAGCGCCTCGGCGGCCTCCCGGTCGCCGGTCGCCTTGATGTGCATGACCTGCTTCATGAGCTTCTCGGCCGCCGCCGGGAAGGCCTCGAAGTCGACGGAGAAGGCGCCCCGATCCTCGCCGTTCGCGGCCGTGGCCTCGGGGTCGAAGCGCACGACGCCCTCGTCCAGGAAGAAGCCGATCTGGATGGCGGCGAGCTGGCTGTAGGCCTTCCGCTGCCCGCTCGGCGTGTACATGCCGCGGCTGATGTGGCCGAGGGCCCAGACCACCGAGTCGAGGTAGGTGGCGTCGGCCTGGGCCGCGTCGAGGATGCCCTTCTCCTCGAGGAGCGACACGAAGAAGAGGGCGCCGCTCTGCGCCTTCAGCTCCTCGAGCATGGAGGCCAGGCCGCCGCCGAAGAGGGCCGTGTCGTCCTGCCCGTCGACCCGGTACTCCTGCGCCGGGCCGAGGTTGTGCGTGGCCTCGTGGAGGATGGTCGAGAGCAGCCCCGGCTCCGGGTCGTCGGTGTGGAGCTCCATGGTCTCGGGGGCCAGCAGGCTCGCGGCCGTGGCCCGGCGCCGCGCGAGGCTGTCCGCGTCCGTGTAGAGGTTGGTCATCGCGACCGTGCGGCCGCGGCCCTCCTCGGCGACGGCGCCCCAGTTGGGCAGGCTCTGGCCGATGGTGGCGCCGAAGGGGTCCCGGTCGTCGCCGTGGTTGGTGACGATCGCGATGAAGTCCGGCATGTGGAAGGCGACGTCGCGCGCCTCGTACTCGCCGGGCACGAGCGCGGCGAGGCGCTGCTCCATCTCCGCCTGGATGGGCGTGAGCCGGTCCTGCCAGACGAGCGAGCCGCGATCGATGCGCGCGAAGGTCATGTGGAAGCCGGCCTTGAGCGAGCAGGGGTCCCAGTAGACCTCGTCCGGCGCGACGCGGAGGTACCAGCGCGAGTTGCGCGCGTTCATGCGCGACCAGGCCTCGTCGGCGGGGCCCCAGTCGTTGTCCTCGAAGGCCTGGGCGGCGGCGCGGAGGTAGGCGACGAGCGCGGCCTCGTCCTCCTCGCCTTCGAGCGCCTCGGCGGCCTGGCGGAGGTGAGCGGCGACCTCGCCCATGCCCTCGGCGTAGGCCTCGGTGAAGGGCACGGCGACGAGCTCGCCCTCGCGCTCGCGGACCACGGTGAACGGCTTGGTCAGCTCGCCGCCCGCGCTCTCGAGGCGCTGGCAGAAGCCCTCCTCGGCCTGCAGGGAGGCGGGGTAGACGTCGACGGGCTGGTCCGGGCTCCCGGGGATGGCCGAGCAGGCGGCCTGGCTCTCGGTGGTCGGCGCCCGGCAGCCGGCGCCCCAGTTGCGGCGGAAGAGGGCGCGGCTCGCCGGGTCGTCCGGGAGCTGGTCGGCGAGGGCGGCCATGCCCACCTGCGTCGCGTAGAGCCGGTCGATGGCGGCGCCGGCGGCCAGGACGTGCTCGGCGAAGGCGTGGTGCGCGGGCGGGAGCTCGCTCAGGTCGGCGCGGAGGAGCGTCGGCGCGCTCGAGCCGAGCTCCTCGAGGACCAGGCGGCGGCGCGCGTCCTCGGGGGGCGTCATGCGGTGGCGCGCGCGGATGGCGGCCCAGGCCTCCTCGAAGGCCGGCGTGAAGGCGCCGTCTGCGGTCCAGGCCGGAGCGTCCGCGCCGTAGAAGGTGAGGGCGACGACCTCGTCCGGGTCCGGCTGGCCGTCCTCGTCCCGGTCGGCCTCCCAGTAGAGGGGGAGGTCGAGGGTGAGCGCGAGCTGGTTCACGCGGAGGCGACCGAGCGGGGGCTCCACGCCGTCGGCGGGGCGGGTCGCGGAGCCCGCGGGGGTGGGGCTCGGGGTGTTCGCGGCGGAGCCACCGCAACCGAGGACGAGGAGCATCGACAAGAGCGCGCGCGTCATGGGCCGGCGGCCTAGCACGCTCGGCCGCTCCGGGCAGCAGGCGCCTCCGGCCCGCGCGCTCACCTTCCACCCCACGGATCGGTTTCATGTCTCGCAATCACCGCGCCCTCCCGTTTCTCCTTCTCTTCCCGCTCTCCTTCGCCGCCTGCGGCTCCGACGCACCCCAGGACGCCGACTTCGCCGCGCTCTCCGACGCCACCGGGCGCTACTGCGCCGTCTGCTCGGGCGGCGACTACCCACGCGACGAGTGCGAGTTCGACTTCCGCTGGGAAGGCTGGGTCTACACCGCCTCGACGCGCCGCCCGGCGGCCTGCCTCGCGAAGACGGTGGCGTGGATCGAGTGCGCGGCCCGCTCGTCGAGCTGCGGCGGGGGCGGCTGCCCCGATCCCTTCGAGGACGACCCCGACTGCGAGGCGGCGGACGACGCCGTCTACGTGCACGAGCCGGTGCCGGGGACGGACGCGCTCTGCGACCTCGACCTCGCCTGCGACCCGCCGGGCGGGCCCGCCGAGGCCGCGCGGCGGCGGACCGAGTGCCTCGCCGCCTGGGACGTGCAGCGGCGCATCCTCGATCACGAGGTCGGCGGGGAGTGCGTGGCCGCCTACGAGGGCCTGATGGCCTGCGTCGCGGCGGCGGACGAGCTCTCCTGCGACGCGGACCCCTTCGTCCCAACCGGGCCCTGCCCCGACGAGCTCGATCGCTTCGCGACGGCCTGCGAGGGGTGAGAGGCGCTCCGCGCTCGACGGAGAGACGCTCCCCGCGGCCAGGCCCCGGGGAGCGTCTCTCTCCGTCGCGCGTCGGCGTTCAGCGGCGGCGGCGCCAGAAGAGCAGGGCGCCGACGGCCAGGAAGGCGAGGCCGCGGGCGTCGCTCCGCGGCGGCGCCACGCGGCAGCCGCAGCCGTCGTCGCCCTCGTCGAAGGGCATGCCCGCGTCGGCCCGACCGGCGTCCTCTTCGGGCATGCTCGCGTCCTCCTCGACGCTGGCGTCGCGGCCCGCGTCCTCCTCGGCGCCGGCGTCCTCGACGGAGGCGTCCATGGCCATCATGCCGGCGTCCTCGTCCATGGGCCCGGCGTCGGTTCCGGCGTCCATGGGCCCGGCGTCCACGCCCGCGTCCTCGTCCATGGGCCCGGCGTCGACCCCGGCGTCCTCGTCCATCGGGCCCGCGTCGACCCCCGCGTCCTCGTCCATGGGCCCGGCGTCCACGCCCGCGTCGGCGCAGGCCGGGTCCGGCTCGTGGGCGCAGCCGTCCACGGCGTCGCAGCTGTCGATGGTGCACGGGTCCATGTCGTCGCAGTCGAGCGGCGTCCCGCTCGCGCAGGTCCCGTCCATGCACATCTCGGCGCCGTTGCAGACGTCCCCGTCACCGCAGCTCGTGCCCGAGAGCGGGTCGTTCGCGCAGCCGGTGATCGCGTCGCAGCTGTCGGCCGTGCAGGGGTTGGAGTCGTCGCAGTCGAGGCTCGTGCCGGCCGCGCAGACGCCGTCCATGCACATCTCGCTGCCGTTGCAGACGTCCGCGTCGAGGCAGGCCGTCCCGCTGAGCGGCGCGTTCACGCAGCCGGCCGCCGCCTCGCAGCTGTCTTCGGTGCAGACGTTCGAGTCGTCGCAGTCGAGGGCCGTCCCCGCCTCGCAGGTGCCCGCGTTGCAGATCTCGTCGCCGTTGCAGAGGTCGCCGTCGGGGCAGGCCGTGCCCGTGAGCGGGTCGTTCTGGCAGCCCATGGTCGCGTCGCAGCTATCGGCGGTGCAGGCGTTCGCGTCGTCGCAGTCGAGGGCCGTGCCGGCGACGCAGGTGCCGGCGTCGCAGACCTCGTCGCCGTTGCAGACGTCCCCGTCCGCGCAGGAGGTGCCAGTGAGCGGCATGTTCTGGCAGCCGAGCGTCGCGTCGCAGCTGTCGGCCGTGCAGAGGTTCGAGTCGTCGCACTCGAGCGCGATGCCGGGCTCGCAGCTCCCGGCGCCATCGCAGGTCTCGTCGCCGTTGCAGGCGTCGCCGTCGCCGCAGCTCGCGCCCATGGGCCGCGGCAGGCAGGCGTAGCGCGTGCACTCGAAGCAGGGGCCGCAGTCCGCGTCCTCGTCGCAGGCGTCGAAGAGGGCGAAGTCGCTCGTCATGTCGTCGGTGTCGACCGTGTCCACGAGCCGCACGGCGACCTCGTCGTCGCCGGGAGCGCTCCCGAGGACGGTCACGCCGGGGTAGGCGCCGCTGCCGTAGCTGACGGCGTCGAGGACCGTGTTGTCCACGCCGAGCACCAGCACCTCGTCCCCGGCGTTCGAGAGCGCCACCGAGCCCGATGCGCCGCCCCAGGCGTCGAAGACGACCAGGCTCGCGAGGTCGATGTCCGGGGCCGCGCCGAAGGACGCCGTGAAGGGCGTCGCGCTCGCGATCACGAGCGCTGCGCCCGCGTCCAGGGTGGTGTCGGGCAGCACGCGCATGCCCTCGCCCGCGTCGGGTTGCTCCTCGTCGCCGACCTTGAAGCCCGCGAGCCCCACGGCGGCGCCGGCCGCGTTCGCGATCTCGATCAGCTCCGTGCGCATCGCCGCGTCGCTCAGAAAGCGCGTGACCACGACCGGCGCGATGACCTCGCCCTCGGCGCTCATCCAGACCTCGGCGAAGTGGCTCAGCTCGATGTCGCCCATGCTGATCTCGCCCGGCCAGGTCCCGGTCGATTGGTTGATGCGGTCGTCGTAGTCCGTGAGGAGATCGAGCGCGTTCGAGACGCTCGCGTCGCCGAGCCCGACCGTGTTTCCGTCCGTCGCGCTCTCGCGGAAGGTCGCCACGGAGAAGCGGAAGGCGCTCGGCGCGCCGGCGAGGCCGAGGTCGGCCCAGTCGACGGAGATCTCGACGAGGCCGGCGCCATCCGCCGCCAGGCTCCCGGCGCCCGCGACCGGCGCGTAGCTCGCGTCGAGCAGCTCCACGCTCGGCGACGCCGACGCGAAGTCCCGCGTGCGGAGCAGGTACTCCCAGCGCGCCGCCGAGCTCGCCGTGAGATCCGCGAAGCCCGCGAAGAACTCGTTGCCGCTGGCGTCCGTGCGGTCGAGGTCGAGCGCGATCTGCACCTGCGCGTCCTGCGCCTCCGTGCCCACGCCGTCCATGCGCACCAGGAAGGTCAGCGTCGTCGCCGTGGCCGTGACGCGCACCTCGCGCAGGTCGGCGTCCTCCGCGCCCCCGCCCGCGAGGTCGGTGCGCGCGTCGTCGTCCTCGTCGACCCAGATCCACTCGCCGCGGCCGCTCGCGTCGCGCTGCACGCGCGCCACGTTGAAGCCGATCGGGGCGGTGGCGATCCAGTCGGCGTCGCTTCCGTCGAGGGTGATGGGGTGCGCCTTCGACACGCCCGCGTGGGCGAGGACCAAGGCGACGGCGAGGGCTCCGATGTTCCGCATGCGCTCCGAACCTCCGGGCGCGCAGAGTAGTACATCGGGCGTGAGGGACGAGTCGTGATCCATCCGGGCAGAAGGGGACCTGGCTCGTCCCGACGCTCCAGGGCGGCGTGGCGCCTCCTCGCCGATGCGCCCCATCGACTCGTCGGCGCGCCTTGCCCCGAAACGCCGGTCCCGCGCCCTCTCCCCTCCTACCCGTCGGATCGCTGCACAGCCGGACTCGTCACCCGTCGTCGCGCCCTTCGCTCGCCTCGGCCTCCGCCGCCTCCCGGGCCCGCTCGGCCTCCTCCTCGGCGAGCTCGGCCGCCTCCTCGGGGCAGTCCACGCCGAGCCGCTCGGCCGCTCGCCGCCGCGCGCGCCCCACCTCGAACTCGAGCGCCACCTCGAGGAGCGTCTCGCAGCCCGCCTCGCGCTCCCCGGCCCCGAGCTGCATCTCGCCGAGCTCGGTCAGCGCGTCGTCCCGCAGCGTCGAGCGGGGGAAGTCGTCGTAGACGGCGCGGTAGGCGCGGGCCGCGGCGTCCCGATCGCCCGCGTCGCGGTGGAGGCGCGCGATCGTGAGCTGCGCCTCGATGAACGCGGGCAGCGTGTAGCTCCCGACCACGGTCGTGTCCTCGCTCCGCTCGAGCATCGCCTCGAGGCGCGCGATCGCGTCGCGCGGGCGCCCGTCCTCCACGTCCATCTCGGCGAGGCGGAGGATCGCGTCGTCCCAGCGGTGCCCCTGCGGATAGGGGTGCTCGGCGACGATCCGCTCGAGCGCCCGGCGCGCCCCCGCGCGGTCCTCGGCCTCGGCGTGCAGATCGTGGAGCGCCCAGAGCACGTCGTCGTGGAGGCGCGTCGCGGCGAGCTCCCGGTCGAGGCGCCGCAGGAAGGCCTCCTTCGTCGCCTCCTCGCCCTCGCCGAAGGCGCCGAGCCGGTGGTGGAGCGCGCGCCCGGCGAGGCCCGAGTCCGCGTGCTCGCTCAGCACCCGCTCGAAGCCCTCCAGCGCCGCCGGCCGGTCGCCCAGCTCCTCCATCCGGAGCAGGGCCGCGTCGAAGAGCGCCCGCGCCGTGCGCCGCGAGGGGGGCTCCCGCGCGGCGATGGCGTCGAGCACCTCCACGGCCTCGGCGTGGCGCCCCGCCCGCCTCAGCGCCCGGGAGCGGCGGTAGCGCGCCTCGTCCTCGTCCACGCGCCTCTCGGCCGCATCGGCCGCGCCGGCGAAGGCCTCCGCGGACTCGTCCCAGCGCCCGTGGCGGTAGTGGCGCTCGCCCGCGGCCAGCGCGTCGAGGTGCGCTTCGCTCTCCGGGCGCGAGAGCGTGGGGGGGCAGCCGGCGAGCAGGAGCGCGAGGAGCGCCGCCCTCATGCGGGGGCCAGCGGGGCCAGGGCGCGGAGCGCGGCGTCGATGGCGTCGTCGTCGAGGTCGCGGTGGGTCACGGCGCGGATGCGGCCCGGGCCCATGCCGCCGAGGAGGACGCCCGCCTCCGTCGCCCGCGCGAGCCACTCGGCGTTCGGGGCGCCGACGCCGAAGACGACGATGTTGGTCTCCGTGCGCGTGGGGTCGAGGTCGTAGCCCGCCTCGGCGAGCCCCTCGGCCAGCCGACGGGCGCGCCGATGGTCCGCCTCGAGGTCGCCGAGGTGGTGCTCGAGGGCGTGGAGCGCGGCCGCCGCCAGGATGCCCGCCTGGCGCATGGCGCCCCCGAGCCGGCGCCGCAGCCGGATGGCCTCGTCGCGCCACTCGGCGGGCAGCACGAGCGCCGAGCCGACGGGGGCGCCGAGGCCCTTCGAGAAGCAGACGCTGATGGTGTCGGCGGGCGCGGCGAGCTCGGCGAGGGAGCGCCCGCTCGCCGCGGCGGCGTTCCAGAGGCGCGCGCCGTCGAGGTGCACGCCGAGCGCATGCTCCCGCGCCAGGGCCGCGCAGGCCGCGAGCTCCTCCTGGGGAAAGACCAGGCCGCCGGCGTGGTTGTGCGTGTTCTCGAGGGCGAGGAGCGACTGGCGCGCTTGGTAGAAGGCCGTCCGCCCGAGCTCGGGCCGGAGCGCCTCGGCGTCGAAGGGGCCGCCCGCGCCGACGGGGGTGAGCTGGAGCCCGGAGAGGGCCGGCGCCGCGCCGCTCTCGTAGAGCGCCACGTGGGCGCCGCGCGTGACGAGCACCTCGTCGCCCGGCCGCGTGTGGAGCGCGAGGCCGATCTGGTTGCCCTGCGTGCCCGAGGGGACGAAGAGCGCCGCGTCCTTGCCGAGGAGCGCCGCCACCCGCTCCTCGAGGGCGCGCACGGTCGGGTCCTCGCCGTAGACGTCGTCGCCGACCTCGGCCTCGGCCATGGCCCGGCGCATGGCGGGGGTGGGGCGGGTGACGGTGTCGGAGCGGAGGTCGATGGGGGCGGTCATGGTCTGCGAGATCGGTGGCGGGCGCTCAGAGCGGCTCGGGGCCCTCGTCGTCGACGTCCTCGACGTCCTCGTCGTCGTCATCGTCCACCGTGACGGCGACGCCGTCCTCGCCGTCCGCGTCGTCGTCTTCGGGCGCCGCGTAGCTCAGCTCGACGTCCGCCTCCGCGAGCTGCCCCTCGAGGAGCTCGAAGAGATCGTCCACGTCGTCCCCCGCCCACTCGTCGAGCACCTGCGAGATGAACTCGTAGATGTCCGCGGAGTCGATGCGGAGCTCGATGGCGTCGATCTGCTCCTCGTCGAAGGCCTCGATGAGGTCCTCCCGGAGCGTCTCCGTGTCGCCTTCTTCGATGGCGTCTGCCGCCGACAGGCGCAGCTGCCGTACGGTGCTCGGGTCGAGCGTGATCTCCATGCTGCGTCTCCGTGCGCTATCGTGCCGGTGCGCGCTCCTTCCTCCCCGGCCTAACCCCCAGGCGTTTTGCTCCGCAAGATGAAATTCCCCCGACGCCTCGCGATCCCGTTCGTCCTCGCCGCCCTCCACGCCGCAGCCGGAGGGTCGAGCGTGCGTGCCGACGACGGGGACGAGGTCGATCAGGGGGACGGGTTCGTCGTGCCGCCGCCGCCCGAGGCCCATCCGCCGCGCCTCAGCGGCGAGGTGCGCCTCGACGTCGTCTTCCCCTTCGAGCAGGACCCGCTCTGCCCCGACGGATCCGCCTGCGTCTTCGGGGGGGGCGGGGGCGTCGGCGGTCTGCTCGAGTGGCGCTACCCGAGCGGCCTCGCTCTCGGCGCCGGGCTCGACGTCTGGTTCCTGGACGGGAACGGTGTCCACGAGCTGAGCACCATGCTGGCGGCGCGCTTCCAGCTCCGCTGGTTCCTGCTTCCGCAGCGGCAGATCCATCCCTACGTCGGCGCGTCCGTCGGTGGCCTCCTCTTCGGGGACACGTTCAAGGCCGACGCGGTCGGCGGGCTCGTCGACGCGCTGGCGGGCTTCGAGGTGGAGATCGGCCCGAACCTCGCGATCACCGTCGGGCTGGGCGTGCGGGTCTTCACGACCACCTCCTTCGAGTCCCGGAGCGACATGGTCGAGCGGGGCCAGGGCGGGGTGGACGCGGCGGCCACGCTCCAGGCGGGCGTCGTGCTCCTCCAGGGCACCTGACGCTCCGGCCTGCGATCGCGCCCGGGGTCGATGTCCGGGGCGGTGTCGTCGATGGGCGCCCCCGAACGGCGTCGTCGATGGACGCCCCCGAACGGCGTCGTCGATGGACGCCCTCGAACGGCGTCCCCCGGGGCGCGGTCCGAAGGCGGGAGCCCTCCCTGCCACCGACGGACTGTGGCCGCGGGACCCCCGACGGCGCTCACCCCGCCGGCGACCCGGCGGCCCGCGAGCCGCCATCGTTCTTGACGCGCCCGTGGTGGGCGGGTTCCACTGCGGCCCGGATGGAGTGCCCCAGCTGCGGCCACGGGAACCAGGCCGGCAGCGTGTTCTGCGAGCAATGCGGAACCCGCCTGCCCGCCGGTGGCGTGGCCCCGACCGGGGCGGCGGCCGGCAAGGTGCGCTGCAGCCGCTGCGGCGGTGAGAACGCCCCCCACATGCGGTTCTGCGTGCACTGTGGCAACAGGCTGCAGGAGGCCTCGGCGGCAGGTCCGGCGCCTTCTCCCGGGCCCGCTTCCCCGGGCGCGGCCGCGCCCAACCCGGCCTCCTCCCCGGGCGCCGCGCCGACCGCGGGAGCCGTCGCGCCCACGCCCGTCGCCCAGGCCGCCGCGTCGACGGCCGAGCGCGTCGCCGGCCACCTCGGCGGGCCGCTCTGCGGGCGATGCCGCGGCGTGGGCGATCCGGGGGCGGAGTTCTGCAAGTTCTGCGGCGCGCGCTACGCCGACGCTCAGCCCGCCGGGGAGGACGTGCAGAGCACGGCGCCCGGGCCTCACGCTGGCGCCCCCGCGCAGCCGGCCCCCGCGCAGCCGGCGCCCGCGCAGCCGGCCGGGCAGCCCGCCCCCGCGCAACCGGCCCCCGGCCCGGCCTCGCCCGCGACGGGGGCCGCCACCGGCGCCCGGCTCGTCTCGATCCTGAAGGATGGGAGCGACGGGAAGGTCTACGCGCTCGCCGGCGAGCAGACCGACATCGGTCGCACCGAGGGCGACGTCATCCTCGGCGACGATCCCTACCTCTCGCCGCGGCACGCCCGCGTCCAGGCCGCCGGGGGGCGCTACACGCTCCGCGATCTCGCGAGCACGAACGGCATCTACGTGCGGCTGAGGGAGCCGCGGGAGCTCACCCACGCCGACATGATCCTCATGGGACAGCAGGTCCTGCGCTTCGAGATCCTCGACGACGTCGAGCTCAGCTTGGGGCCCGCGAGCGTCCACGGCGTGCTCGTCTTCGGGACGCCGGAGGTGCCGCGCTACGCCCGTCTGGTGCAGTACACCACGGAAGGGGTAGGCCGGGACGTCCATTACCTGTATCGTGACGACACCGTGTTGGGGCGGGAGATCGGAGACATCGTCTTCACGGACGACCCCTTCCTCTCGCGGAAGCACGCCTCGATCACCGTGGAGCGCTCGACGAAGAAGGTGGTGCTGAAGGACCTGGGGTCGTCGAACGGGACGGCGCTGCGCCTCCGAGGTGAGCGCGTGCTGGCCCCCGGGGACCAGTTCCGCATCGGCCGGCACCTCTTCCGCTTCGATCACGGCGGAGTACGATGAGCAACGAGGGGAGGACGGAGACCGAGGCGCCCGACGAAGAGGAGGCGCCGCCCGAGAAGTCGGCCGAGGCCGGCGAGGGTCGCGATCCGTCCGAGGAGAAGGAAGACGTCACGGCCACCGTGCCCGACATGCCCGCCGCCAAGGTCGCCGCCGAGATGCGCAAGCGCGCCGAAGAAGAGGACGAAGCCGCCGACGGCGACGGCGACGCGGACGACGGCGAGGAAGAGGAGGAGCAGGAGGAGCTCCCCCCCGAAGACCTTCCTCCCGAGGACACAGGGCCCGAGGGCCCGATCACCTTCCGCTACTTCGGCCTGACGGACGTCGGCCTGGTCCGCGAGCACAACGAGGACAACTTCACCGTCGTCGATCTGGCCACGGAGGAGGCCTGGTGGGGCGGCGAAGGCGAGGACGCGAACTCGCCCAAGGAGATCCTCGAGGGCGAGCTCGGCCCGCAGGGGCTCGTCTTCGCCGTCTGCGACGGCATGGGCGGCGCCGCGGCCGGCGAGGTCGCCAGCAAGATGGCCGTCGAGACGATCCGCGAGGTGATGCTCGCGGGCGATCCGCCCCAGGAGCGCGACGGCTTCGCCCACCGGCTCGTCTACGCCATCGAGGAGGCCGGGGCGCGGATCTTCAGCGCCGCCAAGATGGACCGCAGCCGGCGCGGCATGGGCACGACGGCCACGGTCGCGGGCCTGGTCGATCGGGTGCTCTTCATCGGGCAGGTCGGCGACAGCCGCTGCTACGTGCTCCGGGACGGCGAGCTCTCCCTGGTCACCAAGGACCAGTCGCTCGTCAACCAGCTCATCGAGGCCGGCCAGCTCACGGAGGAGGAGGCCGAGGCCTTCGAGCACTCGAACATCATCCTCCAGGCGCTCGGGACGACGGAGGAGGTCGCCGTCGACCTCACCTTCCTCGAGCTCCGCCAGGGGGACCGGCTGATGCTCTGCTCGGACGGGCTCTCGGGCCTCGTCCACGGCGAGATGATCCAGGAGATGATGGCCGAGGGGGACGACCTCCAGGCCATCGCCATGAAGCTCGTCGAGATGGCGAACGCCGGCGGCGGGCACGACAACATCACGTGCGTCGTCGCCGAGGTGGGGGGCGAGGGGCTCGCCGCCGCCGAGGGCGCGCCGGCCGCGATCTACCAGCAGTACCCGCTGCCGCCGGCGGACGGCTACGACTCGGAGATCCCGCCGCGCGAGCCGACGATGAAGACGGCGACGCGCAAGCCGGGCGCGGACGTGAAGCGCGACCCGATGCAGCTCGAGGCCGGGCGGGCCGACGTGCCGACGAAGGGCTTCCCCTTCGGGATGATGCTCGTCGCGCTGGTGCTCTTGGGGCTCGTGCTGGCGGTGGTCTTCGGGCTGGACGACGAGGAGCCCGAGCGCCCCGCGCCCCCGCCGCCGACCATGGAGCCCGAGCCGGAGCCCGAGCCGGTCGAGGTCTGCGTGCGGACGGACGTGCCCGAGAGCGAGCTCGTCGTGGACGGGCAGACCATCAGCCACTTCCCGGAGAGCGGCGCGGCGATCTGCCTGCCCGTGCAGCCCGGCGTGCACCGCTTCGAGGCGCACAGCGGCGGCAACTCCGTGGTGCGCGCGTCGATCACCGTGCGCGAGGGGCACCCGGCGGACGTCAACCTCGAGCTCCCGGAGGGCACCTTCGAGACGCCGACCGAGGAGGACGCCGGGCCCGGCGCGGAGCCGGAGGTCGAGCCGGAGCCGGAGGTCGAGCCGGAGCCGGAACCGACGATGGAGACGGTCACGCGGATGCGCCCGCGGATGCGCGAGCAGCCGACCATGACGGCGACCGAGACGACCGAGACGACGACGGCGATGATGACGAGCACGCCGATGACGAGCACGCCGATGGAGACCGCGCCGACCATGGAGGCGACGGAGACCGCCGACACGGAGATGGCCCCGCCGGACAACCCGTTCGGGCCGTGACGTCGGCGCGGGAGTGGCCCCCCGTGGACCCCTGGGCCCCAGTTGATAGGCTCGTCGTCGCGTGATTCGCCTTCACCAGACGTTCGGTGCGCACACGGGTCGAAGCTACGCCTTCGATCAGTCCTGCGTACGGCTCGGCCGCATGCCGGACTCGGACATCGCCTTCGATCCACACGCGGACCTCGACGCCTCCGGGCGCCACGCCGAGCTCCGGCGCGAGGACGGGCAGTGGATCCTCGTGGACGTGGGGAGCCGCAACGGCACCTGGGTCAACGGCGAGCGGGTGGGGCGCGCCACCCTGAAGGACGGCGACGAGATCGAGTGCGGGCCGGGAGGCCCGCGCCTGCGCGTCGAGCTGCGGCCGCCGCTGGTGGGGCCCGGCCCGGCGAGGCCGGACGCGGCGACGATGCAGGCGACGCCCGTCGCCGACGCGGGCCCGGTGCGGGTGGACGCGCCGACGGTGAACGCGACCCCCGGGCACGGGGTCGGCGCCATGCCTCAGACGACGCCCCCGCCGCCGCCCACGCCCACCCCCACGCCTTCGCAGGCGCCTCCGGTGCCGCCGGCGGGGGAGCCGAAGCTCTACGGGCAGCGCACGGTCGGGCTGATGATCGACGAGGCCCTCGAGAAGGCCCGCGCCGAAGGGGGCGGCGGCGCGGCGCGCTGGCGCATCGCGGTGGCCGTGCTCGTCGCGCTGCTCTTCGCCACGTTCGGCGTGCTCGCGGTCGTGTTCCTCGGCGGTGGCGACGTGGAGCGGCCCGACCCGGGGCACGTGGCGGCCTCCAACGCCGCGGCGCTCTTCCGGGTCGTGGCCACCCGGGCGGAGGGCGGCGACGAGACGCTCTGCACGGCCTTCGCCGTCCGGCCGCAGCTCGTGGCGACGACGGCCCGCTGTGTGCTGGCGATCGAGGCGCGCCGCTCGGCGGGGGCGACCATCGACCTGCGCGGCGCGGCGGGCACGGTGACGCCCGGGCGCATGTGGCGGCATCCGGCGTACGTCGAGGGTCAGCCGGGGGCGGACGTCGGGCTGGTGCAGGTGGCGGGGCAGACGCCGTCGCTGGCGAGCCTGGCGGCGCTCGACCAGCTCCGGGGCCTCGAGGACGGAGCGCCCCTGCTCGCCTTCGGCTACGCCGGGGAGGTCGCGCGCACGGTGGAGACGGACGTGCACGAGGTCGTCGCGCTGCCCGCCGGAGGCGTGCGCCTCGAGCACGCGGCGCCGGCTCCGGAGGGGGCGCCGCTCTTCGACGCGAGCGGAGCGGTGGTGGGGTTGCACGCGCTGACGCCCGGCGCGGGCGGCGGCGGGGGCCCCGGCTACGGCGTCGGCGGAGAGCTCCTCCTCGGCCTGTTGGCCGGGTTGAACTGAGCGGTTTCCGCTCGCTGCGCTCGCTAATTTTGGCTTACCAGCGGGCCCGTGGGGCCCTCGGCGCTCGCTTCGCTCGCGTCACACGGGTCGGTTCTTCGACGCAACACGAACGCGGCTCCGTGGGGCCGGGCGTTTTCCGCTCGCTGGCGCTCGCTAATTTTGGCTTACCAGCGGGCCCGTGGGGCCCTCGGCGCTCGCTTCGCTCGCGTCACACGGGTCGGTTCT
>PABA01000212.1 GCA_002699025.1 Sandaracinus sp. | reverse complement strand
TAGCGAGCGCCAGCGAGCGGAAACCGCGACGAAGGTGCCGTTCCCAGAGAACCCGAGCGACAGCCACCCCCGCGCGGGGTGGGCCCCCGGCAGCCCTCCCAGCGGAGAGGCGCGGCCGCCCTGCTCGATAGATCGGAGCACCGCGACCGAGCGCAGCGAGGCCGAGCTCTCGCCGGCCACGGCGAGGCGCTGGGAAGCCAGCGGAGGGAGGAGCGAAGCGACGACTGGAGCGCAATAGCGAGCGCCAGCGAGCGCAAAGCTAGTCCGGATCCTCGATCCGCCAGAGGCCGTCTTCGCGGACGAACTGGACCGTCGCGCCCTCGCCGTAGGTCATGGTCGCCCGCTCGCCGACGACCTCGATGGGCTCGTCGAGGCTCGCCCGGAGGCTCGCGACCAGCCGATCGATCTCCTCGCGGGCCTCGCCCTCCCAGGCGCGCTCCATGTGCTCGACGGTCATGCCCTCGCGATCGGCCTGCGGCACGAAGCGCAGCACGACGTCGTAGCGGCGCCGCTCCATGGCCCGCACGAAGGAGCGGAGCGCCGCCCGGGGCGAGGACTGGTCGTAGAAGTCGACGGCGTTCCCGACGACCACCCACTCGGCGTCCTCGCGGCGGAGCTCGAGCGCGTCCCCGTCGGGGAAGGGCACCCGCGCCGTGATGGCCTCCGCCTCGCCGACGTGCCCCATCATGCCGACGAGCTCGCGCACCTCCGCCGGGTGGGCCTGGAGGTGGCGCCGGAACTCCTCGAAGGGCACCCGCCTCCGATAGCTCTCGGCGAGCAGCCCGTAGGCCGCCTCCCACTCCCCGGCGTCGAGGGCCTCGGCGAAGGCGCGCACCGTGTCCTCCGGCGACGCCTGCCGGCCGGGGCAGCCGGCGAGGAGCGAGGCGCCGAGGAGCATCCCGGTGATGGCCATCCGGCGGAGCATCCCGAGCCGTATACCACCGACGGGCCTCCGGGGCCCACGTCGAGCGCGTCGACGATCGTGCGGGGGTGCTCCAGTGAACGCCTTTCGGGGGTGGCGACCCCCGGGATGGACCCCACACGGGCGAAATCTAGCTGTGCCGGGCCCCGGCCTTGGTAGGATGGCGCGCCCATGCCCGGCGAGCAGCTCGATGCGCGTCTCCTCCGCTTCCGCAACGATCCGCGGTCGGACGATCCCATGCCCCTGGCGCGCGAGCTGCTGGAGGCCGGCCGCGCCGCGGAGGCGCTCGAGGTCGCGGCGGCGCGGCTCCGGGCCGACCCCCGGGACGCCGACGCGCTCGTGCTCGCCGGTCGCGCCTACCTCGGCCGGGACGAGCTCCTGCGCGCGCAGAAGACCCTGCTCCAGGCGGCGCGCCAGGCGCCGAACCGACCCGAGCCCTACCGCTGGTTGGGCGAGGTGCTCCTGAAGCGCGGCGATCCGGAGCGCGCGCAGAAGGTGCTCGCCCGCGCCCGGGGGCTCGGCGCGTCGGGGCCCGACTTCGAGCGGCTGCTCGGGCGCGCGCAGCGCCTGGCGCGCATCGCGGGCAACGCCGACGCCGTGCCTTCCGTGCCGGCGCCGGCCCCCGAGCCGGACTCGGAGCCGATCACGCAGGAGCGCGAGGTCGACGACGAGGACGACGACGCCGCGACGGTCGTGCGCAGCGATCTGCAGGCGCAGCTCCGCGAGGCGATCTCCGCGGCCGACGCCGGCGAGGATCCCTTCGCCGACGAGGACGACGACGAGGGGGAGTCGACGGTCGTCGCCTCGGACCTCTCCAAGAAGATCGCCGCGGCGGCGCGCACGCGGGGTGAGGAGGACGACCTCCCGCCGCGCCCGGCGGTCGACGACGACGCGCCGACGTCGATGATGAGCCGGCAGAACCTCGACCTCGACGCGTCCATCGCGAAGGCCAAGGAGAAGGCGCGGCGTCGCGCGCCCGCGGCCGCGCCCCCGCCAGTCGCCGACGACCCCTTCGGCACCGACCCCTTCGGCGAGCCCGCGCCGACCTCGCCCGCCCACCGGCGAGCGAAGTCGCCCCGGAAGCCGGCCGCGCCCCCTCGGCCCGTGGCGCCGCCCCCCGCCGCGCGGCCGAAGCCGGCCGCCGCCGAGCCGCCGGTCCGCAAGCCGGCCGCGCCCCCCGCGCCCCAACCGACGCCGCCCGCCCCCGAGCCGGGGCCGCCGGAGGCGCCCGATCCCTTCGACGTCTCGGTTTCCGAGCGCGCCTCCGATCCCTTCGCCGACGCCTACGCCAGCGACGACGAGGAGGACTTCGCCTTCGGCGCGGCGCCCGACCTCGCGGCCGACCTCGCGGGCGCCGAAGCCGCGGAGCGCACACCGGACCTCGCCGCGGGGGAGGCGGCCGGCGCTCCCGAGGATGTCGATCGCATCCTCTCGATGCTCCAGGAGCAGAAGCTCTTCGAGCCGCCCACCGGCGACGCCGTGCACTGGGCGCCGAAGAAGGACGCGCCGAAGACGGGCACCAAGATCGCGCTCCCCCTGGGCGTGGTCTGGGTCCTGGGCATCGCGCTGGCGGCCGGCGGCTGGTTCGGCTGGCAGTACATGGTCGAGCGGAAAGAGACCCAGGCGGCGGCCCTCGTGGAGGAGGCCTCCGGGGATGCCTTCCGCGGCGACCACAAGGACCTCATCGACGCGGAGCGCCTGGTCCGTCAGGCGCGGGAGCTCAAGCCGATCGACCGCGAGGGCACGCGCCTGATGCTCTTCGTCCACGCCCAGCGGGCGCTCGAGGACGGGGCCTTCGAGCCGGGCTATCTGCGCCCCGCCGTCGATCGGGCCGGGCGCCTCGAGCTCGACACCTCGCGGGTGAAGGCGGCCGAGGCCATCCTGGCCTACGCGGCGGGCAACGCCGAGGCCGGCGAGGCTGCGCGCACGGCGGCCGCCGAGGCCGGGGCGGACGACCCGGCGACGCTCTACGTCGTCGGCCGGCTCGAGCAGCGCCTCGGCGAGGAGGAGGCGGCGACCGAGCACCTCCAGGCCGCGCTGGAGGCCGAGCCGAGCTTCGCGGCGGCGGCGATCGGCCTGGCGGAGGCCAAGGTCGACGAGGGGCAGCCGGCGGAGGCGCTCGCGCTGCTCGACGGGGTGCTGGAGCGGCACGAGGGGCACCTCCGCGCCACGCTCTGGAAGGCCTATCTGGAGGCGGACGACAGCGAGGCGGAGGCGGCGCTGGCCTCCATCGAGGCGCTCGAGGAGGGCCTCCGGCAGGAGGGCGCGCCGACCGACCTGGTGCTGCACGCGCTCACGCGGGCCCGGCTCCTGCGACGGCTGGGCCGGACCGAGGACGCCGAGGCGGCGACCGAGGCCGCGGCGAGCGCCGGGGCGACGGAGCCGCGGCTCCAGGCGCTCGTGGCGATGGCCTCGCGCTCCCTCGGTGAGCTCGGCCGGGCCCAGCGCGCGGCCATGGCGGCGGTCTCCGAGGCGCCGGCGATCCCCGAGTACCGGAAGCTCCTCGCGGAGATCCTCGTCGAGCGGCGGGACGGCGTGCGGGCGCTCCAGACGCTGGCCCAGCTCTCGAACGACGACCCGGAGGTGCTCGAGCTGAGCGCGCGGGCGGCGCTCATCGTCGGCGGGGACGAGGCGCTCCAGGCCGCGGCCGAGGCGCTCGACGCGCACCTCGAGGGCCAGGAGGAGCCGAGCACCAAGATGCAGGCGCTCCTCATCCGGATCCGGGTGCGCACCGGGGACGTGCGCCGGGCGCTCCGGGACGCGCGGCGGCTCGCGCGGCAGGCCGCCGGCGACGCGGACGCGGGCCTGGCGGTGGCCGAGGCGGCGCTCGCGGCGCGGGAGCCGCGGCTGGCCATCGACGCGCTCGAGCGGGTCACGGCGGCGGCGCCGGACGAGGCCGAGGGCTTCTTCCTGCTCGGCCGGGCGCAGCGCATGGCCGGCGAGGCCGAGGGCGCCGAGGAGGCCTTCGGTCGCGCGCTCGAGCTCCAGCCGACGCACTCGGAGGCGCGGGTGATGCTCGGCTACCTCCTGCTCGACACCGGCCAGTTCGAGGAGGCCGACGAGCTCTACCAGGAGCTCGCGCGGCGGGTCGGGCGGAGCGGCACCGGGCGCTCCTACGCGCTGGTCGGGCGGCTCGGTCGCGTGGAGGCGCTGCTCGGGCTCGGCCGCGTCGAGGACGCGAAGGTCCAGCTCGAGAACGTGCGCGAGTCGGATCGGGAGCTCCCGACGGTGAAGCTCGTCGAGGCGCGGGTGGCGCTCGCGGACGGGCGGCCCGGCGACGCCGTGAGTGCCCTCCGGCCCCTGGCCCAGAGCGAGGGCGCGCGGCCGGACGTGATCGCGCTCTTCGGCGACGCGCTCTACGCAGCGAACGAGACGCGCGCGGCCGCGGAGGTGTACGAGCGGGCGCTCGGCATCGACGAGGCCCATCCGGAGTCGCTCCTGGGCTTCGCGACCGTCCTGCTCCGGGGGAACAAGGCGCGGGAAGCGGGCGAGATCCTCGACCGGGCGGCGGCGGCGCTCGAGGCGCGCATCCGCCCGCCGCGGCTGACCGGACAGCTCTACACGCTGCGAGGCCGGGCGGCGCTCGAGGACGGAGACGAGGGCGCGGCGCGGGAGGCCCTGCGGGCCGCGACGGAGATCGAGACGGCGCCGGCGGAGGCGTGGTTCTACCTCGGCGAGGCGCTCGCCGGGGCGAACTCGCCGGAGGCGCGGCAGGCCTACGAGACGTACCTCGAGAAGGCGCCCGAGGGGCCGCTGGCGTCGCGCGCCCGGCGGGCGATTCGATAGGGGCGCCGGCCCGTCCGGTCGGCGCCGCGGGGAATCGGTGGGGGCGGAAGCCGTCCGGTCGCGCCGCGGGCCGTCCGGTGGGCGGCGGCGAGCCGGGTTCCTCTCCGCGCTGCGCCCGGGGGCTGGTAGGGTCCGCGGCCATGAAGCTGGGGCTCGAAGGGAAGGTCGTCGTCGTCACCGGCGGCACGCGCGGCATCGGTCGCGCCATCGCGGAGGCGTTCGCCGCCGAGGGCGCGAAGGTCGTGGTCAGCTCGCGCTCGGCCGGCGCCTGCGCGGCGGCGGCCGAGGCGCTCGGCGGGGTCGGTGTGCCCTGCGACGTCACGAAGCCGGAGCAGGTCGACGCGCTCTTCGAGGCGGTGGCCCGGGAGGGCGGCTGCGACGTCTTCGTCGCCAACGCCGGCGTCTCGAGCTCCACCTTCGCCAGCGAGCTGAGCCGGGAGGAGATGCAGCGTCTCCTCGACGTGCACTACCTCGGCGCCGTCCAGGGCGCCCAGCGCGCCGCCGAGCAGATGCGGGGGAAGGGCGGCGGCGCCATCCTCCTCGTGACCAGCATCTGGGGCTTCGGCGCCGCCGCCGGCACGCTGGCCTATGGCGCGGCCAAGGCGGCCCTCGCCCACGCGGTGAAGGGCCTCGCCGTCGAGTGGGCCCGCGACGGCATCCGCGTCAACGGCCTCGCGCCCGGCTTCGTCGCGACCGACATGACGGCCGAGCTCGACGAGCGCGTGAAGGCGAAGCTCGTCGGTCGCGTCCCGCTCCGGCGCGAGGCCCAGGCCAGCGAGATGGCCGGCCCCGCCGTCTTCCTCTGCAGCGACGCCGCCAGCTACGTCACCGGCCACGTCCTCTTCGCGGACGGTGGCGAGCGCGCCCGCTGAGCTCCGCTTCGGGCGGCCCGGCTTCGGGCGGGGGAGGGCTGCTCTCCGTCGCCCCTCTCCGCCGTCCATTCCGAGCCACCTGGGCGTCGTTCCTCGGCGCGCGTTGACCCTCGCGACGCTGTGGCCCAATCTCCGCGACCATGGAGCTCCGCCTCACCGAGGAACAGCAGCTGATTCAGAAATCCGCTCGCGATTTCGCCCAGAAGGAGGTCGCGCCGAAGGCCCGCGAGCTCGACGAGCAGGGGCGCTGGCCCACCGAGCTCGTCCAGCAGATGGCCGAGCTCGGTTTCCTCGGGATCGCCGTCCCCGAAGAGTATGGCGGCGCCGGCTGTGACAACGTCGCCTACGCCCTGGCGATGATCGAGATCAGCAAGGCCTGCGCCTCCACCGGCGTGATCATGTCGGTGAACAACTCGCTCGCCTGCGACCCCATCCTCAAGTTCGGCACCGAGGCGCAGAAGAAGGAGTTCCTCGCACCCATGGCCGCCGGCCGGACCCTCGGCTGCTTCGGGCTGACCGAGCCGTCGAGCGGCTCGGACGCCTCCGCCATGCAGACGGTCGCCGTGAAGGACGGCGACCACTGGGTGATCGACGGCTCCAAGAACTGGATCACCTGCGGCCCGCACGCGGACCTGATCGTCGTCTTCTGCAACACGAACCCGGAGCTCGGCTCCCGCGGCACGACCGCCTTCATCGTCCCGAAGGGCACCGAGGGCTTCAAGCCGCAGAAGGCCGACGAGAAGCTCGGCATCCACGCCGCCCATAGCTGCACCATCTTCTTCGAGGGCTGCCGCGTCCCGGACGCCTGGCGCCTCGGCGAGGAGGGCATGGGCTTCAAGATCGCCATGAGCACGCTCGACGGGGGCCGCATCGGCATCGCCGCCCAGGCGCTCGGCATCGCCGAGGCCGCCCACGAGAAGGCGGTCGCCTACGCCCACGAGCGCAAGGCCTTCGGCAAGCCCATCGCGGCGAAGCAGGCCATCCAGTTCAAGATCGCCGACATGGCCATGCAGCTCGACGCGGCCCGCATGCTGATCCTCCGCGCGGCCTGGCTGAAGGACCAGGCCGTGAAGGACGGGACGACCCGGCACACGCAGGAGTCGGCCATGGCGAAGCTCTACGCCAGCGAGATGGCGACGCGGGTCACGCACCAGGCGCTCCAAATCTTCGGCGGCTACGGCTACTCCAAGGAGTACGACCTCGAGCGTCACTACCGAGACGCGCGGATCACGGAGATCTACGAGGGCACGAGTGAGATCATGCGCGTGGTCATCGGCGGCATGGAGCTGAAGAAGGCCTGAGCGGCCGGGCCGGCCCGGGGCCGGCGCGGTGAAGTGGTGTGTGCGTGGAGGCCCGTGGTGTGTGGTGCGGGCCGCAGGAGATTCGAAGGATGCGTGAGCGTGTGTGGATCGGCGCCGTGCTGGTGCTCGCTGCGGTGGCCTGCGGCGGAGACGAGCCGGCGGAAGAGACGATGGTGGAAGAGGAGTCCACGGCCGGCGCGGAGGAGGAGACTCCCCGCGAGGAGGAGGGCGTCGCCATCGAGGGGTTGATGGGCACCATCAGCGAGATGGCCGTCCAGCGAGGCATGGAGCCGCGCATGGGCCGCTTCATGCGTTGCTTCATGGAGCGCTACGGCTCGGTCGAGGTGCTCGGCGGGCACATCGACATGGCCTTCCGCATCCGCCGCGACGGCAGCGTGCTCTGGGTCTACCCGCGCGAGAGCACGATCGGCGATCGGGAGACCGAGCGCTGCCTCCTCGAGCAGGCGGGCTCGATTCGCTTCTCGCGCCCGCAGGGCGGCGAGGCCGAGTTCAACTACCCGCTCGACCTGGACGCCCCCGAGGACGTCCGCCCGCCGGTGCCCTGGGACGCGAGCCGGGTCGCGTCGGCGGTGGAGCGGCAGCGCGGCGAGATCGTCGACTGCGGCACCGGGCCCTTCACGGTCACGGCGTACGTCTCGCCGGGGGGCGCGGTCCTCGCGGCGGGCGCCTCGACGAGCGACCCGGCTCAGGCGGACGCCCTCGACTGCGTCGCCGAGCTGGTGAAGGGCTGGGAGATGCCGGACCCGGGGAGCTACCCCGCGAAGGTCACCTTCCAGCTCTGAGGGGGTCGACGCCGCCGGGAGCCGAGGCCCCGGGCGTCCGCGGCCCGGCGTCGCCTTTTCCTCCCGGTCGCGCAGCACTAGTCTGCCGCCACCGTGGACTTCGCGCTCAACGACATCCAACGCCGCATCCGGGACGCCGCCCGCGCCTTCGCCGAGGCCGAGCTCGTACCCCGGGCGGCTGAGTTCGAGGCCGACGAGGCCGTCCCCCCCGACGTCTTCCGCGCCCTCGGGGAGCGGGGGCTCATGGCGGTCGGCGTGCCCGAGGCGCTCGGCGGCAGCGGGGCCGGCACGGTCGCCTACAGCCTGGCCATGAGCGAGGTCGCCCGCGCCTGCGCCTCGACGGCCGTGACCATGGCCGTGACCAACATGGTCGGCGAGGTGATCGCGGCCTTCGGCGACGACGCCCAGAAGGCCGAGTGGTGCCCGCGCCTCGCGGCCGGGGAGCTCGGCGGCTTCGCCCTCTCGGAGGTCGGCGCCGGCAGCGACCCCGGCGGCATGCGCACGCGGGCCGTGCTCGAAGGCGACGAGTGGGTCATCGACGGTACCAAGCAGTGGATCTCCCACGGCGACACGGCGAGCGTGCTCGTCGTCTGGGCCCGGACCGAGGACGCGCCCGGCCCGCGGGGGCTGAGCTGCTTCCTCGTCGAGAAGGGCACGCCCGGCCTCGGCGTGGCCAAGCACGAGGACAAGATGGGGCTCCGCGCGAGCCACACGGTCGGCCTGGAGCTCGACGGGGTGCGCGTGCCGAAGGCCAACCTCCTCGGGGAGCGTGGAAGCGGCTTCCGCATCGCCATGATGGCCCTCGACGGCGGCCGCATCGGCATCGCCTCGCAGGCGCTCGGCATCGGCACGGCGGCGCTCGAGGCCGCCCGCGCCCACGCGGCGACCGAGGGCGACCGGGATCAGGCTGTCCAGTGGCGCCTCGCCGACATGGCGACGCGCCTCGCGGCGGCGCGGCAGCTCGCGCTCCGGGCGGCGTTCCTCAAGCAGGCGGGCGAGCCCTTCTCGCGGGAGGCCTCCATGGCGAAGGCCTTCTCGACGGAGGGCGCCTGGGAGGTGTGCAACCAGGCGGCCGAGGTGGTCGGGGACGCGGCCCTCGAGCGGGGCCACGTGATCGACCGGGCGCTCCGCGACGTGCGCGTCTCGATGATCTACGAGGGCACGAGCGAGGTGCAACGGGTGGTCATCGCCCGGCACGTGCTCGGCCGCTGACGCCGCTTCACGGTGAGGGGGCCGGGGTCTCGCCGACTGGCCGCGCCGACCGGCTGCGCCGGGGGGAGAGGGGAACCGAGCCATGGAGAGCGGGCGCAGGCTCGGAGGCTCCTGAGGCTCGGGCGCGCGGAACGCTCGGCACGCGCCCTAGGCGTCCGATGCGTCCGACACCGGCGGGGCAGGTCCCCGGAGCGGCTGGAGGATCACCTCGGGCCCGCCGATCGTGCGGGTCGTCTTCTGGCCCCGGTAGCCGTCGGCGTCCGCCCGCGCGTCGAGGGGGCCGCTCACCTTCACCCGGTCGCCCTCCTCGAGGCGCACCTCCGCGAGGCGCACCGGGCCGCTCTCCGGGGCGAGGCCGCGCTCCTCGAGGAAGCGCCGCAGCTCCGCGTCCGGGCGGACCACCCGCGGCGCCTCCCGCACGGGCACGTCGATCCAGGCCTGGCGCGCGTCGACGAGGATGCGCTCGCCGTCCGCGAGCTCGAGGGCGAAGCGGGCCCCGCCGGCGTCGTCGACGGCTCCGAGGGGCGCCTCGCCGCGGAGGCGGAAGGCCGCGCAGGCGGCGTGCGAGAGCGGGGAGCGCGCGGGCGTCACGGCGCGGATGGTCCCACTCAGGGTGCGGTAGCCGGCCGGTCGGGGGCCGGCGACGGGGCTGAGCTTGCGCGGCGTGCGGGACCGGGGGCGGCGCTCGGCGGCGCTCTGGATCGCCGACTGGGCCAGAAAGAGCAGCCCTCCGACGACGACCAGCCCGAGCGCCTGGACCCCGACGGCGAACATGGCGACGACCAGCCCGAAGGCGAGGTTCACGCTGGCGGCGCCCCCGACGAAGACCAGCGCGGCCACCCCGGGGATGCCCCAGTGCATGTAGCCGGCGATGCCCCGGGAGAGCCAGCCGTCGCGCCGCTCCGCCGAGGGGACGCCGCTCAGGGCCTGGACGAGCAGCACGCGCTCGCGCGGCGAGCGGAGGTCGAGGGCGGCTTCGTTGCCGCAGCGCGGGCAGCGCTCGCCCCGGAAGCGGGTGGCGCAGGAGGCGCAAGCGTGGGTCCGGTCCGGGACCATGGTGGCTCACCATACGCCCGGCCAGGCCGAGACGCCCCCCGCGTCCTCCGCGCGATGCCTCGCCGACGACGCTCCCGGCGGCACGGCCCCGCACGCGTGCCTGGGGCCAGCGCAGGAGGCGCTCGACGCGACGCTCGTCCGCACGGCGGACCCGGGCGCCTGGGGCCAGCGCGTCAGAGCCCGCGCGCCCGCATCACCGCGAGCGCGTCCGGGTTCGCGTCGACCAGGCACCAGCCGCGCCCGTGCTTCTTCGCCGCCGCGCCGCTCGTCCCGCTCCCGGCGAAGAAGTCGAGCACGACGTCCCCCGGCGCCGAGTGCACCTTCACGATCCGCTCGAGCACGCCGAGCGGCTTCTGCGTCGGGTAGCCGGTCTTCTCCTTGCCGTTCGTCGGCACGATCGTGTGCCACCAGACGTCCGTCGGCGTCTTCCCCCGCGCCGCCTTGGCCTTCGTCACCAGCCCCGGCGCCATGTAGGGGATGCGATCCATCGCGTCGTAGTCGAAGACGTAGCGCTTCGGATCCCGCGCGTACCAGAGGATCGTGTCGTGCTTCGCCGGCCAGCGCGTCTTGCTCCGCCCGCCGAAGTCGTAGGCCCACACGATCTCGTTCATGAAGCTCGCCCGCCCGAAGAGCGCGTCGAGGGCCACCTTCACGTAATGCACCTCGCGCGCGTCGAGGTGCACGAAGTAGCTCGCGTCCTCCGTCGCGCAGCGGAGCGAGGCCTCCACCCGGGCCAGGAGCCAGCTCACGTAGTCGTCGAAGCGGTCCGCGTAGGCCGACGACTCGAGCGCCTCCACCTGGTAGCGGCGCCCCCCGAAGCCCACGCGCGCGCCGGCCGCGTCCGCCTTCACCTTCACGCGCCGGCGCCGCTGCCGCTTGCCCGTGTTGAAGGGGGGATCGATGTAGACGAGGCGCGCGAAGGCCTCGGGCAGCGTGGGCAGGACGTCGAGGCAGTCGCCCTCGTGGAGCTCTTCCAAGGCCGCTCGCTCAGCCGGCCGCTTCGGCGGCCTGGCGCGCCTCCCAGGCGGCGGGCGCGCTCAGCTCGCCCACCTCGGCCCAGGGCAGATCCTCGCTGTGCTTCACGACCGCGGGGCGCCGCGTGAGCACCTCCGCGCCGGTGCGCGTGACGAGGATCGTGTGCTCGAACTGCGCCGAGAGCTTCCGGTCCTTCGTGAGCACGGTCCAGTCGTCGTCCTGGAGCTCGCACTCGTAGGTGCCGACGTTGATCATCGGCTCGATGGTGAAGACCATGCCCTCCTTCATCCGGTGGTTCTTCAGATCGGTGAAGAACCCCTTCTGACGTTCGGGCTTGTAGTGCGGCACCTGCGGCGGCATGTGGAACTCGCGGCCCACGCCGTGGCCGACGTAGTCGCGCACGACCGAGCAGCCCCGCCCCTCGGCGTACTCCTGGATGGCCGCGCCGATGTCCCAGAGCCGGCCGCCGTGGCGCACCTGCTGGATGCCGATCTCGAGGGCCTGGCGCGCCGTCTCCGTGACGAGCTTCGCCTCCTCGCTCGGCTCGCCGATGTAGAAGGTCACGCTCGTGTCGCCGTGGAAGCCGTGCTTCTTCGGGAAGTAGGTCGTGACGTCGACGTTGATGATGTCGCCGTCCTTCAGCACCTGGTCGCCGGGGATCCCGTGGCAGACGCAGTCGTTGACGCTGGTGCAGACGCTCTTGGGGAAGCCTCGGTAGTTCAGCGGCGAGGGGTAGGCGTCGTGCGACTCGATGAACTCGTGCACGAGCGCGTCGATCTCCTCGGTCTTCATCCCGGCCTTCAGATGCTCGCCGACCATGACGAGCGTCTTCGCCGCCAGCTGGCAAGAGGCACGCATCTGGTCGACGGTGCGCGGGGACATCAGCTCTACACGCTTCATGGGCTACGCACCGGCTTACGGCCTCATAGGGTCTTCCGCAAGAAGCGTCCGCGCGCGTAGTAGGCGGCGTAGGCGAGGGCGCCGGCGAGGTTGCCGGCCGCCACGACCTGCCAGAGGGCCTGCCGGGGGAGCTCGAAGACCTGGACGACGAGGTAGGCCGCCGGGAGGACGCCGAGGGCGAGGACGGCGGCGTCGACGAGGAGGCTCTCGAGGGTCGCGCCGGCGCCGGTCATGGCTTGGGAGAGGACGACCGCCACGCCGAGGAGCGCGTAGGTGTAGGCGACCAGGCCCAGGTACTCCTCGCCGACCGCGAGCACCCGCGGGTCGTCGTCGAAGAAGGAGATGATCGGCTCGGCGAAGCGCACGTAGACGAAGGCGAGCGCGAGCATGAGGGCGAAGTTGAAGCCCGCGGCCATCCAGCCGGCGGCCTTGGCGCGCTTCGGGCGGCCGGCGCCGAGGCTCGTGCCCACGAAGCTCGAGGCGGCGGCCCCCCAGCCCATGCCGATGAAGAGGACCATGGTCTCGAGGCGGAGGCAGATGCTGAAGGCGGTCAGCGTGGTGGGGTCCTCGGCGGTGGTGTAGGCCTCGTTGAGCAGCGCGAGGACGAAGAGGATGGCGCCGACGCGCACGACGAGCTGGGCGCTCGAGGGCCAGCCGAGGCGCCAGATCTGGCGGAGATCGGCCCAGAACGGCCGCACGTAGACCCAGTGGAAGCGGGGGCCGCCACGGCGGCGGACGAGGAGCCAGAGGCCGATGAGGACCGGGACCGTGCGGGCGATGAGGGTGGCCCAGGCGGCGCCCTCGATGCGGAGCCGGGGGATGGCGAGGGCTTCGGCGACGGGCGGGCCCCAGGCGAAGACCTCCGGCGCCGGGCCGGGGCCGTAGATGAAGAAGACGTTGAGGACGATGTTCAGCGCGTTGCCGCCGATGAGGAGGGAGGCGGCGGTCTTGGCGTGGCCGAGGGCGCGGAGGATCGCCGTGACCTGCAGGAGCAGGAAGATCGAGTAGCAGCCGCCGAGGAGGATCTTCAGGTAGCCGACGGCCTGGTCGGCGGCGTCGCCCCGGGTCTGCATGACGTCGCGGATGATCCAGTCGCTCCCGAAGAGGCCGAGGGCCCCGAAGACGAGGGAGAGGACGACGACGAGCCACATGGACTGCCAGCTCGCCCGGCGGACGCCCGTGAGGTGGTTGGAGCCGAGGTGCCGGGAGATGAGGGCGACGGCCGCGGTGGAGATGCCGTTCGAGAGGATCGTGGCGACGGCGGCGACCATGTCGCAGACGCCGAGGGCCGCGAGGGCCGCCGTCGAGTCGTCGAGGCGGCTGATCATGAAGAGATCGATGATGTTGAAGGCCGTGTGGAGGGCCATGCCCACGACCAGCGGGCCGCCGAAGCGGAGGATGGCCGGCGCGAGCGGGCCCTCGAGGAGACGGCGGCGGTTGCGCTCGTTCTTCGTCTCCTTGCGGGGCTGCGGGGAGGCGGGCGCGGCGGGCGGCGCCGGCGCCTCGGACCGCTCGGGCACCTCGGTCACGGCCGGGGGAGGGTGGCACGGATCGGGGGGCGGTCGATCGCTCGGCAGCGAAAGGGGCCGCTCTGGGCGCGGGGCGGTTGACCCGGAGCGTCGCTGCGGCTAGCTATCGCTGCGACGGAGCTGCCATGTCCAAGCACTACAACAACGTCCCGATGAGCAAAGAGATGGCCGACAAGGTCGAGCGGCAGGACGAGTCCTGGACCGGCCCGAAGCTGATCGCGCTCCTCCTCCTCACGCTCGGCGTCGCGCTGACGCTCCTCTACATGATGGCGAACAACATCATCGGCCCGACGATCCACCAGTGATCCCGGCCTGAAGACGCGCGGCGTCGCCCCTCGACGGACCCTGGCAGCGAGCCCGCCGCCGGGGTCCAGACGCGTCTTCCGCTCGCTGGCGCTCGCTATTTTTGGCTTACCAGCGCCGCCGTGGGCGGCTCGGCGCTCGCTTCGCTCGCGTCACACGGGTCGGTTCTTCGTGGGTACGCGACG
>PABA01000211.1 GCA_002699025.1 Sandaracinus sp. | reverse complement strand
GGTGCTCGAAGCGGCGGTGCTCGAAGCGGCGGTGCTCGAAGCGGCGGTGCTCGAAGCGGCGGTGCTCGAAGCGGCGGTGCTGCCGGGGCGAGCGTCGCTCAGCCGTCTGCATGCAGAGCCGCGTGGGGGCTCCGCCGCGAACGCTCCTTCGCGAACGCTCCGCCGCGAACGCTCCGCCGTACGGACGCTCAGCCGTCCTCGTCGAGGTCCTCGGCCAGGTAGCTGAGGATGACCTCGTCGAGCGACTTCTCGCTGAGCAGATCGTTTCCGAAGATGGAGCCGGGCGGGGAGGACTTCGGCGGCGACGAGGGGGGCGCCGGGGCGGCGGAGCGGGTGGCCGGGCGCGTCGGCTGGTAGCGCCCCTGGGCCTTGGGCGGCGGCGTCGGCGGACCGGACTGACCGGCGAGGCGCGCGGCGGCGGCCTCGAGCGCGTCCACGTCGACCGGGGGCGACTTCAGCTCCTGCGTGGGCTCGGCCTCGTCCTCGTCGAACTCGCCGTCGCGCAGCGCGATGAACATCGCCTTGTGCTGATCGCGCATCAGCTGCTTGACGCGATCCTTGAGGTCCTCGCGGCCCACGAGCTCGTCGTAGGTCGTCTTCTTCGAGGCGATGATGCGGCCGCCGTCCGCGAAGAGGTGCGTGATGATGTGCGGCCGGTTGACGCCCGAGTCCTCGGTCTGGATGTGGTACAGCTTCCCCTTGTGTCGGACGTTGGTGTTGTACCCGAGCAGGGGCGAGGGCGGCATCGGCTCGATGGTATCCGAATTGGGGACGATGGGCATGCCCGATCCCACGCGCTCCCCTCCTCGCCGGCATCTCTCCGCGCTCGCGCGGCCTACAAAGGGCTGGGGCGCCGATCGCCGCCGTGCTAAGCCCGGTCGCCCGCGCGCGCCGAGCTGACGTCGCCCCGGGTCCCTGCTGCCATGGCCGACTCCTCCGCCTCTTCCGCGAAGGCGCGCGTGCGCCCGCTCTTGGTGCGTCCCGGCGCCCGCTACACTTGCTTCGGTGACGGGCTCTGCTGCACCGACATCCACGTGCTCGGCCCGCTCGGTCGCAGCGAGCGCAAGCGCGTGGAGGCGGTGGACCCGGAGGCGGTCGTGCTCGAGGAGGGCCTCGACGGCGCGCCCGTGCTGCGCATCGCGCCGGACGGGGGGTGCCACTTCCTGCTGCCGGACCGGCGGTGCTCCATCCACGCCGAGCACGGGCCTCAGCAGAAGCCCGGGTTCTGCCGGCGCTTCCCGGTGGGGCTGGTGGCGACGCCCCAGGGCGGGCGCGTGACCACCGAGCACCGCTGTCCCTGTCGGACGCTCGGCGAGCGGCCGCTGCTCGACCCGGAGAGCGCGCTCCCTTCCATCGCCGACCGGCGGGGCCGGCCCAAGGCGGACCGGCGCGTGAAGAAGGTGCGGCTGGCGAAGAAGAAGAAGGTGCCGTTCGACGAGTGGCGGGTGATGGAGGCCGAGCTGCTCGGGCGCATGGCCGAGGGCGAGGACCCGGCGGCCGTGCTCGGGGCGGCGCCCTTCCCGCGGCTGAAGAAGTCGAGCTGGGAGGCGGAGATGGAGTCGATGGTCGAGGAGGCCATCGATGGGAGCGCCTTCGGGTTCGCGGCGGCGTGGTTCGCCGAGGCCGTGTTCGCGCTGCGGGATCCGGAGCATCGGGTGCGGCTGCCGATGCGGCCCTGGTCGCCGGCCTTCGACCGGGCCGAGGCGCGGCCCGGGGCGCCGCGGCACGCGGAGGAGGTCTTCGCGGACTGGATCGCCGACGAGATCTGGGCGCTGGCGTGGACCGACGACCGGAGCTTCGACGTGGCCTGCGCGGACTGGGCGACGCGGCTGCAGGTGGCGCGCGAGGTGGCCGGGTGGCTCGAGGAGGAGGGCCACCGCGCCGACCGCGCCGCCGCCGAGGGCGTGATGGTGGCCGAGCTGATCGGCGACTCGGAGTTCTGGACCGACATCGTCTCCCTCATGCGGCCCTGAAACCCGTGCCCGTGCCCGTGCCCCTGCCCGTGCCCGCAGGGACCGAGCCCGAAGATCCGCCCCAACCCTCCCGAACGGGAAGCCCCCCGCCTGGGGAGACCTGCGGACGCCTATCCGGGAGTCCTGCGAACGCCTATCCGGGAGTCCTGCGAACGCCTATCCGGGAGTCCTGCGGACGCGCCCCCGCCCCGGGAGTCCTGCGGACGCGTATCCGGGAGTCCTGCGGACGCGTATCCGGGCGTCCTGCGGACGCGCCCCCGCCCCGGGAGACCTGCGGACGCGCCCCCGCCCCGGGAGACCTGCGGACGCGCCCCCGCCCCGGGAGACCTGCGGACGCCTATCGGGGCGTCCTGCGGACGCGTATCCGGGCGTCCTGCGGACGCGTATCCGGGCGTCCTGCGGACGCGTCCCCGTCCCCGGGCGTCCTGCGGACGCGTATCCGGGCGTCCTGCGGACGCGTCCCCGTCCCCGGGCGTCCTGCGGACGCGTATCCGGGAGTCCTGCGGACGCGTCCCCGGGAGTCCTGCGGACGCGTATCCGGGCGTCCTGCGGACGCGTGTCGGGGCGTCCTGCGGACGCGTCCTCGGGCGTCCCGCGGAGCTCCACCGGCGCCTGGAGACTCCGATCCCCTGGCGGGTCCGCCAGCCACCGCCGGCGGACCGCCACCCCCCGAGGCATGAAAAGCCCAATGATCTCGTCGTCGGGCTAGGTGGCACACGGACTGCAAACCCCCTTCACATGCGCCTCGCCAGCCTCCTCGCCGTGCTCCTCGCCTTCGCCGCCCTCCCCGCCGCGGCCCAGCCCCGCTGCGAGGCGCCGCGCGTCCTCTTCACGGTCGACAAGTCCTCGAGCATGCTCGACACGCTCGGCGACGGGACCACCAAGTGGGAGGCCGCCCGCACGGCCCTCGCGGAGGTCGCCTCGGAGATCGAGAGCGGCGTCGAGATGGGCCTCCAGGTCTTCCCCTTCCCGGACCGCTGCGAGCCCGGCGAGGTGACCATCGAGGTCGGTGAGAACACGGCCACGGAGCTCATGCGTGGCCTCGGCGAGCCGCCTCCCACCGGCGGCAACTACACGCCCATGGCGCAGACGCTCGGCGTGCTCACCACCTACGCGCCCATCCTCGCGCCGGAGAGCGACGCCCACGTCATCCTCATCACGGACGGCTGGCAGTGGTGCAGCCCCTACGACCCGGCGACGCGCTTCACGCCCGTGGCCGAGGTCGAGATGCTCCGCTCCCTCGGCGTGACCGTGCACGTCGTCGGCTTCGGCGCCGGCGTCGACAGCCTCACGCTGAACCGCGCGGCCGTCGCCGCCGGCACCGCCCTCCCGGGCTGCGACCCGAGCCTCTCCGAGCCCGGCGCCGCCAACCACTGCTACCAGCAGGCCGACGACCTCGCCGAGCTCCGCACGGCCCTCCTCGCCATCGCCCGGGACATCACCGAGGAGATGTGCGACGGCTTCGACAACGACTGCGACGGCATGATCGACGAGGGCTTCGACGTCGACGCCGACGGCTACACGGTCTGCGGCTCCACGGACGGTGGCACGGTCGTCGAGGGCGGCTCGGACCCGATCTACGTCGACTGCAACGACACGGACGCCGCCGTCTTCCCGGGCGCGGAGGACATCTGCGACGGCCTCGACAACGACTGCGATGGGAGCGCCGACCCGGGCTGCAGCTGCCTCGACGGGGAGGAGCGCGAGTGCGGCAGCACCATCGGCGCCTGCAGCCTCGGCGCGCAGGTCTGCGTGAGCGGCGCCTGGAGCGTCTGCGAGGGAGCCACGGGCCCGGCGCTCACGGACCTCTGCGACGGCATGGACGAGGACTGCGATGGCGTCGTCGACGAGGACGCCGGCTGCGGCGAGGGCAGCCTCTGCGTGGCCGGGATCTGCGAGCCGCTCGCCCCGGAGGAGCCCGAGGAGCCGACCCCGGCGCCCGAGCCCGAGCCCGAGCCGATGGACCCGATGGACGACCCGCGCGGCGACGCGACGCCGGGCATGGGCCCGGGCTGCGCCTGCGACGCGGCCGGCGCCGGCGCCCCGATGCCGCCCTTCGCCCTCGGCCTCGCGCTCATGGGCATCCTCGCCCTCGCCTGGCGCCGCATGCCCTGAGCGAAGACCTTCGCCCTCGCCCGTTCGACTTCCTCGAGAGGGAACCGAGCGGGCGAGGTCGAACGACGGGGCCGCGCCCCGCCTGGGCGCAGCGCCCCGTCATCGTCCAGCTCGGTCCGCTGGATCCTCCGCGGACAGGGCGCCGAGGACGACCTGCCCATGCTGCGCGCTGCCCTCGACGCGATGCTCGCCCACGCCCGGGTCACCTGAGCGCTCAGCCGGCCCCTCTCCTCTCTCGCGCGGCACCACGCTTCGCGCACCGCCACGTCGGAGCCCGGGCCGGACGTCCGCGATTCCTTGACCGGATCGATCGCGTCGATAGGGTCGAGGCGTGCGCCGTCGGCTCCCCCTCCTCGCTCTCCTCTTCGCGCTCGGGCTCGTCGCCCAGGTCTTCGCGGACGCGGCGCCCTGGCGTCGGCGGCGTCGCCCGGACATCCGCTCGAACCGGCGCTCCCGCAGCCTCGTCCTCCCCACGGACTGGCCCGCGGAGCCGACCGCGCCGGACGCGGTCGATCCCGAGCGCTTCGCCCGCGCGCTGAACGAGCTCTGCGGCTGGATGCCCCCGGCCCGCCCGGCCCGCTACACGGGCTACATCCTCCGCTGGGCCGAGCGCTTCGAGGTCGACCCCTTCCTCCTCGGCGGCTTGATGTACCGCATGGGCCGCTGCCGCCCGGACGCGGAGGGCCTCGGCGGCCACGGCCTCACGCTCATCCCCCGCCGCATGTACGGCGACTACGTCCGCCGCGGCCGCTACGCCTACTTCGTCCAGAAGCCCGACGGCGACTGGGAGGAGAAGGCCCTCGAGCTCCCCGACTACCCCTTCTCGGAGCACCGCCTCCGCCGCGCCGAGGAGAACCTCTACTTCGCCGCCGCCTTCCTCCACGTCTGGCGCGAGCAGCACCAGAGCCTCGCGCACGCCTACGACCAGCACCCGCACCGCCACTACGTCTCGCACTTCATCTGGGGCGACCGCGTGATCAGCGATCGCGCCGAGGACCGCGTGCTGACGGATCGGCGCCGCCTGCTGCAGTACTACGGCGCGACCCCGCCGCCGGCGCCCGTCGAGCGCCTGGGCCTCTCCTTCGTGCCGCCCCTCGACGGCGCCCCGCGCGTCATCTCGAGCTGGCTCGGCGCCGAGCGCGACGGGGGCGAGCGCTCGCATCGGGGCATCGACATCGAGAGCGAGCTCGGGGAGCCGGTGCGCGCGGCCGCCGCCGGGCGCGTGAACTTCGCGGGCGTCGACCTTCCGGGCTCGCGGAACAACCGCAACATGGAGCGCGAGGAGATCGAGGCCGTGCCGCGAGACGACCTCGGCCGGGGCGGACGCTACGTCTGCATCCTCCACCACCCGCCGGGCGCCGCCGACGCCGCGGACGAAGCCGAGAGCGAAGGCGAGGACGCCGAGAGCGAAGGCGAGGACGCCGAGAGTGGGCCGCCGCGCTGGCTCCGCACCTGCTACATGCACCTCGAGGACGTCGAGGTGGAGTGGGGCGACGAGGTCGAGGCGGGGCAGCGCATCGGCACCGTCGGCCGCACGGGCATGCGCCGCTCGGCGCCGCACCTGCACTTCGAGCTCCACTCGCCGGAGGGCGTGCTGGACGCCTCCGAGGTGCTCGACGCCTTCCTGCTCGGGCGCAACCCGGACGCGGAAGAGTAGGGCGGGACGCGGGGAAGCGGGGGCGATCCGCCGGAGCGCTTTACGCTCGCGCGTCAGGGCGCGCGCGGCGAGTCGGGCCTGCTCGCGCTCGGGCGCTCTCGGCGCGTGGTTTCCGTTCCCGCGGGCACGGCCGAGGGCGGGGTCGAAAGGCGCCTCTCGGGGCTACGGGGGGCTACGGGCAGTGACCGCCCAGGCTCTCGGTCAGCGCGCGCACGTCTCCGATGGCGCGGTGCGAGGGGTACTGCTCGCAGAAGCGCTCGTAGGTCTTCACGGCCTCCTGGCGCTGGCCCGCGCGGAGGAAGCAGTCGCCCTCGAGGCGCAGCTGCCCCGGCGTCCGCCGATGGCCGAGCCGGTCCAGGATCTGCAGGCAGCGTTCGGCGTCGCCGGCCCGGAGCGCCGCGCGCGCCTCCTGCTCGGGGTCGGCGGTCGTGGCGACGTAGGGCGCGGGCACGGCGCCTCCGCCGCTCTCCTCGCCGTCGCTCTCAGCACCCCCGCTCGTCGTGCCGCCGCGCTCCTCGCCGCCCCCTGCCGTCGTGCGCTCGGGGGCGCCGCCGCTCTCCCGGCGCGTGCGGCCCTCCCGGCGCGGCCGGCGCCGCCGACGCGTCGTCTCGGTGGGCGCGTCGGGCTCCGCCTCCCCGTCTTCTGCGGGCGTCTCCTCCGGCGGCTCGGCGCCGACCGGCAGCTCGCTCGCTTCCTCGCTGCCGCCGGTCGCCGGTCCGGGCTCCTCGCCCGCCGTCGCCGGCGAGGGGGCCTGCGCTTCGGCCGGCGCCGCCTCCACCGGGGCCGCTTCGGCCTCCTCGCTCGCCTGGAGCGCGAAGATCACCGCCGCCGCGCTCGCCGCGCCGGCCAGGAGCGCCGCGACCACCCAGAGCCAGCGCCCGCCGCTCCGCGTGGGCAAGGAGAGCTCGGCCGAGTCCGCCGCCGACCAGGACGCCGACGCGGTGGCCGGCGCCGGCGCGCTCGGCTCCTCGCGCTCTCCGCTCACCTCGGGCGCGTCCACGGCGGGCGGGGCCGTCGCGGCGACCTCCCGCTTCGCGCGCACGCCCGCCGCCGTCTCCACGTCGTCCTGCGGGAGCCGCGCCTCCTCGAGCTCGCTGAAGGTCCCGGGCCGGAACGCCGCGTCCGCCTCGTCCTCCGCCGCGAGCGGCGCCCCCGCGCTCCCGAGCACGTCCGTCCGCATGCCGAGCCGCGTCCCCGCCGCCCGCGCCGAGCGCGCCCCCGCCACGCCGAGCCACGCCTCCGCGAGCTCCTTGGCCGTCGCGAAGCGCGCGTCCCGCGCCCGCGCCATGGCCCGCGAGACGATGGACTCGATCGACGGCGCCACGTCCGGCCGGAGCGAGCGGAGCGGCGAGGCCTTGCCGTGCAGGATGGCCACGATCAGATCGCTCGGCGCCACGGCCACGAAGGGCGGCGAGCCGGCGAGCGCCTCGTAGAGGATCACGCCGAGCGCGTACACGTCGACGCGCGCGTCGAGGTCCGGCTCGGCCGAGAGCTGCTCGGGCGCCATGTAGCGGGGCGTGCCCAGCACCTGCCCCGTGCGCGTGAGCCGCGTCTCGTTCGAGTAGACCTTGCTGATCCCGAAGTCGAGGAGCTTCACCTGCAGCGGCGCGTCCGCGCTCGGCTGCGCCAGGAAGATGTTGTCCGGTTTCAGGTCCCGGTGGATCACGCCCGCCCGATGCGCCGCCTCGAGCCCCGCGGCCACGCCGGCCACGATCGGCGCCAGGTCGCTCGCGTCGAGGCGCCGTTCGCGGCGCATGCGCTCGCCGAGGGTCTCCCCCTCGAGGAGCTCCATGACGAGGAAGAGGCGCCCGTCCGGGAGCTTGCCGTAGGTCTCGACGCTGACGATGGCCGGGTTGTCGAGGGCGCTCAGCACCTCCGCCTCGCGGCGGAGCCGTCGCACGGCCTCCTCGGACTCGGCCACGTCCGCCTTGAGGAGCTTCAGCGCGTAGGGGCGCTGCGTGGCGAGGTCGACGACCCGGTACACGCGCGCCATGCCGCCCTCGCCGAGCTCCGCCTCCACCCGGAAGCGACCCGCGAGGATCTCGCCGTTCTCCACGGCCTCGGCGGTGGCCCGTGCACCCATCTCCGCCCGCCACTATCCGGGGGCGCCGCGGCATGCCGCAAGGCGAATGTGCGGGCGCAGGTCCTCGGCGCGTCCTTGCGCCTGCCCGGCGAGGGCGATAGGTCGCTCGATCCGTGGCCCGCGACGACGACGACCGCCCGCTCATCGAGGCCCAGCTCGGCCGCCCGCTGCGCGCCGCGTCGACGGTCGTGGCCCGCTGCCGGCTCGGCCTGCCCGTCGTCGTGCAGGTGCCCCCGGTGCTCGAGGGCGGCGTGCCCTTCCCGACGCGCCGCTGGCTCAGCTGCCCGCTCGCCCACAAGCGCATCGCGCGCCTCGAGGCGGCCGGAGGCGTGCGGGCCTGGGAGGCGCGGATCGCCGCCGAGCCCGCGCTGAAGGAGGCGCTCGAAGCGGCCCACGCGCGCTACGCGGCGGAGCGCGAGGCCGCCGTCCCCGAGGACGCGCCGCATCGGCCGCGCGGAGGGATCGCCGGCATCGTCGGGGGCGGCGTGAAGTGCCTCCACGCGCACTACGCGGACCACGCGGCCGGCGGGCCCAACCCGGTCGGCGCGGGCGTCGCCGAGGAGATCGAGCCCCTCGACTGCGAGGCGCCCTGCGTGCGGCGGACGGCGGACGGCGCCGAGCGCGATCCGGGCTGGCGCGAACCCTAGCTAGTACCGCCTGGCCCGGCCGGTCGCTCTGGCGACATCCGGGGGTTTCGCGGAAGGAGGACGCGTGCCCGGCGGCGGAACGCTCCCGGACCCCGTGCGTCGACCTCGGCCCCGATGCGTCCGGCGCGCGGCGTCTGCTCCCGCTCGGGCTTGCGCGGGCGGCCTGGCCGGCGCCAAGCTGGGCGCGATGGAGCCGCTCGCCGCCCCCTATCCTCGCTCGGTCGCCCTCTCGCGGGTGGGGTGGTTCGTGCTCTTCGCGCTGCCGACGGCCGTCCTGGTCACGGCGAGCCAGCTCGTCCCCGATCCGGCGGGGCACGGCACGCACACGCAGCTCGGCCTGCCGCCCTGCGGCTTCATGACCGTCACGGGCATCCCCTGCCCGGGCTGCGGGCTCACCACCAGCTTCAGCCACATGGTGCGCCTCGAGGTGGTCGAGGCCGCCGCCGCGAACCCCTTCGGCGTGCCGCTCTTCCTCGTCAGCTTCTTCACCATCCCCATCGCCGCGCTCGGCTTCGTCCGCGGCTGGGGCGTCCTCGACACGCTCGAGCGGCTCCAGTTCGAGAAGGTCGCGATCATGCTCGCGCTCTGCTCGGTGCTGACCTGGGGCACGAAGCTCGTCGTGCTCCTCCTGAGCTGAGCCGAGCGTTCGCGGGGGCGCAGAGGGCGCGGTAGAACGGCGGCGATGCCCACGCTCGTCGGACTCGCCTACTCGCCCTGGACCCAGAAGGCCCGCTGGGCGCTCACCCACCACGGCGTGCCTCACGACTTCGAGAGCTACGTGCCGACGCTCGGCGAGCCGAAGCTGCGGCTGCGGCTCCGGCGGCCGGTCGGGAAGGTGAGCGTGCCCGTCTGGTTCGGCGACGACGGGGGCGTCCTGGACGACTCCTGGGACATCGCCCGTCACGCCGAGCAGGTCGGCTCGGGCTCCGCGCTCTTCGAGGACGAGGCGGCGGTGGCGCGCTGGAACGCGCTCTCGGACGAGGCGCTCGGGGCCGGGCGGGCAAAGGCCGTGCGCGCGACGCTCGAGGATCGGGACGCGCAGGTGGACGCCTTGAAGGGCATCGTCCCCGACCCGCTGCGGCGCCCGCTCCGGCCGGTCGCGGTGGTCGCGGCGAAGCAGCTCTTGCGCAAGTACGGCGCGCCACCACGGAGCGCGCTCGAGGACGCGCTGGAGAAGCTCCGCGAGGGGCTCGGAGACGGGGAGCATCTCGTCGGCGGGCGCTTCGGCTACGCAGACATGGCGATGGCCGTGGTGCTCGAGTTCGTCGCGCCGGGGGCGCACGTCCGGCGCTCGGAGACGGAGCGACGCGTCTGGGGCGACGCGCGGCTCGCGAAGCGCTTCGCGGATCTGGTGGCGTGGCGCGATCGGTTGATCGCCGCGCATCCCGTGCGGCCGGGCTGAGGGGAGGGCGCGGCTCAGGCGGGCTCGACCTGCTCGGCCTTCCACCGCGCGAGCGCCTCGCTCGCGTCGAGGTCGTCGGGGTGGAAGCCCGGGCGGAACCACGCGGCCCAGAGGCGCCAGAGCTTCGCCATGCCGCCCGGCTTCACCCAGAGGAAGCGCCCGAGCGTGAGGTGCGCACGCGGCGAGAAGAGGTCGCCGTCCAGGGCCATCAGCCGCGCCTGCTGCTCGACGACCTTCGCCCAGAAGATCACGGTCGCCACCAGCATCACCACCGCGCGCTCGGGGTAGTTGCCGCCCACCGCCTCGTACACATCGAAGGCCACGGCCTTGTGCTCGTTCTCCTCCGCCGCGTGCCACTTCCACAGCGCGCGCATGGTCTCGTCGGCTTCCTCGAGCAGGCGCGGATCCTCGAGCAGCAGGTGCCCCATCAGCGCCGTGAAGTGCTCGAGCGACGCCGTCGCCGCCAGCTGCCAGCGCTTCGGCAAGAGGCGCTCGGCGCCGGCGAGGATGCCCTTCACCTGCGCCTCCATCGCGTCGATCGGGTAGCCCGCCTCGCGCAGCATCGCGTTGTAGCGCTCGTGCTCGCGCCCGTGGATGCCCTCCTGCGCGCAGAAGCCGCGGATCAGCGCGCGCATCACGGGATCGTCCGCCACCTGCGCGCGGAAGCTCCGGAGGCTGCGCATGAAGAAGCGCTCCCCCTCCGGGAAGAACACGGAGAGGTTGTCGAAGAAGCGCGTCACGGAGCGCCCGGCGCCGTGCCAGTCGCGGGGGATCGCCGGCCCCGTGGGGAAGGTGCGGTTTCGAACCTCGAGGGTGGTGGTCGTCGCCATCGGAGAGCCTCCTCGTCGCGGCCCGCGTCGGGCCATCGAACGAGGTTCAGCCTTCCGCGAGCGGCCGGGGCCTCGCGAGGGCGGGAGGTGCCAAGCTCCTGTCAATTCGGGCCAGGCGCGCCCCCGCGGGCCCTTTCGTCACGCTGGGCGCGGGGCCGCGAGGCTGGTAGCGTCGCCCCGTGGATGTACCCGGTGGGCCGGAGAGCGGCGACGCCAAGCAGCGCTTTGGAGAGATGTGGGGGGCCTCGCCGGCCATGGCGGAGGCCTTCTCCTTGCTCGAGCGCGTGGCGCCGACGGACCTCGGCGTGCTGCTCCTCGGCGAGACGGGCACGGGCAAGGAGCTGGCGGCGCGGGGCCTCCACGGGGCGAGCGGTCGCGGCGAGGGCCCCTTCGTGGTCGTCGACTGCGGCGCCATCCAGCCGAACCTGATCGAGAGCGAGCTCTTCGGGCACGAGAAGGCCGCCTTCACCGGCGCCGACCGGCTGCGCGTGGGCGCCTTCGAGGCGGCCGACGGCGGCACCGTCTTCCTCGACGAGATCGGCGAGCTCCCGCTCTCGCTCCAGCCGAAGCTGCTCCGCGTCCTCGAGCGCCGCGAGGTGCAGCGCCTCGGCAGCTCGAGCCCGCGGACCGTGGACGTGCGGCTCGTCGCGGCGACGCACCGCGACCTCGCGGGCATGGTGCGCGATGGCGGTTTCCGCGAGGACCTCTACTTCCGCCTCGCCGAGATGGAGGTGCGCCTCCCGCCGCTCCGCGATCGCGCGGGCGACGTCGCGCTCCTCGCCGAGCGCATCCTCGCCGAGCTCGCGGAGGTGCAGGAGGACGAGCCCAAGGGCATCTCCGCCGAGGCCCTCGCGCGGCTCGAGGCGCACCCCTGGCCCGGCAACGTGCGCCAGCTGCGGAACGTGCTCCGGCGGGCGGCGGTCATGGCCTCGGGGCCGACGCTCGGGCCCGAGGATCTCGACGCGCTGCCCACGGTCCGCGCGACGCCCTCTGCCGCGCATGCGGACGTCGACGCGTCGCTCCCGCTCAAGGAGGCGCGCGACAAGTGGAACGCGCCGCTCGAGCGGCGCTACCTCGAGGAGGTGCTCCAGCGGCACGGCGGCGACCTCGACGCGGCCGCCTCGCACGTGGAGATGCACCGCAAGTCCCTCGAGCGCCTCCTTCGCCGCCACGACCTGAAGGCCAGCGACTACCGCTGAGGGCCGCGGCGTCGACATCGCGAACCGCGCCTCGGCGCGCTGATGGTCGGGCGGGCGACGACGGCTCGCGCGGCTCGCGAAGCAGACGTTCCCGCTCGCGAGCACCGTGCGCACGTCGGCGAGCGGCAGGGGCGCGAGCGCGTCGCGGAGCGCGTCCATCTTCGCGCGGCGCTTGCCCACGTTCAGGGCGCGGAGGAGGGCGACGTAGCGCGGCATGGCTCGCATCGTAGCCCGCCGCGGCGCCCTCCCGCGGGACGGCGGCGCGCCCGCCGACGGATCGCCTCGCGGCGCGCCCCGGAGGACCCCGGGCACGCCCTCGCCGCGATGGCTCGAAGGTGCTCCATCAAGCACGTTTCGCGCCTCATCACGGGCCTGTGACGTCGCCAGGCCGACGATCGCGGATCCACCGAAAAACACGCGGCATGCGCGCGAGCTACACCACGCGCTGGACACGGCGATCCGAGTGTGATCTAAGGTCGCGGTGACCGCGACATCGACTGCCCGACGCGACGGTGATCACGCGCGAGACGGCGCCCCCCAGAGCGGCGCCCAGACCATCGGCGTCACGGGCGCCGCGCGCCACCCGGCCAGCGGCGGCCGGGCGACCGCGGCCGCGACGCTCGTCCCCTGTCTCCGGGTCTTCAGCGACACCGTCTTCGTCGCCCGCGACGCCCACGGGAACGACCTCGAGGAGGTCGAGGCCCCGCTCCTCCGCCTCAGCTTCGAGTACCCGCGCCTCCGCCAGCGCGTGCGCTGCGACGACCCGCAGGAGCGCTTCTTCGCGGCCTCGGCCGAGGGCGTCCGCGCCTACCCCCGCGACTTCGACGCCGAGCACCGCGCGCGCCGCGTCCTCGAGAGCTTCGGCGCCGTGCCCGTGGAGTGCCTCGACACGGTCGGCGTGCCGCCGGACGTCGAGGCCGACTACCTCGTGCGCATCGGCGGCGACGTGCATGCCTACTGCGCCTTCACGGCCTACGCGCTCCCGCAGCTCGAGAAGCTCGGCTGGGAGGTGCAGGTCGACCCCGGCTTCGCGTACCAGGTCGTGCGCGAGCGGGCCGAGTGGTACGCCGAGGTCGAGCCCGACGAGGAGCGCCCGGATTGGTTCGCCCTCGAGCTCGGCGTGGAGGTCGGCGGCGAGCGCGTCAGCCTGCTCCCGGCGCTGCTCGACATGCTCGACGAGGGCGCCGAGGGCGACAGCCTCTGGGCGCTCACGCGCGGCGTGAAGGACTGCTTCGCGCTCCCCGTCAGCGACACGCACCACGTCGCCGTCGAGCGCGACCAGCTCCGGGCGTTGATCCGCGTCGTCATCGAGCTCTACGAGGGCGTCGGCGACGAGGTGCGCTTCCCGGCTCAGCGCGCGGCGGCCCTGGAGAGCCTCGACGAGGCCTTCGCGGCGACGAACACCGAGCTCCAGTGGAAGGACGAGGAGAACGCCCGCGAGAAGGGGTTCTCGCTCTCGGCCGCGCCGAAGGATCGCGACGAGCCCGCCGGCCTGAAGGCGACGCTCCGCCCCTACCAGCGCGAGGGGCTCGCCTGGCTGCAGCACCTCCGCGCCGAGGGCGTGGGCGGCGTGCTCGCCGACGACATGGGCCTCGGCAAGACGCTGCAGACCATCAGCCACCTCGCCACGGAGAAGGCCGAGGGGCGCATGGACCTGCCGTCGGTGGTCATCGCGCCGACGAGCCTGATGGGGAACTGGAAGCGCGAGATCGAGAAGTTCGCGCCGCACCTGCGCGTCGTCGAGTACCACGGCAGCAAGCGCCACGCGCGCTGGGCCGACGTGCCGACGGCGGACATCGTGCTGACGAGCTATCCGATCCTCCTCCGCGACGAGGAGACGATCACCTCGCGCCCCTGGCACTTCGTCGTCCTCGACGAGGCCCACGCGATCAAGAACCGCAAGAGCCGGCTCTTCCGGGCGGCCAAGACCATCGAGGCGCGGCACCGGCTCTGCCTCACGGGCACGCCGGTGGAGAACCACCTCGGCGAGCTCTGGAGCCTCTTCGAGTTCCTCAACCCGGGCTTCCTCGGCAGCGAGGAGCGCTTTCGTCACTGGTACCGCACGCCCATCGAGCGCTTCGGCGACGAGGAGCGGCTGATGGCGCTGCGGGAGCAGGTCTCGCCCTACATCCTGCGGCGCGTGAAGAACGACGTGGCGACCGAGCTGCCGCCGAAGACGCGGCTGCTCAAGCCGGTCGATCTCCGCGGCAAGCAACGCGAGCTCTACGAGGCCATCCGCCTCGCGGCGCACACGAAGGTGCGCAACACGATCCGCCGCAAGGGCATGGCCGGCTCGACCGTGCCGATCCTCGACGCGCTGATGAAGCTCCGCCAGCTCTGCTGCGACCCGCGGCTCGTGCGCATGGACGCGGCGCGCTTCGTGCGCGAGTCGGCGAAGTACGAGGCGCTGATGGAGCTCGTCGAGACGCAGCTCGCCGACGGGCACCGGATCCTCGTCTTCAGCCAGTTCACGAGCATGCTGCGGCTCATCGGCGCGGGGCTGAAGGAGAAGGGCATCGGGCATCTCACGCTCACGGGCGCGAGCAAGAACCGGCAGCAGCTCTGCGACCGCTTCGAGGCCGGGGAGGTCGACGTCTTCCTGATCAGCCTGAAGGCCGGCGGCACGGGGCTGAACCTGGTGAGCGCGGACACGGTCATCCACTACGACCCGTGGTGGAACCCGCAGGCGCAGGAGCAGGCGACCGACCGGGCGTACCGGATCGGGCAGACGAAGCCGGTCTTCGTGTACGACCTCTTCGTAGCCGGGAGCGTGGAAGAGCGCATGCTCGGGCTGCAGCAGAAGAAGCGGAAGCTGGCCGACGCGATCCTCGCGGGGGAGGTGCCGCAGACGGCGTCGCCGCTGACGGAGGACGACGTCGAGGTGTTGTTCTCGCCGCTTCCGCGCTGAGCAGGGAAGCTCTGCCGAGACCCCGCGGCTTCGCTGCGCTCGGGGGGCCCGGGGTCTCATCGCCGCGGGCGACGCGCCCGCCTCGGGCGCGCGGGGATCGGGGAACCGAGCCCGGTCGAACCGAGCCAGGTCGAGACGAGCCCGGTCGAACCGAGCCAGGTCGAGACGAGCGGAGCGCGCGGGGGCCTCGATCAGCCTCGACGGGTGGCGGCAGCCGACTGCGAAGCCGCCACGCGTTGCGGCTCTCCCTACCGCATGGTAGGCAAGCCCCAACCGAGCGGTAGGCAAGCGCCACCGCATCGGTCCCCTCGCGCGATGAGCGTCTCGAGCCGATACATCCTCCAGCAGGGGCCCGTCCTCGGTGCCCTGGCCCGCGGCGCGCTCGGCGCCCTCCGCGGCGCCGCCGGCGGTCCGCCGCCCATCACCCCCGGCCCCTGGCTCAACGATCGGCTCCCGCCGCGCGACCCGGAGCTCGTCCGCGCCTACGTGCGCCACGTCGGCGGCGACCCCTCGAGCTACCGCGACACGCTCCCGCCGCACCTCTTCCCCCAGTGGGTCTTCCCGCTCCAGGCGCGCGCCCTCCAGGGCGTCCCCTATCCGATGCAGAAGGTCCTCAACGGCGGCTGCCGCGTCGAGGTGCTGGCGCCGCTCCCCCAGGGGGAGCCGCTCCTCGTCGCGACGCGCCTCGACGACATCGACGACGACGGGCGCCGCGCCATCCTCCGCTTCCTCGCGACCACGGGCACGCCCTCCGCGCCGGAGGCGCTCCGCGTGCACCTCCACGCCATCGTCCCGCTCGGTGCGAAGAGCACGGCGAAGAAGAGCACGGCGACGAAGAGCACCGCGAAGACCGGGAAGCCGAAGAAGAAGGCCAAGCCCCGCGTCCCCGCCGACGCCCGGGAGCTCGCCCGCTGGCGCCTCCCCCACGACGCCGGCCTCGACTTCGCCAAGCTCACCGGCGACTTCAACCCGGTGCACTGGGTCCCGCCCTACGCCCGCGCCTTCGGCTTCCGCGACGTGATCCTCCACGGCTTCTCCACCTTCGCCCGCACCTGGGAGAGCCTCCGCCACGCGCGCCGGGCCGCGCCGCGCATGCTCGACGCCCGCTTCACGCGCCCGCTCGTGCTCCCGGCCCGTGTCGGGGTCTACGTCGGCGAGCCCGACGCGGCGGGCGAGCAGCCGGTGCACGTCGGCGACGCAGCCGGCGGCCCGGCCTACCTCCAGGGCCGCTTCGCGCTCTGACGCCCGGCCCTCCACCTCAGCTTCGAGAGACGACCATGGCCCGCGACCTCCTCCTCCAGCTCGGCGCCAACCCGCAGACCCGCAAGCTCGTCCAGAGCCTCGGCCTGCCCATCCCCATGCCCCAGGCGCTCGATCGCGCTCCGGGCCCCTACGAGGCGCGTCCCCTCGAGGACGCGAGCGTGCTCGTCGGCGGGGCGCTCCGGGGCGAGCTCGGCCGGGCCCTCGCCCGCTCGCTCGTCGAGGCGGGCGCCGAGCCGATCGTCGCGGGCTCGGAGGACGCCTTCACCGCGCCCGGGGAGGCCTGGGGCCGGCCCCCGCGCCCGGCCGCGGAGCTCGAGGAGACCGAGCGCGTCGACGCGCTGGTCTTCGACGCCACGGAGGTCTCGAGCCCGGCCGGCCTCCGCGCGCTCTACGACTTCTTCCACCCGCACGTGCGCCGGCTCCGCCCCTCGGGGCGGGTGGTCCTGATCGGCCGGCCTCCCCTCGACGCCCCCGACGCCGCCGGCGCCGCGGCGCGCCACGCCCTCGACGGCTTCGTGCGGAGCGTCGCCAAGGAGGTCGGTCGGCGCGGCTCGACGGCCCAGCTCCTGGTCGTCGAGGCCGGCGCCGAGGCCCGCCTCGATCCGGTCCTCCGCTTCGTGCTCGGCCGCCGCTCGGCCTTCGTTACCGGCCAGCCCATCCCCATCACGCGCACGGTCGCGGGCACGCCCGGCTGGCCGCGCGTGCGGCCCCTCGAGGGCAAGGTCTGCCTGGTCACCGGCGCGGCGCGGGGCATCGGCGCGGCCACCGTGGGCATCCTCGCGGGCGAGGGCGCGAAGGTGGTCTGCCTCGACCGGCCCGACGACGACGGACCGCTCTCCGCCGTCGCCCGGGAGCACGGCGGCGTGGTGCTCGCCCAGGACGTGACCGCGCCCGAGGCCCCCGAGGCGATCGCGGACGCGCTCGAGGCCCTCGGCGGCGTGGACGTCGTCGTGCACAACGCCGGCGTCACGCGGGACAAGACGCTCGCGAAGATGAGCGAGAGCCAGTGGGACCTCGCCGTCGACGTGAACCTCGGCGCCGTCGCGCGGATCACCGAGGCGCTCGTGCAGCGGAAGGTGCTGCGCGAGGGCGGGCGCATCGTCTGCCTCTCCTCCGTCGCCGGGATCGCGGGCAACGTCGGCCAGACGAATTACGCCGCCTCCAAGGCGGGCGTCGTGGGCTTCGTGCGGCGCCTCGCGCCCGAGCTCGCCGACCGGGGCGTGACCGTGAACGCCATCGCGCCCGGCTTCATCGAGACGCGCCTGACGGACGCGATGCCGACGATGATCCGCGAGGTGGCCCGGCGGTTGAGCGCGCTCGGGCAGGGCGGCCGGCCGGAGGACGTGGGGCAGGCGATCGCGTTCCTCTCGACGCCCGGCGCCGTCGGCGTGACCGGGCACCTGCTCCGGGTCTGCGGCGGCGCGCTGGTCGGCGCGTGAGCGGCGTGGTGGGTGAGGCAGGGGCCGGCGGGCTGGTATAGGGGAGAGCGATGGCGAGCAAGAAGAAGAAGACCGAGGCCGGCGGCACCGACGCGCCCGCGGACGAGAAGACCGCTTCGGGCACGAAGAAGGCGGCGAAGAAGTCGTCGGCGGGGTCGAAGAAGGCGGCGGCGAAGAAGTCGTCGGCGGGTTCGAAGAAGGCGGCGAAGAAAGCGGCGGCGAAGAAGTCGTCGGCGGGTTCGAAGAAGGCGGCGAAGAAGTCGTCGGCGGGTTCGAAGAGGGCGGCGAAGAAGTCGTCGGCGGGTTCGAAGAAGGCGGCGAAGAAGTCCTCGGCGGGCGCGAAGAAGGCCGCGAAGAAGTCCTCGGCGGGCGCGAAGAAGGCCGCAGGCGGCGGAGAGAAGGACGCGAAGAAGGGCGCCAAGAGCCCCCGCTCGCGGAAGGCGGCCAAGAAGGCCTCGGCCCGCCGCAAGAAGGCCTCCAAGCGTGCCAAGGGCGAAGGGGTCGCCAAGGCCCGCGCCGCCCGCCAGCCGCGTCGCTCCGCCAGCGCCCGCCGCAGCAAGCGCGCCGAGCGCGGCCCGCGCGCCGTCATCGTCGCCGGCGTGCGCACGCCCTTCGTGAAGGCCTTCGGGCGCTTCCTCGAGATGGACACGATCGCCCTCGGCGACGCGGCCACGGAGGCCCTCCTCGCGCGCACCGGCCTGCCCCGCGCCGAGATCGACGCCATCGTCTGGGGCGGCGTGATCCTCCCGGGCGGCGCCCCGAACGTCGCCCGCGAGATCGCCCTCGACCTCCGCCTCCCGCCGAGCGTCGAGGGCATGACCGTCACCCGCGCCTGCGCCTCGGGCCTCCAGGCGATCACCCTCGCGGCGGCGCAGATCGAGCGCGGCGAGGCGGACGTGGTCCTCGCCGGCGGCTCGGACTCCACGAGCAACGCCGAGGTGAAGCTCCCCCAGCACGTGGTCCACGCCCTCGCCCCGCTCGCCTTCGGCAAGGCCAAGGGCGTCCGCGACTACATCGGCGTGCTCTCCCAGCTCACGCCCATCACGGACATCCTCCCGAAGATGCCCAAGATCGCCGAGCGCACGACCGGCGAGGTGATGGGCGAGTCCGCCGAGCGCATGGCGCGCCGCAACGGCGTCACCCGTGAGGCCCAGGACGCCTACGCCGCCCGCAGCCACCACGCCGCCGCCGCCGCCATCGCCAGCGGGCGCTTCGAGCGCGAGGTCGCTCCGGTCGACACGCCGAGCGGCGAGCGGGTCTTCACCGACGACATCGTCCGCGACGACACCAGCGAGGCGAAGCTCGCCCGGCTCCGCCCGGCCTTCGCGGAGGACGGCACGGTCACGGCGGGCAACGCGAGCCCGCTCACGGACGGCGCCTCCGCCGTGCTGCTCATGAGCGAGGAGAAGGCGAAGGCGCTCGGCCTCACGCCCCTCGCGGCGTTCCGCTCTTGGTCCTACGTCGGTGTCGATCCGGCCGACCAGCTCCTCATCGGCCCGGCGCTCGCCATGCCCCAGGCGCTCGAGCGGGCCGGCATGGAGCTGGCGGACGTGGACCTGGTCGACGTGCACGAGGCCTTCGCCGCGCAGGTGCTCAGCGTGACCAAGGCCCTCGAGAGCGACGCCTTCGCGCGCGAGCGCCTCGGCCGGGACGCGGCCGTCGGCGCCATCGACTGGGACGCCTTCAACGTGCACGGCGGCTCCATCGCCATCGGCCACCCCTTCGGCGCGACCGGCGCGCGCATGGTCACGACCATGGCGAACGAGCTCGTGGAGCGGGACGCCGAGGCGGCCCTGCTCGGCATCTGCGCGGCCGGCGGGCTCGGCGCGGCGGCCGTGCTCGAGCGGGTCTGATCGCGACGCCCATGGCCGTTTTTCACGGATCTGGGTGACGAAATCGGAGCCTCCCTTCACTGGGGGTGGATAATTCGATAACCTCATTCGGGTGGTGAGGGGGTTCCGATGGGTTTGAAGAGCGTGCGGGTTCCGGAGGCGCTGGAGCCTCCCTTCGCGAAGGCGGAGGAGTACGTCGAGGAGCTCTTCGCGAAGCTCGAGCGGCGGCCCGAGGAGGGCGCGATCCGGGCGGACGGCGATCGCTACGTGCTGATGCGCTGCGAGAGCCTCTACGCGACGTGGTTCGACGCGCTCGCGCAGTCCTTCGGGGAGGAGACGGCGCGCGAGTTCATCTACAACACGGCGCGCGAGATCGGTCGGAGCGACTCGGAGGAGTTCGCGAAGCGGCTCGGCGTCGAGGACCCGGTCGAGCGGCTCTCGTCGGGGCCCGTGCACTTCGCGCACGCGGGCTGGGCCCTCGTCGAGATCCTCCCCGACAGCGCGCCGGCGACCGACGAGCAGTACTACCTGCACTACCTGCACCCGAACACCTTCGAGGCGGAGGTGCTGAAGAAGAAGGGGCGCACGGTCGACGCCTGCGCCTGCCTGTTCAGCGCGGGCTACTCGGCGGGCTGGTGCAGCGAGGCCTTCCAGCTCGAGGTGCACGGCCGGGAGATCCGCTGCGTCGCGAAGGGCGACGCCCAGTGCGAGTTCGTGATGGCGCCCATGCACAAGCTGGACGAGCACTCCGAGAGGCTGCTGGGGTGAGCCGGTGATGGGCTTCGGATACCGGAGGTTGCCCGAGGAGGTCGTGCTCGGCCGCACGTCGAAGCAGGTCTTCGAGATCCTCGTGAAGCACACCTCTTTCCCCTGGCCCGTGATGAAGGCCCAGGCCCGCCGGATCGACGCGGACCCCGCGAACCTCAGCCCCGCCGACGTGAAGGCGCTCGTCGAGAACATCGCCGACGCCGTGGGCCGCTTCACGACCCCCCAGAAGCGCGACGCCGTCGCCGACGCCCTCCGCGCCCTCGCGCCGTAGCCGGGCGTCGTCCGCTCGCTGGCGCTCGCTATCTTGGGCTTGCCAGCGGGCCCGTGGGGCCCTCGGCGCCGCCTTCGGCGGCGTCACACGAGTCGGTTCTTCGACGCGACACGAACGCGGCTCCGTGGGGCCGGGCTACGGGGCGGACGTGGGGGCGCTCCCCTTCGCGCTCCGGTGACTTCGCGTCTTCCGCTCGCTGGCGCTCGCTATCTTTGGC
>PABA01000210.1 GCA_002699025.1 Sandaracinus sp. | reverse complement strand
TCCGCCCGCCTCGGAGCCGGCCGCGTCGCCGCCCGTCGACCAGCCGGTGCCGGCGCCCGCCTCGGAGCCGGCCGCGGCGTCGCCGGTCGACGCGCCGGCCGCGGTCGAGGCACCCGCCGAGCCGAGCGCGCTCCCCGATGGCCTCGAGCCGCCGACGAACGCCTCGGCCCACTCCAGCGCGGAGGCGAGCGAGGTGGGGCCGTCGACGGCCCGGGAGGAGCGCGCGGCGCCGGCCGGGCGCGCATCGGCCCGCTTCCCCGTGCGGCGAACCCGGCCGCGCGCGGAGGAGCCGTCCGAGCCCGAGCCCGCGAGTGCCCCGGAGCCGTCCGAGCCCGCGCCGGCGAGCGTCCCGGAGCCGCCCGAGCCCGAGCCGGCGCCCCCCGGCCGTCGCATCCAGCTGGACGTCAGCCAGTTCTGACTCGGCCGGTCGCGCGGCGAGGTCGGCGCCGGCGCTTCACCGCTCCGAGCGCGGGCGCCTCGGACGACGAGCGGCGGCATGGGGAGGACGCGTCGCTGGGCCGAGTGGACAGGGCCTCGTTCGAGCACGCCTCCGGCTCGGCCGAGGACTCGCCGGAGACGCTCCGCGGCATGCGCGACCCCGAGCGCGCCGACAGCCGCTCCGCGAGGATCCGGCCTGCGACGCGGCGCGGATGGACGCGCTACTCGCGCTCCTGCCCGCCGAGGCCCGAGCCCGCGGGGCCGGGCGCGCAGACGAAGAGGGCGTCGTCGAGGGCGATGACCGGGCGGCGGCGGCCGCCGCGGCAGAGGTAGGGGGCGCGGGCGAGGGCGACGACCTCCCAGCCGGTGGGCGCGAAGAGGAGCTCGGCGAGGGTGCTGGCCTGCGCGGCGAAACCGCCGTCGTCGATGGGCAGCAGCTCCTCGGGGTCGACGGTGACGGGCCCCGCGTGGACGTGAGGTCGGAGCGGGAAGGGGACGGCGACGAGGAGGCGGGCGTCGTCCGCGGCGAGGGCGCGGAGGCGCTCGAGGAGGGTGATGGGGAAGCTGGTCCGGTCGAGGACGTTCAGGAGCGCCAGGAGGTCGAAGGGGCCGCCGTCGGGGAGGGGGGCGGTGGCGACGTCGACCTCGTGGCAGGTCCAGCCGCGGCGGCGGAGGCGCTTGGCCATCTGCGAGGACGTCTCCGTGGTGACGACCTCGGCGGCGAGGGGAGCGAGCTCCGCGGTGACGTGGCCGTCGCCGGCGCCGATGTCGAGGAGGCGCGCCGTGGGGGCGGCGCCTTCGAGGGGCGCGGCGCTGCTGGCGGCGAGCAGCGTGCGCCACTGGTCGGTGCCGAGGACGCGCATGTCGTGGGCGCCGACGAGGCCGTTGGCGTCGTAGTCGCTGAGGAACTGCCGGGCGAAGCTCTGGGCGGCCATGGTGAGGCCGCCGTGCGGGCGGGCGAGGCAGTCGTCGATCCAGGCGCGGGTCGCCTCGTCGGCGCCGAGCGTGACGACGCGGTCGGCGAGGCGCGCGCTGAGGGCGGCGCGGTCGATCGCGTAGCGGAGCGGGACCCCGCGGTGGGTCGAGTCACCCATCGGGCGGGGGGTACCTCATCGCCAGCGCGCTTCAACCCCTGCCCGTGCTCTTGCCCATGCCCCCGCCCGCCCGACACGGAGGCCATCGAGCCGCTCTTCCCCGCACCGACCCGCTCCGCCCCCGCCGCGCCTTCACTCGATCGCGAACGACTCGACCACGTCGACCGCCGCGAACACGGGCTCGTCGGCGCCGCCGATCACGTACACCCGCCCGCCGATCGCGGCCATCGCGTGCCCGTGGCGCGGCGTCGGCACGGGCGCGTGCGACCGCCAGGTCTCGCTCTCGAGGTCGAGCTCCTCGACGAGGTCGAGCGCCCGCGCGCGCTCCTCGCCGCCCACGGCCCAGGCGCGCCCGCCCGCCGCCGCGGCCGCGAAGCCTCCGTGACCGCTCGCCATGGCCGGCCCCGCGCGCCAGCGGTCCTCCGCGGGGTCGTAGATTTCGACGGTGTCGAAGGTCGGCTCGAGCGTCAGCGGCCGGCCGCCGAGGACCCAGAGCTCGCCCTCGTGCACGAAGCCGGCGCAATGCTCGCGCGGCGTCGGCATGAGCGCGCCCTCGCTCCAGGCGTCCTCGGCCGGGTCGTAGAGCAGCGCCGGCCGACCGGCCTCGAGCTTGTCCGTGTCGGCGCGCCCGGCGCCGTGGCCCCCGACGAGCACGATGCGTCCCTCGACGACGCCCGCGAAGCCCGCGGCCCGGGCGCGCGGGAGGTCGGCGATCGGGGTCCACGCGTCCGCGCCGGCGCGCAGCACCCAGGCGGTGCGGAGCGCGTCGAAGCCGAGGTCGCGCATGCCGCCGAGCGCGTAGAGGTCCCCCGCGAAGGCGACGAGCTGGACGTGATGCCGCGGCTCGGGCAGCTCGGGCAGCTCCCCCCACACGTCCGCGGCCGGGTCGTAGACGCGCACGGTCGGGACGACCCCCCGCTCGATGCCGCCGGCGACCACGATGCGCCCGTCGAGCACGGTCGCGACGATCTCCTGGGCGGCCGCGCCGAGGCAGCGATCGCAGCGCCAGGGGGCCTCGGCGTCGCACGGCCCGCAGCCCGCCGCGCCGGCGTCCGGGGCGCTGCCGTCCGGGGCGCTGCCGTCCGGGGCGCTGCCGTCCCGCGTCGTGTCCGGCGCGCCGGCGTCTTCACCCCCGCCGCCGGCGTCCGCGCCCGCGCCGCCCCCGTCACCGCAGGCGAGCAGCGCGCAGGCGAGCGCCGCGAGGACGCGCGTCCTCAATGGAGCGTCTTCTCGCCGTCGTCCTCGCGCTTCGCCTTCGCGCGGGCGCCCCAGATCGCGTCCCAGCCCTTCTTGTACTTCGGCGTCGAGACCTTCGCGGGCTTCGTGATGCCGCCGCCGATCGCGACCTCCTCGACCACGTCGGCCAGGAAGGGCGCGTCCTCGCGCGGCTTCAGCTTCAGGATGTCGCCCCGCACCGGCTTGCCGTGCTCGAGCGGCTCGAGCACGCCGGCCGAGAGCTCCTCGCCCTTCTTGCGGAGCACGTGGAGGCCGCCGTTCTCGTCGCGGCCGTGCACGAGGACCACGTCGTCCTGGGCCTTCTTCTTCGCGCCCTCTTTCGCGGCCTTCTTCGGGCGGGGCGCCGCGGCCTTCTTCGCGGTCTTCGCCTCGGCGGAAGAGGAACCGGCGCGCGCGGAGCCGGGAGACTTCGACTGGGGCTTACCCATGATGGGGAACCATAGCCACGGTCGAGGGGAGAGGCGAGCCCATGCGCGCCGCCCGTCGCGCCTATACTCCCGGTGTGCGTTGGATCCGGGGGGCGCTGATCGTCATCGCGCTGGGCGCGGCCTTCGCCCCGCTCGCCGGCTGGGGCTGGCTCCAGCACGACGGCCGCACGCTCCGGGGGATCCGCGTGGCCGGCCGTCGCCTCGCCCCGACCGCCGACCCCGCCGCCGCCCTCGGTCCCCGCGCGGACGCCTTCCTGGATCGCGAGCTCGGCGTGCGCGCCGGGCCCGTGCTCGTCGTCCGCACCCGCCGCCAGCTCGGGGCGCGCCTCCCGCTGGATGCCCTCGCCGCCGAGCTCCTCGCCCTCGGCCACGCCGGCCACCCGCTCCGCGACCTCGGCGCGTGGTGGGACGCGCGCCGCGGCCGCGTCGAGCACCCCTGGCCCCTCGAGGTCGACCGCGCCCGCCTCCGCGACTTCGGCGAGGGCCTCCGCGACCTCGTCGATCGGGCCCCCGTCGCCGCCCGCCTGGGCCGGGACGGGCAGCTCCTCGAGGCGGCGCACTCGGGCTGGGCCCTCGACGTCGGCGCGAGCGTGGACGCCCTCGAGCGCGCGCTCCGCGGCGGGGAGGTCGTCACCGAGCTGGTGGTCCGCGAAGAGCACGCCGCGCCGCCGCCCCTCCCCCGCGGTGAGCTCCGGCTCCTCGCGAGCTGGGCCACGCGCTTCGGCCGGAGCCGGAGCCGCGCCCACAACGTGCGCCTCGCCGCCGAGCGCCTCGACGGGGCGCGCGTCCCCGCGGGTGGCGCGCTCAGCTTCAACGGCCGCGTCGGCGCGCGCACCCGGGGCGCGGGGTACCGGACGGCCGGCGTCATCGTGAACGGCGAGCTCGTCGACGGCGTCGGCGGCGGCACCTGCCAGGTCGCCAGCACCCTCCACGCGGCGGCCTTCCTCGCCGGCTTCGAGATCGTCGAGCACCGACCCCACTCGCGGCCGGCCGGCTACGTGCCCCTCGGCCTCGACGCGACCGTCGTCTGGCCGGAGGTCGACCTCGTCGTGCGCAACCCCTACCCCTTCCCGGTGCGGGTCCGGGCGCGGGCCGAGGGGCGCGAGCTGCGGGTCGACCTCCTCGGGAGCGCGGCGCCGCCGAGCGTGACCTGGTCGCGGCAGATCCTCTCGACGGAGCCCCCGGGGGAGCGCGTGGTCGAGGACGCCGCCGTGGGCTGGGGCGCCGCCGAGGTGAGCCAGGACGGCATCCCCGGCTACACCGTGCTCCGGCGCCGCACGATCGATCGCGGCGCGGGGCCGATCGTCGAGGAGCGGGTGCTGCGCTACCCGCCCACGGACCGCATCGTGCGCATCCCGCCGAAGCAGCCGGCGAGCTGAGGCTCGGTGGGAGCGGGACGCCGAGCACGGGACCGCCCGTCCCGGAGGAGCAGGCGCTCAGGCCGCGGTCGGGAGGGCCCGGCGGCGCCGATGCGCCCGGAGCGCGGTCGCGGCGGCGAGGCCGCTCAGCGTCAGGCGGAGCTTCGCGGGGTGCAGGAGCCCGCGGCGGACGAGGTGCGCGCGGGCGGCGGCCACGTCCTCCTCGCCCGTGGCCAGGCGGAGCGCCAGGTCGGCGTTCGTCACGGGGCGCTCGGCGAGCTCGAGGAGGGCGTCGAGGAGGGCGAGGACCAGCTCGGGGTGCGTCGTCGTCATGGCTCGACTTTCGTTCAGCACTGCTCAAGCGTCCAGTTTTCGATGTTCAGGCTGAACGTGCGCACAGACTGTCTCCTCTCGACCTCTTCGCGAGACGGAAGCGCCCCCTCCTCCCGGCCGTCCGCGGCTGCCCGCCGTCTCGCCCGTCCGCTCCGTGTATCGGTCCCGCTACCGAACGCCCCCAGGTCGCGTGGGGCGCCGGGCGCGCGAAGGGGTCGGATCGCCCGTCCGGGAACTGCGGCATGGCACCGCGGCTTCGAGCGCGAGGGGACGGGGCGAGGTGGGCTCGTCCCGCCCTCGGGTCGTCTGGCGGCCCACGCGACACGCGCCCCCAGCCCGTGACATCCGGTGACTCCTCCCGGCCGCCGTTGCCGCGCGCGGAACCCCTCTGGCAGAATCGGGCGGCAGTGGCCCAGGGCGACGTCGTACTCGGCATCGACCTCGGCACCACCAACTCGGTGGTCGCCGTGGCGGACGGGGAAGCCTGCCGAGTGCTCCACACGGAGCTCGGGCATCGGCTGATCCCCTCGGTCGTCTCGTTCAAGCCCGACGGCGGCATCCTGGTCGGCGAGGAGGCTCGCGAGCGCCGCCTCATCGACGCGACGCACACCGTCTACTCGGTCAAGCGCCTCATCGGCCGCCCCTTCAAGTCGCCTGAGGTCAAGCGCGCCCAGCAGCGCTTCGCCTTCCCGCTGGTGCCCAACGCCAACGGCGGCGTCGTCGTCGACATCCGCGGCGAGACCTACACGCTCACGGAGATCAGCGCCTTCGTCCTCCGCGAGATCCGCCGCATCGCGGAGCGCGAGCTCGGCCAGGCCGTCAGCCGCGCCGTCATCACGGTCCCGGCCAACTTCAACGAGCTCCAGCGCAGCGCCACCAAGGCCGCCGGCCGCGTCGCCGGCCTCCAGGTCGAGCGCATCATCAACGAGCCGACGGCCGCCGCGCTCGCCTACGGCTACGGCAAGGGCAAGAGCGCCGAGCGCGTCGCCGTCTTCGACCTCGGCGGCGGCACCTTCGACCTGACGATCCTCGAGCTCGAGGACGACGTCTTCGAGGTCCTCGCGACGGCGGGCGACAGCTTCCTCGGGGGCGACGACCTCGACCTCGTCGTCGCCGAGCTGATGTGCGACGCCTTCCTCGACCAGCACCGCTGGGATCCGCGCCAGGACGACCAGGCCTTCGAGCGCCTCCGCGCCGCCGCCGAGTGGGCCAAGTGCCAGCTCTCGAGCGAGACGGCGGTCGAGCTCACGGTCGAGGAGCTCCACTACGGGCGCGGCGGCAAGGCCCTCGACCTCGAGTTCCAGCTCGAGCGGCCGGCCTTCGAGGACGCCATCCGCCCGCTCGTCGCCCGCGCCTTCGACGTGTGCAACCAGGCGCTCCGCGAGGCGGACATGAAGCCCCGGGAGGTGGACAGCGTGGTCCTCGTCGGCGGCTCGACGCGCGTGCCGCTCGTGCGCGGCATGGTCGAGGAGTTCTTCGGCAAGACGCCGCACACGGAGATCGACCCGGATCTCGTCGTCGCCCAGGGCGCGGCGATTCACGGCTACGCGCTCGCGGGGCGGCCGAAGACGGCGGCCCCGAAGCGCAAGCGCAAGGACTCGCTCGGGCGCGTCGCGCTCAAGAAGATCTCCCGGGAGGAGCTCGCGAAGCTCAAGGCCGAGCGCGACAAGCGGAAGGCCGCCCTCCCGAAGCAGCCGGCCTTCGCCCCGGGGCCGCCGGCCGCGCCGCCCCCGCCGGCGCCCGCCGCCCGGAGCTCCGTCGAGCTCCGCTCGCCGCAGAGCGTCGCGCCGGGCAAGCCCCTCGCTCCGAAGGCGCCGCCCCGGCCGAAGGCGCCGCCCGCGCCCAAGCCTCCCGCCGCGACCCCGCCCGCCGCGACACCCCCCGTATCGACACCCGTATCGACACCCGTATCGACACAGGGGAGCCTCGGCGCGGACGACCTCGACATGCCCATGCCGGCGCCCGGCCCGCGCCCCGAGCCCTCCGTGCGCGCCAAGCTGCCGAGCCTCGAGCTCGACGACCCGCTCCTCGAGAGCCAGGCCCCGCCCTCCCGCTCGCCGAGCGATCACGAGGAGACGCGCATCGCGGCCGTGCCGGAGGAGCTCCGACGCCGCTCCGAGCGCCCGCCGGCGCCGACCACCGAGGAGCTCGACATCGACGAGGTCTCCGGGCTCATGGCCCTGGACGAGCTCGACTCGCTCCCGCCGGCCGCGCCGAAGCCGCCTCCGCCTCCCGCCCCGCCCCAGGTGCACCCGCCCACGCCGGAGCCCGAGCGGACGCCCGAGCCCGCGCCGGCGCCCGCGGTCGTCGCGTCGGGCATGGTCGCCGTGGGCGAGCCCGAGCTCCCCTCGATCATCGTCGACGACGGGCTCCAGGCCGAGAGCTTCGAGCCGCCGAGCATCGATCTCGACGACGACGAGCCCGAGCTGACCTTCGGTGAGCCCGAGGCGCCGGCGCCCGCGCCCGCGCCCGATCCCTTCGCGGCGAACGTCTTCGCGACGGGGGGCGGGGAGGACCTGGGCGGAGCGGATCTGGGCGCCGCGCCCCTCACGGATCTGCCCGGGCTCGACGAGCCCGCCGCGCCCGCCCCGCCCGACGCCGCCGTCGTCGCCATGCCGGACGCCGCGCCGCCGCTGTTGATGGACGTGACGCCGCACTCGCTCGGCCTCGAGACGGCCGGCGGCTACACGCAGCACCTCATCCGCCGCAACGCGCCCATCCCCTCCGAGCAGTCGCGCGTCTTCACCACCGCGAGCGACGGGCAGGACTCGGTGCGCGTCCGCATCTGTCAGGGCGAGGAGCGCGCCTTCCTCGAGAACCAGGCCCTCGGCGAGATCGAGCTCCTCGAGCTGCGGCCCGCGCCGCGCGGCGAGGTGAAGATCGACGTCACCTTCATCATCGACGCGAGCGGCACGCTGGCCGTGAAGGCCCGCGACGTGGACACGGGCCGCGCGCAGGAGATCCAGATCAACCTCCTCGGCGGCGCCGACGACGACGAGATCGAGCGGATGCGCCAGCGCCAGCAGCAGCTCGTCGGATGAGCCTCGATCGCCTCGACTACTACACGCTCCTCGGCGTGGACGACGACGCGCCGACGCCGGCGATCAAGCGCGCCTTCCGCAAGTTCGCGCGCAAGTACCACCCGGACCGCTTCGCCGGGCAGGACCGGGCGAAGATCGAGAAGGCGGCGGAGATCTACCGGCGCGGCAGCGAGGCCTTCCAGGTGCTCACCGATCCCGACGCGCGGGCCGCCTACGACGCGGCGCTCGAGCGCGGGCGCCTGCGCCTCTCGGCGGAGGAGCTCGACCGGGCAGCGAAGAAGGACGCGGCCCCCGCGCCGGAGAAGAAGGCGCAGCCGATCAAGTCGCCGCAGGCCCTCGCCTACTTCAAGAAGGGCGTGCGGGCGGCGCACGAAGGGGACTGGCGCGCGGCCTGGCGCTTTCTGAAGTCGGCCTGCGAGAGCGAGCCCGGGAACCCCTTCCTGGAGAGCCGCTTCCACCAGGTCGACCGGCGCCTCCGCGGCTGGTGAGGCGGCGGATCGAAGCGCGCGCTCCGGCTCGCCTCGTCCTCCCACGATCCTTGCAGTGCTCACGCAGAAATACCCTGGGTTTGTAGGGGATCTCCCCCTAACCACCCCCCCTGGGGGATCCGTCACCTTGGATCCGTGCCGCACGCCGCGTCGTCTCCCCCTCCGGCCGCCTTCGACGGCGACTCGAGCCGGATCCGCGCGGCGCTCCCCGATCCGGCGAGCCTGAAGGCGCCGCCGCTGCCCTTCGAGGAGCGCGACACGAGCGAGGTCGTCGCGCGCCCCGCGACCCCCTTCGAGGCCGCCGATACGAGCGAGGTGCGCGCGGCCGCGGAGCGGGAGCGGGCCGAGGACTCGATGGAGATCGACCTCGACGCGCCGATGGTCAGCGAGCCACCGCCGGGCTGGGTGCTCCCCGAGCCCATCGGGGGCATCGGCCGTTACGAGGTCTTCGGCGAGCTCGGCAGCGGGGGGATGGCCGACATCTACCTCGCGCGGGAGCAGACCAGCGGCGGCGGTCAGCGGCTCGTCGTGGTGAAGGTGTTGCGCGAGGCGCTCCGGGCCGAGGGGCGCTTCGAGGAGATGTTCCTCCGCGAGGGGCGCGTCGCCGTGCAGCTCAACCACCCGAACATCTGCACGGTCTACGACTTCGGGACGACGGAGAGCGGGCGCTACTACCTCGCCATGGAGCACGTCGAGGGGGTGACGCTCCGCGACGTGCTCGTGCGCTGTGCCCAGCGGGACGAGCGCATGCCCGTGGAGCTCGCCGTCGGCGCCATCGTGCGCGTCGCGGCCGCCCTGGACCACGCGCACCACGCGCGGGACGCGCAGCGGCGGAAGCTCGGCGTCGTCCACCGGGACGTGACGCCGCACAACGTCATGCTCCGCTGGGACGGCGTCGTGAAGCTGCTCGACTTCGGCGTCGCCAAGGTGCGCGTCGGCGAGGACCAGACGCGGACCACGTCGATCAAGGGCAAGCTCGGCTACCTCGCGCCGGAGCAGGCGCTCGCCGGCGAGGTGGACGCGCGCACGGACGTCTTCGCGCTCGGCGTCTGCCTCTTCGAGGCGCTCACCGGTCGACGCCTCTACCGGCGCGAGTCCGAGTTCGCGACGCTCAAGGCGATCCTCGAGGAGCCGGCGCCCTCGCTCCTGAAGCACCTGCCGACGGCCCCGGCGACGCTCGACAAGATCCTCCGGAAGGCGCTCGCGAAGGACAAGGCGCGCCGGCACGCGAGCGCGGCCGAGCTCCAGCACGAGCTCGAGGAGTTCCTGGCGCGGCGCGGCCGGCACGTGGGCACGGCGGCCATCCGCGACTACCTCGCCCCGCGCTTCGCCGACGAGCTCCGCGAGGGGCCGAAGCTCGACGCGAGCGCGAAGGTGAAGGCGCGCCTCGAGCCCCTCGGGGACGTCCGCTCGTCGATGGCGCCGCCCGGCGGCTCGGCCGAGGAGCGGAGCTCGAAGCCCCCGACGCGCGCGGTGCGCCGGCGGGCGCTGGACTCGATCGAGCAGTCGACCGACTCGTTCCCGACGCTCACGGGCCCGCGGCTCAGGCCGCGCTGGATCTGGGCGGCAGCGGCGCTCCTCCTGGCGGTGGGCGTCGGGATCGGCGCCTGGCTGGCGCTCGACGGCGCCGCGCCCCAGGCCCAGCGCCTGGCCCCCGATCCGGCGATGGCCCCGACGGAGGCCGAGGCGCCGGAGGCCGAGACGCCGGCAGGCGAGGCGCCGGCGGGCGAGGCGAGCGCACCCGTGACGATGCAGAGCGCGGAGCGCGCCGAGGCGGAGGGCGACGAGGCGCTCCCCACGCTCGGCGTGCCGGAGCCGATCGAGGAGCCCGCGGCGGAGGCCTCCGAGCCGCGCGAGGCGCGTCCGCGACGCGAGCGCAGTCGCCGGGAGCGGGCCCGGGAGCGCGAAGCCCCCCGGGAGCGCCCCTCCGCGCCGGGCTTCGTGCGCGACCCGGGCTTCTGACGCCCCGCTCAGCGCTCGAGGGCGGCGAGCCAGGCGTCGACCACCCAGTGCACGTGCGCGCGTCGCTCGGCGAGCGCCTCCTCGCCGAAGGGGTCCGTGCCCCAGAAGCCCTCGCCGAGGATCGGCGCGTAGGTGAAGTAGTTGATGACGACGGCCGAGAGGCTGAGGTGGAAGTGGCGCGCCGCGAGCGGCCCGCTCTCCGGCGTGACCTCGGCGAGCATGGCGGTGGTCATCCCCAGCACCTCCGAGAGGTGCCGCCGCACGAGCCCGACGTGTGGCCCGCCGCTCGAGACCTGCTGCTGCACGATGCGCGCGTAGGCCCGGTGCGTCTCCATGAAGTCGAGGTAGACGTCGATGACCTCGTGCACGCGCTCGCGCAGGCTCCCCTCGCCCGCGAAGCTCTCCGCGAGCGACGCCTTGTGCGCCGCGTAGTAGCGCTCGAGCACCTGCTCGAAGAGCTCGGCCGTGCTGCCCCAGTAGTAGAAGACGAGGCCCTTGTTCACGCCGGCGCGCTCGGCGACGGCCCGCGCGCTGAGCCCCTCGTAGCCGGTCTCCGCCAGGAGCGCCTCGGCCGCGTCGAGGAGCGCCTGGGCCCGCGGGTTGCTCCGATCGGGCGTCCGCTCGCCCGCCTTCCCCTCCGCGCTCCCGCGCGCCTTCTCCTGCTTCGCCGCTGCCTCGCCCATCGCGTCCCGACCGATCCCGAGGCGCCCTCTCCGTCGCGCCGCGTCGTCGGCGCTCCAGGCTGGCTTTCGTCCGCTCGAGCCGTGAAAATGAACTTCGTTCTCGGTTTTTCGCGGTTCGAGTTTGACCTCGTGGTCAAAACGATGTACCACTTTGACCGCGCGGTCAAGAGTGTTCCCGGGTGGGGCGCTGGAGCCGGGGCTCGAGCGGAGCCTCCGGCCGCGCGAGATGGGGTGAACGAGACATGTACGACCTGAAGATCGTGGGCGGGACCATCGTGGACGGCACCGGGAAGGAGCGCTTCTCCGGGGACGTCGCCATCAAGGACGGGAAGATCGCGGCCGTGGGCGAGTGCCCGGAGGGCGCCGCGAAGACCATCGACGCGAGCGGCGCCGTCGTCACCCCCGGCTTCACCGACATCCACACGCACTACGACGGGCAGATCTCCTGGGACGAGGAGCTCGCCCCGAGCTCGATCCACGGGGTCACGACGGCCGTCATGGGCAGCTGCGGCGTCGGCTTCGCGCCGGTCCGCCCGAAGGATCACGACCGCCTCATCGAGCTGATGGAGGGCGTCGAGGACATCCCGGGCACGGCGCTCTCGGAGGGCATCTCCTGGGGCTGGGAGAGCTTCCCCGAGTACATGGAGGCGCTCGATCGCATGCCCCACGCGATCGACTTCCTCTGCCAGGTGCCCCACGACGCCCTGCGCGTCTACGTGATGGGGGAGCGCGCGATCGCCGAGGAGGACGCGACCGACGAGGAGATCGCGACCATGCGCCGGCTCCTCCGCGACGCCCTCGAGGCGGGCGCGGTCGGCTTCAGCACGGGGCGCTCGGACAACCATCGCTCGAGCAAGGGCGAGGCGACGCCCGCCTCCGAGGTGGTCGGCAAGGAGCTCGCCGGCGTGGCGGAGGCCTTCGTCGGTCTGAAGCACGGCGTGCTCCAGGCCGTGAGCGACTTCGACATCCTCCAGGGCGACGAGCGCTTCGACTACGAGTGGGGGCTCCTCGAAGAGATGTTCCGCGCCGCCGGCGGGCGCCCCATGAGCGTCTCGACGATGCAGCGCGACCACTCGCCGAACCAGTGGAAGTGGATCTTCGAGCGCGCCGAGAAGCTCGCGAAGGCCGGCGGCACCGTGCGCTGCCAGGTCGCCCCGCGGGCCATCGGGATCATGCTCGGGCTGAACGCGACCTTCCAGCCCTTCATGGGCTTCCCGAGCTACAAGAAGATCCACGACCTCCCGCTGGCCGAGCGCGTGAAGCGCATGCGCGATCCGGAGTTCAAGGCGCAGCTCCTGAAGGAGAAGAGCGAGCCGCTCGCCGGGGACGGCACGGCCATCCCGCCGCTCGCCGACTATTTCCTGGCGAACCTCGACATGGTCGCGATGCGCCTCTTCCGCCTCGGCGAGAAGCCCGACTACGAGCCGGAGGTGAAGGACTGCTTCGCCGCGGAGGCGATGCGGCGGGACGAGCCGGTGCTGAGCGTCATCTACGACGCGCTCCTCGAGGACGAGGGCAAGGCGCTGCTCTACTTCCCGCTCTACAACTACACGGGGATGAACCTCGACGTGGTGCACGAGATGCTGACGCATCCGCTGGCGATCCCCGGGTTGAGCGACGGGGGCGCGCACGTCGGCACGATCTGCGACGCGAGCTTCCCGACCTTCCTGCTCCAGCACTGGGGGCGCGATCGGGAGAAGGGGCGCATCCCGCTCGAGAAGTTGGTGAAGCTGCAGGCCTACGACACGGCGCGCTTCATCGGCCTCGAGGACCGGGGCGCCATCGCGCCGGGGCAGCGCGCGGATCTGAACGTCATCGACGTGGACGCGCTCGCGCTGCAGCGGCCGGTGATGCAGCAGGACCTGCCGGCGGGCGGGCAGCGGCTGATGCAGTACGCGAAGGGGTACGCCTACACCTTCGTGCAGGGGGAGGTCGTGGCCGAGGGCGGCAAGCTCACGGGCGCGCGGCCGGGTCGCCTGGTCCGCGCCGGTCGCTGAGCGCTTCGCGCGTGGCTTCGCCCCGCGCGGCTGTCCGCCTTCCGCCATCCGCTTTCCGTGGGGGGCGGAGGGCTGCGGCGGTGGGGGCCGCGTGCGCGGAGCAGCGGGGCGGCTTCGTCTGGCGTGCTGTGCGGCCGTTCGTTCCGCGCGTGGCTTCGCCTCGC
>PABA01000209.1 GCA_002699025.1 Sandaracinus sp. | reverse complement strand
TTCAGCCGACGTCCTGGGCGAGCTTCGGAGCGCAGGCGGAGCGTCCCGCGACAGCGGGGCGCGAGCCGGAGCGGGGTCCCGCGGGCCCCGTCCCCTCCCCCCGTGCCGAACGTGCAGGCCAGACGCTCAGACCACTCGGCAGACCCGACGACCCCGGTGACCGGCGGGCACGGGCACGGGCATGGGCAGGGGCACGGGTTGTCAGCCGTGCATGGCGAGGAAGTACACGATCAGACCGAACACGCAGAGCATCGACGCCGTCTCCACCCAGTTCACCTTCCCGTCGTCCTGCACCGCCTTCCACAGGATCAGGAAGGGCGGGAACGCCAGCAGCGTCACCGACGTCGTCTCCAGGTCGATGGGCAGCACGCCCCCGTGCTCGAGCCGCGGGATCACCCCCGTCTGCGCGAACACCGCCAGCAGGATCAGCGCCACCGGCAGCACCACGAAGGGCACCTGGTTGATCTGCCCCGACGCGCTCGCCAGCGCGACCTCGTAGAGCCCCTTCGCATGCGACGCGAAGACCATCGCGATCGCCCCCGCCGCCGCGAAGACGCTCAGGATCAGCGCGCCCACCATCTCCGGGTAGCCGGCCGCCTCGAGCCCGCTCACCAGGATGTCCGCGAAGTCCCCGACCGCGTGGCCACCGACCACCGACGTCGCGATGCCCAGCACGCCGTAGCCCGCGATCACGCCCCAGCTCGGCCCCTCGTCCTTCTCCGGCGGCAGGTCCTCCCGCTCGTCCGCCTCCTCGTCCGCCGCGAAGCGCGTCACCAGCTGCCAGAGCGCGATCGCCTCCACGAAGAGCAGCGCCCCCCCGAGCACGTAGAGGTCGGCCACGCCGAGCCCCTCCCCGTCGTGATGCCCCGCCTCGAAGGTGTTCAGCATCACCATCAGGAGCCCCGTCCCGAGGAACACGCCCGCCGCCGCCGCGAAGAGGTCCGTGCTGATCTTCACCAGCGCGTCCGGCAGGCGCGCGTGCCCCGTGGCGTCCCGCGGCAGGAGCGCGCTATAGCCCCCGAAGACCATCGCGCCCACGTGCAGCGTCAGGCAGGTCACGATGAAGCCGACGCGCGGCTCGGCCGCCAGCACGAAGCCGAGCATCACGACCTCGGGGATGTTCGAGGCCAGCCCGGCGAAGGTGCCCGCGACGAACTGGTTCCAGTCGAGGCGCTCGCCGATGCCCTCGACGCACTTGATCATCGCCTCGCAGGAGCCGAACACCACCGCCAGGCCGCCGACCGCCAGCAGCGTCGCGTGCAGCCAGGTGATGTGCACCTCCGCCGCGTGCATGCCCATGGCCGCGCCCACGAGGACGCCGCCCACGACCAGCATGTAGATCCAGAGCTTCCCGCCGCCGCCGCCTCCAGCCATGAGGGCTGCCTACCTCCGAGCGCCCCCGGGGCGCAAGAGAGCGCCCCGAGACGCTGGCGGGCGCGGCGCGACGACCTCCCGACCCCGCCCTACTCCGCGCAGCCGAGCGGCACCCGATAGAGGCCCGTCCCATCTTCGCCGAGCCCGCCCGCGTGCGCGGCGACCTCGAAGCCGCCTTCGCTCCGCGCCCGCACCGCCGGCCCGAAGGCCAGCTCCGCCCCGGCCGTCTCCCCGACCCCCAAGAGGTCGACGGCTCCGCCCGCGCTGCCGCGCTCGCGCCCGAAGAGCTGCGCCCGGAGCACGCCGGCCCGCTCGACCCAGCTCAGCACCCAGCCCGTCGGCCGCTCGCCCCAGGCCACCGCCGGTCGCGCCGCCCCCTCGCTCGCGCCCGCCGCCGTGCGCTCCCCCGGCGTGATCGCGGACGCGCTCACCGTGAGCCGCTGGAGCGCGAGCGACGCCCCCCGGCCCTCACCCTCTTGGATCGCGAGGCCCACCTCGACCCCGTCCCCGGCGCCCGCCCCGGCCCCGAGCGCCACGCGGATCGGCGCGCCCTCGACCCGGACCTCGTCACCCAGCGCCGGCCCGCTCGCCTCGAGCTCCACGAGCCGGAGGCCCACCCCGTCCTCCCGCGGCGCGGCGAGGAGCACCGCGCCGAGCGCCGGCAGCGCGAGGAGCGCCGGCCGCGCGGGCTCGCGCTGGAGCATGCCGCCGTCCACGACCGCGCCCATCACCGTGCCCTCCGCGTCGGTCGTGGCGAGCCGGAGCGCCCCCCCGTCCGTGCGCCAGGCCACCAGCCGCCGCGTATCCAGCGCGGCCACGGCGGGCAGGCGCTGGTCTTCGCTCCGATCCGCGCAGAGCTCTCCATCGAGGTCGGGCAGCCCGGTGGCGAGCACGGCGCTCGCGATGGCGCCGCTCGGATCGACCTCACCGACCGCGACCGTCTCGCCGCAGCCCATCGTCGTCGGCGCGAAGGCCGCGAAGAGGTCCCCGCTCGAGAGGGCCGCCACCCCGAGCCCCGGATCGTCGGCCGCCGTCAGCGGGTTCCGCAGCGTGAGCGTCCCGACCCGGCCCGGCGAGCTCCCCTGGAACCAGGCGTAGAGCGCCTGCGCCCCGCCCTCCTCGCGGCGCAGCACGCCGACGAAGCCCTCCGCGCCGGCCGCCAGCGCGACCTGCTCGGCGCTCCCGTCCGCGTCCGGCACGCGCGCCGGCATGCCCGGCGTGAGCAGCCCCTCGTCGACGACCCCGTCGCAGTCGTTGTCCCGCCCGTCGCAGGCCTCGTCCCGGTTCGGCGCCACGGTCGCGTCGCCGTCGTCGCAGTCGCCGGTCGCCCCCGCGGGCACGCAGGCCGCGTCGCCCACGCCGTCCCCGTCCCGATCGGGCGCGTCGACCGTGCAGTAGAGCGCACCCTCGAGCTCGAGGTTGCAGACCCACGCCTCGCAGGGGTCCGAGAGCGGCGCCCGCGCCGAGAGCGCCTCGTCGCAGGCCTGGTGCGCCGCGAGCCGATCCGCGGCCGCCGGATCGAGCGCGCTGCAGGGCTCCGCCTCGACCTCGTCGAGCCCCATGAGGCTGCAGCCCCCGAGCAGGAGCGCGAGCGCCGGCGCGATCATCGTCCGCGTGTCCATCAGAAGCGCCCCTCGAGGCCGAGCCCCAGCTGCCCGGGCCCGCCCACCGGTCGCCAGCTCGCCGCCTCCGCATCGGCCTCGGCGCGCTCGTCGGCGTCCCCATCGAAGTCGGTCAGGAAGAAGAGCACGAGCGTGGTCACGGCGAAGGCCCCCGCGACGCCGAAGAAGACGTCCGCGAGGAGCGCCGCGTCGGCCGTCTCGGCGTTCCCGGCCTCGATGCGCTCGCGATCGAGGGGCGGCAGATCCTCCGTCTCGCCCCGGAGCGCCAGCGCCCGCCCGCCGAAGGCCGCGCCGACGAGGGCCGCGGCCGCCGTCAGCGCGACGCCCGTGTAGAAGACCGCTGGCGGCGCACCGCCCTCCTCCGTGACCTCGACCGTCGTGTTCTCCACGTTCGTCACGTTCACCTGCGCCTGCTCGAGCTCGAGGCGCACCTCGACCCGCTCGCGTCCGGCCACCTCCACCTCGCGCCGCGTCGGCACGTACCCCTCTGCGCGGAGCTCGAGCGCATGCCGCCCGCCGGGCACCAGCACCTCCCCCGGGGCCTCGCCGACGACGCGCTCGCCGATCCACACCTCCGCGGGGACGTTGGAGGCGACGACGATGGTCCCGAGCAGGTTCCGGAGCGAGCGCATGGTCGCCTCCACGGCGGCCCGGTCCTCGGCGTCCTCCGGTGCGATCTCGAGGTAGCGCTCGTAGGTCTCGACCGCGAGGTCGTAGCGGAAGAGCTCCTCGTGGCAGCGCGCCATGTTGAAGAGCGTGTTCGGCCGCTCGACGAGGCGCAGCGACGCGCGGAGCTCGGCCAGCGCGCCCTCGCAGTTCCCCTCGCGCGCCAGCTCCACGCCCTGGCGGAAGCGCTCGCGGGCCTCGGCGAAGCGCGGATCCTCGGCGTCCTCGGCGTCGTCCGATACGTCGTCCGATACGGCCTCCCCGGCGTCCTCCGAAGCGGCCTCCGCGGAGTCCCCTTCGGCCGCGTCCGCGGCGCCGTCGCTCGCCTCTCCGCTCGCCGCCTCCTCGCCGCTCGCGCCCTCCTCGCTCGCGGGCGCCTGGGCCCACGCGGGCGCGCTCACCGCCCACACCCCGAGCAGACCGAGCAGCAGCAGCCCCCGCGCCTTCACGCCATCCCTCACGTCCATGCTCTCCCGCCTCAGAAGTCGTCCCGGAAGCCGTCGCCCATCTCGCTCGTCATCGCCGTCTCCATCGCCGAGGGCGCGCTCGCCATCGCCGTCTCCATCGCGCTCGGCCCGCTGCGCATGGACGACGCGCGCGAGCCGCCCGCCGGCGCGGGCTCGAGCGAGCGGAGGATCTCGCGGTTCTGGTCCAGGAGCACCAGCTCCTCGTGCGTCCGGTAGCCCTCGCGCTCGATGCGCAGCCGCACCGGCTCGAGCTGGCGGGGCCGCATCGCGTCGAGCGGGCTCGGGAACTCCACGTCGTCGAGGAAGATCCGCGCGTCCGTCGGCGCGACCACCACGCGGAGGCGCACCTCGTCCGCCTCCTCGGCGCTCTCCTCCGCGGCGCCGGCGTCGACGGCCCCCTCGGGCGGCAGCGCCTCCTCGGGCTCCCCCTCCCCCACCGCGTCTGCGTCGCCCTCCGCGAGGGGCGCGGGCTCCTCGGGCGGCGCCTCCTTCAGAGCGACCCAGCCGCCGACGGCGAGCGCGGCGCCGACGACCAGCGCCCCGAGCGCCAGGCGCCGCGGGTCCGGCCCGCTCGGCGGGATCGCGTCGGGCCCCACCGGCTCCATGGGGACGTCCTCCCGGACCGCGGCCTCCGCGCTCGCGGGGCCATCGACCGCGCGCGCCCCGCTGCCGGCCTTCGTCGCCGCCAGGTCTCGCGCCGCGCCACCGTCCAGCGCCGCCGGGGTCGCCGCCGAGGTCGCCCCTCCCACCGCCGCCCGCGCCGCCGGGGTCGCCGCCGCGGTCCCCTCCGCGCGCCCCGCCGCCCGCGCCGCCACCGCCGGGGCCAGCTCGGGCGCGTCGTCGAGCTCCTCGAAGGGCGCGAGCTCCGCCTCGAGCTCGCTCACGTCCGCGAAGCGGTTGGCCGCATCCTTCGCCAGGCAACGCTGCAGGATCACGTCGAGCTCGAAGGGCACGTCCGGCCTCAGAGCCCGCACGGAGGGCGCGTCCTGCGTGACGATCATGACGACGAGCAGCGGGAAGGTCTCGGCGTCGAAGGGGCGCTGCCCGGCGAGCATCTCGAAGAGGATCACACCCAGCGCGTAGATGTCCGTCCGGTGGTCGAGCCCCGCCAGCCCCTGCGCCTGCTCCGGCGACATGTAGTGGGGCGTGCCCATGGTCATGCCCGTCGCCGTGAGGTTCTTGCCGCCGCCGATGGCCGCCGGCTCGGTGAACTTCGAGATGCCGAAGTCGAGCACCTTCACGAAGTCCGGGTTCGCCTTCCGCCGCACGAGGAAGATGTTCTCGGGCTTGAGATCCCGGTGGACGATCCCCTTCGCGTGCGCGGCCGCGAGCGCGTCGCAGACCTGCCGCACGATGCGCACGGAGCGCCCGATGGGCAGGGGCCCCTTCTGGTCGAGCAGATCGCCGAGCTCGATCCCGTCGAGGAGCTCCATGACGATGAAGGGCGAGCCGCTCGGCAGCTCCCCCATGTCCGTCACGTCGATGATGTGCTCGTTGCCCGCCGCCGTCGCCGCCCGCGCCTCGCGCTTGAAGCGCTCGACGACCTGCCCGTGCATGGCGAACTCCGAGTTGAGGCACTTGATGGCCACGCGCTTGCCGATCGCCTCGTGCATGGCGAGGTACACGCTGCCCATGCCGCCCTCGCCGAGCTTCCTCTCCACCCGGTAGCGGTCCGCGAGCACGGTCCCGACGAGCGAGTCCGGATCGTGCGGCTCGGCAGCCGGATCGATGGCGCCACCGTCGGGCTCCGTGCGCCCCTTCTCGTCCTCCTCACGCTGGTCCACGGCCAATGTGTCGCCTATCGTAGCGGGTGAGGGAGGGCCCTGCGCGGCTCTTTTCGAGGGAAATATGCTTGGCTTTCGGATCCTTTCGCTGCGCGTGGGCGTGCTCACGTGCTCTCTGCTCCTTTGCTCCGCCTGCGGAGACGACGACGGCGCGATGGACGACGACGCCGGAACCTCCGGGGACGCCGGCGGCGGGGGCACGGACGCGGGGCCCGAATGCGTCGAGGACGCGGACTGCGACGACGGGCTCTACTGCAACGGCGCCGAGACCTGCGGCGCGGACGGAGCGTGCGTCGCGGGCGACGCGGTGGCCTGCGACGACGGCATCGCGTGCACCATCGACGCCTGCGACGAGGAGACGGACGAGTGCGTGAGCGCCGCCCCCGACGAGGACGGCGACGGCGCGCGCGACGCGAGCTGCACGGACGGCGAGGGCATGCCCCTCGGCGGCGACTGCGACGACGCGGACGCGAACCGCTTCCCCGGCAACCCGGAGGTCTGCGACCTCGAGGGCCACGACGAGGACTGTGACCTCGCCACCTTCGGCGGGCGCGACGTGGACGGCGACGGCTTCTTCGACGCCCGCTGTTGCAACCCCGACGGCGACGGCGGCGAGACCTGCGGCACCGACTGCAACGACGTGCGCATCAGCGTGAACCCGGGGGCCACGGAGGCCTGCGACCGGCTCGACAACGACTGCGACGGAACGATCGACGAGGGCGTCGCCGTCGACGGCTACCTCGACGAGGATCGGGACGGCTTCGGCGACACGTCCATGACGACGACGGCCTGCCCCGGCTCCGTCGGCTTCGTGCCCGCGAGCGCGACGCCCATGGACGATCCGACCGACTGCGACGACGTCGACATCGCCGTGAACCCCGGCCAGGTCGAGCTCTGCGACGGCGTCGACAACGACTGCGACGGCACGACGGACGAGAACCCGCAGCCCGTCACCTGGTACGAGGACGCGGACGGCGACGGCTACGGGGGCATCGGCGCCCCCCAGCAGGTCTCCTGCGCGCCCGTCCCCGGCTACTCGCTCGTCGAGACCGACTGCAACGACGCGGTGGCCGCCGTGAACCCGGCCGCCGCCGAGGTCTGCGACGCCGTCGACAACGACTGCAACGGCGTGGCGGACTTCGAGGTGGCGCCCGGCGACTTCGAGGACGACGACGCGGACGGCTTGGTCGACATCGCCTGCGGGCCGCCGCGGGGCGTCGACTGCGACGACTACGACCCGGTCACGGGCGGTGGCGTGGCCGAGGCCTGCGACGGGCGGGACAACGACTGCGATTCGAACATCGACGAGGGGGCCGACGACCGGCTCTGGTTCTTCGACGCGGACAGCGACGGCTACGGCTCGGACGCGGACACGATGAACCCGGTCGTGCGGAGCTGCTCGCCGCCGCCCGGCTACGTGGCGGCCGGGAGCGACTGCGCGCCGATGGACCCGGCGCGGAACCCGGGCGCCATGGAGGTCTGCAACGGCGTCGACGACAACTGCGTGAACGGCGTCGACGAGGGCAACATCTGCGGCTGCCCGAGCGGCCTGGCGGACTGCGACGGCGACGACTTCTGCGAGGTCAGCACCAACACGGACCCGAACCACTGCGGCGGCTGCGGGATCGTCTGCGCCTCGGGCCCGCGGGCGCGCGGCGTGACTTGTGCGTCCGGGAGCTGCGTCGTGACGCGCTGCGACGTCGGCTGGGAGGACTGCGACGGCGACACGGGCACCGGCTGCGAGGTCTCGATCTTCGACGACCCGATGAACTGCGGGAGCTGCGGCAACGAGTGCATGCCGCCGGCCGGCGGGAACGTCCTGACCATGGGCTGCGACGGGCTCCGCTGCCGGATCGAGGCATGCGCGCCCGGCTGGGACGACTGCGACGGCGACCCCGGCAATGGCTGCGAGACCGACGTCTCCGGCGACTTCTTCAACTGCGGCGCCTGCGGCAACCGCTGCCCGGACGCGGTCCCGGGGGGCGGCAGCGTGACCTGCAGCGCCTCGACCTGCGTCTTCCCGTGCACGGCGGAGACCGACGACTGCGATGGCGACCCGGCGAACGGGTGCGAGGCCTTCCTCGGCAACCCGGCGACCTGCGGGAGCTGCGGGAGCGATTGCGGCATGGCGGCGTGCATCGGCGACGGCTTCGGCGGCTACGCCTGCGAGATCAGCTGCGCCGACAACACGGCGGATTGCGACGGCGACCCCGGCAACGGCTGCGAGGAGACGGTCCTCGACACGGCCTGCGGCTGCCCGGGCGATCCGCTCGACGACTGCGCGACGGTCTTCGGCCCGGGCTCGGACGCCGTCTGCGTCGGGACGACCCCCGGCTTCGCGAGCTGCGACTTCCGCGGCTGCAGCGGCTCGACCGACTGCGGCGGCGTCTGCGCGGACACGGACACGGACCCGAACAACTGCGGCTTCTGCGGGAACGTCTGCCCGATCGGCGACGCCTGCGTCGCCGGCACCTGCACGCCCGGCGGCGGCTGCGGCGCGGGCGAAGCGCTCTGCGGCGGCGTCTGCACGAGCATCGTCGGCGACCCGCTGAACTGCGGCGGCTGCGGCATCCGCTGCGGCGCGGCCGGCGCGTGCAACCTCGGCACCTGCGACCAGGTCGAGGGGCTCGCGCTCGGGGCCAGCTTCACGTGCGCCTGGCGGTCCCAGGGTGGCGCCGCCTGCTGGGGCACGGGCACGCAGGATCGGCTCGGCTTCGCCGGGGCGGACTCGATCGAGAACCTCCCCGACTTCCCCGTGGAGAGCTTCGGCGAGCGGCTGCGGGACCTGAGCGCTGGCGAGGAGTTCGCATGCGCCATCACGGACACCGAACAGATCTGGTGCTGGGGCTCGAACGACGTGGGCCAGCTCGGCCGCGGCTTCACCTCGCTCAGCGAGCTCCCCGGTGAGGCCGTGGACCTGCCGGTGGACGTGATCCCGGTGCAGGTCTCGGCCGGCCGGAACCACGCCTGCGCGGTGGCCTTCGACCCGGGCACGGCCGCGAACCAGGTCTTCTGCTGGGGCAGCAACGCCGCGGGGCAGCTCAGCGACGGAGCGGTGGTCGGTGGCGTCACCCGGGTGGAGGTCGCCGGCTCCCCGATCCTGGCCGCGCGCGTCGCGGCCGGCGGCAACTTCACCTGCGCGGCGGACGACCTCACGCCGCCTGCTCCGCCGACGGCCCTCTGCTGGGGCGGCACGTCGAGCAACTTCGGCCAGCTCGGCAACGGCGGGACGACCGGCAGCCCCACGCCCGTCGAGACGAACGACATCGGCACGATTCGCGCCCCGATCGAGGATCTGCAGGCCGGCCTCTTCCACGTCTGCGCCATCGCGGCCGGCGAGCTGCACTGCTGGGGCCGCGGCGACCAGGGGCAGGTCGGCGACGGCACCAGCACGACGAACAACACCTCGCCCACCTTCGTGCCGGTGATGGATCCGGCAGAGCTCGCCATGCGGACGCGCGCGACCTGCGTGCGGAGCGGCAGCGGCGAGGTCACGTGCTTCGGCCAGAACCTGAACGGGAGCCTGCTCATCGGGGACGGCCGGACGAGCATCCCCGACCCCGAGCTCATCCCGGCCATCGGCTCGGCCGCCGACCGGCTCTACGGCGGCTCGGCGACGGCGGGGCACACCTGCGTGCGCTCCCTCGGCGGGCAGATGTTCTGCTGGGGCGCGAACGAGCAGGGCCAGCTCGGCATCGGCGTGACCGATCCGGTGACGAGCCCGCGGGACGTCACGCCGATCGAGAACCTCGGGTTCTGAACGGTCCGGGTTCTGAACGGTCCGGGTTCTGAACGGTCCGGGTTCTGAACGGTCCGGCTCGGGAGGGCTCGGCGCGCACCCGGTGGACCGGGAGACGCCGGGCCCGTCCCGGCCCGGGCCGAGGGCGCGGCAAGGCGCCTCTCGCGTCGGCGCCGGACGACCCGAGGCGGGGACGAGCCCCACTCGCCCATCCCCTCGTGCCCTCTCTCCGTCGGGCTGCGGCCTCAGGTCCCGAGGTGGGCGGCGCGCAGCAGCGAGCGCCAGAGCTTGTCGCGCCCGTCGCCCTTGGTCGCGCTGAAGCCGTGGACGCGCATGCCGCCGAGCGCGTCCGAGATGGCCTTCAGGGCGAGCTTCTGCTTGGAGCGCGGGACCTTGTCGAGCTTGGTGGCGACGACGATGGCGCGCCGGTCGATGCTCTGGAGGTACTCGAGGAGCTGGGCGTCGTCGTCCTCCGGCCCGCGGCGCACGTCGACGATGAGGACCACGGCGCGCAGGCCCGGCCGCTGGCTGAGGAAGCTCTCGATGAGCGGCCCCCAGCTCCGGCGCTCGGCCTTGCTGCGCTGGGCGTACCCGTAGCCGGGCAGATCGACGAAATCGAGCTCGCCCTCGGCGGCGTCCGCGTCGCCCTCGCCGGGGAGGCGCACGCGGAGCCGGAAGAGGTTGATGCCGCGGGTGCAGCCAGGGCGGCCGCTGATGCGCACGAGCTTCTTCCGCTGGGCGAGCGCGTTGATCAGGCTCGACTTGCCCACGTTGGAGCGGCCCGCGAAGGCGATCTCCGCGAAGGCCGGCGGCGGCAGCTGGGAGAGCTCCGTCGCCGAGGCGAGGAAGCGGGCGTCGAGGACGGCGGCCATCGGCACGGCTTAGCAGGCCGCGACCGTGTCGAAAACTTGCCGGCGCGGGCGCGCATCCGATAGCGCCGAGACATGCGACCGTTTCTGCTCCTGGGCGTCGTCGCCCTCCTCGGCGCCGCCGCCTCGACGGGCGCGGAGGCGGACGCGGGGCGCCGCGACCCGACGCGCGGCCCGGACGCGCGCCCCATCCCCCGCCGGAGCCGCTCCATGGGGCTCGCCTTCCAGGGTCGGCTCCAGCGCGGCGTGCGCCTCCGCGAGTCGCCCTACCTGCGCTATGTGACCGAGTACCGCGAGCGCGGGAACCACTGGGGCACCTGGGAGCTGGTGCAGCTCCTCGAGCGCGCCGCGTATCGGGTCGAGCGGCGCCTGCCCGGCGCGAAGCTGAGCGTGGGCGAGCTCTCGAAGCGCGAGGGCGGGCGCATCCCCGGGCACGCTTCGCACCAGAGCGGGCGCGACGTGGACATCGCCTTCTACATGCTCGACGGGCGGGGCGAGCCCTTCGAGCCCTACGCCTTCGCGGACTTCGACGCGGACGGCCAGGGCACGGGGCCGAACGAGGGCCTCCGCTTCGACGACGAGCGGAACTGGGAGCTGGTCGCGAAGCTCGTCGCCGACGGGGACGCGCGCGTGCAGTACATCTTCGTCGCCAACCACCTGAAGCAGCGCCTGCTCCGGGCGGGTCGGCGCCGAGGCGCGCCGGGGGTGCTCCTCGACCGGGCCGCCCGGGTCATGGTGCAGCCGACCGGGCATCGGCACGCCAACCACTTCCACGTGCGCATCTATTGCTCTCCCGGCGACAAGCCCGCCTGCGTCGACCGCGGCCCGCGCCACCCCTGGGCACCCTGAAGGCCGGCCCGCTCCGACTCGCGCGCCGCCGCGCGACACACCGGTTCGAGCTCGGCGGGATGCGAGGGCGTCGCCCGCGACGAGGTCCCCGCGCCGGTGAGAGACGTCCGGCGAGCGACGAACCCGGCAGGGGGCGATCCACCCCTCGACCGCGTGTGAGCCCGGCTGCGGGCGCGGCTCGCGCGCTCGGCCGGTCAGCGCTCGGCGCCGGGCTCGTGCTCGGCCGCCTCGACGCCGAGGAACCCTCGGGCGCCGGCCACGAGCAGCTCGACGAGGTGCGGGTCGTCGAGCTTCTCGGGCGTGGTCGCGACGATGCGGAAGAGGGCGCCGCGGAGGGCGTGGAAGGTGACGAGGGCGACGAGCTCCGGGTCACGCCCGCGCAGCCAGGTCGGGTACGCGCGGAGGAGCGCCGCGCCGATCTCGACGAGCCGGTCGAGGCCACGACGGAGCTCGGGGGTCTGCTCGATGAGGGGGAGGGCCTCGGCGACGCTGGCGTAGAGCTCGCGCTCCTCGCGGTACATGCCGACCATCTCCTCGACGGCAGCGCGGAGGAGGGCCGGCGGTCGGAGCTCGCGGGCCCGGACGGCGAGGCGCTCGGCGACGGCCAGGTCCTGCTCGAGGCGGCGCTCGAGGAAGGTGGCGATGAGCGCCTCCTTGCTCGGGAAGTACTGGTAGAGGGAGCCGACGCTCACGCCCGCGCGCGCCGCCACGCCGGTCGCCGTCGCCTGGGCGCCCTCCCGGGCGAGCACCTGGCCGGTCGCCTCGACGATGGCGTCGACGGTGGCCTTCGAGCGCGCCTGCTGAGGCGCGCGGCGGCGCTTCTTTCGCGGCTTCGCCACCCCCCAAAGCTACACGCCTCGCCGGGCTCGCGCCCAACGCCATGAAATCGCGACGCTTTTCGATACGCGAACGCGAATGGGCCGGTGTCCCGGGTGCGCCCAGGGTTCTCGATGGAGGACAGACATGCACCGAGACGACGAAGAGACAGGCACCGTCGGGGAGGCGCTCGGCGCGTACCTCGCGCGGAACGGCTTCCGCATCGAGGACTACGAGGCGCCCCGCGTCTGCATCCCCTTCGGCCCCTTCACCATCCACCTGCCCAACACGAGCGGACGCAAGCGGATCGTGCGCCTGCACGACCTGCATCACGTGGCCACGGGCTACGGGACCGACTGGGTCGGCGAGGGCGAGGTCGGCGCGTGGGAGCTCCGGGCCGGCTGCACGAACCTGGCCGGCTGGGTGTACAACGGGCTCGCCGTGCTCGGGGCGCTCTTCCGGGGCCCGCGGCGGGTGTGGCGGGCCTTCCGGGCCGCGCGGGGCGCGCAGACGCTCTACCGGCTGGAGGTGCCCTACGAGGAGGTCTTGGAGTGGCGGCTCGAACGGCTCCGGACCGAGCTCGGCGTCCCCGAAGGCGGCCTCGCCCGGGGCCCCCAGGCGCTCCACGCCCACGCCCCCCACCCGTCGACGTAGGCCCCCGCCCCCTCCCCGCGCGTCCTGCGGACTCCTTCCCACGCGTCCTGCGGACCCCTTTCCGCGCGTCCTGCGGACTCCTTCCCGCGCGTCCTGCGGACTCCTTCCCGCGCACCCTGCGGACTCCTTCCCGCGCACCCTGCGGACCCCTTTCCGGGCGTCCTGCGGACTCCTTCCCGCGCACCCTGCGGACCCCTTTCCGGGCGTCCTTCGGACCCGCCTTCGAGTCGCAAGTCACCGGATGCATTGGGTTTCATCTCGTCGGAGGGGGCTCGGAGCCGCGTGGGCGAGCGCCTCGGCGATATAACTGACCTACAGTCATTTAATTGAGCACGGGGACGCGGCCAGGGGCGGCGCGTCCGCTCGGCATCCGGGTGCTCTCCGGGCACCCGTGCGCCGCCGGGACGATTCTTTCTTGCATCCATGCGTATTCGCGCATAGACAACTGAGCGTGGAGGCCGACCTCGCCATCGCGTCCGAGCGCCGCTGGGAGCTCTACAAGCTCCTCGCCGAGCCCATCCGGCTCCGGCTCCTCGCGCTCGCCGCCGAGGAGGAGCTGGCCATCGGGGAGCTCGCCGAGCTCCTCGGCGAGAGCCAGCCCAACGTCTCCCGCCACCTCAAGCCGCTCCGCGCCTCGAAGCTCCTCGCCGTCCGCAAGGAGGGCACCCGCGTCTTCGTGCGCCTCCAGGAGGACCACCGCGCCGATCCGGTCGTCGCCGACGCCCTCCGCGCCGGCGCCGGCCTCCTCGAGGACGAGGGCGTCCTGGGCCGCATCGCCGCCGTCGTCCGCGCCCGCGAGGCCCCGGCCCGCGCCTTCTTCGCCCAGGCGGCCGGCGCCCCCTCGGCCTGGCCCTCGGAGCTCGGCGCCTACCTCGCCGCCCTCGCCCCCCTCGTCGCCCGCCGCCGCCTCGCCGTCGACGTCGGCACGGGCGACGGCGCCCTCCTCGAGGTCATCGCCCCCGTCTTCGAGCGCGTCGTCGCCGTCGACCGCGCCGAGGCCCAGCTCGAGCGCTGCCGCGAGCGCCTCGCCCGCCGCGCCTTCGACCACGTCGAGCTCCTCCTCGCGGAGCTCGGCGACGCCCCCCTGCACGATCGCGTGGGGGAGCTCGGCGGCGCCGACGCCGTCTTCGCCGCCCGCGTCCTCCACCACGCCTCCCGCCCCTCGGAGGCCCTCCGCGGCCTGGCCTCCCTCGCGGCCCCCGGGGGCTTCGTCCTCGTCGTCGACTACCGCGCCCACCAGGACGAGCGCCTCCGCGACCAGCAGGCCGACGCCTGGCTCGGCTTCGAACCGGCCGAGCTCCGCGACTACGCCACCCGCGCCGGCCTCGAGGACGCCCATGTCACGCCCATCCCCGCCGCCCGCTGCGGCGAAGGCCCGGATGGCCACCTCGACTGGCAGGTCCTCGCGGCCCGCCGCCCCGCCGACGCCTGAGCACTGAGCACCGACTCCCGGATACGACCGCAGACCGACTCCGCGTCGCCCCGCGCGACGCACCGACTCCCGACCCGGACGCCACGACCGGGCTCGAGACCCAACGACCCCACCGACCTGACTCCTGCCGCGCAGGACCGGAAACCAAGCCATGAGCACGACCACCACCGAGACCGTCCACACCGACAAGGGCCCGAAGATCAAGTACAAGGTCGCCGACCTCTCGCTCGCCGACTGGGGCCGTCGCGAGATCGACATCGCCGAGAAGGAGATGCCCGGCCTGATGGCGATCCGCGAGGAGTACGCCGGCAAGAAGCCCCTCGAGGGCGCGCGCATCGCCGGCTGCCTCCACATGACCATCCAGACGGCCGTCCTCATCGAGACGCTCGTCGAGCTCGGCGCCGAGGTCACCTGGACGAGCTGCAACATCTTCTCGACCCAGGACCACGCCGCGGCCGCCATCGCCGAGGCCGGCGTCCCCGTCTACGCCTGGAAGGGCGAGACCGAGGACGAGTACGAGTGGTGCATCCTCCAGCAGCTCGACGCCTTCGCCGACGGCAAGGCCCCGAACCTGATCCTCGACGACGGCGGTGACCTCACCATCATCGCCCACGAGAAGTTCCCCGAGATGTTCGAGGGCCCGGACCGCATCCTCGGCCTCTCCGAGGAGACCACGACCGGCGTCCACCGCCTCTACGAGATGGCCAAGAAGGGCGCGCTGAAGTGCCCGGCCATCAACGTGAACGACTCGGTCACGAAGTCGAAGTTCGACAACCTCTACGGCTGCCGCGAGTCCCTCGTCGACGGCATCAAGCGCGCCACGGACGTGATGGTCGCCGGCAAGGTCGCCGTCGTCTGCGGCTACGGCGACGTCGGCAAGGGCTGCGCCCAGGCCCTCGCCCGCCAGGGCGCCCGCGTCCTCATCACCGAGGTCGACCCGATCTGCGCGCTCCAGGCGCTCATGGAGGGCTTCCAGGTCGTCACCATGGACGAGGCCGCGCCCCTCGCCGACATCGTCGTCACCGCCACCGGCTGCTGCGACGTCGTCACCGGCGAGCACATGAAGCAGATGAAGGACGAGACCATCCTCTGCAACATCGGCCACTTCGACTCCGAGATTCAGATCGCCTGGCTCAACGACGAGAGCAACGGCGTGAAGAAGGAGCGCATCAAGGACGAGGGCCCGGTCGACCACTACATCTTCCCCGACGGGAAGAAGATCATCGTGCTCGCCCAGGGCCGCCTCGTGAACCTCGCCTGCGCCACGGGCCACCCGAGCTTCGTGATGAGCAACAGCTTCACGAACCAGGTGCTCGCCCAGATCGAGCTCTGGCGGGAGCGCGAGACCGGCAAGTACGAGGTCGGCAAGGTCTACACGCTGCCGAAGGAGCTCGACGAGAAGGTCGCCGCGCTCCACCTCGGCAAGCTCGGCGCCAAGCTCACCAAGCTGAACGCGAAGCAGGCGGAGTACCTGGGCATCCCCCAGGAGGGCCCCTTCAAGCCCGAGCACTACCGCTACTGAGCCGTCGCTACTGAGCCGGCGCTACTGAGCCGGCGCTACTGAGCCGGCCGAGCGCCCGCGTCCGCGCGCCCACTACCGGGTGAGGCTCCTTCGCCCCCGTCCTGCTCCGCACGCCGATCGAGGCGCGCGCGGCGGGCGGGGGCGAAGACGCGTCCGGCTCCGAGCGCTCTGCCTCGCGCGATCGCAGCCGAGCTTCTCGCTCGCGCCGGACGCATGCGGTCGAGGTCGCGTGACGCCCGGAGCTCCTCAGGTGTCCGTCGTGACCTCGTCCCAGGCCTGGCCCTGGTAGCCGATGAGCCAGTTCAGCGCGTAGTGCCGCTCGTAGACGACGCCCGGGTCGAGCCCCGCCGGCGCCCGTCGCCCGTGGACGCGCGCATCCACGACCGCCCAGTCGTAGCGGTAGGCCAGGTCGGCCGCGTCGAGGATCGACGCCGCGCTCCGCCGCTCCCCGGCCGCGCGAAAGCCCGCCGGGCCGAGCTCCATCATGCGCTTCACGATCGCCGGCACGTCCACGATCGAGCGCGGGTCGCCGAGCTCCTCGTCCGAGAGGTGGCCGAGCGCCCAGAGCATCACGCCGAGCCCTTCGTAGCGCCACGCGAACTGCACGCGCGTCCGGTCCGAGGGCGCGTCCTCCGCGACGAAGGCCGCCTCCGCCGGCGAGAGCTCGGCGCCCCACTCCTCCACCAGCCCGCGCAGGGGCCCGACCTCCAGGCCCTCACCACGAAGCGCGACGAGGAGGAGCGCGATGGCCCGCTCGACGATCTCCTCGCGCGATCGGATCCGCGCCTGGTCCTTCGCCTCGATGCAGGGCAGCGCCTCGAGCACCGGCACGCCCTCCGCCCGCAGCCGCGCCATGGACCGGGCCTTCCGCTCGATGGCCTCCGGCGACGCCGTCTCCGCGCCCTCGACCTCTCGCGGCGCCGCCTCCGCGCCCCCCTCCCCCGAGCCGCCCTCCCCCGAGCCGCCGTCCCCCGGCGCGCCGAAGGCGAGGAGCGGCTCGAAGGCGGCGTCGTAGACCCCGTCCGGCAGCACCACGAGCGGCTCGAGCGCCTCGGCCAGGCCCACGCAGAGCGCCTCGGCCCGTCCCTCCGCGTCGAGGCCCGGCTCGATGACCGTGCCGACCACCTGGCGCGTCGCGCGGACGCGCTCCTCGAGCGACGCCTCGGCCCCGAGGCTGCGTACGAAGGCGACGAAGTCCGCGAGGTGTCCCGGCACCTCCTCGGCGGGCATGGGGTGGAAGCGCACCGCGAGGTCGTCCCAGAGGAAGACGTGCCCCTCCGGGCCGCCCCGATGCCGCGGCGCCGGGCCCGGCCCCGTCCAGCCGGCGACGAGGCGCTCGAAGCGCGACGTCAGCGCGTCCTCCCGCGCCGTGTAGAAGGTCATCGCGTCGGTCACGGGCGCACGGTCCCGCTCCGCACGAGCGCGGTCAAGACGCCCGGCTCAGGCGGCCCGGAAGAAGGAGATGACGACCGCCTTCGCGAAGCCCTCGCGCGCCACCTCCGCGACGTCGATCGTGCCCCCGTAGCGGTGCACGGCGGCGGCCACGAGACCGAGGCCCCGGTCCACACGCCGATCGAAGAGCACGGCCGGGTCGAGCGCCTCCTCGCTCGAGTCGAGCACGCGGAGCTGCACCGTCTCGTCGCCCGTCGGCTCGAGCTCGAGCACGACGTCCACCCGGAGCCGCCGCGGCGCCGCCCCGCGCCCGACGGCGAGCACCGCGTTGCGCACGACGTTCTTCAGCACGAGCACGAGGTCCGCTCGGAACACGTCGACCAGCACCTCCTCCTCGGGCGCCTCCACCTCGACCGCGTCCAGCTCCACCTGCCCCGCGCTGTGCTCGGCCCGCACGGCGTCGACGACCTCGCGGAGCAGCGCCTCGTCCACGCGGGTCCGCACGAGGTCGCGCACCAGCTCCGCCAGGTAGGCGTCGAACTCGACGAGGCGCGCGTGCGCCCGCGCGAGCTTCGGGATCGCCTCGGCGCGCTCGTCGCGGAGCGGCCGCTCGAGGCGCGCGATGGTGCGCACGGCCCGGCCGGCGCGGCGGAAGGCCCGATCCCGGCGCAGATCGACCCGCGCGCCGAGCGCCCGCTCGAAGGCGATCAGGTGCCCCTCCCAGGCCTCGACCAGGGGCGTCCCCCCGAAGAGCCGATCGCGGAGGAAGGCGAGCTGCTCGGGGGGCGGCGCGTCCCCCCGGAGCGCGTCCCCGGCGGCGCCGAAGCGATGCTTGAGCAGCTCGTGGCGGAGCGAGCCCACGAGGTAGGCGACGGCCGGGTGGAACTCCGGCGCCGTGCGCACCAGGCGCTCGAGGGAGATGCCCCGGAGCCGCAGCCAGCGCGCCACCTGGGTGACGGTGATCGTGGACAGCACGCCGAGGACCAGGCCGCCGAGCGCGATCAGCCAGGGCTCGTTCTCCCGGGGCGCCTCGAGCGCGGCCGCGGCCGTGGGCTCGCCGGGGGGATCGAAGACGCCGGCGAGCTGTGGATCGAGCTGGCGGAGCTCGCGCCGCGCCGCGTCCGAGTCCGGCCCGTCGGGGAAGGCGGCGAGGTACTTCGAGTAGTACTCGGCGGCGCGGAGGGCGATGCCCCGGTCGCGCGTCGCCCGCGCCAGGCGGAGGTAGTAGGCCGGGTTCATCGGCGCGCGGGCCGCCCCCTCGGCGAGCGCCTCGCGCGCCCCATCCTCCCCCGACTCGAGCGCCCCCAGGCCACGCCGGTAGTGCGCGTCGGCCGCCTCGAGGCGCGCGTGGGCCTCCCGACCGGGCGCCGTCTGCGGGTCGAGCTCCTGCCAGGCCGCGTAGGCTCCGAGGTCGCCTCGCTGCCAGGCGGCCTGGGCCCGCGCCCAGGCCCGCGCGGCCGCCTCCTCCCCCTCGACGCCTTCGCCGCAGGCCGCCGCGAGGCACGCCAGGAAGACCCCGACGAAGAGCCCCACACCCCACGGCGCGCGGGGGTTTCGCGCGCGCATGGCGCGTACCTCGCCCCCCACCCGAGAGAGAGAGGCCATGACCGGCCGACGCATCGGGGGTAGGATGCACTCTTCGAGGGAGCGGGGTCGACGCGCGGTGGGAGGCGCGGCGGCCAGGGCTCCCGGGAGGGGGAGGTTCAGATGACCACACGCGTGCTCATCGTCGATGACGAGCCCGGCATGAGCCGGACCTTGGCCATCGCGCTCGGCGAGGAATACGAGGTCGTGACGGCCCAGGGCGGGGCGGAGGCGCTCCGGCGCCTCGAGGCGGGGGAGCGCTTCGGCGTCATCCTCTGCGACCTCATGATGCCCGGGGTCTCCGGCATGGACGTGCACGGCGCCCTCGCGCAGTGGGCGCCCGATCAGGCGGCGCGCATGGTCTTCATGACCGGAGGCGCTTACACGGAGCAGGCGGCCGACTTCCTGGACGGCGGCCACCCGACGCTGCGCAAGCCCTTCTTCATCGACGAGCTGCGGCTCACGCTCCGGCAGCAGGTGGAGCGCCGCACGCCACCCGTCGGGGGGCCGCGCCGCCCGAACTCGTCGCCGCCGCCGACCTGCGGCTGACGCTCGCTCGGCCATCCCCGCTCGCGAGCTGACGCTCGCTCGGCCATCCCCGCTCGCGAGCTGACGCTCGCTCGGCCATCCCCGCTCGCTCCGGGCGCGGGGAGCGCCGCGGATCGGCCGGGTCGCCGCATGGGCAGAGCTCAGGCCGGCTCGTCGACGGGCTCCGGCGGCGTCTCGTCCCCGCCTTCGTCCACCGATGGGACGCCGGGCGGGGCGTCGCCGACGACCTCGCCCCGCCAGAGCACGATCGCGAAGAGCGCCGCCCCGCCGAGGAGCAGGCCGACCCAGGCCGGATAGAGCCCGAAGCCGGTGGCGATCTCGCCGAAGACGAGGGCCACCCCGCCGACGAGGAGCGCGTAGGGGAGCTGCGTGCGCACGTGGTCCACGTGGTCGCAGCTCGAGGCCATGGAGCTCATGATCGTCGTGTCGGAGATCGGCGAGCAGTGGTCGCCCCAGACGCTGCCCGCGAGGATCGAGGAGATGGCGCCGAGGAGGATCGGGATCTGCCCGGGCGCGAGCTCGTCGGCCAGCGGCACGACCAGCGGGAAGAGGATCGCCATGGTCCCCCAGGAGGTGCCGGTGGCGAAGCTCACGGCGGCGGAGACGACGAAGACCGCGGCGGGGAGCAGACCCGCGGGGAGCCCGTCGCCGATGGCGGCGATCACGACCTGCGCCGTGTGGACCTCGCGGCAGATGGCGCCGAGGGACCAGGCGAGGACGAGGATGGCGCAGGCGAGGAGCATGGACTTCATGCCCTCGAGCCAGGCCTCGAGCCCCTGCGCGAGCCGGAGCGTCCCCGTGCCGAGGGCGGTGATCAGGGCCGCCGCGCCGCCGGCCGCGCTCGCCCAGAGGAGCGCCTTCAGGCTGTTGGCGCTCCCGAAGACGGCGCGCGTCGTCAGCTCGCCGCCCTCGGCGAGGACGGCCTCCCGGCCGGTGACGATCATGCCGAGGAAGGCGACGAGGACGACGACGACGATGGGGACGATGGCGTGGATGGCGCGCGGCGCGACGTCCGGGAGGGCGTCCGAGAAGTCCGAGGCGGGCGTGCTCCCGTCGGCGACGAGCTTGCCGGTCTGGCGGGCGCGCTCCTCGGCGGCGCGCATGGGGCCGAAGTCGCGGCGCGTGAGCACGAGGACCAGGCCGAAGAAGAGCATCAGCCAGGGATAGAAGCGGTAGGGGAGCGTCTTCAGGAAGGCGACGTAGGGGTCGAGCTCGACGCCGCGCTCGGCGAGCTGTTCGCCGATGTAGCCGACCTCGACGCCGATCCAGGAGCTGACCAGGGCGACGGAGGCCACGGGGGCGGCGGTGGCGTCGACGAGGAAGGCGAGCTTCTCGCGGCTGATGCGCAGCCGGTCGGTGATCGGGCGCATGGAGGAGCCGACGAGGAGCGAGTTGGCGTAGTCGTCGAAGAAGACGACGACGCCGAGGCCCCAGGCCGCGAGCTGGCCGCGCTTGGCGTCGGTGGCGCGGCGGGTGACGAGGCCCGCGAGGCCGGCGCCGCCGCCGGAGCGGGTGATGAGGCCGATCATGCCGCCGAGGAGGAGGCTGAAGAGGAGGATCGAGGCGTGGTCCTCGTCCGCGAGGGCGTGGAGGGCGTAGTGATCGACCACCCGGAGGAGGGCGGCGAGCGGGTCGTAGCCGGTGGCGAGGAAGGCGCCGGCGGCGACGCCCGCGAAGAGCGCGAGGAGCACCTGGCGGAGGAGCAGGGCGAGGGCGATGGCGAGGAGCGGCGGGAGCGGAGCGAGCCAACTCGGCACGATCGTGGTCCGCGCGTTCACGGTCGCCTCGCCGGCGCGGAGGGCGAGCTGGTGACGCCCGCTCCCCAGCTGGAGGCCGAGCTCGGCCTCCCCTTCGCCCCGCTCGCGGACCTCGCCGTCCACGGAGAGCGTCCAGGCGCCGGGCGCGCTGATGCGCACCTCGCTGGAGGAGCCCGCGAGCTGCACCGTCCCCACCTCGAGGGTGGGGGCGGGGACGTCGTCCTGCGCGCGGGCGCTCGACGAGGCGAGCGCGAGCGCGAGCGACCCGGCGAGAGCCATCGCCAGCGCGAAGAGGAGGCGCTTCATCCGGCGGTGGTAGCACGACGCTGGCGCGCGTGAACCTCCCGGGCGCCCGCTCGACCTTCGCGGCGGTCTCTCCGCGATCGGTGGCACGAACTGGCGCAAACGGAGAGACGGAACGGGCCTTGCTCGGCCACGAAGGCCCGAGCGCTTCGCCATGCCCCACCCCTTCCGTCCTCGCTTCGCTCTCCTGCTCCTCCTCGCCGCTTGCGGGAGCCGCACGCCCCTCGGCACGGGCACGCCGCCGGCCGACGCGGGCCCCGACGCGATGCCGCCCCCTCCCCTCGCCGTCGACTGCGGGCGCTCGGTCCAGTACACGGCGCCGCGCCAGCCGATCACGCTCGAGGCCACCGTGGAGAGCGAGACCCCCATCGCCTTCTCCGGCTGGAGCCTCGAGGCGCAGCCCCCGGGCGCCATGGCTGGCCTCGACCCGACGACGGGCCCCACGGCGACGCTCCGCCAGAGCCTCGCCGGCGACTACCTCCTGCGCTTCACGGCGCGCGACGCCGAGGGCCGCGAGGAGAGCTGCCAGGTGCGCGTCGAGTCCATCGTCGGCCCGCCCCGCGCCATCTGCCCCGAGGACGAGCTCCGCACCCCGTCGAACGTCCCGCTCACCATCGAGGGCGACGGCTTCGACGACGTGGGCGTCGTCTCCTACCGGTGGGCCGTCCTCGACGGACCGGGCGACGCCGCGCTCGCGCCGCGAAACGCGCCGACGACCGTCTTCCGGGCCGAGCGCACGGGCACCTATCGCCTCGAGCTCACGGTCGCCGACGCCGACATGGCGACCCACAGCTGCGTGACCACGGTCCGGGTCGTCGGCCCGCCCGCGGTGTTCTGCCCCGACCCGATCGAGGCGCCGACGCGCCGCCCGGTGACGCTGGAGGTCCGCGCCACCGACGACACGCGCATCGTCGACGTCCGCTGGGAGCTCCTCGCGCAGCCGCCCGAGAGCCGCGCGCGGGTGGTGCCCGGCGAGCGGGAGGGCGACGTCTACTCGGCGACGCTGACCCCCGACCGGCAGGGCGAGTACGTCGTGCGCTTCACGGCCATCGACGAGGACGGGCTCGAGGCGAGCTGCGAGCTCCTGGTGATCGGCACGCCCACGCCGCCCGACGCGATCTGCCCGGACGTCGTGGAGGTGCGCCCGCTGAACGAGGCGACCATCGAGGGGGACGCCGAGGACGACGGGCGCATCGTGCGCTGGCGCTGGGAGCTGATCGAGCGCGCCGAGGGCTCGGAGGCCCGCCCGCCGGCCCCCGCGGACGCGCCGACGACGCGCTTCACGCCGGACATCGCCGGCGAGTACCGGGTGCGCCTGACGGTGCGGGACGACGACGGGGACGAGGGGAGCTGCGTGACGCTGGTGCGCGCGGTGGCCACCGAGGGGCTCCGCGTCGAGATGTTCTGGGACACGGACGGGACCGACATGGACCTGCACCTGCTCCGCGCCGGGGGCGACCGCTGGCGCACGAACGAGGACTGCTACTACGTGAACTGCATCGGCCGCGGCCCCGACTGGGGCGGGCCGGGCGCCGAGGACAACCCGCGCCTCGACATCGACAACACGAGCGGCTTCGGGCCGGAGAACATCAACATCGAGGAGCCCGAGCCCGGCGTGTACCGCATCGGCGTGTACGCCTACCGCGGCACGGCGCGGGGCGCGACGGTGCGCGTCCATTGCGGGGGCTCGACGACCGAGCCGCAGGAGATCTTCGGCCCGCGGCGCATCGATGGCACGGGCTCGACCCACGACTTCTGGCGGGTGGCCGACGTGCGCATCGAGGCCGGGCGGCGCTGCAGCATCGAGCCCGTGGACCGGGTGGAGCGCGTGCAGCACGACGGCTCGCCCTTCCCGCGCTGAAGGGGCGCGCTCCCCTCTCCCCTCTCCCCTCCCCCGGCCTCGGGTTTCGTGTCGCGCTCAGATGCGTATCCTCGCGCCCGTGCTGAACGTCGACGAGTTCGAGAGCGTCTTCCGCGCTGGCTACAAGAAGAGCTTCAAGTTCGCGCCCCCGGAGGTGGGGCGCATCCTCGTCGTCGCCGACGTCGCGGGCGAGACGCTCACCGAATACGAGGGCGCCTGCCGCAAGCTGGTCGAGCCCCTCGGGCCCGACGACGTCGAATGGACCATCCGCGGCGAAGGCAGCTGGGAGGGCGTCCAGGGGCTCCTCGACATGGTCGACGAGGTGAAGCCCGACGTCATCGTCACCTACCGCAACCTCAACTCCGACGCCTGGAAGTGGTCCTACTCCCTCGGCGTCTACGTCAACGCGATCACCATGGGCCTGCGCCTGCCCATCCTGGTCACGCCGAACCCCCGCGCCTTCCCTGGCCTCGCCTGGCAGCACTCGCGCACGGACAGCGTGATGGTCGTCAACGACTCGCTCGTCGGCGACGACCGGCTCGTCAACTGGGGCGCCGAGCTCGTCCGCGACGCGGGCGTCCTCCACCTGACGCACATGGAGCACGACGAGATCTTCGCCCGCTACATCGACGCCATCTCGAAGATCCCGGAGCTCGACACGGACACGGCCCGCGAGACCCTCCTCGCCCAGCTCCTCAAGGAGCCCCGCGAGTACGTCGCCTCCTGCCGCGCGGCCCTCGACGAGGCGGGCGTCCCCGTCACCGTGAAGGAGCACGTCCAGGAGGGGCATCGCGCCGCGGACTACGCGCGCATCATCGAGGAGAACGAGGTGGACCTCGTCGTCTTCCCGGCCCTCGAGGAGGACCGCATCGCCCTCCACGGCGCCGCCTACTCGCTCGCCGTCGAGCTCGTGAACACCCCGCTCCTGATGGTCTGAGGCGATGGCGCAAGAGACCTCCGAGCACGCTGCGAACGCCGCCGCCGAGACCGCCGGCGCCGCCGCCGAGCTGGCCGAGCACGCCGTCCATCACGAGCCCTCCATGACGGTGACGCTCGTCTTCACGGCGATCCTCCTCGGCATGATCCTCACGCTCGCCTTCGAGGAGCGCCTCCACGCGAAGAAGTCGATCATCACCGGCGTCTACGCCGTCCTCGCCCTCGCCTTCGGCCACCTCCTCGACGTCCTCCCCTTCGGCCCGGTGGTGAACGTCTTCGGCGAGTCCCTCGAGCTCCCGGTCTACATCCAGGGCATCGACTGGGGGGTCATCGCGATCATCCTCGGCTCGAGCCTCTTCGTGGACGTCACGAGTAAGTCGGGCCTCTTCACCTGGATCGCGATCAAGATGACGAAGGCGTCGCGTGGCGATCCGCTGCTGCTCCTCGGCGCCTACGGGCTGCTCACCGTCGTCTTCAGCGCCCTGCTGAACAACGTGACGGCGATGATCATCATCGGCTCGCTCACGGCCGTCTCCCTCGAGAAGCTCGAGCAGCGCGAGAAGCTCCTCGGCTTCCTCCTCATCGAGGGCCTGCTCACGAACATCGGCGGGCTGCTCACGCTGATCAGCTCCGTGCCGAACATCATCGTCGGCCAGGCGGCCGGCATCAGCTTCGTCGCCTTCTTCATCAAGGCGGCCCCCTACGTCTTCGTCGCGACGCTCCTCACGCTCTGGCTCGGCGCCAAGAAGTACGGCATCGGCCGGCTGAAGACCGACGAAGAGAAGGAGAGCGCGGCCGAGCTCGTCTCGAGCTTCGACGAGCGCGACGGCATCGAGTCGAAGGGCTTCTTCTGGTTCGCCGCCGCCATGCTCGTGGCCTTCATCTGCGGCATCGCCATGACGAGCGTGCTCGAGTACCCGCTCGGCATGGGCTTCGTCGCCATGGCCTTCGGCATCGTGATGCTGCTCCGCTACAAGGCGACCGCGGACCGCTTCTACCGGGCCCTCGACTGGGACCTGCTGCTCTTCTTCGCCTTCCTCTTCATCGTCATCAACGTGATGGAGCACGCCGCCGTGCTGCACCTGATCGGCGACGGGCTGAAGGTCGTGATCGACCTGAACGAGGCCACCGACGGGCTCGGCACCGGCGCGACGCTCGTGAGCGCGGCCGGCTTCAGCGCCGTCACGGACAACATCCCGCTCGCGGCGATGCTCGCGAAGATCCTCCAGGGCATGGAGCCGCTCTCCGACGGGCGCCTGTGGTGGAGCGTCATCTTCGGCGCGAACCTCGGCGGCAACCTCACGCCCATCGGCTCGGCGAGCACGGTCGTCGCCGTCACGCTCATGCACAAGTACGAGCTGAAGATGGGCTTCGCCCAGTTCGTGAAGGCCGCCCTCGGCTTCGCCATCGCGCAGATCATCCTGGCGACCCTCTACGTGCTCTTCGTGGTCCCCCTCCTCCCCTGAAGAGCCCGCCAGGGGATCCCTCCCTTCGGTCGGGATGCGATCCGCTCTCCGCTTTCCGCCGTCCGGGCTGTCGCTGGCGTCGGCGGTCCATGCCGCTTCGCGGAGAAGCCGGGCGGTCACGCGCGCGG
>PABA01000208.1 GCA_002699025.1 Sandaracinus sp. | reverse complement strand
TCCGGTCGGGAGGCGGTCCGCCGTCCGCCGTCCGCTGTCCGGGCTGGCGCTCGACCTCGGCGGTCCATGCCGCGTTCGCGGAGGGCGCGGGTCGTTGGGGCGAGCGGGGAGGCGCTGGCTCCCTCCCTCCGGTCGGGAGGCGGTCCGCCATCCGCCGTCCGCGTTCCGTGCTCGGGACCAGGCTCACTCCTTCGGTCGGGAGGCGGTCCGCCGTCCGCTGTCCGGGCTGGCGCTCGACCTCGGCGGTCCATGCCGCGTTCGCGGAGGACGCGGGTCGTCGGTGGTGGGGTGTCGACGAGGCGCGGCCCGGCGCGGCTCAGGTCGCCGGGGCGAGCTCCGCGCCGAGCTCCGTGCGCAGCGTCCCGAGGTTCCCGTAGACGATCAGCCGGTCGCCCGCCTCGATGCGGTCGCAGCCGGTCGGCGTCGCCACGAAGCCGTCCGTCCGCTCGATGCCGAGCACCAGCGCGCCCCGCTGGGAGAGCTGCCCCTCTGCCAGCGTCCTCCCGGCCAGCGGCGAGTCCTCCGGCACCTGCACGCGCGCCACGCCGTGCCCCTGGAGCACGTGGAGCAGCTCCTCGACGGGCCGCGCCTCGAAGACGTCCGAGCGCCCGAGCTTCTCCTGCACGTACTCCTCCCAGCTCTTCAGCACGCCGGCCCGCGTACCGACCACGTAGACGCCGAAGAGGCCGGCCCCGAGGAGGAGCGCGTTCAGCGGGATGCCCGCCCCCTCCGAGCTGACGAGGCTGCTCGTCGCCGTGATGATCACCGTCACGACGCCGGCGTTGCCGAGGATCATCAACCAGGTCGCGATGCGGCGCCGGGTGCGGTGGTTGACGATCTGCTCGGCCTCGCGGGTGGTGAAGCCGGTGCCCGAGAAGGCGGAGAGCGCCTGGAACTTGGCCCGCTCCATGTCCATGCCGGTCATGACGAAGGCCACGGCGCCGGCGCGGACGACGAGCATCGAGACGAAGACCGCCAGGAGCGTGGGCAGCACGAAGTAGAGGCCGTCCATGGCCGGCCACCATGCCACGCGCGGCCCGCTCCGCCCGCGCCGCCGCTCGCCCACCGACGCCGACGCGGCGCCTCCCCGGCCGCCGGGAGACGCGACATCCAGTGCCCGAAACGGCCAGAGTCGGGGTACGCTGGCCGGTCCGAGGGAAGCGTTCGCCCCGCTGGGCGTACGACATCCCCGGCATGAACCCCATGGCCCAACGCCCCTCCCTCCCCTCCGGGGACCCGAGCACGCAGCGCGACCCCGCGCCGGGGATGACGGCCATCGCCTCGGCCCTGGCGAACCTCTACGGCTACCACGTGCGCCCCGTGCACTGGGGCACGCAGAGCCCCATGCGCGCGGGCGGAGAGGACCCGCTCGACGGCGTGAGCGCCTTCCCCTCGCCGAGCGGCGAGCACTGGCACTACGTGACCTACGGGCTGACCGAGCTCTACGAGGGCGAGGCGAGCTTCCCCTTCCAGCCGGGCGTGAGCGGCTTCGGCTTCGAGCTCACCTTCCGGCTGGCCCGGCTGCCGGGGGAGGACGCCCCGAGCTGGCCCGTGCTCATGCTCCAGCGGCTGGCGCGCTACGTCTTCCGGAGCGCGAACGTCTTCCGGAGCGGGGATCACATGGCGCTGAACGCGCCCATGGGCGACCGGCCCTCGGCCATCGAAGGGGCGCTCTTCACGCTCGACCCCGAGCTGAAGCCGCTGGACACGGCCCGGGGCGAGGTGCGCTTCCTCCAGGTGGTCGGGATCACGGCGGACGAGCTCGAGGCGGTGAAGGACTGGCGCTGCGAGGGCTTCCTCGAGCTGATGAGCCGGCGGAACCCGCAGCTGGTGACCGATCTGCGCCGGCCGAGCCTGATGCACGACCCGGTGTTCGCGCACGCCTGCCGGGAGGGGGCGCGGCAGGAGGGGAGCTCGCACGGCTCGTCCTTCGCGTCGATGGTGCGCTGGGAGGAGACCAACCGGGGGCTCGAGCTGACGGTCGGCGCGATCGCCGTGCCCGATCTGCTGCGGGCGCTGCGCCTGAGGCTGCCCTTCAACCGGCCCTTCCGGCTGCACGGGCGACGGGGATCGGTGCGCTTCGTGCCCGGGCTCTCGGCGGGCTGGGCGCAGGAGGGGCGGGAGCTGGTGCTGCACGTGCCCTGGGACGCCGCGGCGGCGCTCGCGGAGGCGCTGGCGCCGCGGCGGGGGCGCTACGAGTGCCACGCCTTCCCGGGGCTGAAGGTGGTGGTGCGGCCGACGGATGTGCGCGGGCCGCGCGGCGAGCTGGTCCGCGTGATCGGCTGAGGGCCTTCGGCCTCGGCGGGGTTTCGCCGCCTTCGGCGCCGACCGGCCTCCGGCCGGGGGGGTTCGCCGCCTCCGGCGCCGACCGGCCTCCGGCCGGGGGGTTTCGCCGCCTTCGGCGCCGACCGGCCTCCGGCCGGGGGGTTTCGCCGCCTCCGGCGCCGACCGGCCTCCGGCCGGGGGGATCGGGGAATCGAAGGACGTGCTCCGCTCGGAGCGTGGGGTGGGCACGTCGGGCGCGCTCTCGGCGCCGCGCGGGCTACGAGCCGCTGGTGCCGCCCGGCCAGGCGCACGCGGGCCGAGGCGGCCCGTCGGCACGGGCGAGGACGGTCCGAGCCCCGAGCGGCGCAGCAGGTGCCGAACGCGGCGCCCGAGTGCTCGACGTGGTCCAGTTCCCCGATCCCCCCGGCGAAGCCGGTCGGCGCCGAAGGCGGCGAAACCCCGGCCCCCCTGCTCCACGCGGTCGAGGCACGGGCCCGAAGCGAGCCGACTCGCGGGCGAGGACCCCCGAGGCACGCGCCCCAAGCGAGCCGACTGGCGGGCGAGGGCGACCTGAGGCGGGGCGTTGGCGTTTCGCGCCGTGGGCCGTAGACTCCCGCCGCCATGAAGGATCTCACCCCTCGGGAGCGCTGGGACGTCTGGATGGTCCAGGCGCAACGCTTCGCCCGCCGCGAGAACTACATCGACGCCCTCGGGCGCCTTCGCCTGGTGCTGCGCGAGGTCGACGAGGCCGTCGCCGCCGAGGCCGATCCCGCTGCCAAGAAGAAGCTCGAGCGCTTCCGCCACCGCGTCGCGCGGCGCCGGGACCGCATCCGCGAGAAGTTCGAGACCTGGAACGCCGCCATCGCTGCCCGTCGCGCGCAGAACACCGCCGACGCGGAGCAGGAGATGAAGCGGCCGCTCCCGCTCGGCCCCGACGAGCACATCTGACGGCCCCGGCGGCCCCGCGCCCATGACCCCTCTCCCCACGCTCTGCGCCGAGGCGTCCGAGCGCGCCGGCGAGCCCCTCGCGGGCACGGCCGCCACGGACGAGACCTGGGTCTTCGTCGAGGAGCGCGGCGCCTGGGCGGAGAAGCCCCTCCAGTCGGAGGGCCTCGCGCCGATCCGGCCCGCCCTGGAGGCCTGGCTCGGGGCGCTCGGGGACGCCCGACTCCAGCTGATCCGGCACCCCCGGCAGAGCGAGACCGAGCCGCGCCCCACCCGGCGCGTCTTCCTCGCCCGCCCCGCCGAGGGCCGCGCCGTCTCCCTCGAGCTCGCGGACGACGCCTTCGCGGGCTTCGACCCGGCGCGCGCCCTCGCCGAGGCGCCCCCGCTCGAGACGCCGACCTACTTCGTCTGCACGCACGGCAAGCGCGACCGCTGCTGCGCCGTCCGGGGCATGGCCCTCTACCGGGCGCTCGCCGCCGGCGGCGAGGACGACCTCTGGCAGACGAGCCACCTCGGCGGGCACCGCTTCGCCGCGACCATGACGACGCTCCCGCACGGCTACTGCCTCGGGCGCGTCGACGCGGCGGAGGCGCCCGCGATCCGCGCCGCGAGCGGCCTCCACGATCTGGAGAAGCTGCGCGGCCGCACGGGCTGGCCCGCGGCGATCCAGGCGGCGGAGGTGGCCGTCCGCCGGCGCCTCGGCACGACCGATCCGGCCGCGACCCGCCTCCTCGACGCCGAAGAGGGCCCGGCAGGCACGACCGTGCGCTTCCGCGGGCCCGCCGGCGCGACCCACGCCGCCACCGTGGCGCGGATGGAACGAACGACGACGCGGCCCAAGAGCTGCGGCCGCGAGCCGGAGCCGGTCGCGGGCTGGGAGACGGTCGAATGACGGACGACGCCGCCGAGAAACCGCGGACCCTGGTGGGCGAGCGCGTGCCCGTCCGCATCGGCCTCGTCGGCTGCGGCGTGGTGGGCACGGGCATCCTCCAGCTCCTGCGCGACAACCGGCGCGCCATCGAGGCCCGCCTCGGCGCGCCGATCGAGGTCGTCGCCATCGCCGTCCGCGACGCGAGCAAGGCACGCGACGAGATCGTGCCGAGCGAGCTGGTCACGGAGGACGCGCTCTCCATCGCCACCCACCCGGACGTGGACGTCGTGGTCGAGGTGATGGGCGGCATCGAGGTCGCCGGCGCGGTCGTGAAGAAGGCCCTCGAGGAGGGCAAGCACGTCGTCACGGCGAACAAGGCGCTCCTCGCCGAAGAGGGCGACGCGCTCCTCGAGCTGGCCGAGGCGCGGCGGGTCGACCTCTACTTCGAGGCGGCGGTCGCCGGCGGCATCCCGATCCTCCGCGTGCTCCGGGAGGGGCTCGCCTCGGACCGGATCGTCGCGCTCCGCGGCATCGTGAACGGCACGAGCAACTACATCCTCTCGCGCATGCGCGACGCCGGGCTCGGCTTCGCGACCGCCCTCGGTGAGGCCCAGGAGAAGGGCTACGCGGAGGCGGACCCGACCCTCGACGTGAACGGCGGCGACGCGACCCACAAGCTCGCCATCCTGGCGACGCTCGCCTACGGCGCCCGCGTGCACCCGAGCCAGGTGCACACGGAGGGCATCGACCGGGTCTCGGCCGTCGACATGCAGTTCGCCGAGCGCTTCGGCTACGTGATCAAGCCCCTCGCCGTGGCGCGGCCGATCGGCGAGGGCGCGGACGGCCCCCGGGCGCTCGACCTCCGCGTGCACCCGGCGCTCGTGCCCGAGCGGAGCGTCCTCGCGAGCATCCACGGCGCGCTGAACGCCGTCTTCGTCGAGGGCGCCATGCTCGGGCCCTGCCTCATGAGCGGGCCGGGCGCCGGGGCCGAGCCGACGGCCATGAGCGTCGTGAGCGACATCGTGGACGTCGGGCGGAACATGCTCGCCGGGGCGCACTCGCGCGTGCCGACGCGGGCCTTCCACGGGGCGAGCCTCGAGGAGATCCCGGTGCAGCCCATCGAGGCTCATCGGGCGCGCTACTACCTGCGCTTCGCGGTGGAGGATCGGGCGGGCGTGCTCGCGCGGATCGCCGGCGTGCTCGGCGGCTTCGACGTGAGCATCGAGCAGATGGTGCAGACCGAGGACGGCGACCGGAAGGCGACGCTCGTGATGCTCACGCACGAGGCGAAGGAGGGCGACCTCCGCATGGCCCTCGAGGAGATCGCGCGGCTGAACTACTGCCAGGAGCCGCCGGCCATGCTCCGCCTCGAGGACGACGCATGAGCCCGGCCCCGGCGCTGGTCGCCGGGCTCTACTGGCTCATCGCCGCCGTGGTGCTCGGCGCCGCGGTGCTCGTGATGCACGTCTACGCGCCCTGGCGCGTCGTCCGGAGCGACGTCGAGCCGAGCTGGTGGAAGTGGATCGCGGTCGTGCCGCCGGTGACGCCCGTCGCCGCCTGGGTGGCCGGGCAGAAGAAGACGGCCGGCGCCTGGGTGCTGCTCCTCGCGGCCTATGGCGTGGTGCGCCTGATCGCGGGCTGAGCGCGCCGACCGCCGCCGTGCTGCGACGGATCGCGGGCCGAGCGCGCCGCACGCTCGACGCCCGGCGCGCGCCTGCCCCGCGCCCGCGCGCTTCGTTCGCTCCCTCTCCGGTCGCCCCACTGCCCGGGCGGCCGGCGGTCGAGGGGAGGCGCGTCGGCAGGAGCGCCGGGCCGGTCGGGCGACGCCGGTTCGCGCCGGCGCCCGGCCTCGCCCATACTGGCCGGTCCATGGCTCGGAGCTTTCGAACGCTGGCGACGACGCTGGCCGTGGTGACGCTCCTCGTGCTCGCGGGCGCGGCCCCGGCGCGGGCCAACCGCATCCACACGGTGCGACCCGGCCAGAACCTCGCCCGCATCGCGCACCGCTACCGCGTCGACGTCGCCGACCTCGCCGCCGCCAACCGCATGCGCCGGAACGCCACGCTGCGCGTCGGCCAGCAGCTGCGCATCCCCGCGCGCGGCGAGATCTACGTGCGCCCCGGGGACACGCTCTCGCACATCGCCGCCCGCCACCGGGTGAGCGTCGAGGATCTCCGCCGCAGCAACCGGCTCCGCCGCGGTCGCGGCCTCCGCGCCGGCCAGCGCCTCGTGCTCCCCGGCTACGCGCCCGAGGAGCAGGCGGACCGCGACTGGGGCGAGCCGGACGAGCCCGGCGTCGTCACGATCGTCCGCCGCGGCGAGCGGACGCGCCTCCGCCTCGTCGACGAAGAGGGCCGCGTGCTCCGGGAGGCCCTCTCCGAGCTCGGCGAGCTGATGCGGCGCCACGACGACGACCCGGTGCAGGTGCCGAACCCGCGGCTGGCGCTCTTCCTCGCGAAGCTCTCGGACCACTTCGGCGGGCGCCCGATCAGCGTCGTCAGCGGCTGGCGCGAGGCTGGCGGCTACACGCGCGAGTCGAGCCGCCACACGACGGGGCGCGCCACCGACATCCGCGTGCGCGGGGTGCCCAACCGCGCCGTCTGGGAGGTCTGCCGCCGCTACGGGCACGCCGGCTGCGGCTTCTACCCGCGGAGCACCTTCGTCCACGTCGACGCGCGGCTCCGCCGCACCCAGTGGGTCGACTGGTCGCGCCCCGGGCAGCGGCCCCGCTACGGCACGCTCCGCGGGCCGGCGAACCGGCGCCGGCGGCGGCGCATGCCCCGGCCGCGGCAGCGCTGGGACCTGCCGGTGGAGATCGTCGTCCTCGAGGCCGACGGCAGCGCGACCGACTTCGTCGACCGGCTCGAGGAGGGGCTCGACGACGAGGAGGAGCCCGAGAACGAGCCGGACGAGGCCGTCGCCGAGGGCGAGGACGACGGCGAGGACGACGGGGACGACGACGACGCGGGTGAGCGCGCCGAGGACGGCGCCAGCGAGGCCACTGCGGCGCAAGGACCCGGCGAGGCCTGAGCGCCCCGGGGCGTTCGAACGCTTCGGCTTCGCGGCGCGCCGTGCCAGGATGGGCCCATGAGCCGCGTGCTGGTGGTCGACGACGAGGAGAACATCCGCCTCGTCCTGCGCACGCTCCTGAAGAAGCACGGCTACGAGGTGGTGGTCGCGTCCAGCGCCGAGGAAGCGCTCGAGACGCTCGAGGACGCCCCGCCCGACTTCGTCATCACCGACGTCCGCATGGCGGGCATGAGCGGCATCGAGCTCGTCGGGGCGCTGAAGGAGCGAGGCAGCGAGGCGGTGACGATCGTCATGAGCGCCTACGGCTCGGTGGACCTCGCCCTCGAGGCGATGAAGGGCGGCGCCTACGACTACGTGAGCAAGCCCTTCAAGCAGGACGAGGTGCTGCTCGCGCTGCGCAAGGCCGAGGAGCGCGAGTCGCTCCGGCGGGAGAACGCGCGGCTCCGGAAGGCCATGCGGGAGCAGCAGTCGCTCGGCCGGATGATCGGCAAGTCCGAGCGCATGCAGAAGGTCTTCCGGACCATCGAGAAGGTCGCCGGCTACTCGACGACGGTGCTCATCCAGGGCGAGAGCGGCACGGGCAAGGAGCTGGTGGCGCGGGCGCTCCACGACCTCGGCGGCGACCCGAAGCGCCCCTTCGTGGCCGTGAACTGCGGCGCGATCCCCGAGCAGCTCCTCGAGAGCGAGCTCTTCGGGCACAAGCGCGGCGCCTTCACGGACGCCCACTCGGACAAGCGCGGCCTCTTCGCGGAGGCGAGCGGCGGGACGCTCTTCCTCGACGAGCTCGGCGAGCTCCCGCCGGCGCTCCAGGTGAAGCTCCTGCGCGTGCTGCAGGAGGGGACCATCCGCCCGCTCGGCAGCACCAAGGACGTGGAGGTCGAGGTGCGGGTCGTCGGCGCGACCGTGCGCGACCTGACCGAGGAGGTGCGCGAGGGGCGCTTCCGGGAGGACCTCTTCTATCGGCTGAACGTGCTGCAGATCGACGTGCCGCCGCTCCGCTCGCGGCCGGAGGACATCCCGCTCCTGCTCGAGCACTTCCTCGAGCGGAACAACGCGCGCCTCGGGACGGCGATCCGCGGGGTGGACGCGAAGGCGAAGAAGATCCTGCTCGACTACGACTGGCCCGGGAACGTGCGCGAGCTCGAGAACGTGGTGGAGCGCGCGATGGTGCTGGCGGAGGGCGAGACGCTCGGCCCCGAGGACCTGCCCGAGCGGCTGCGCGACCCGCAGGACCCGGCGCGCATCATCCTCGAGAGCGACGACCTCTCCATCAAGAAGATGCAGCGCTTCATGGAGCGGACGCTGATCGCGCGGGCGCTCGAGCAGACCGAGGGCAACCGCACGGCGGCCTCGAAGCTCCTCGAGATCAGCCACCGGGCGCTGCTCTACAAGATCAAGGACTACGGCCTGAAGTAGGGCCGGGCTGAAGTAGAGCCGGGCTGAAGCAGGGCGCGCGTCGCCCGGCCGGAAGGCGGAGGCAGGCGTAGGCGGCCTGCGCCGCGAAGGCTGGGCGCGCTCAGCGCGGAGCCTGGTCGCGCCAGCCGGGCGGGAGGCGCGTGCCGAGGCCGAGGCCCAGGTCGGCGAGGATCGTCTTCAGCTCCAGGAGGGAGCGGCGGCCGAAGCCACGGGTCTTCAGGACCTCGGCGTCGGTCTTCTGCACGAGGTCGCCGAGGAGGACGACGCCGGCCCGCTCGAGCGCCGCGTGGGCCGGTGCCGGGAGCTCGAGCTCCGCCACGCGCCGGAAGAGCCACGGAGAGAGCGCGCCGGGCGCCTCCTCGGGGCGAGGCGGCCCGGGCGCGTCCCAGGTCCCCTCCTCGTCGGGCGTCGCGACGGCGCTCTCGTCGCCGAGCAGCCCGAGGAGCCGGCGGGTCGCGGGGTGGCGAAGCCCGTCCACGGCGCCCCGGCGCGCGGCCTCGAAGAGCGTGGGGCCGAGCGCCTCCGAGCGGATCGCCTCGGCGAGGAAGCCCTCCGGCGCCGGGTCGGGCGCGGCTTCGCGCGCGACGCCGAGCTGGCGCACCTCGCGGATGGCCGCGGCCGTCGCCGGCACGTGCACCACCGCCACCCCACCGGGCGCGAGGGCGAGCTGCCCGAGGAGCGCCGGCGACGCGCCGATCGCCAGCTCGTCCCAGAGCTCCACCTTCACGCCCGCGAGCGCCGAGCCGCCGCGCGCGCCGACGAGCACCGGGTGCCCGGCGACGCCCGTCTCGAGCTCCTCCAGCACCTCGGGCTTCGCCGCCTCCACCATGCGCTTGGCGGCCTTGATGGTGGTCGTGTAGCCCCGGAGCTCGAGGCGCCCGTAGAGCCAGGGCTTGAAGAGCTCGAGGGCCATGCTCCGCGGCAGGCGCACCGTGTCCGGGGAGAGCTCCGGGAGCGGGACGGCGCGGGCCGCCCCCGAGAAGTCGACGCGCCGCCCCCGCTCGAAGGGGTGCGTGAGCCGGCCGTGGGCGAGGTCCACGAGCGCGACGAGCTTCTTGCCCTGCGGCCCGATGACCGGCCGGGCTCGCTCGCCGTTGGCGACCAACGCCTCGACGCCCTCCTGGAGCTGGCGCATCTCGTTGCGGAGGATGACCACGGGCGCGTCGAGCTCGATGAGCCGGGCCAGCCGGTTCTTGCGGTTCACCACACGCCGGTAGAGATCGTTCAGGTCGCTGGTCGCGAAGCGTCCGCCGCCCAGCGCCAGGAGCGGCCGCAGGTCGGGCGGCAGCACGGGCCAGACCTCGAAGAAGTAGCGCGCCCCCACCTCGCCGAGCGCCGCGCGAAGCGCGAAGGGGCCACCCTCGCGCCAGCTCGCCGGCTCCTGGAGCGCGAGGTCGAGCTGGCCGTCGAGGATGCGGTCGACGTCCTCGACCGGGCGACCGAGGTGCGCGGCGACGGCGTCACGCGCCCAGGGGTGGAGCACCGGGACGGGGAAGCGGATGTGGCCGAAGCGCTCGCCGCGCACGCGCGAGGCGATGACCTCGACGCCGCAGACCTCGCAGACGATCCCCCGGTGCTTCATGCGCGCGTACTTTCCGCAGGCGCACTCGTAGTCCTTCACCGGTCCGAAGATGCGCGCGCAGAAGAGCCCGCCGGGCTCCGGCTTCAGCGTGCGGTAGTTGATGGTCTCGGGCTTCGTCACCTCGCCGTGGGAGCGCTCGCGGATGCGATCGTCCGTGGAGATCCCCAGGCGGAGAGCCGCCAGGACATGCGTCTCGGGCTTCTCGAAGAAGGAGAAGACGTCGCGCGGGCCGCCAGCCGGCGCGGGCTTCGGCGCCGGGGGAGGCGAATCGGGGCGGTCGCCGGTGCTGGCGCCGAAGAACGAGAACACGTCGACGGATCCGCCGGAGCCGACCTGGCCTCCTCCTCCCGGCGGCCCGCCCTCCGTCGCGCGTGGCTCCGGGTCACTCGGCCGCTCCTCGAGCTCCTCGAGCGCGAAGCCCATCGCCTCGAGCTCCCGGACGAGGACCCGGCGCAATTCCGATGGGCCCGGCTCCACGCCCGCCGTATCCCCGCGCACGATCCCCTCGAAGAGGCGCGCTCGCCCGGACACGTCGTCGCACTTCAGCGTCAGCATCTCGTGGGCCGCGTGCCAGGCGCCGGCCCCCTCGAGCGCGCGGAGCTGCGGGTCGCGGACGCGCTGCCCACCGAACCTCGCCTTGCCCCCGAGCGGCTGCTGCGTGACCAGCGAGTAGGGCCCGATGGAGCGCGCCTCGAGCGCCCCCTCCGCGTCGGCCCGCTTCTCGACGCGCACGCGCCCCCCGACGCCCGACCAGGCGAGGTCGCCCTCGAGGTCGTCGACGATCGCCGTGACCACCGCCTCGCGCCCGTCGAGGGCGAGCACGTCGCCGACGCGAAGCGGGCGGACGTCCGTGAGCTCGACCTCCACGCGCTCCCCCGACTTCGTCGTCTCGCGCCGCACGGCGCTGACGCGCCCCTTCGCGTCCGGCGAGCAACGGAGCGAGGCGTCGCGGGCGCCGGCCCGCTCGCCGAAGATCGCGCGGAGCAGCTTCTCCTCGGGATTGAGCTGGACCGGATCGTCCTCGCGGCAGCCGACCAGGATGTCGCCGGGCCGGACCTCCGCGCCCTCGGCGACGAGGCCGTCCTCGTCGAGGTGCTCGAGCGCGTCGGCGCCGGCGTTCGGCACGGCGCGGGTGAAGCTCTCGCGGCCGTCCTTCACGATCGCGCGCTCGAAGCGCTTCACGTGGCGGGAGGCCAGCCGGGGCGCGGCGGCGCGGGCGACCTGGACGCCGAGGACGCCCGGCCGGGAGACGAGGAGGAGCTCGACGGAGGTCTCACGGGACTCCTCGAGGACGAGCGGCGCGACCATGCCGCGAGGATACGTGAGCGAGGCCCCCTTCTTCCGCACGCGGGTGACGGGGACGGCGCTGGGGCGGGCCTCGAGAGGTGGCGTTGGAAATCCGCGCGCGCCCGGACGACTCCCCCATGACGCCATCGCACGGCGTCGCCCCCGCCACGCCGGCGGGGAGGATGAGGAGGAACCGATGCGACACCCCCACGCCCCCCGCGGGCGCCGGGCGCTGCCCCCGTGCGCCCTGCTGCTGACGACGCTGGTGACCCTGACGGGCTGCATGGAGCGCGAGCTCGCCGAGCTCGAGCCGCGCACGAGCCGCTTCTTCCGGCAGCCGGCGGGCGGCGACGGCACGGCCCTGGTCGACCTGCTCTTCGTGATCGACGACTCGAACTCCATGCGCCAGGAGCAGGACAACCTGCGCGACGAGATCCCGGATCTGGTGCGCGGGCTGACCGACCCGCCGACCGATCCGGAGACGGGCGAGCCGGCGTGGAACCCGGTCGAGCGGCTCCGCGTGGCGATCGTGACGAGCGACATGGGCACGCGCGGCCACGTCGCGGGCACGGCGCGCGTCGGTGCGGCCTGCGCGGTGAACGACTACCTCGGGGGCGACGGCGTGCCCGTGCGCGACGAGCGCGGCGCCATCGCCGTGTGGGAGACGGGCGACGACCCGGGGGCCTTCTCAGCGCGGGTCGGCGCCATGGCCGACGTGGGCATCTCCGGCTGCGGCCTCGAGATGCCGCTCGCCGCCGGGAGCGCGGGGCTCGACGCCGTGGAGGCGGAGCTCGGCGCGCCCTTCCCCGCCGAGGACGCGCTCCTCGCCGTGGTGGTGCTCTCGGACGAGGAGGACTGCTCGCTCGCCGATCCGCCCGCCTTCTTCGCGGGGGACGAGGTGGGCACGGCGCTCAACCAGCGCTGCGTGCTCGAGCCGGGGCTGCTCACGCCGGTCGCGGGGCTCGTCGCGAGCCTGCGCGCCGGGCGCGATCCCGAGCGCTTCCTCTTCGCGGCGCTGGTCGGCGTCCCCGAGGATCTGGCGGACGCGGGCTTCGACGCGATCCTCGCGGATCCGCGCATGGCCTACCGGCTGACGGACGCGAACCAGCTCGGGCTGGAGGAGGCGTGCCGGAGCGAGAACGGCTTCGCGTCGCCCGGGCGGCGCTACGTGGAGCTGGCGCGGCAGCTCGGGGAGGGCTCGCTCGTGCGGAGCATCTGCGCGGAGAGCTTCGAGCCGGCCATCGAGGAGCTGACCCGGCGTATCGGCACGCGGGTGAGCAGCGTCTGCGCGAACCGGGCGCTCACGCCGGCGGAGGATGGGAGCGTGGACTGCCGCGTGCGGGAGACGCTGCCCGAGGGCATGCGCTGCGCGGAGCTGCCGGCGCGGACCCGAGTCGGCCAGATCGGGGACGACCCGGCGACGGCGGCGGTGGAGCCGACGCGGGAGATCTGCGAGGTGGCCCAGGCCGTCGGGGATCAGCCGAGCGGCTGGCGCTACGACGCGAGCGACGCGGCGTGCGAGCAGCTGCTCTTCACGGAGGACGCGATCCCTCCCTTCGGGACGCGGGTCGACTTCGAGTGCCTGGTCGACGTGGAGCTGCCGGCCGGGCCCGATCCGGAGGAGCCGACGGGCTGAGGGCGGGGGCGCGAGGTGGATGGCGACGGTGGATGGCACCCGCCGATCGCACCCGCCGATCGTGGCCACCGATCGCGGCCGCCGATCGCAACCGCCGATCGCACCCGTGCCCGCGCTGCACGCTTCGGTCCTCCCGGAGCGAGCGGCGCGGGTGCCTCCCTTCCGTCCCGCCCGCTGACCGTCGCTCCCCCCGTCCCTCCGGCCCGCGGGTCGCCAACGACGTTGGCGATCGTGCAGGCCCGCACGCCCGGTGCGGCCGAGGCCACCGTAACCATTCGCTTTTTCTTCCCACTTCACTTGGCACGACGCTCGCAGCGTCTACGCTGGAAGCTCAGACCCACGGAACCCCCCTCGACCCATCCGCCGTGGCCTCGCGCCTCGGCTCTCCCTGACCGGCCGTGAAGCGGCCACCCCAGCCGGGGAGACCACGCATCCCCGATTGATCCCGCGCGAAAGGTGCCTGTATGCTGCGCCGGCGCGAGGGGCGGATGCGCGGCCCCGATCCTCACCGACACGGACCCCATCTCGCCGGAACCTCACGACTTTCGCGCCCAGAACGACCCGACCGAGGTCACGCCTGACGGCATCCCCCACGGCGCGCGAGCCCACCCGAAAGCCTTCCCGATGAACGTCTTCCCGAAGAAGCCCAGCACGAACGAGCGCTCCTGGCGGCCTCGGAAGCTCCTGCTGGTCGCGGCCCTCGCGACCGTGGTGGGGGTGACCGGCTGTCTCGACCGCGAGCTCCGCCCCCTGAACCCCTGCACGATCTCCGGCGTCGCCGAGAGCGTGAAGGTGGACAACATCGAGAACGTCGACCTGCTCTTCATGGTCGACAACTCGAACTCGATGTCCGAGGAGCAGGTCGCCCTCTCGAACGAGCTCCCGCGCCTGGTGCGCGTGCTCGCGTCGGGTGACGCGGACGAGGACGGGACGCAGGACTTCCCGCCGGTCCGCAGCCTCCAGATCGGCGTCGTGAGCTCCGACATGGGCACGGGCGGCTTCCTGGTCCCGACCTGCAGCGAGTCGAGCTTCGGTGACGACGGCGTGCTCCGCACGGAGGGCAACGTCGCCCGCCCCGGCTGCATGGCGACCTACCCGAGCTTCCTGAGCTTCCGCCCGGCGGACGGTGGCGACCCCAGCGCCTTCGCTTCGGACGTGACCTGCGTGGCCGCCATGGGCACGAACGGCTGCGGCTTCGAGCAGCAGCTCGAGTCCATCCTCAAGGCCGTCACGCCCAGCACCTCGTCGATCACCTTCGGCATGGGCACGGTCGGCCACGCGGACGGCGCGAACGCCGGCTTCATCCGCGACAACTCGCTGCTCACGATCATCAACGTGACGGATGAGGACGACTGCTCGGCCGCCGACCCGGACCTCTTCAACCCGTCGAGCACGGCCTACACGGGCGACCTGAACCTGCGCTGCTTCCAGTACCCGGAGGCGGTCCACCCGGTCGAGCGCTTCGTCAACGGCCTGCTCGCGACGCGGACCGACCCGGACCTGCTCGTCTACGCGGCCATCACGGGCATCCCGCCCGAGGTGAACCCGGACCCGGACGCGGCGACCGACTACGCCTCGATCCTCGGGCACCCGATGATGCAGGAGATGATCGACCCGTCGATGCCGACGCGGCTCGCGCCCTCCTGCGTGTTCCCGAGCCCCGGCGGCGGCCCGAACCAGGTGGCCTTCCCGCCCCGCCGCATCGTGACCGTGGCGCAGCAGCTCGAGGCCGCCGGCGCCAACGCCGTCGTCCAGACGCTCTGCCAGGAGAGCTTCACCGGCGCCCTCCAGGCCGTCATCAACAAGATCGCCGACGTCCTCGGCGGCACGTGCCTGCCGCGTGCCCTCACCCCGGACGCCTCGGGCCTCGTGAACTGCGACGTCGTCGAGGTGCTCCCGGCGATGGGCGACGTGACGAGCTGCGAAGGCGTCGAAGGCCGCGAGTTCCTCCGCACGGAGGTCAACGAGGCGGGCATGGAGGTCCAGGTCTGCCGCGTGACCCAGCTCAGCCGGAACGACATCGTCGACCCGTCCGATCTCTCGGGGCAGCCGCCCGGCTGGTTCTACGACGACGCCGTCTTCAACCCGGACGTCGCCATGCGCTGCCCGGAGAGCCGCCAGCAGCGGATCACCTTCACGCGCCCGCCGGTCACCGGCACCACCGTGCGCCTCGAGTGCCTCCAGACCGTGGGCGCCCCTTCGGGCACCATCGGCATCGGCACGAGCTGCGACGCCGACCCCGCGGTCTGTGGCAGCGCGGCGATCCCGGACGGCTTCGCGATGAACCTCCTCTGCGACAACGTCGGCGGTGACTTCGCGAGCAACACCTGCCAGGCACCCTGCGGCACCGACGCGGACTGCGCCGGCGGCTACGTCTGCTTCGACTCGGACGCCGACGGCCCGCGGCCGGCGTTCTGCGCCAACCCGACCTGCGACAACTGAACGCGGGACACTTCGAAGAGCGCGCGGCGGCCACCCGGTCGTCGCGCGTTTTTCGTTCCGTCCTCCCAGCGCAGCGTCGGGCACCGCGCGCCTTCGCCTCCCCCTTCAGCCGACCTGTCGTAGGGGGCGCTCGCGGAGCGGGCGGCGATCGAGGCGGCGGTACTGGATGGCCTCGGCGACGTGGGGCGAGGTGATGCGCGCGCTGCCTTCGAGGTCGGCGATGGAGCGGGCGACCCGGAGCGCCTTCACGTAGCCGCGGGCGCTCAGGCCGAGGGCGTCGACGGTGCGGTCGAGGAGCGCGAGGGCGGCGTCCTCGGTCTCGGCGAAGAGGGTCTCGAGCGGCCGGGTGGCGTTGCGACCCTCGCGCCGGGCCCGCGCCTTCTCCACGCGGGCGCGGACGGCGGCGGAGGCCTCGCTCCGGGGCGCCGAGCGGAGATCGCGCGTCGGGACGCGCGGCACCATGACGTGCAGGTCGAAGCGGTCGAGGAGCGGACCGGAGACGCGGCCGATGTAGCGGTCGACGCGCTCGGGGGAGCAGCTGCAGAGCCGCTCCGGATCGCCGGCGTAGCCGCAGGGGCAGGGGTTCATGGCGGCGACGACGAGGGGGCCGGCGGGCATGCGCACGCGCTGGCGGGCGCGGCAGATGGCGACCTCGCCGGTCTCCATGGTGGTGCGGAGGGTCTCGATGACGTCGCGTCGGAACTCGGGGAGCTCGTCGAGGAAGAGCACGCCGCGGTGCGCGAGGGTGACCTCGCCCGGGCGGACGGGCTCGCCGCCGCCGACCATGGCCGCGGCGCTCGCTGTGTGGTGGGGGGCGCGGAAGGGGCGCGGCGCAGCCTCGAGGCTGCCGGGCGGGCGGAGGCCGGCGGCGCTCGCGACGGTGGCGATCTCGAGGGCCTCCTCCGGGTCGGGCGTCGGGAGGAGCGTGGGGAGGCGCCGCGCGAGCATGGTCTTGCCCGCGCCCGGGGGCCCGATCATCAGCAGGTGATGGCCGCCGGCGGCGGCGATCTCGAAGGCGCGGCGCACGCTCGCCTGCCCGCGCACGTCGGCGAGGTCGGGTCCGGCGGCGTCGTGGGAGGCGACGCTCGGCGTCGGGCGGGGGAGCTCGGCGGCCCCGCCGAGGTGCTCGACGACGGCGCGGAGATCCGGCGCGACGCGGACGTCGAGGCCCGAGGTGAGGGCGGCCTCGGCGGCGTTGCCCGCCGGGACGATCGCGCGCGTCAGGCCGCGGTCCCGGGCGCTCCGGAGCTGCGGGAGCACGCCGCGCACCGGGCGGAGCGCGCCGCCGAGGGCGAGCTCGCCGAGCAGCAGCGTGCCCTCGAGGGCGGCGTCGTCGACGACCCCCGAGGCGGCGAGGATGGCGGTGGCGATGGCGAGGTCGAAGGCCGTGCCCGTCTTGCGGACGTCGCCGGGGGCGAGGTTCAGCACGAGCTGGCGCTTGGGCATGTCGAAGCCCTGGGCGCCGAGGGCGGAGCGCACGCGGACGCGGCTCTCGCGGACGCCGCGCTCGGGCAGGCCGACGATCTCGAAGGTGGGCAGCCCCGGTCCGATGCGCGCCTCCACCTGCACGGGGCAGGCGTCGACGCCGACGAGGCAGCCAGCGTGGACGATGTGGGTCATGGGAGGGGGGACTTCACGACCCGTGCCGGGATCGCCGCTCAGTGATTCCGAGCACTTGGCGCCGCCGATCGGCGGACTGGCGGCGGAGCGGGTGGCGGCCGCCACCCCTCCCCTCGCGTCATCCCAGGCCGAGGGCGTATCGATTGGGCGCTCGAGCGTGGAGCGCGGCGGGTTCCGCGCGTCCGTCCGCGACCCGAGGAGTGGCACCGCCGTCTCGAGCGTGAGCGATGGGGCGAAGTGAGCTCGTCGCGCCCTCGGGTAGTCTGGCGCCCACGCGCCCCTAGTCCTCAAACAAGCGCTCGCCCATCGCCTTCTTCGGGTGTCGTGCCCACGCAGGCCGCCGGACGCAGCTCGACGACGGGCGGAGCCCGAGGCGGGTTGAAG